>JAJDBU010000057.1 GCA_029261195.1 Nitrospirota bacterium | reverse complement strand
ACAAAAGATGCCGCTTATGTGCTTCCGAGTGACATGAGTGAAGGATCAGATCAGAAAAACGTGAGAAATTTTTCTCACGAAATCGCTGTGCTCCTTCTGAGGGGTAAGCGGGCCTGACTTTTTCAGCAAGCCCTAAATATAAAAATTCGCAAGAACTGAGTCAGATTAGATGATAGAATCTCCCTGTTTTGTTACCTCGGTTCCGGAGTAAATAATGAAAGAGATTGAAAGAGAAACGCCAGATACCGCAGTTGAGACGATGCTTTGTACTCAGGCTCAGTGCGACTATGATAAAGCCGAAGAGGTATTTTTATCCCTTCTAAAAACAGAAGATTTAGATAGAAATCTTTATACACTTCAGCCTCTTACACATTCTATTGAGAGCAGCGTAGAGGCTGCAGTCACGATTGCTTTCCAAAAAGATGAGAATCCTGAATCTGATCGCGCACATTTATTTTTGCAACGACTGCTTTACTACATTAACAGGATGAAATTTTTCTGGTATGACGATCTGCGTCACTATGATAATGAGCGCTCACCTTATATTCTCGGCATCCGAAATAAAATTGAAACTGCCTGGCAGGCTTGGGAATTAAAGGAATTCGACCTTGAAGCCTTTCAGAATGTCGATGTACAAGAAATCCTTAAAGAGAATGTTCTACATGACCTGAGTCCAGAGACTTCCGAATCTGATCTTTTTTTTCGTGATCAGGTCGGTCGAGCCGGATACCGTCGGCTTTTAGAAATCGCCTCACTTGATGCGCTGGTTGAAGCCAGTCAACTCTCACGTATCTTGGCTGGCGCCAATAACGAGATTCACTCTATCCTAACCCGCTTGCTCTTAGAGGAGTACGGCAACGGAAAATGCTCTAGCAAACATTCTTCCTACTTCAAAATGATGATGACCGTACTTGATATGAACACCGAGCCGGAAGCTTATTTTGATGTTGTCCCCTGGCAGGTACTTGCCGGGATCAATCATAGTTTCCTGCTCTCAGAGCGCAAACGCTATTTTCTCCGTTATATGGGTGGATTGCTCTATACGGAGGTGTCGGTTCCCGGAGGCTTTCGACCCTATCTCGCCGCCGCTACGCGCCTGGGTTTCTCCAATGCGGCAATGTCTTACTGGAGCCTTCATATTAAGGAAGATGAACGGCATGGCCGATGGATGTTACAGGATGTCGCACTTCCCTTGGTGAGGCTTTATCCGCTTGATGCATGGGAACTCGTACTGGGCTACCATCAGCAACGATATATGAGCCGTCGCTCCACAGGAGTGATTGTCAAAGCTGCTCGTACTGCGGAAATTCTAGAGACTAAGGGCTAGTGGGGATGCCTACGATTAAGCCTGACGGCACCGTCGGTCTTTCCAGGCTGATTCTCCCCAAGGCCCCGCTCTGAAGATCTTGCAGCAGTACGATTGCCGACTTGTGCAAATCAACGATCCCTCCTGTGCGCAAACAACCCCGTTTCCGACCGATCGCCTCTAAAAGTGCCGTTTCCCCTTGAGGAATTTCTTTGAACTGATAACGTCTTCTCAGCGCGTCGGGATAGCATTGAAGCATGAATGCGGCGGCGAAATACCCGACATCTTCGTAGTCCATCGCGCTATTCTTGATCGACCCGATTGCCGCCAGTCGATAGCCGCTTTCTTCACTTTCCATCCTGGGCCATAAAATACCGGGGGTATCGTTAAGCCAAATGCCATTGTCTAGGTCTATGCGCTGCTGATGCCGTGTAATCGCCGGTTCGTTTCCGACTTTTGTGATTGCCCGACCGGCCAAGGTATTGATCAGGGTCGATTTTCCGACATTGGGAATCCCCATGATCATGACCCGAATGGCCTTAGATTTGCTGCTGTCAGGAAACTGTTCTCGACAAAGAGCAATTAATTTGCGAGCCTGTCTCAGATCTCGTGCCCTCAGCGCATGTGCGGTTACGCCCTGTTTTTTCGCAAGTTCTGTGAGCCAGGCCTGTGTAATTTTTGGATCTGCCAGGTCACTTTTATTTAAAATTTTAAGACAGGGCCGTGTGCCGGTCAGTTCGGAGATGAGAGGATTTTCACTGCTGAAAGGAATCCGGGCATCAAGGACTTCAATTACAAGGTCAACACGGGACATTCCCTTTTTGAGTAGCCTTTTGGCCTTTTGCATATGTCCCGGATACCACTCAATGCTCATTTTGTTTCCCTAATCTGTTTTTCAAAGCCGGGAAGAGTTCCAAGCGGGCAGCTGACACAGTCCGGTAAAATTTTGTGGCAGTAGGACTTTGCTGTCCGGACGATGAGGGCATGATATTCATTAAAAAGCCTTGTTTTGTTCGAAAGTCCGGTCATGAAATAGTTCTGGATTTCATGATAGCTCTGTTTCTCATTGATCATCTCATGCCTGGAAAATATTCTCCGGGTATAGGCATCCACAACAAAAAAAGGGAAAGCGCCTGCATAGAGGAGAATCGAGTCCACTGTTTCAGGACCGAGTCCTTTTATAGAAAGTAGTTTTTGACGTAAAACGCTTCCCTCTGTTTTGAACATCTGATCCAGGCGACCGTTGTAAGATTGAAAAATAAAGCGAAGCACTGCTTTGAGGCGCTGCGCTTTCAGTCGGTAATATCCGCTGGATCGGATCAACTCGGCAAGTCTTTCTTCCGGAACCTGCATCATGGCTTCGGTGTCCAGCAGTTCATTTTCCCGCAAGCGGGCAATTGCTTTTTCGACATTCGTCCAAGCGGTGTTCTGTGTTAAGACCGCGCCGACAATCACCTCAAAAGGACTGTCCGCAGGCCACCAGTTCTGAGGGCCAAAGGCCGCGTAGAGTCGGTCGTAAATCTCCAGTACGATTGCTGTCTCAGAAACACCCTGGGCTTTTCTATCACTCACAAGTTCTGATCCGGGCGGGTATTTACTCTGATCCAGTCCAGGTAGGCTTCCGACCCAGCAATAATCGGAAGGGCGATGATCTCAGGAAGCGCGTAACTGTGGTGTTTCTTAACGGTTTTTTCAAGAGCGGTAAAGGCGCTTTTGAGGCTTTTTGCGATCATGAACACCTCCTTCTCGCGCTGAATTTTTCCTTCCCATAAAAAGAGAGAGGTGATGGATGGAAGAATGTTGACACAAGCGGCCAAGTGATTCTCAAGCAGTCCACGGGCTATTTTTTCGGCTTCTTCTTCTGAAGCGCAGGTGATTAAAACAACAATCTCGTCCATATTGATTCGGTCCAAAAGGGTGGCCTCCTTATAAACTAAGGGACGATCAAAGACAAGTGATGTGTCCTTTTTTCGGATACAAAAAAAGGGGGTCCGAACTTTCGTCCGGAACCCCCTTGCGGCTAAATTCAATGGTTAAGCGATATTTTGTCTCTAGGAGGGTAGAAACAAAATATCACCATTAAATCGCGCCGCACCCCACTTAAAACTGCTTATGAGTGTATTGATGATGCGTACTGGTTCTCCATGTAATGCACGTACTGTTCCGTTTTATAAATCCACTAACATCACTGAGTAAACAAACATAGAATCAATAACTTAGTTCTCCAGGAAACAGGAAAAACCAACAAGTATCATGGAGCGTTTATGTAGTTTGCTTCTGAAACTGACGGTTTTTGTCACCCCTTAGGGATACGGTATGCCGTATCCCTACTATTTTTGGAGAAGCGTTTTGTTTGACAATAAAAAAATCCGCTTGTAAAACTTCTCCTTGTGATGCAGAAAAAAACAGTGATCCAGCTACAAACAAAACGAGACAATCCACTGACTGGCACTGCAGCTCTCTATTCGATTGAATCCGGAAATGGACCTGCCCTCCTCTTGCTACATGGCCTTTTCGATTCGCTTGAAACATGGACCCGTTTGACGCCCTACCTCTCCGGTCGATTTAAACTCTATGCCCTTGATCTGCCTGGTTTCGGCAAAAGCCCGCTGCCGGAAGTCTGGCCATCGTCCATCTCGTGTATGGTCGATGCTGTGATTCGTTTTCTTGATGCCAAGGGACTTGGGAGCGTCACGCTCCTTGGCAACTCGATGGGGGGAGGCCTCTCACTTGCCATCGCCCAAAGACATCCGAGTCGGATCAAGAAAATTGTCCTTTTAAACCCCTATGGGCTTCCGGAGGTTCCGATGGCGGCAGCGGGTGCTCGCAGACCGATCATGGGCTTCATCCTCCCCTATCTTCTCCGAAAATCGGCAATACAAAAATGCGCAAAAAGCATTTTTTCACGGGCATTCTACGACAAAGCTTTCATGACAGAACCCCTTCTTGAGCGCGTTATTGCGCCTTTCGCAAGTCTCAGAAAGCGTAAAAATCTTTTTCGATTTTTACGCTTAATCTCGACGGAAGAAATCAAGGAAATTGACCGGAAACTTCCAGAGCTTAAACAATCGGTTTTGATTCTGTGGGGCAAGGAGGATGCCTGGCTTTCAGATGAACATTGCAGGCGATTAGAAGCGCGACTTCCGAGAGTAGATGTTGTTGCGATTTCCGAGTGTGGTCACCTGCCACAGATCGAAAAACCGAAAGAAGTCGCAGCGGCACTCATCCATTTTATTGAGCAAGCAGATCATTTAAACGACAAGGAATAAAATATTTTATCGGTATGCTTTGCTCTACTGAAAACTTGACAAAGTCAAGGCCGGTACGTAGGATTTCGTCAAGATTTATCCTGCTGAGGACAATGATGTCCCATCAAAAAGTTTTTAAATTAATGAAAGAAATTTTGGGTAAGCTGGCACATGTCTGGCGCAGCAGGAGCAGCATCCTCCTGCGGGGAGAATAGAATTAGCAAGGTTGCGATTGTCACCGGAGGCGCTAAACGATTAGGGCGTGCCATCTGTCTCAGCCTGGCTGCGGCAGGCTACGACATTGCGCTTCACTTCAATGCCTCTATCGAGGATGCACGCAAAACAAAAAAAGAAATCGAAAAGATCGGTCGGCGCTGTTTGCTTTCCCAGGGAGACCTGAGCAAAGACCTCTGTTATCGCCAGCTGATCGACGAGTCTTTTGAGACATTTGGACAACTAGACCTCCTCATCAACAATGCCTCCATTTTTGAAAAGATTCGTTTTGTTGATGCAGATCAAGAACACTTTGATGACAATATCGATCTCCATGTGAAGGCCCCTTTTTTCCTGTCACAGGCCTTTTCACGCAGGTGTGAGGACGGTTTAATTGTGAACATGCTGGATACCCGCGTTTCGAGATATCAGACTGAGCATTTTCTCTATACCCTTACAAAAAAAGCCCTTAAAGAAATGACCCTGCTCCTGGCTAAAGAACTGGCGCCAAAAATTCGAGTCAACGGCATCTGTCCCGGCGCAATTCTGGCCCCGGAAAAATCGCGTTCAGGCTATTTAAAAGAGCTTGCAGGGGAGACCCCGATGGAGAGACCGGGTCAAATGAGTGATATCGTGAGTGCACTGAATTATTTAGTTCAGTCAGACTATATCAATGGTGAAATACTTTACGTGGATGGTGGACAGCAGCTAATTTAATAAGCACTGGATGAGGAAATGATGATTCTAAAAATGGAAAACCTGCGACTTCGAACGGTCGTCGGTGTGTATGACTGGGAAAAAAAGATCCGGCAGGAGGTCAGTATCAACCTTCAGCTGACTTTTGACGGTAGCGAAGCGGCAAGCTCAGATGATATTAATAAGACAATTGACTATAAATCGCTTCGGAATCAGGTCATTGAACATGTCGAAAAAAATGATTTCAACCTGGTAGAAAGAATCGCATCGGAAACCGCAGACATTGCCCTCTCCTTTCCCTTGGCCCAGGCAGTGCGGGTCCAGGTTGAAAAACCGGGAGCACTGCGTTTGACCGACTCGGTGTCAATTGTCGTCGAACGATCAAAACCAACTATCGATGAAAAATGACGTGATCGTCGGTCTGGGGTCGAATATTGACCCGATGCCGCATATCCAAAAAGCAATCGATCAGATCGAAGAAAAATTTACAGGACTTACGCAATCCCCCTTACTCAAAACAGCGCCGCTAGGCTTTTCCGATCAAAATGACTTCGTCAACGGCGCCATCCGTTTTTTTACCGATCTGAACAGAGCCGATTTAAAAACCTGGCTACGCAATCTGGAAAATGCTCTTGGCCGTATTCGGACTGAAAACAAAGACGGACCGAGAACCATTGACCTGGATATTCTGGTTTGGAATGGTAAGCTCATTGACGAGGATATCCCTACGAGAGATTTCCTTCAATCGTCTATCGAAGCCCTCCACCCCGGGCTGATTTCAAGATCATCGACCCCATCTGCACGATCATCGACCCCATCTGATTGACTCAGTAGACCACTGTGGCGCAAGAGCGCATTGATGCTCGGCTTTCGTCCTCTGAATGCAACAAAGAGCGACATCGGGTCACGACTTCCACCCTGTTCCAGAATCGTCCGCATAAAACGAAGTCCGGTTCCTCTGTTGAAAATACCCTCTTCTTCAAAGAGTGAAAAGGCATCGGCAGAGAGCACCTCTGCCCATTTATAACTGTAATAGCCCGCAGCATACCCTCCGGCAAAGATGTGGGAAAAACCGTGGGGAAAGCGGTTGAAGTCCGGGGGGAACACAACAGCCACCTTCTGCCTGACTTCGTCGAGAATTTCGTAAATACGTCCCCCCTTCTCCGGGTCGTAGTCCATGTGGATGCGAAAATCGAAGAGGCCTAATTCCAACTGCCGGACCATTTGCATGGCCGATTGGAAATTCTTTGCCGACGACATACGTTTAAACATTTCTTCCGGTAGTTTTTCACCCGTAAGATAATGGCGAGCGGTCAAATCAAGGGCTTCACGCTGCCAACACCAATTTTCCATAAATTGGCTCGGTAGTTCCACGGCATCCCAAGGCACACCGGCAATGCCGGAGACCCCCAGAATATCCACCTTGGTCAGCATATGCTGCAAACCATGCCCGAATTCATGAAAGAGTGTAATGACTTCGTCATGGGTAAAGAGGGCGGGAGCGTCTCCGACGGGGGGAGAAAAATTACAGGTCAAAAAGGCTACAGGGGTCTGAATCTGTCCATCATCGTAGCGTTTACGGCTGACGCAGTCTCCCATCCAGGCCCCGCCCTGCTTGTGAGGCCGGGCATAGAGATCAAGATAGAACTGTCCCCGGACTAAGCCCTGATGATCCTTGATTTCAAAAAAACGTACATCTTCATGCCAGATGTCGACACCTTCAACCGGAGAAATCGTGAGACCGTAAAGTTTGGAGACAACAGAAAACAGGCCCTTTAAGGCATCATCTACAGAGAAATAAGGTTTCAGCTCTTCCTGACTCAGGGCGTATTTATGCGATCTCAGTTTCTCGGAATAATAAGGCAGATCCCATGCCGCCATCGTTTTAAAGCCATGATGTTCTTCGGCATACGCCGTAACTTCATTCTTGTCTTTGTGTGCCGCCGCTAAAGATTTCTCTGCCAATTCATTTAAAAAAGCAATAACTTGCGTGCCCTCATCCGCCATCTTCGTCGCAAGCGAATAAGCGCTGTAATTTGCAAAACCCAGAATCTTCGCCGCTTCATGACGAAGTGCGAGAATTTCCTCCATCACCGAGCCATTGTCCCATTTCCCCGGGTGAGGGCCTTCGTCCGAGGCCCGTGTCACATAGGCGGTGTAAACCTCCTTGCGTAGCGCACGATCGTCGGCATAGGTCATGACCGCAAGGTAGGAGGGGTATTCCAGATTAAAAAGCCATCCATCTGTTTGTTCCCGTTCTGCTGTCTGCTTTGCCATCGCAAGCGCCGACTCCGGCAGACCGGCAAGTCGCTCCTTATCCGTAATTTGTTTTTTCCAGGCATTTGTTGCATCCAGCAGGTTGTCGGAAAATGTGCTACCCAAAGTAGAAAGCGCCTGCATGATCTCCTTGTAGCGGGCCTTGTCTGCGGGGTTCAGATCAACGCCGGAAAGCCTGAAATCTCTCAAGGCATTGTCGATGACCTTTTTTCGGGCCGGGTCGAGTTTTTTATACTCACGACCGCCTGCAATCTGCTGATAGGCTTGAAACAGGGCCTCGTTCTGCCCCATCTCCGTTGCAAGATTGCTCAACTTCGGCAGGCAGGCATTGTAGACCTCGCGCAGGGCGTCACTGTTGACGACTGCGTTCATGTGAGACACCGGAGACCAGGCACGATCCAGTTTCTCTGCCAGCTCTTCCAAGGGATGAATGAGGTTGTTCCAGGTATATGTTGTGTTGGACGTCAACAGGCCTTCGACCTGGCCGTGATAAGCAGAAATCAGATGTTCAATTGCCGGAACAAGGTGTTCAGGCTGAATTTTGCTAAATTGGGGTAATGCGGTGCTTTGGAGTAGGGGATTGGTCATGGGAACCTTTCTTGATTTTGGACGTTTGTGTGGTTTTTTGAAAGTTACAATGGCTCTTGATAGCTGATTTTATTTGTCTTGTTCCTTCTTGTAAGGTTCTTTCTTCCGTAATTTAATATTCAAGCGATACCGAGTGCTTTTGAGTTCGCCTGTTTTCCGTAAAATATCCCTTTGAATCGCGGGTGGCGGTGGCACGGGATGTGCCCGTAATATTGATATAGTTCTCTGCGCTCAAACCGCCTTTGAAACCCTCAAGCCCTTCTCGAAACATACGCTCTATGACTTTTTTCTGTCGTTCATTCAGTTTATCTCTTATCCTGTCAAAGAGCCTTGTTTTTTCAATCAGGCGGATGTTTTTTCCCTGTGAATACCCGCCTTGAGGTAAAAAGTTTTATTTCACAGGCAAGAGACTCGCTCTCTTAGAGCATAAAGCAAAAAAATGACCGAGACTAATGAGATACGGAGTTTTTGATTGATTTCTGGGAGATAAATTTTACGTGTCTGCTAGGACTCTTCTTTTTCCGGCTGAAGGCGTTTGATTTCTTTCTTGATCTCGGCTTCTGCGAGCGGGGGAATCAGTTCCCATGCGACCTCCTCCACAATAGGAGCAATCATCTCGTGAGAAAGAGATGATTTGACCAGGCCGGGTAACATTGCTTTCACAATTCGCTCAGCGGTTTCCTTCACCGTTTTTCTGATCAGTTCATCGCCCAGGTCCGGATAGGCTGTTTCATCGGATGGGTCTTGCGATTGGTCTTGAGTTGCAGTAGGCGGTTCTTCGGGGAGCGTTGTGAGAGGCGGTGGAGATGCGAGAATCTCCTCTTCTTTAGTCTCTTCTGTTTCGCTTTCTCCTGGTCTTGTCGCAAAGGGAGCACTTTGCTCCGATAGGTCCAGCGAAGCATCAAGCGGATCAGCTTTAAGTAAGTCTTCTCCTGAATCGGCCTCTTCGGTTTGTGCAAAGGGATCGTTTTCCTCAAAAGCAAAGGGAGGAGATTCGATCTCGGGTTCCTGATGAGTCCTTAAGATATCGTCTCCGTGTTGGGGGATGACAATCGATTCTCCGTAAGCCGGGGGCTGAAGCAGGTCATTCTCCTCTGTATCTTGAGCTGTTTCTTCAAGTATCGGGCGAAATGCCTCTTCATCCGAAAAGAAGCCTCCTGTTTCAAAGGGGAAGAGGTCTGGGTCCGAAGTCTGCTCTTCTGTTGCCTCTGCCCTTACTTCCGCTGACTCTGAGTCCTCTCCTTGTTTTTCAAAAGGGGCAAGATCGCTTTTTTGAATAATCGGGTCGATCTGAATCTCGTCGGGGCCTTCCGTTTGAATTTCAGGATCACTTCGCTCCAGCTTCTCCTCTTCCGGAGCAGCTTCGCTTGATTCTGCCTGCGGATGATCTTCGGGAGTTGACCAGCCGAGAAGATCAGCGATCATATCCGAATCATCATCGGAACTTGTAAAATGTTGAGAAAGCTCAGACTGGCCCGAGACTTCGCTGGTCTCTTCATCTACGGGTTCAGAGAGGAGGCTCAGGGACTTGATTCGCTCTTTCAATTCTTGCGTGTCGATGGGTTTTTTTAAAAAAGCTTCAACGCCTATGGACTGTAGATAGACCGGATCATGTGTTTCAGTGGAATCGACAAGCAGGACAATCGGGATGCTGGCGATGTCTGGCTTTTGTTTTGCTTTTTTTATAAAGGTCCAAATATCCAGGCCTTCCATTTTGTAGTCGGCCAGGATGAGATCAGGGCGTTGCTTGATCGCGATGTCGAGGGCGGAAAGACCGTTATCCGTGATGGTGAACGTCACATCCTCCTCGTTGAAGGTCATCCCAACCAGTTTTTGAACAGCGAGATTTTCATCAGCCAACAAGACGCGAAGCGGCATTTTTTAAACTCCAAGTCGGTTTTTTTAACGAGATCCTGAATAGAAAAATCCTCCTAACTATGCCATAGGCCTAAATTCCTGTCAAGAAACCGTTCTCCATTGCGGGATTATTTTCTCGGTGGAGAAAAGGGGGCGAGAGGATTATATTTTCTTGACAATCGACCCTAAGTTTGGCTATAAAGCCCTAACTACTTAATTCCTATCGGAATAGTAAGGTATTTATGTTGCAGTTTTCAGCCAAGGGCGAATACGCGGTACTCGCAATTTTATCACTCTCGCTACATGCTGACGGAAGCCCATTGCAGGTCAAGACCATTGCCCGCAACGAAGAGATTTCGGTTCGTTTTTTGGAGCAGGTGATGAGTCTGCTGAAAAAAAAAGGCCTGGTCGAGAGTGTACGAGGTGCTCACGGGGGATATTTTCTCGCCCGGTCTCCGGAGCAGATCTCTTTAGGGGAAGTCTTGCAGGCTGTGGATGGACCCATTTCCGTGATTGATTCTACTGTCGGGGAAAATGGAAAGGCAGGGACGAGCCGCCTTGTTCTCAGAGAGGTCTGGAGCGAGATGAATGAAACAATCAAAGCGCAGCTCCATGCAATCAGTTTCGAGTCACTTTCTGAAAGAAAAAGAGAGAAAGAAGAACAAAGGGTTCCTATGTTTCATATTTGAAGCGACTTATCATGAAAGTGGCTGAATAATACCAGGGGCTAACTAAAAAGAGGCACAGAAAAAAAATGATAGAACGGCAGACTATTGAAACGGATATCTTAATCATCGGCGGAGGGACGGCCGGTTGTATGGCGGCGGTTGAGGCACGTGAGCGTTTTCCCCAATACAAAGTCACCATCCTGGAAAAAGCCCATATCGACCGAAGCGGTTGCCTTGCAGGAGGAATGAATGCCATCAATGCCTATTTGAACAAGGGAGAAACGCCCGAAAGTTTTGTGCGCTATGTCCGCTCCGATTCCTGCGGTTTGATCCGGGAAGACCTGGTGCAATCCATGTCGGAACTTTTTGAGTATTGTGTCAAAAAAGTGGAAAAGTGGGGCCTTCCCGTTTTGTGCGACGACAATGGAGACTATATTCCCCGTGGACGGTGGAATATCAAGATCAACGGTGAATCGCTCAAGCCCATTCTTGCAAAGGCGGCCCGCTCTGCGAAAGCAAAAGTTTATAACTGGATTGTCGTCACCAATTTACTCACGGAAGGAGACCGCGTTGTCGGCGCCGTCGGTTTTTCACTGAGAAACGGAAAATTCTATGTCGTTCGAGCCAAGGCGGTTTTGATTGCGACTGGCGGCGCTGCCGGCCTTTACCGTCCCAATAATGCGGGTGATGCCTCTCACAAAACCTGGTACTCCCCCTACAACACAGGTGCCGGTTATGCAATGGGGATTCGCGCCGGAGCTGAGATGACCTCTTATGAGATGCGTTATGTGGCGATTCGAACAAAAGATGCCATCGCCCCGACGGGGACGATCGCTTTAGGCGCAGGAGCGCCCCAGGTCAATTCAAAGGGGGAACGATTTATGGTGACGCGCTACGCCGATATCGGCGGAGACGGTGCACCGACCCCCTATCGTGCCCACGGCCCAATCCAGGAAATCAAAGAAGGACGCGGCCCGGTCTACCTCGATACACGCGGGATCACCCCTGAAAAGGTGACAGATTTAAAAAAAGCCTATCTGGACATGTATCCCTCCCAGGTGCTTTATTGGTTGGCAAATGACATCGACCCCGGAAAAGAGCCGGTTGAAATCCAGACGACAGAGCCTTACATCGTGGGTGGACATTGTCAGGCCGGGTATTGGGTTGATAACGAGCGACGGACCACTCTCAAGGGACTCTATGCTGCGGGAGACGTTGCGGGGGGTGCGCCCTTTAAGTTTGTCTCTGGCTGTTGGTCGGAGGGGGTCATCGCCGCCCGTACGATGGGCAAAGACCTTAGCCAAGAAGGTCTTGCCCAAATGGAAGCGACAAGCGTGCCCGAAAGCCAAGTAGATCAGGAAGAAACCCGTGCCTTTTATCCCTTTAAAAATCACGAACAGGGGAAATTTGGCGTTCAAGCGGCTGAGTTGGAGTCGCGGCTTCAAAAAATCATGGAGCAATATGCCGGAGGGGCTTCAACCCATTATGAAATGAATGAAGAAATGTTGAAAATTGCGCGAAAAAAACTCTCCACTCTGCCGGGTGAAATCGACGATCTCGTCGCGGCGGATCTGCACCAATTAATGAAGGCCCACGAAGTGATTGACCGCATTGATGTGGCACAAGTGCTTGTTGAACATATGGCCTATCGTCGGGAAACAAGGTGGCCAACCTACCACACGAGAACCGATTATCCCGAACGAGACGATGCCAACTGGCTGAAATTTGTCAACTCCGTTAAAAACACCAAGAGCGGAGAAATCGAAATGATGACCCGCCCCTATGAGCAGATGGTCTCAGGGGATCGCTATCAACCCGGTAAAAAGCCTGGTTCTTGATGTCATTTCGGTAATTTTTTGAGCCGGAATCCATATCATTCAGCACTTGGATTCCCGCTGAGAGCATGCGGGACTGACGAAAAAAATGTTAAGCGTTCGATCTAGTTATAACTAAAATGAGAGGTAAGTCATGCCAGTTTGGATTGACCCGGATATCTGTAATGGTTGCAATAATTCTCGACAACCCCCCTGTCTTCGCATGTGTCCGGGGGATTTGATTGTCAAAGATCACAGTACTAACAAGGCCCAGCTCAAATATCCGGAGGATTGCTGGGACTGCCTTCCTTGTGTGAAGGCCTGTCCGATAGAGGCGATTGAGTTTCACTTGTCGTATCAATTCGGGTCACGAGGGGCAAAGTTGCAGCCGCGTATTCACAAGGGTCGTGATTTCATCACCTGGGATGCAGAAGACATCAAGGGGAAAAAAGAATCCTTCACCATTAGGACAAAGGTGATGAAAATCGCCCTGGATGAAACGATAGAAGACGGTTCGGAAGGCCTCGATTTTTCGATTTAATCGAACAAACTCAGTATTGTGAAGAGAAATTAATATGCCACATATCCATGCCGACTATCAGGGCGAAGTTGCTGTTTACTCAATCCCGGAGGGGAAATGTCTTGCGGGTCATTTTCCTCCAAAAAAGCATAAGCTTGTCGTGGCTTGGATTGAAATACATCAAGAAGATTTGTTGGCAGATTGGGAGTTAGCCGTAGTGGGTAAAAAACCATTTCCAATCAGAGGGCTTGATCAATGAATATTGTAAAAGTGGATCCTCAGGGAAATTACACTTTAAAGGTTGTTGCCAGCGATGGTCGTATCGGGATCTTTGATGTTCGTCCATATCTAAAATATGAAGCATTTGTTGATTTGAAGAATCAGACGGAATTTTGTCAGCTTTCAAATGGGGGATATTTCATAGAATGGCACTGCGGTTCTGATTTATCAGCGGATACAATTGAAGCGCAATGGCAAGTCATACCTGAAAAGGCAAATATAAACGATGTCCATTAATGATTAGGGAGTCATTCATATGAGTATATCCACACCGCACGGCGGCAAGTTAATCAATCGCTTTGTTGAAGCAAAAGAGGTCGATGGTCTGACAAAAAAATCGAAGGCACTGAATAAAATCACCTTGTCTGCACGAGAAATTTCCGACCTCGAACTCATCTCAACAGGAGTCTTCTCACCTCTGGAGGGCTTCATGGGCTCTGCTGATTATACCTCTGTGCTTCAGTCGATGCGTTTGGCTAATGGCCTTCCCTGGTCACTCCCCATTACCCTTTCAGTCTCTGATGAGGAAGCCAAGCCACTTTCAGAGGGAAAGGAAGTCGCCTTGCAGGATGAAAGCGGTTTGATCCTGGCGATTCTCCATCTCGAAGAGATCTATACTTTTGACAAAGAAAAAGAGGCAGTAGCCGTTTACGGCACGAACGACCTTGCCCATCCCGGCGTGGCCTATACCCATTCTCAGGAGAATCTCCTGTTGGCGGGGAAGATCGATATGCTGCGTCGGCCTGCGATTCAGGACTTTCAGGAGCATCGCCTTGAGCCTGCCGATACGCGTAAAATTTTTCTTGAAAGGGACTGGAAACGTATCGTTGCCTTTCAAACCCGAAACCCGGTGCATCGCGCCCACGAATATATCCAAAAGTGTGCCTTGGAGATTACCGATGGTCTATTGCTCCACCCCATCGTCGGTGCGACAAAAAAAGGAGACATTCCGGCAGATGTCCGAATGCGCTGCTACAAGGTCTTGCTGGATGGTTATTACCCGAAAGACCGCACCATCCTTTCCGTCTTTCCTGCTGCGATGCGCTATGCCGGACCGAAGGAGGCGATCTTCCATGCCATCTGCCGGAAAAACTACGGCGTGACCCACTTTATCGTCGGACGGGATCATGCCGGCGTGGGTAATTATTACGGCACCTACGATGCCCAGAATATTTTTAAGAAATTCAAAGATGGAGAGCTGGGCATCCGGCCTCTCTTTTTTGACCATTCTTTCTACTGTAAGCGCTGTCTGGGGATGGCTTCCGCAAAGACCTGTCCTCACGGGCCGGAAGATCGGATTGCCCTTTCCGGGACCAAGGTTCGCGAAATGCTGAGTCAGGGCATCAAACCCCCTCCCGAATTCAGCCGTCGGGAAGTCGCCGAAATCCTGATTGAATCCATGACAAAACAGTGATGAGAGCCAGTGAAAACGGCCTCGCTCTAAATTGACTTTCATTTTGAAAATTGATAGCTTACCAAGTTCGATTTTAATATGATTATTGGCATCCCAAAAGAGATTAAAGATCAGGAGTATCGGGTGAGTTTAAGCCCCATCGGCACTGCCGCACTTCACGAACAGGGACATTGTATCTTGCTGGAATCGGGAGCGGGTTTAGGTAGCGGACTCTCCGACGCCGAGTATCAAAATGCCGGTGCGGAAATCCTTTCTTCAAAGCAGAGCCTCTTTGATCGCTCTGATCTGATCGTTAAAATCAAGGAGCCCCTTCCTGTCGAATACGCCCTCTTTCACCAGGGACAGATCCTCTTTACCTTCCTCCACCTCGCAGCAAACCAGGACTTACTTCAGGCTCTGCTGAAACGCGGCGTTACGGCAATTGCCTACGAAACGATTGAGTTGGAAAACGGTGCGCATCCCCTTTTAAAACCGATGAGTGAGGTGGCGGGCCGAATGTCTGTCCTGATCGGGGCGCATTATCTTCAAAAGAGGCAAGGAGGCATGGGACTTCTCCTTTCGGGGGTTGCCGGTGTACCGAAAGGCCGGGTGACGGTGATCGGCGGCGGTGTCGTTGGTAAAAATGCGGCTCAAGTCTCCCTTGCACTTGGCGCGGAAGTGTGTGTGATTGAAAATGATTCTTCACGGCGCTCCACGCTGGATGATTTTTTTAAAGGCGAAGTGGTCACGTTACCTTCTTATCCGACCTTGGTGGCGGATCAATTACAGCAGAGTGATCTTGTGATCGGTGCGGCGGCAAAAACAGGTGAAGCAGCGCCCCATTTGGTGAGTCGCAGCATGATCTCCACAATGAAAAAGGGTGCAGTCCTTGTGGATGTGTCCATTGACCAGGGAGGATGTTTTGAAACTTCTCGATCAACATCTCACTCTGATCCGGTCTACGAGGTGGACGGTGTGCTTCATTATTGCGTCGCCAACATACCGGGTGTGGTCCCGAAGACCTCCACCTTCGCCCTGACGAATGAGACATTTCCCTATATCGAAAAACTCGCCGAGCTTGGTTTTAAAAACGCCCTTGCGGCAGATCCGGCCCTAGTAAAAGGGCTCCACGTTCATGAGGGGAGAATCGTTCACCCCGGACTTGCCGAGGCATGTAAAGGACAATTTGAGTCGAATTAGCTGATTCGGGGCGTAGCGCAGTCCGGTAGCGCACACCGTTCGGGACGGTGGGGTCGGAGGTTCAAATCCTCTCGCCCCGACCAGCTGGATTCTCAAAAATGGCTGAAATTTTCTATTGATGAATACTCACAAAATACAAAACGGCGCAATAATGGCACAACTCATCGTCAGCGGAAGGGTTCAGGGGGTGGGCTTTAGAAACTTCAGCCTCCAATGTGCAAGAGGGCTTCACTTGCTCGGAACCGTTCGGAATCTTTCTGACGGTCGCGTCGCCCTCGTTGTTGAGGGAGAAAAACGCAAGATTGAGACCTTCATTGACGCCCTTAGGGAAGGACCGGAATTGGCTGAAGTCAGCGGTGTTGCTGTGAGCTGGCAGTGTCCTTCTCTGCAGGTCAGTGATTTTTCAATCGTTTACTAAATTGAGGCGATAAGATCAAAGCATGAACGACGACTGGGATCAATCTGAAGAAGAGAAAGAGACGCAGGAAAGCGACCAGACCGCTGAGCTTAAAATTTCGGAGTCGGACGAACCTCAAGTCGTCATCAAAACCTCAAAAAAAGAACAGGACGCAGCTCCTTCCGATTCGGTCAAAACCTATCTGAGAGATATTCGGCGCTCTACCCTCCTCACCTTTGAAGATGAGGTCATGCTCGCCAAGCGCATTATTGAGGGAGACGAGGCTGCCCGCCAGCGGATGATTGAGTCCAACCTCCGCCTTGTGGTCAGCATTGGAAAGCGTTACATCAATCGAGGGCTTCCTTTTTCCGATGTTATTGAGGAAGGCAATATCGGCCTGATCAAAGCGGTCGAGAAATACAATTATAAAAAAGGCTTCCGCTTTTCGACCTATGCCTCCTGGTGGATCCGTCAGGCCATTGAACGGGCGATTATCAATCAGGGAAAACTCATTCGTCTCCCTGTCCACGTTGTCGAGCGGGTCAATAAATATCTTGCCCATCTCGAAGACCTTGTGCAGGAATTGGGGCGACAACCGGAAAACCTTGAAATTTCCCAGAAGATGAAGATCTCTGAAAAAGACGTTGACCACATCCAAGGCCTGATGAGAAAAACCTATTCTCTCGACAGCCCGATCGCGGCCGGGACAACGGCCTCCCTGAAAGACATCATTGAAGACAAATCTCAGGCTTCTCCAGTGAGCAACGCTGAGGGGGTTCAACGTAGAAAGGGACTGATCCAGTGGCTGAGCATGCTCAATCCGAATGAGCGAAAAGTCATTATTCTACGGTTCGGCTTACACGGCGATGAACCCTCCACTCTTGAACAGATCGGCAAAGTCTTCGGCCTGACCCGTGAGCGAGTTCGACAGATCGAAGCGGTCGCATTGCGCAAACTACGGGCCATCATGACAGAAAAGACAATTCGAGCCGAAGATATTCTTTAAACGTCAATCCGCATTCTCAAGCAAAGCAATTTTCCCCGAAACGAGTCTATTGATTAGAAGGATATGAAATTGGATTTAAAAGCCAAAATTCGTGAAGTACCCGATTTTCCCAAACAAGGGATTCTCTTTTATGACATCACCACGCTTTTGGCCGATCCGGCCGCTTCTGAAGAGGTGATGAACCGCCTTGCTATGCCCTATCTGGACAAAAACATTCAGAAGGTCGTCGGTGTGGAGTCAAGAGGCTTTATTTTCGGAACACCCGTAGCGGAGCGCTTGAAGGCCGGTTTTATTCCTGTCAGGAAACCGGGGAAATTGCCTTATGACACCATTGAAGAATCATACGACCTGGAATACGGCTCAGACAATCTGTGCATGCACCGGGATGCTATTGTGCCCGGTGAGCGAGTCCTGATTGTGGACGACCTTCTTGCGACAGGGGGGACGATGGAGGCCACAGTCAAACTGATTCAACAGTTGGGCGGAGAAATCGTTGGCATTGCCTTTGTGATTGAGCTTCTATTTTTGAATGGAAGAGATAAGTTGAAAGGCTTGCCTGTGTCGTCTTTATTAAGCTATGAATGAATAATGATGAAAAAGATGATTCTCTTACTTGCCTTCTTGATCCCTTTAGGTGCCTGTTCAAGCAGCGGGGGTGACAGTCCGACAGTGACGATTACGCTGACTGGGACAGTGACTAATATCGGTGGACTGGGGGGACAGAACGGAGCAGGAAACCCTGCCACTGGTATAACAGTAACGGTGACGGATATTCCGAAGTCGTCTAAGGTAACGGGTATAGACGGTAAGTACTCAATCTCGGATATCCCTGCTGCAGGGAGCTACACCGTAGAAGCCGTGGACGCGCTTGCCGGGGGATTTGTCAAAGTCATCTGCACGATCAAGATTACGGATTCCGTCACAATGCAGGTGACCGATGATGGGAGAAATCCCGGTGGACAGCCAGCCTGCACGAAAGGCCCTGGGCCGATGGGGCTCAATATTATCATGAGTTAGTTTAACCCCCCTCGAATAATACTCCCGATGGATCTACTTCACTATGCCATTTACACGTTTGACTCCCTTTTTAAAAAATCGGCGGGCTCAAAATGGATTATATCCTGAACAAATGTAGGGCACCCTACATTCCCCAAAATTCTACACTGGTAGTATCCCTTGCATTTTCCTATTCAATACCGGAGTATCTTCTCGGAAGGAAGCCGTTTAACTAATAGTGCATAAGGAGATGAGATGCTTGTCGCAATGCTTTTGTTCGGCACCATATTTCTTGCCTATACCAATGGGGCAAATGATAATTTTAAGGGAGTTGCGACTCTCTATGGCAGTAACATTCTCGGCTACAAAACAGCGCTGACCCTTGCAAGCATTACCACTTTTATCGGGTCGATTTCTGCAATATTTCTAGCTCAGGGCTTAGTCGCCAGTTTTTCCGGAAAAGGTTTATTGCCACAGGATATCGCAGGAACAACACATTTTCTGATTGCAGTCGGTTTTGGTGCCGGCATCACCGTATTATTGGCGACCCGCTTAGGCTTCCCCATATCAACGACGCATGCATTGGTGGGAGGTCTGCTCGGAGCTGGCATCATGGCCGTCGGCTCCGATGTTAATTTCAACAGGCTGGGCGGGGCATTCTTTTTTCCACTACTGACAAGCCCTTTTATTGCCTTCGCATTGGGGGCCTCCGTGTATTGGTTTTTTACACGCACACGCAAAGCAATGGGGATGACCAAAGAAAGCTGCATCTGTATCGGTGAACAAAAGCAATTCGTGCCAGTCAGCACTTTATCCAACACAGCATCCACTAGCATCGCTTTGAATCCAGACATGATGAACCCGATGAATCCAACGATCGTGCTTGCTGATGGGAGTGATTGCGTCGATTTATATACAGACAGGGTATGGGGTATTTCGATACAGAAATTATTGGATCTTGCGCATGTGCTTAGCGGAGCAGCGGTATCATTCGCCCGTGGTTTAAATGATACGCCTAAAATTGCTGGCTTATTGGTCGCCGCTCAGGCCTTTGATATTCGCTTTGGCATGTTTACAATTGCTATTGGAATGGCAATCGGCGGAATATTAAACGCAGGTCGTGTCGCAGAAACCATGAGTAAAAAGATCACGGAAATCAATCATGGACAAGGTTTTTCAGCAAATTTAGTCACCGCCTTTTTAGTCATCGTCGCCAGTAAATTCGGCGTGCCTGTTTCCACGACGCACGTCTCCGTTGGCTCAATATTTGGTATCGGGATGGTGAGTAAAAATCAAAATGCCGGAGTCGTTAGAAACATCATCCTTTCGTGGTTCATCACTTTACCTGTTGCGATGACCTTTAGCGCCCTGATTTACTGGTTCGCCTCCTGACAAGGAAATACCTTTAGAGGTGAATGTCGCTTCGATATTTCTACAAAACAAGATGAAATTTAACATTCAAGAGGAG
Source organism: Nitrospirota bacterium (assembly GCA_029261195.1). Lineage (GTDB taxonomy): Bacteria > Nitrospirota > Nitrospiria > SBBL01 > JAADHI01 > JAJDBU01. The sequence goes on along the minus strand of JAJDBU010000057.1, from coordinate 3,692 downwards.
ATCAAATGAAAACGAGTGGCTTATTTGAACCCGTATCCGTCGGAAACATGCAATTAAAAAATAGAGTCGTTTTGGCACCCATGACACGAGGACGTGCCGGATCGGAGCGCATCGCAAGGCGGAATTTTATCATCAGAGATCCAGCGCAAGCCTCCTAATCACGGAAGCGACCGTGGTTTCAAAACAGGGCATTGGATGGATTGATTCTCCCGGAATTTATACAGATGAGATGGTCGCGGGATGGCGGAAGGTCACGGAAAAACTTAAACCAACTAGAACACCCATTTTCCTACAGCTTTGGCATTGCGGGAGGGCTTCACATAGTGATCTTCATGACGGAGCCCTGCCTGTTTCCGCTTCAGCAGTGAAGCTTAACGGAGATCATATCCACACACCTCTCGGGTCGAAACCTCACGAGACACCGCGTGCATTGTCGATAGATGAGATTAAAGCAACAGTCGATGACTTCCGCAAAGCAGCCATCAATGCAAAGGCCGCCGGTTTCTCCGGAGTAGAAGTGCATGGTGCCAACGGCTATTTGATCAATCAATTTCTTGATTCAAAAACGAATCTCCGCGATGATCAATACGGGGGAAGCCTTGAAAATAAATTTCGTTTTTTCAAAGAAGTCCTCGAAGCCGTTTTGGAGGTCTGGGCGCCGGAGCAGGTGGCTGCCCGTATTTCACCGAACGGCGTTTATAATGACATGGGCAGCGAAGACTTCCGGGAAACCTACCTCTATGTGGCCGAAGAATTAAACAAATTGAACCTTGCCTACCTGCACATTATGGACGGCCTGGCTTTTGGTTTTCACGAAAAAGGCGAACCCATGACTTTGGCGGAATTCAGATCCCTTTATCAAGGCATTATCATTAGCAATTGCGGTTATACGAAAGAAGCTGCTGAAGAAAAAATAGGAGAAGGGCATGCGGACTTGGTGGCCTTTGGTCGACCCTTCATAACAAACCCTGATTTACCCGAGCGATTTAAAAATAATTGGCAGCTCAATCCCGCAGAGGACATGTCTCATTGGTACACGCCTGGAGCACAAGGCTATACGGATTATGAACCTTTTAAGTCCTCCACGAATCCCTAAGACTGAGCTATGAGGCAGTCTCTAAAGGGCCGATTAAAACAAGGTGGTGAAGTTTGCCCCTGAGTTGGTATTGAATTTGACCTTATTTCGATAAAACGACCATGAGCCATTTATTACAAAAAAACAAAAAAGAGGGAGTAGAATATGGGGACTTGTTACAATTCAGCGGTACTTGAGGCACCAATAGAGAAAGTATGGGAAACGATTAAAGACTTTCATGATGTCGCTTGGGGTGAGCCGGTTGTCACAAGAGTTACGAAAGTGGGTGAATTTTCAGGAAACGAAATCGGAGCCAAAAGGATACTCAATGATGCCTTTCATGAAACGCTTCTCAGTTTAGATCAGGAGAAGTTCGAATTTATCTATAGCATTGACGACGGTCCTGGCCCCGTGTCTAAAAAATCAGTAACAAATTACATCGGCAAAGTGTCTTTGAGCCCTGTTACAGATAACAATGGCACTTTCATCGAGTGGCGTTCATCATTTGAATCCGCCACGGAGAATGAGGTCAGCGAACTTTGCAATCCGATTTATGCAGCTTTAATAGGGGCACTCAAAGTAAAGATGAGAGGAGAGGCATGAATCGTATATCGGCAGTCGCTATTGTAGCCATAGCAATAATGATTGGAGGATGTGTCACTATTGGGAATAAAACTTTTTCCAAAAAACAACAGTCGATTCTCGATATGAAAAGCGAAGCGCTCTCAGATCTTTTTAAAGTAAAACCAGACGTTAAATCTCAAATATCCAGTGCATATGGTTATGCTGTCTTCAGCAATATAAATATCAATGTCATATTTGCAAGTTTTGGTGGCGGACGAGGTGTTGTTAAAAATAATAAGACAGGCAAACACACGTTTATGAAAATGGGTGAAGTGGGTATCGGCATAGGTATGGGCGTTAAAGACTTCCGTGCAGTATTCGTATTCCATAGTACTGACAGCATGAACCGTTTTATAGAGGATGGATGGGCCTTTGGAGCCCAAGCTGACGTAGCGGCAAAAGCTAACGAAAAAGGGGAAGCGTTTAGTGGTGAGGCGATTATCGATAATATTAGTGTATATCAATTAACAAAGAATGGATTAGCTCTTCAGGCAACAGTGAAAGGCACTAAATTCTGGAAGGATGATTCGTTAAATTCGCACAATCCATATGCTCCCCGGAATCAATTTTGACCTGAAACAAGTTCTCACAATACGGTGGCGTACCCAAGTGGCTAAGGGAGGATTCTGCAAAACGGTCATTCAGCGGTTCGAACCTGCTCGCCACCTCCATTTTTTCTTCTTTAATATCAATTGGTTCGCCTGTATTCCCTTCTTTTTTCTCTGGGAAAAGATGGACCTATCTCCCCTAGCTTTGAATTATTCGGACTTTTGAGCCGCTTCGCTTGATCACCACTGCCGATGGCGCCACCCATCTGGGCTACCCTGGGTTTAAAATGCCTCTCTCTGATACTACCGAAATTTACAGGGTTTTCATCATTCTGGTGATGGCAAAGACGCGTAGGAAGCTCCGGTTTAAAGCTGAAGATTCATCTGGATAAAACAATGATTGGGCGTATAGGGAAAGGCTTTGATTTAAGGGCTCATCACTTTTCCCGCCAGCCTTTGCGGCTGGCGGGAGTGACCGTCAAAAAGTTTGTTGAGCGAACTCACCGGCTTGATGAGCAACAGCCAAAGACAAGGGAAGCCGATGTCCGGCTGGGTGAGTCTGTGTGCCGCTGGCGGCGCTGGGCCGTCGCAGAACTGAAGGCATACAGGCACTCAGGCTTACTGGCTTCCTCAGGTACAATCCACCCCAACCAGTGCCTAATAATACGAATGTAGCGGGTTCTGGGATGGGGGCAACGTGCGTCCAACTGGCCCAAGCCCTGGCGGGATTTCCCCTGTAATCTTCTGGTTCAAAGAACGGGGATACGAACACCCCGTCATCAAACTCCGAGTCAGCGTTCGATGCTGATCGTGCTGATGCGCCAAAAAAGGGTGACCAGTACGGTGTGAGTATTTCGCAAAGAGCATGGGATTCGCAACCTTCTGTAAGCTCCGGGTCGGTATCGAAGTGACCTCGCCAAGTGTCGGTCATGACCGTGTTTAGCAGAGCTGAGGATGCCATCGCTGCGTGGAGCGCGTTGGAGAACGTAAAGTCACTGGGTTCGTTACATCCGGTGAATAACGTGATACATGAGCCATCCAAAAATATGACATCATACAGGGTGCCACCGACGATCACATCAGTGGCACCTGTGAGTTGCCCACCCACTATATTCAGTGTGAGCGCGCTTGCATACGTCTCCAGAGCACTGTATAGGGCAACGGTGACAAAAATCACTAATGCGATGTTCTTCATTATTCTGTACCTCCTTGTATGCTTGACGGCGGGTTTCACCGCCCACTGAAGATGTTGACCAATGCGTGCCGTCAATGGTGACTGACATTTCGGGTATATACCTTTCTAGTTAGGGCTTGCTGAAAAAACGATAAGTTTTTGATTTTAAAAGGTTTTAATCTGTAGTATCCTGCTCCAAGTGCAAGGAAAAAGACCTTTAGCCCCTAAAAAGCGTGCACCAGGAGCGTCCATGTATCGAAAAAGTAACCCG
>JAJDBU010000056.1 GCA_029261195.1 Nitrospirota bacterium | reverse complement strand
CTCATAGTTGTTGGATGAACCCTCTCCTTGAAGGTCTGAGGTTACATTTTAGAATAGGCGGCGCTGGGATGTCTTTTCTCCGCGCTAGCGGCTTCGTTCAACAAGTCGCTCAACCCGACCGCATAACACTTTCCGGCCTTCGGTCGGTCTCGTCGGCTCGCGGGTGATTTCTACGTTACCCTACAAAACACCGACCTTTTTGAAGGCGGAAAATATGGCGGCTTTTGAATGGCCTTTCCGTTGTAAAAAATCAAAGGCCCTGCGGCGATTTTTCAATGCTTTTAGAATCATCGGGTCTTTGTAGCGTCGTAATAATGCCGTTTCTGCCAGATATTCCGGATCCCATTCTTCCGAAAGATTCTTGATAAACAGATTGACCTCGTTAGAAGGAAGCCCTTTTTCCAGGAGTTCTCTCTGAAGGCGTATCGGACCATAACTGTGTCGCTCCAATCGAAAACGAGACCATTTCCGGATAAACTTATGGTCATCAAGCAAGTGAAGCGCTTTTAAATAAGAAATAACCTCGGCGCAGGCAGCCTCGGAAAACCCTTTTTCTTTTAATTTGCGACTCAGTTCAAAAGTCGAATGGTCCCGACGGGATAGGATGTCGAAGGCTTGTTTTTTTGCCGCATCAAAATCACTCACTTGATTCACTTCGAGGGTGCTTCTTTGATCGTTTTTCAAGAAGAGCTTCTAAAAGAAAAACCGTTAAAAATGGTCGACTTCAAATTCAACTTGATCATCGTCCCCATTCCCGTCTTGTGCATCTTGCCAGCTATCACTGGTTGATTGAACCCCTTGGACTTTAAGGGAAAAATCTGCCGGATTGCTGGTCCATTTCTGAGCTTCTTCGTAGGAAATTCGGCCATTTTCGTAGTGGTCATAAATCGATTGATCAAAGGTCTGCATCTCGTATTGGGATTTACTTAATGAAATAATTTCTGAGATATTTCGAGTTTTTTCAGGGTGGATAATGGCGTCACGAATTGTTTCCGTGGCAATCATCACCTCTAGTGCGGGGACGCGCCCCGGCTCATCCGAGCGAGGGATGAGACGCATTGAGATTACCCCCTGGATAACAGATGCAAGCTGAATGCGGACCTGATCCTGGTGATAGGGCGGGAAAACCGAAATGACTCGGTTTATCGTTTCAGTTGCATCAAGGGTATGCAGGGTACTCAATACAAGGTGACCGGTTTCGGCCGCTGTCAGTGCCGTACTCACCGTTTCAAAATCGCGCATTTCTCCAACTAGAATCACATCAGGGTCCTGCCTAAGGGCGGAGCGAAGCGCCCTTTCGAAAGAATCTGTATCGCTACCGATCTCCCGTTGACTGACAATGCCTTTTTTATCCCGATGAAGAAACTCAATCGGGTCTTCAATTGTAATGATATTTGCCGACCGTTGTTGGTTAATAACATCGATCATGGTAGCCAGGGTTGTCGATTTTCCGCTCCCGGTTGTGCCCGTCACTAAAATCAGACCCCGCTGTTCTAAAGCCATCTTCTCAACAACTTTCGGAAGAAACAGCTCCTCAAGTGTTTTGATCTTGACTGGAATGGCCCGAAGAACCACCCCGACCGTCCCGCGCTGCATAAAGACGTTGACACGAAAACGTCCCAGACCTGGAGCGCTGTAGGCCAGATCAATCTCGCGGGCTTCTTTAAATTCTGTTTTTTTCTGTGCATTCATGACGGAAGACGCCAATTGAATTACGGCTTCTTGATTCAATTTCGGAAAGCGTTCCAAGGACCGAAGTCGACCGTCAACTCGAATCATTGGAACTGCCCCAACTTTCAAATGCAGATCAGAAGCCCCGTTTTCAGTCGCCGCCTTCAAAAGGATGTCGATATTCATTTGATTCGCTCAGGCGTCATAATCAGTTTTGTCGGAATATCTATACTTTTTTGCTCGGTTCCGGTTTGACCGGGAGTCCGGATTCGGCGCGAATACGCTTTTCAATCTCGACGGAGAGTTCCGGGCTTTCTCCTAGCGTTTTAACTGCGTTGTCTCTCCCCTGCCCTAGTCGTTGCCCCTTGTAAGAATACCAGGCCCCGCTTCGATCTGCGATGCCCTTCTCAATGGCGAGGTCGAGCAGTTCTCCAATTTTTGAGATGCCGACATTAAACATGACATCAAATTCGGCCTTCCTGAAAGGAGGAGAAACCTTGTTTTTCACAACCTTCACCCGCACGCGATTCCCAATCGCGGCCTGCCCTTCTTTAATCGTTTCAATTCGACGGATATCAAGACGAACAGAGGAGTAGAATTTAAGCGCATTACCACCGGTTGTCGTCTCGGGATTGCCAAACATAACCCCGATCTTCATTCGGATCTGATTAATAAAAACAACGCAGGTTCTCGATCTTGCGATGGAGGAGGTGAGTTTCCTGAGGGCCTGAGACATCAGGCGAGCCTGCAAACCCATATGAGAATCTCCCATCTCCCCTTCAATTTCGGCCCGAGGCACAAGGGCTGCCACCGAATCAATGACAACCACATCCAGTGCGCCACTTCGAACCAGGGTCTCGGTAATTTCGAGGGCCTGCTCACCGGTATCGGGCTGGGAGATTAACAGATCATCGCTCTTGACCCCCAAACGTCCGGCATAATGGATGTCGAGCGCGTGTTCCGCATCAATGAAGGCGGCCACGCCCCCGGTTTTCTGGGCTTCGGCAATGACATGGAGGGCAAGGGTGGTTTTTCCAGAGGATTCCGGTCCGTAAACTTCAACAATCCGTCCACGCGGAAATCCGCCGACACCGAGGGCAATATCAAGCCCGATAGACCCGGTTGAAATCACCGGGATGTCGGCAGCGATATCGTCAGCACCCAGGCGCATAATGGAGCCTTTCCCGAATTGTCGCTCAATCTGAGACATTGCCAGATCGATTGCTTTTTTTCGATTATCTTCCTTTGTAGCTTTTACAACTTTTTCAGACATTTTTCCTCCGTATAAAATTTAAGACTTCGTTTAAGTTTATGCTTTTTCCCCAAACAGGACTCAAAGTGATGATGACACTTTTTCCTGAAAATAAGGGATGGTCTTCGAGAGTCCCGCATCCAGGGAGACGATTGGGCTCCAACCGAGTTCTGCTTTAGCGCGTGTGATGTCAGGTTGCCGCATCACCGGATCATCCTGGGGCAGGGGTTTGTGAACGATGTTTGTCCGGGATCCGGTCTTTTCAATGACCCGATTCGCTAGATCCAGTACGGTTAATTCATTCGGATTTCCCATGTTCACCGGACCGACAAAACGCTCCGATTCCATTAGAAGCATCAGTCCCTCAATCAGATCGCTGACATAACAGAAAGAGCGGGTCTGTTTGCCATCCCCGTAGATCGTAATGGCATTTTCCTGTAGGGCTTGCAGAATAAAGTTACTCACAACCCGCCCGTCATTTAAGGCCATGCGCGGACCATAGGTGTTGAAGATCCGGGCAATTCGAATGTCAACATGAAATTGTTTGTTGTAGTCGATCATCAGGGTCTCGGCAACGCGCTTTCCTTCGTCGTAACAGCTTCTCGGGCCAACCGGATTGACATTTCCCCAATAATCTTCCGTTTGCGGATGGACAGTCGGATCGCCATAAACTTCTGAAGTGGAGGCCTGAAGAATTCGCGCCTTTGTTCGCTTTGCCAATTCGAGCATGTGGGTCACACCGAGTACATTGGCCTGTATGGTTCGAACCGGATTAAATTGGTAGTGAATCGGAGAAGCAGGACAAGCCAGGTTGTAGATCCGATCTGATTCAATGTCGATCGGAGTGATAATGTCATGCCGAATCAACTCAAAATGGTCATGATTTAAAAGATGCCGCACATTGTTCTTGGAGCCGGTAAAAAAATTATCGAGGCAGATCACCTCATGCCCCTCCTCAAGCAGTCTCTCGCAAAGGTGTGAGCCTAAAAAACCGGCACCCCCGGTAACCAGTATTTTCATCATAAACTTAGATCCTTTTCACTACAGTATTTTTCTGGAATAAGACATTGAAACGATCTCTTTATCACCGATTCGCTGGGTCTTGTCAAGAAAGAACCTGATAGAGCATCATTCTTTCTTCCTCTTGACCTCTGGTAATGAGCAAATGTAGGATAGCCCACATAATTTTTCACTCCCTACCCTATATATGTATACGTCTAAAAAATAACACTTAAATGAATGTTGGAGCCAATCAAAATGATTGAAGAAACAAAACAAGATGCCATACTTTTCGCCCCGGTTTATAGAGAACTCAATCAAAACGGACTGAGTTTATTAGTTGATCCGGAAGGCCCTCACTGGATCACGACCGATAGCAGGGGTGCCGACTTGATGCGCGCACTGGATGGCAGGAAACGCCTTTCAGAAATCGTTGCAAACTACCGTAAGACTCACCGGCTTAACTGGGCAAAGGCCTGGCTCGACTGCCGGAGTTTTTTTCAGGATGCCTTGCGGACGGGATTTATTTCAGAACAGCCCTTTCATCGTGCTCCCTATCCCGGTCGTTCAGAGGCGCTTGCGCTGGGTCAACTGACCGATATGTGGCTGCATGTCACGAATGCCTGTAATCTGTCCTGCGAACACTGTCTCGTGGATTCTTCTCCGGAGGGGATTGCAGGAGGCGACACCGACTTCTGGATCAATATCATCAATCAGGCTCGAGCGCTGGGGACGTATCGCTTTTATATCACCGGGGGAGAGCCCTTCCTCCGATCCGATATTTTCGACCTCATTGAACACATCCTGGACTTGCCGGGCGATTTGAAAACCGAACTGGTGATTTTGACCAACGGCATGCTTTTTCGCGGCGAACACCTCAAACGCCTTTCCAAAATCGATCCAGGCCGGATTCAATTTCAGATCAGTCTCGACGGCCCGACGGCGGAAATCAATAATCCAATGCGGGGAAACGGGACCTTCGACGCCACCATTCGAGGGATCAAAGAGGTGATCAGCCTGGGTTTTACGCCCACTCTCACAACGGTCGTCAATAAATCGAATGCCGGACACATGGAAGCGATGGTCAAGCTTGCGTCCACCATCGGCATTAAAAACATCCATTTGCTTCAGAGCCACAATCGAGGTCGGGCTGTCGGCGCCGAGCATCTGGCCTCCCCCTCTAATACCGAACTCCTTGCGGCATTCAAAGAAACCAAAGTGGCAGCCGACCAGGCCGGCATTATCTTTGATAACTACGATGTCTTGCTTGGACAACTATTAGGACGTTCCGGAGTTAAAATTGATCTGTCCAACGCAGCGTATGAATCACTCTGCGTCTATGCCGATGGTCATGTCTACCCGACCGCCGCATTGGCAGGCATTCCGGCGCTTCGTATGGGCGATCCCATTGCATCTTCTCTTGAGTCCATCTGGAGAGATTCTCCAATTGCGCGTGCTTTCCGTGAATGTAGTGTTCAGAAAAAGGCAAAGTCTAAGGATTCTTACCTGAAATACCTGAGTGGCGGCGGAGATATCGAACACACCTACCTCTATAGCGGACAGTTGATGGGAGAGGATCCTTTTGATGAATTTAACGAAAAATGGATCTTGGACCTCCTCTTTTCCCGTGCTGAAGCCAAGGCTGCACAACAGACGCACTCAGGCTTTGATCGTCCCATTGTTTATGCGGCGATGGGAGAAGACGCGGTCTTACAAGAAACGCCACCCGGAGCCACAAGAACCGGTGGCTTTGATGTGTCTCTCTCTCGCTCGTCCTGTGTGCTTTCGGTTGATCTGGATTACTCGCGCCGTGTGGTCAGCGATTTTTACGGGGATGCCGCTGAAACGCCGCAACCCGCCCTCTGCTGTCCGGAAAGCTATCCCCTGCAAAACAGTACACACATTCCACAAGAGGTTCTGGATATTTCCTATGGCTGCGGTAGCCCTGTCGGACTTGCAGGAATTGAAGAAAAAGAGGTCATGGTCGACCTGGGATCAGGCGGCGGTATCGACTGTTTTATCGCGGCTAAAATGGTAGGACCTGCAGGTCGTGTCGTTGGTATCGATATGACGGATCGTATGCTGAAACAGGCAAAGCAGGCCAAAGAGAAGGTGGTTCAAAGCCTGGGTTACAATAATGTCGATTTTAAAAAAGGCTATCTCGAAGACATTCCCCTACCCGAGCAATTTGCAGACCTCGTCACCTCGAACTGTGTGATTAATCTCTCTCCCGACAAAAAGCAGGTTTTTATTGAAATCTGGCGGGTGCTAAAAGATTTCGGGCGGATTGTCGTGTCCGATACTATTTCTGAACGTCCTGTCCCGGAAGGGATGCGCTCAAATCCAAGGCTTTGGGGCGAATGTGTCTCCGGCGCATTGACCGAACAAGAGTACATCGCAAAAATGGAGCAGGCAGGGTTTTACGGTATTTCCATTTTAAAAAGAACCCTTTGGAAAGAAGTCGAAGGTCATCGCTTTTTATCCGTCGTCTTCCGTGGTTACAAATTCGAGAAAAAGGCCGCATGTCGCTACACTGGTCAGACAGCAAGCTATCTGGGCCCGATGCAGGCCGTCATCGACGAAGAAGGACATCTCTTCCCGCGTGATCAGGCAATTGAAGTCTGTCAGGACACGGCAGCGAAACTTCAACGCGCGCCCTACCAAAACAGCTTTGTCATTACGGGTGAAGCACTGCCGTCTTCTGAGATCCATCCGACTGACGAAAATACGTCACAAGATACTTCAAATCAAGAAAGCTGTTGTTCCTCCACAGATAGCTGTTGTTAAAAAATGTGCAGTTGTCAGATCCAGCATAAATATTAGGCAGATATCGAATTGTCATTCCGGTATGCTTTGAGCCGGAATCCAGAGATTTTAATCATTCACTGGATTCCGGCTTAATGATTTCTGGAATAGGACTAATGGGATGAATTTCTATGCCCTCTGACATCACCTGAACCCCGAAAACAAATCCCATTCATCCCTTACTCCCCCGCTTGCGTAATGACCGTTTTCTGGTATGCTTTTACTACAGCGCGACGGGATAAATTCAGAAATAAAGATAAGATAAACCTTTAATCCTTAGCCTTTAAAGATTTGAATTTTAAACTCTTAATCTGACTTGAGGATTATGTATGGCTCAGATCGATAGTCTTTTCAAACTGCTCAAAGAAAAAGGGGCGTCCGACCTCCACCTCTCTCCGGATAATCCACCCTTGATGCGGGTTTGCGGAGACCTGGTTCCTCTCATCCCAAAAAAATTAGGACATGCGCAAATCAAACCTCTGCTCTACAGCATCATGTCTGAGGCCCAACGCAAGCAGTTTGAGGCGACTCACGATATCGATTTTGCCTATGAGGTCATGGCCCTGGAGTCTCGTTTCCGAGCCAACATCTTCTATGGTCGGCTCGGCATTTCCGCCGTCTTCCGCTTGATTCCAGGAAATATTCTATCCGTGGAGGATCTTGGTCTTCCGGCCGCCGTCCTCCGTTTTTGCAGATTAAAAAAGGGTCTGGTTGTCGTGACCGGTCCAACCGGAAGTGGAAAATCGACGACCCTTGCGGCACTGATCGACTACATCAATAAAACAGAAAAAGAACATATTCTCACTGTCGAAGATCCGATAGAATTTGTTCATCAAAGCCGAGGATGCCTCGTCAATCAACGAGAGGTCGGGCGTCATACACGCTCCTTCGCTTCTGCACTGAAAGCGGCGCTTCGTGAAGATCCCGATATTATTCTGGTGGGAGAAATGCGAGATTTGGAAACCATTGAACTCGCAATCACTGCGGCGGAAACCGGCCATCTCGTCTATGGCACCCTTCATACGAGCTCTGCGGCGAAGACGGTTGATCGTATTATCAATGTTTTTCCGAGCAATCAGCAGGAGCAGATTCGAGCGATGCTTTCCGAATCACTAAAGGGGGTGATTGCACAGCAATTATTGAAAACGCTTGACGGTAAACGGGCTGCCGCTCTGGAGATTCTGTATGTGACCCATGCCGTATCGAACCTGATCCGTGATGGAAAAACCTTTCAAATCCCTTCGGTCATCCAAACCGGGAAACGAGAAGGGATGCAGCAGATGGATCAAGCCCTTCAGGAACTGGTGACAGAAAAGCGGGTTTCGGTCGAAGAGGCCCACAAATATGCAGTCAATAAGGAACGTTTCCCCCTACCGCAACCGGGAGGAGCTTAGGGAATGAGCCACCAGCATCGTATTGAAAAGGATGTCCGAAAGGTCTGCTTTAGGCTCTCAAACGGGGAACAGATTGAGGGAGAGGTTTTTCTCAACCAATATGGCGCCCACCATTCCGGGCCACAGAATGTCGGAGATCTCCTAAGAGAAACTGATCCTTTTTTCCCTGTCAAAACAGGAGAAGGCATTATTTTAATCAATCTGGCCCAGCTTGTTCACGCCCGAGTTTCACGCGAGGAAGAGGAGGAGGAATTGATGCGACTTGGCACGGAAAGCCAAAGCGTTTCGGTGAATACGGTTCTCAGGGATTCGATGGAAGGAGAGGTTTACATCAACCTACGTAAAGGCTTCGATTTCGACCGGGTAAAAGATTATGTGAACGAGACCAGCGAAACCTTCCTCCGGCTTTTTCAAGCCGAAACCATCGTCTACATCAATCAAAAATTCATCGTGTCGATTCGCGATTCGCTATAGTCGTCGCGACTTAAGCCGAAGTCCGCAAAGTGTGTGTTTACGGTCGCCTTGAAAGTTAGCATAACATGACTAATAGGCGACATAAGTGTCTGCGGCTTCAAACAACTCGACCATTTTTCCCAAATTGATTGGTGTTATTGCTTTGTCTATTTCATCCACATCAATCTTGTATAACAACATCATTGTTTTATTTGCGTAGAGCTTCACCCCTTTATTTTTTAAAAGATGGATATATTCTCCATAGTTCTTAGGCACTTCCTCTATCGAAACGCCTAATTGAGCAGACAAGGACTGCCGTTCTCTTTCCGGCAACTTGGCCTTATCCAATGGCGATTGATCTCCTCCGAAAAAACCGCCTTTTTTTATTGCTGTAACGCCGCTCGCATCAAATAAAATGACAACATGATGATTCTTCTTTAGTGCAGTCCATGCTACATTTGGAACGGCGTATATCTGAGCATCATCTATTTTCAATGAAGTTTTTGCATGAATCAGAAAAGTCTTTTTAGTTGCTGCAAAGGCAGGTGAAACTGACAAATAAAATATAAATACCAGGAATCACTACTGTCCCGTTAAAGTCACGCAAAAGACCTCTAATTCATTGTTTTTTAAAGAAAAATAATCATTTTATGGGTGTTACCGACTTGAACTGTAAAATAAATCCCCTCATTATCCTCTATATTCCTATGGAGGATAAACATGTATACAGGCAAACTCGTTTTTTCGCAGGTCATGGATCACCTGCCCCTACATACTTTCCGGAGAGATGTCGCACGTTATCAAGGAGAACGTTATGTAAAGCAATTCCGCTGTCTCGACCAATATCTCGTTATGGCCTTCGCTCAGTTGACCTACCGCGAGAGCCTGCGCGATATCGCAGTTTGTCTTCGCGCTCATCAGAGCAAGCTTTACCATATGGGTATTCGATCCGAAGCTGTGGCACGAAGCACCTTGTCCAAGGCCAACGAAAAAAGAGACTGGCATATCTACGCCGACTTTGCTCATGCTCTGATCCGTATTGCACGTCCGCTGTATGCAGACGAAGATTTAGGTCTCGAACTCGACAACACGGTCTATGCCCTCGATGCTTCCACAGTCGACCTTTGTCTCTCAGTTTTTCCCTGGGCACTGTTTCGTTCTACCAAATCTGCGGTGAAACTGCATACGCTACTCGATCTCCGGGGCAACATCCCGACCTTTATCCATATTTCCAACGGAAAACTACACGACGTCAATATACTCGATATCTTACTGCCGGAGGCAGGAGCCTTTTACATCATGGACCGTGGCTACGTGGATTTCAAGCGGCTCTTCAAGCTGCATACGGCGGGGGCCTTCTTCGTTATCCGCGCCAAGTCCAATACAAAATACCGTCGTCGCTACTCGCGTTCGGTAGACAAATCAAGCGGACTAAGATGCGATCAAACCATAGTGCTAACCGGCGTCAATACAGCAAACGGCTATCCTCAGCCGATACGTCGAATCAAATACCACGATCAACAGACGGGAAAAACTTTCAACTTTCTGACCAACAATTTCACCATTCCAGCACTAACCGTGGCAGGTCTGTACCGCTATCGCTGGCAGGTGGAACTATTTTTCAAATGGATCAAGCAACACCTGCGCATCAAGTCCTTCTTCGGTACTTCAGAAAATGCCGTCAAAACACAAATCTGGATTGCAATCTCAGCCTATGTGCTTGTTGCAATTGTCAGAAAACGCCTCAATATCAATGCCGATCTCTACACAATTTTACAGGTTCTAAGCTTGACCCTGTTCGAGAAAACTCCATTAAATCAGTTGCTTACGGGAACCCTGTACAGAATAGAGGAATGCAATATGTCTAACCAATTGAATTTATTCGATAATTTAACGGGACACTAGTGACCAGGAATATTAGTTTTTTCATCGTCACTCCTTTCGGTCAGTGTTCTACGTTTTTCCTGAACGGACTTTCTTTTAGAATTTTTTGTGCTTCCTTTTCAGCCGCCACTATCTCCCCCAAACAGCAGCGGCCAGAGGGGTTTTTTATTTCACAATCACAGTTGCCGTCTGAAACTTCTTGTCGGATTCGATCTTTTGAAACAGAATGCCCAAGCCCTTCAACTTCTTCTCGAATCATTTTTTTAGTGATATCAAAACAGTAGCAAACCCAAACTGGATCTTCAGTCTCTTTCAGCCCGACCCGTACATTAAGATCTGTTTTTTCAAAAGTCTGCCCGCTTTCGGGACGATAGTAAACCGTGTCGCAGTCGGGTGATTTGCAGAAATAATAGCCTGCGCCCTTTATTTCTGAACGACTCGTTTCCTTGATGATATACCGAAGGGTCTCAGAATCGACCGACTGACCTCTTTTACCACTCACAGGACATGCCAATGTCTTTTTATTCTTTGGTTTTGGGCGATCACAGCAGCAGTTTTCTTGTACTGGCACATTCTTCATTTCAAATTCTCTTTCACGTTTGGACTATTTTCACCACAGCAGTTCTGCTTCCTTTTCGACAAGGCATAAATGGTGATCCCGGCAAAAATGAACAATGCCGGAAGCAGCACCATGTCCAGATATACGACCGCAGCACTTAAACCCAGAGTACCTAAAAAGATGACGAGTATCGGTGTAAAACAACAAATGACGGCAACGATTGAACCGACAATACCGGTCATCAACAGTTTTTTTGAGGGTTGTTTTTGCATTTATTCAAGCTCAGTATTGAGGGATTCTAAAATAGGACATTCTTCACTTGGGGCGTTTGGCGTCTTGCATGCCTTCTTCAATTTCATTAGCGTCTTTTCCATTTGAACAAGGGTTTTGATTTTACTTTTGATGTCATTCAGCTTGGCATCTATGCGTAGGGTAATGTCGCCACAGGTCGCCTCCGGCTCAACTTTCAAAGAAAGAAGTTCGGTGATTTCATTGAGTGTAAAACCAATGGATTGAGCATGTTTGATAAAGCGTATCCGTTCCACATCCTTTTGGGAGAATTGGCGATAGCCTGATTCACGCCTTGGAGGGTTTGGAATCAGTCCTCGCCGTTCGTAATATCGAACGGTTTCAACTTTCACATGAGATATAAGGGCCAACTGTCCTATCTTCAAAGTGTTCGTTTTTTCTCCTGATTTAAAATATAAACCCTACACCTAAGTATAGAGTCAATCTTTTTTTAAAGTTATAAAAACGATTGCCTTGATTAATGATTTAATCCTTGACTCCGTATAATAGTACGGGATGTATATTTTTTACAGAGGTGAATGATGAAGACAATGACGATAGGCAAAGTTGCAAAAAAATCCGGTGTCGGGGTGGAAACGGTTCGCTTTTACGAAAGAAAAGACCTGATTGATCAGCCACCCAAACCACCCTTTGGCGGCTTTCGCATTTACCCGGCAGAAACGGTGGAACATATTCGTTTTATTCGTCAAGCACAGGAACTGGGTTTCTCCCTTCGTGAAATAAAAGAATTGTTGTCTCTGCGGTTAGACCCCACAGCCGATTGCGCCGATGTCCGGGAGCGGGCACAGGTAAAACTTAAAGAAATCACCCGAAAGATTACAGCCATGAAGGGAATACAATCGGCGCTTGAAAAACTAATTGCGTCCTGTCCTGGCGAGGGATCAATACAAGTGTGCTCGATCATTGACGCCATTGAGACCCCTGAAACAACCAGGAGAGAATTAAAAAAGAAGGAGAAAAAATCATGAATGAAAAACGCAAAGTAGAGATCTTTAGTGCGGGATGTGTAGTTTGCGAAGAAGCGGAGTCCGTTGTGAGACGTCTGGCTTGTTCATCCTGTGAGGTCATCGTGCTGGACATGCTTAACCCGGATGTCGCTAAAAGAGCAAAAAATCTGGGTATCGGTTCTGTCCCGGCAGTCGTGATTGACGGTCGGCTTACAAATTGTTGCGGTCAGGGAATCAATGAAGAAACCCTTAAGGCCGCCGGTTTGGGGCAAGCGATGGGTCATTGAGAAACAATCAAAACATTATGGGGGCCTGAAAATGTCTTACAAGCCGAAAATTACGTTGCTTATGAAAACCCTGGGAATCACTCTTTTTGTTTTGCTTCTCGGGGTAGCGGTCGTCGGGGCGCAAGAGGCGAAGCCCGTCTACAAGGTCTATGTTGATGGTCTTTCCTGTCCCTTTTGTGCCTATGGCATCGAAAAAAAATTCAGTGCCGTTGAAGGTGTTGAGAAAATTGATATCGACCTTAAAACAGGGACGACCATCATCACAATGGCCAGCGGAAAAACTTTGGATAAAACAAGCGCAAGAAAAGCCGTGAAAGCCGCTGGCTTTACCCTCCGCGATTTCGAACAAGTCCAGATGAATCCGAAAAATAAAGAATAAGGAGTAAAGACCATGGTTTTGCAAATTATTGATCGGGGAAAAAGGATCATCTGGACAATTGGGGCAAGTGCTGCGTTTTTCCTGTTTATAGGGATCGGAGCCGCCTGGAGTGCGCCGATTACTTTCAATACGGCATTGCCCGTTGCAGAAGGTGAATTTATAGTCCGGGAACAATTTGTCCTTGGTCAGTCTGGCAACGACCCCAGTGTCACGAATCGGGATCATGAGGTATTTACCACTGTATCGGTTCTTGGATACGGGGTAACAAGCGACTTGACTCTTTTCGGAGTGCTGCCCTATGTAGATAAAAGTCTGGAGCTTACTGCAAACGGCGTAAAGCAAACCCGCAGTACAAGTGGTATAGGCGATCTGAGCCTGTTCGGTCGATATACAGTTTTTAAAGATGACATTCCGGGGCGCACCTTTCGTATTGCGCCATTTGCCGGTGTAGAGCTTCCTAGCGGGGAGGATGATGAAAGCGATGGATTTGGCCGCCTTCCCGCTGGCGTCCAGGCCGGATCAGGGTCCGTAGACCCTTTCGGCGGCCTTGTGGCAACCTACCAAACACTTGACTTTGAAATGGATGCCCAGGCCAGTTACAAAATCAACACCGCGGCCAATCATTTTGAGTTCGGTGATGTTGGACGCCTTGACGCTTCTCTCCAATATCGCCTTTGGCCCCGCAGTTTGCAGAGCGGCGTTCCTGGTTTCCTTTATGGGGTCTTTGAAGGAAACCTCATCCATCGGGATAAAAACCGGAGTCAGGGCGCCAAAGACCCCAATTCCGGCGGCACGACGCTGTTCCTCGTCCCTGGCCTGCAATACGTGACCAAACGCTGGATTGTGGAAGGCGGCGTGCAAATCCCTGTGGTTCAGGATCTCAACGGGACGGCCCTGGAGAAGGACTACCTCGCCCGCTTCGGCTTCCGCTTCAACTTCTGAGAAGAATGAGACTGACATGAAACTTAAGACCATCATCTCTCCGGGAATCACCTTACTGATTGCGGCAGGTTTTCTTGTTTTTGGATGTGCGACCTTTATGGCTTCAGAAAAGGAGCCTGGGTACAGGTTTGTTGCCACATGGGGTATCAAGGGGAGCGACCCCGGAGAATTCAATGATCCGACAGGGATTGCCGTCACCGATCATGAAGTCTTTATTTCAGACGCGCGTAATGCCCGAATTCAGGTATTCGACCATGATGGAAATTTTAAGCGTCAATTCGGTACACGCGGAAAAGGTCCCGGACAATTGGGCCGTCCCATGAACCTGACAATTGCTCACAACGCGCTTTATGTGGCGGATTACTGGAATGATCATATCGCGGTCTTTGCCCTCAATGGGACACCCAAAAGGACAATCGGCCACTCCGGTTCCGGGTCGGGTGAATTTGATTCGCCCGGCGGTGTTGCTATTGCTCCCAACGGTGATTTGTTTGTCGCCGATTTCTATAACCAAAGAGTCCAACAACTTCGGCCCGACGGGCGTTTCGTTCGTCAATGGGGAGAAACCCGTAAGATAGGCGTTTGGGCAGGGAAATTTAATTATCCTACGGATGTGGCACTGGGGCCGGATGGGTCTGTTTATGTTGCTGACGGCTATAATGATCGGATACAGGTCTTCTCGTCCGATGGGAACTTTTCCCATAAATGGGGTGGTCTCTTCGCTATGAATATTTATGGTCCCTTTAAGGGATGGTTTGCCACCGTGACCAGCATCATTGTGGATAAAGCCGGTAATGTATTTGTTGCGGATTTTTATAACAATCGTATCCAGAAATTTTCACCGGATGGGACTTTTCTGACGACATTTGGGAAAGAAGGCAGCGAACCCGGTCAATTTAAACACCCGATCGCCGTGGCGATAACAGATGACGGAACCGTTTTTGTTGCGGACTATGGGAACAACCGCATTCAGAAGTGGCAGCCAAAGGATTAAGGTTGTTGAACCTCTTTACTCAGCTTAACTCTCGAGCCTGTAAAATAAATCGCCGGGACCAACAGCAGGGTCAAGACCGTTGTCGAAATCATGCCGCCAACCATAAGGGCGGCATGATGTTTCATTACGTCTGTACCGGTGCCGGTATTCCACCGGATGGGAAACAGTCCGATAAAGGTCGCCACGGCAGTCATGCCAACACTGAGACGGATATGAAAGAGGCCAAACGGAAGCTGGATGCGCTCGGGATCTTCAAATTGGATCTCATGGCCTTCACGCGATACTACGAGTTCATGTCCCATATTGTCGATTACGACAACAAACACCTCCACCTTTCTTGACAGTAAAATATGGTTTTTGTAGGATTGCCGCGCATGAAACGTGATTGGATGACATTGGAGGCTTTCTGGAAAGACTACCGTTTTCGGGCCCTTTCGCCCACGCTTCGGCTCTTACTCTCATCTGATGGCACGATGGTGAGGGCGCTCAATGCCCTCTTTGGAGAAACAACGACGCTGGAGATTGTTGAACAGCGTGACATTGTTCTTGATGAAAAAACGGCTGCGATTCTAAAGGTTGCGCCGGGAGAAAAAGCGATTGAGCGGACTGTTTGGTTGGACGCCGGGCAAGGAGAAAAGAGACATCGCGTCCTTCATGCCATCTCAAAATTCCCGATTTCTCAGATGAAACCCGAGCTTTATCAGGAGATCCGGCTGGGCCAGAAACCCATCGGCCAGATCATTCAGAAGCGAAAGTACTCAACTTGGCGGGACAATCTCAAAATCGCCCACCGGACTTTTCCAGAGGTCGCAAAGGGCTTACAGCTTCCGGAGGAGACGCTCTTTTGGGCACGTCGTTATCGTTTAACCTTTTCAGAACAGGTTTCGACCATTATCTGCGAAGTCCTTTCGCCGGAACTCTCGTCTTTCGCCTCTTAGGTCTTTTGTTCTTCCTGAGTTTTTTGGCCTCAGGCTGTATGCCGCACAAAACAGGAACAAAAGAGTCGCCTCCTGCCCCCCTACCCCTCCGTTCTGACGCTCAGGCAGATGCGCCCGAAAAAATGGCCTGGATCGCTCCGGGACCTTTTTTGATGGGGACGGATGAAGTGGATGTGAAAAATGAAGGCATGGCGCTCGGCTTTCCACAAGCCTGGTACGCAGACGAACGCCCCCTCTTTCAAGCGACATTAAAAGGCTATTACATCGACCTCTATGAAGTGACACAGGAGGACTACCTGCTTTTTATTCGAGCCACAGCTCATCGCCCTCCGGCCCATTGGCGAAACGGGGTTTACAAAGTGAGAACAGGTAATCATCCGGTCTCCTTTGTGGACTGGTATGATGCCAATGATTATTGTCGCTGGCGAGGGAAAAGACTTCCGAGCGAGCAGGAGTGGGAAAAGGCCGCACGGGGAACAGGTGGAAAGCGCTACCCCTGGGGCAACACATTTGATGCGAAAAAGGCTCGCCTTTCTCCCTCCTCCGATGTGGTGCTGCGGACAGTACCGGTCGGGACTTATCCGGAAGGGGCCAGTGTCTATGGGGTATTTGACCTGGTCGGCAATGTCTGGGAATGGACGGAGAGCTGGTATCTCCCCTATCCGGGCAGTACCCTCAGAAAGCCGGAATTCGGAATGAAGTATCGGGCTGTTCGCGGACTCTCTTATCATTCGCTCGGACACTATCCGGGAGGCGCTTATCCGAAGGTTTTGTCCGTTTATGCACGCGCCGGCGCACGTTCTTACGATCCGCCGGGTGAACGCTTGGAAGATCTTGGTTTTCGCTGTGTGAAACGAGACATGAACCGATGAATACTTACAGATGAATGCTGTTTATCTATGGAATAAACGACGCGAAATCGCAGCCCTCATTCGTCTGGACAAACAGTATGGCACGCTCCTCCTGCTCTTTCCGACCCTTTGGTCTCTCATCATCGCCTCTGAAGGTCGACCTTCCCTCAAGCATCTCGTCATTTTTACCCTAGGCTCCTTTCTGATGCGAAGTGCGGGTTGCGTGATGAATGACATGGCCGACCGGAAATTCGATGCACAGGTGGATCGCACTAAGAGCCGTCCGCTCGCATCTAATCAACTCACCATGAGAGAGGCGCTTGTCGTGCTGGCGGTTCTCCTTTCATTTTCACTCTTCATTGTTTTGTTCCTTAATACTTTTACAATCCTGTTGAGTTTTGCGGCCTTGTTTTTTGCGTTCATTTATCCTTTCGCAAAACGTGTGACCTACCTTCCCCAAATTGTTTTAGGCATCGCCTTCAGTTGGGGCAACCTCCTGGCCTGGGCAGCGGTTCGCGGTGATTTAACGCTCACTCCCTTTCTTATTCTTCTGGCGAATCTTTGCTGGGCTACGGGCTACGATACGATTTATGCCTTGATGGATAGCGAAGACGATGTGAAAATCGGTGTTAAATCAACGGCCATTCTTTTTGGATCCGGAAGCTGGATTGCCGTGGGAGGTTTTTACGGTCTCGTTGTTCTTTTTCTTTTTCTGATCGGAAAAGAGACCCAGATAGATTGGGGCTACAATCTGGCGCTCGGCGGGGTAGGGCTCTTATTCCTGTTTCAGGTCGTTCAACTTCGCAAGTCCCCCGCAAGGGCAGAACTTTTTTCGCTCTTTAAGTCAAATGTATGGGTGGGGCTATTGCTCTTGTTTGCCTTGGTGTTCAATTACTTCTAGGGCTTGAAGGCGGAGTCAAACTGTGACGTCATTCCGGTAATTTTTAGGCCGGAATCCATCTTATTATGGCGATAGATTCCCGCTCGAAGCATACGGGAATGACGCTTAAGGTCGTAAGAGCTCATGCGCTAGTTGGGGATTTGTTTTGGAAGACTTTTTTTCAGAGGGGGTATTTTTTTCTTTTCAACTCTCAGCTTGGCGATCCGCCAAGCGTTTCATAGTCCGGTGATTCCGGAATGGGCAGGTTATGGTCGCTACGCAGGTCTCTCACACTTAATGAGGCATCAATCACCCATGAGCCATCCTTCAGGCTTTCAACAGGTCGGTCTTCGATATCATATTCATCCTCGATTTCTCCGACAATCTCCTCTATCAGGTCTTCCAAAGTCACCAGGTCCTCAACACTGCCGTATTCATTAATGACGATGGCAATCTGTTTGCGTCGGCGTTGCAGTTCCTTCATTAAATGGCTGACCTGCATTGTTTCAGGAACAAAATAGGTTGCATGCAGTAAATCTTTGATAATATATTTAGGGCTTGCTGAAAAAGTCAGGCCCGCTTACCCCTCAGAAGGAGCACAGCGATTTCGTGAGAAAAATTTCTCACGTTTTTCTGATCTGATCCTTCACTCATGTCACTCGGAAGCACATAAGCGGCATCTTTTGT
>JAJDBU010000055.1 GCA_029261195.1 Nitrospirota bacterium | reverse complement strand
TCCGAACGGAGATTTATGCACAGGCCTATTGTCGAATATCAAGCTACCTCCAAACGATGGCGAACAAAGGATATAATCCGCTTATTGCCATTCAAATCGCTCTCGCTGCTGAATGAGACTTGCAGGGGTGAGTAGTTACCTCTGACTTTTTATTTTTGAGAAAAGGATATAGTTATCAGTCTTCTCATTAATTTCGTAAGCGTTTTCGAGTAAAAGTTCTTTTAACTTTAGATCATTCAATCCAGAGATATGGAGGGCCACAGTCAAGATTCAGGTGTTGAGATAGTAGCTCTTTGGTGTTAAAAATAGATAGAATTCCTCGCTTAAAAGCGCGGCCGACTCACTTCCAAAAAACCGTAAACCTGAACGTCATTGCAATACGACGCCTCCCTGAAGCCTATCGGGCAGCGTCGTATTGTGATCGACAATCACATTTGCAAGTTGCTCTTGTTTTAATCCGCTTGTTTTACTGAGATCAGCATAGCGGAGGTCTGCACCCTCAAGATTTGCATCGCTTAAATTTGCACCATCCAGTCTTGCTCCGCTGAGGATGGCGCGGCTGAGATCGGCTTGGCTGAAATTAACCTCTCTGAAATCTGCTCCACTCATTTTAAGGCCGCGAAGATTACTTCGGCTCATGTTTGCGCCGATGAAATCCGCGTAAAAAAGATTGGTCTCGCGCAAATCCGCATCGCTTAATTCTGCAGCCCTCAAATCGACATTGCTGAGATCGGCTTTGTTGAGCTTCGCGCCACTCAGCCGGATGCCTCTGAGATGGGCGTCTTGCAATTTCGCCTCACTCAGATCGACCTGAGTGAAATTTGCGCCTTCCAAAATGGTTTTTTTTAAGACAGTGTTACGAAGATTTGCATGGCTCAAATCTTTGTGTTGCCCCGCAAAGTGAAGTCCGGAAAGGTCCAATCCCCCAAGCTCATCTTTAAAAACAGTGAGCAAGGCTTGCAGATCCCCAAGAATGGCTTCATGGACTTTGTCAGCCTCGAACACAATAGAAACGAGTCCTGTAGGCTGAAGAAGACTTGGTTTTTTCAGTCCGGGACTGACTTGCAGGTCTCTGACAAACGCTTCGGTCCGCTGAGGCACTTTTGCTTCGAGTTGACTGAAAATGGCCTCAGATTGTTTGTAGAAAAAATTGATTTTCTTTTCGTATTGAAATGAAGCGAAGGCGTATAAAAAAAGGTAAGAAACAAGAAGAGTACTTATGGCGATGAGCGTCGCACGCTTCAAGATGATGCCGACCTTGTCTGGGCTTTCAAACATCCATTATCTCGGGTGCTTGCATCTCGGGTCCTTGCATTGCTTTTTCTCCCTTTTTTCTCTACGATTTTCATGTAGCTCCCGTGATTTGTTTTTTCCGTTTTGCGATTTTGATGATCGCTAGAATACGGCCTGGGAGGTCATTTTTCAATTTCAACTCGGTTTAGGGCATATCCCGTCAACAAGCTTGAATACAATGCAGCAATATGATGCCGTGATCATTGGTGCTGGGCCGGCAGGGGGTGTTTGTGCGCGTGAACTTTCGGCGACAGGACGAAAGACGCTTCTTGTCGAGCGAGCGAAGGATTTTTCGGCCAATGACTTCTCAAGCGGCGGCTCGACGCTTGAAGCCTTGAAAATATTTGATCTGCCGAAAACGGTCGTTGGAGCTTTCTGCAAACAAATCAGAATCGCCTCTTCGGACGATCAGCATCTCTGGCAATCGGACAAGCCCGTCGCCATTGTCTTCAGCTTTCAAAAACTCCGCACTTTTTTAGCCGATGAAACTGTGAAAAATGGCAGCGAGCTTCGTCTTGGATGGTCTTATCAAGGCCATGAGAAAAAAAATGGCATCACTGTCGTTGCGCTTAAAAAGGCGGGTACGCGCGTCATTGAATATTTCGAGACAAAAATTCTGGTCGATGCCACCGGATCAGACCGGAAGGTTTTATCGGGTGGCCCTCCGCGTGGGCAAGAGGCGATTGTCGGCAGAGGGATTGAATTTCTGCTTGAGGTGCCGGAAGCTGTTTATAGAACTCACGCCGACTGCCTCTCCTTTTTTATCGGCCAGCTTTGGATGCCTCAAGGTTATGCCTGGATTTTTCCGATGGAGCACTTCCGACTTAAAGTCGGTGTCGGACGAAATTATCCCGATGAGCAAGTGGTGCCGTATGAAAAAGCCTTCCGTTTTTATCTTGATCGTTTGATGTCTAAGGAGCTGCTTACCGACAAGATTAAGATTCTCGACCAACATGGGAAAACGCTCTCTTATACTGCTCATCAGCGCGACCTTTATTGGAAAAAGAATATCATTGCGATTGGGGATGCGGTTTCGACGGTCAATCCTCTCACATTCGAGGGGATTCGCCATGCCATGATGAGTGGTCGGATCGCGGCAGCACAGGTGAACGCTTTGCTCGACAATAAAATAAGCCATTTCCGTTACTATAAATCGGAGATGCGCCGCGTAAGCGGCTTAAAATGGATTGTTTCCGAACAGCTCACAAGGAAGATCTACCGGGAAGCGGATGACCGAAAAGTGAACTTGATGCTGGTGGCCTTGAAGTCTTTTAGCCTGGAAGACTTGCTTGACCTTGTTTTTTATTATCGTCTAAAAAGCGCATTGAAATTTTACTTTGCCTACACCCGAGCGCTTGTCCAATCTGTACTAAAAAAGAAAACGTGAAGATTAATCCGCCTGATAATGAGAGTAAGCCATTTGTCCCGGCATGGTGGTGTCATAATCGTCATCTGCAAACGGTCTGGCGAAAATTCTTCGGTGATGCGCCCTTACTTCCGCTTCGGCGTGAGCGGTGGACGACAGAGGATGAGGACTTTCTTGATCTCGATTTTCTTGAGCCGTCTCCTGAAAACGGGGCAGCCGATGCCGTGCCCACCGTTCTTTTTCTGCACGGCTTAGAGGGTTCGTCTCAGGCCAAGTACATACTTGGGATGCTGAAAAATACGATGCGATTGGGCTGGCGGGGTGTGGCTCTTAATTTCAGATCGTGCAGTGGAGAGATGAACCGCCAGCGCCGTTTTTATCATTCGGGAGAAACCGGTGATCTCGGCTGGGTGATTGACAGGCTGCATGAGCGATATACAAAGGCAGTCCTCTTTGTTGTCGGTTTTTCGCTGGGTGGCAATGTGCTCTTAAAATGGCTTGGCGAAAACGGGACAAAGGCCGATTTACGGGTTCAGGCTGCGGTCGCGATCTCTGTCCCCTTTGATCTGGGGATTGCCGCCCGCAGAATCGATTCCGGATTCGGAAAAATCTACGGCAGAAATTTTCTACTGACATTAAAACAGAAGCTCCTGGAAAAAGAGGCTGCTTATCCGGGATTGATTGACCGGGATCTTGTGCAGGGGATCAAATCCTACATCGACTTTGAAGACAAGCTTTTTGCTCCTATTCACCATTTTAGCGGGGCGGAAGAATATTGGAGGTCCTGCAGTGCGAAATATTTCATCGACGGCATTTGCCGGCCCACGCTGATCCTTCACGCGAATGACGACCCCTTTTTACCCGGTTGCGAGCTTCCGATGAAGCAACTCCGAGAGTCGCTTTTTCTGGATCTTGAACTATCGGCGCGAGGCGGACATGCCGGATTCGTAGGCGGTTCTGTTCCGTGGAAAGCGGGCTATTGGGCGGAATGCCGAACGATGCGATTTTTGGAATCTTTTAGTGAGAGCAAAAAAACCGGCCCCAAAGGGCCGGTTTAGTCTTGATTGAATCAGAACGGTTTTAGCTCGGAACGAAATATCAGTTCATTTCGTTCGCGTGTTTCGCACCCGCCTTTGCGTGACCCAGGGCATCTTTTCCGTGACTCATCATTTTATTGAGATGACCGGCACCGCCGTGCTCAACGGCCCCTTCGGCATGATGAACCGCTTCTTTCATGTGGCCCATTGCTTCCGGACCATGCATCTTCGTCGCGCTACTGGCATCGGAAGCATTGATCCCTTCTTCTCCGTGCTTGACACATTCCCGTCCTTCATGAAGCATTGCTTTGAAGTGTTTTAAGGCAACACCTCCGTGTCCCTGCCCACCATGGTCCATGCCCTTTTCTCCTTCGGCGACCATTGCATTGCAATGGTCTTTTGCGGCTCCGACGTGCATCGAAGATCCGGCGAAAGCGATTCCCGATAAGGTAAAAAAGGATACCGCCATCATCATGGCGGAAATAATGGTCTGACGCATTTTCACTCCTCATATTTACAGCTAGGGCAAGACCTCCCCCTCCCCCCCTATTGAGAGAAGTCAAGGCATGCACATTGTTGACTACCGATGTCTTTCTTGAAAAACAGTACACGGGTCATGCAATAAATCCCGATGTCATCTATGGGACGACATAAGAAAGATTTAGCATGTAGAAATTTCTCTGTCAATTGATGGGGAAACAAAGGGCAAACACAACAGCGTCCAGGTATTTCGTTTCATCATTCTACAAAAATCAGTTGGGCGCAGGTCATCACTTACGACTGGAGGAGCAAAAGGCCTCGGAACGGGCCTTTTCAGTAAGGCGTGTTATAAGTGATGCCAACGGCCACTTGTTGGTCAAGTGTCTGTCGCCAACTTTTGAGTTTCTTTTCGATCAAGGGGCCGGTGTAGATTTGAGGTTCTGAGGGAGTGAAATGGTCTTTTTCTTCCCAGCCAGAGACGATCTCTTTTGCGAGTACAAAGGCATCGGCAAAACTTGTGGATTGATCCAGGGCGTGCTGAAGAAAGGCCCGCCCGAAATACGTCAACTCGGCATCATCACTGCAACCAAAGGAAGAGCGGTCGGCACGGGCGGATGTGATGATCATGCTGCTATCGTCTTTGAGGTGCTCAATAAATCCCCCGGAATAACAGGCGGAAATAACAATTACCTTCCATTGAATGCCCGATTCCTTAAGAATCTCCGCGAGGGTTTCGGCACTGAGGTTACCCAGGGGAACGCCACCTAAACGAACAGACAGTCTATGGTCACGCGAGCCGTGACTGGTTAAATAGAGAAACAGGATATCTTCTTTAACATCCATCTGCTGAGCAATGATTTCCAAGGCAACTTTGAGATTAATCATGCTCGCAATGGGGTTTTTATGCACGATGCTGGCATTGTTGATCAGTTCAATCGTTCTATTTTCCATGCCATATTGTTTTTCGAAGAGAGATTTTAAGTAGAAAACCTCTTTCATAAAAACGTCCTGGGATCCGTCGCCGCCGAAGGAAACAAGATAGAGATCGGTGATGCCCGGTCGAGAAGCTTCGATGTGCTCCATCATGTCGGTCAGCATCTTGTATTGATAAAATAATACGACTTCAGCGCTCAGGGGACCACTGGCACTTTCGTCACCCCTCTCTTCCTGATTTTCATCATATTGTCCCTGATTCCATGCACCGCCCAAAACCTGATGTCGACCCTGAGGGTCGGTAAAATAGAGCATGCCTTTTCCATGAAATTGATTGTCTTTGAAACCTCCAACATATTTGTCACCATTAAATCTGATTAAGATGCCATTGCCGTTAAACTCACTCTTAATAAATTCGCCCGAATAACGGGTGCCGTTTGAAAAGGAGAATATTCCCAATCCTTCAAGCTGATCTTCCGAGAAGCTGCCAACATAGTGGTCGCCATTCGCTGATACAAAGTTCCCTGAGCCATGCATCTTGCCGTTTAAAAAATCGCCATCGTAATAGGTGCCGTTGGCCCAAAGTACCCTTCCATGCCCATTGGGTTGCCCCTCTGAAAGTTGTCCCCGATAAGCTCCGCCATCGGAGAAGGTAAAGGCACAGTTTTGATCACAGGATGACGCAGATTCGGGGGCAGATTCCGTGGTCTGTCTGGAATCAAGAAAAGCGCAGGCGGAAAATGGAATGAGCAAGAGAAGGTAGAACGCGGATTTCAGGGAACCAGGCTTCATCAATTCATCAACCCTCCACAGAGTGAGCGACTGCTTTTCAGTATAGCATGAGACTGAATAAAGGGATGAACGCGCTAGATTTGGGTGGGCCAGGTCTATTGGCGCGACGAAGTTGCCGTAGTGGGCGGGGTCCCAGTAGGAAACCTGGCTCTCAAAGTGCCAGTCCGAAAAAGGGAATCAAAATGGGGAGGTTGCGCTTCGGATGTTCCTTTTTACCGAGGAAGAGGAGATTGACAACGGCATGGACCGGGGTGTTCATGGGCGGGTCAGCAGGGGGGCGCCGATTGAGACCTTACCGTCCACCAGAGTGATGAGGCGGTCGATCTGGTGCGAGAGTTTTTCATTATGCGTGACTAAGACAAAGGTCATACCCAACTGTTTGTTCAGGTCTTTCAAGAGTTTGAAGACTTCGTCGCTTGTGTGGGTATCGAGGTTGCCGGTCGGTTCATCAGCCAGGATTAACTTTGGCTGCAAGACCAGCGCTCTGGCAATCGCAACGCGCTGCTGTTCTCCTCCGGAAAGTTCTCCCGGTTTGTGAGTGAGTCGGTGGGACAGGCCAACGGCATCAAGCACTTTCAGTGCGGCTGTTTTTAATGCTTTCCGGTTCATCCCCTGGATGAGGCCGGGCATCATCGTGTTTTCCAGTGCGGTAAATTCATGCAGCAAATGATGAAACTGAAACACAAAGCCGATCTTTTCATTTCGGAAACGGGCCAATGCGCTATCGGACTGGGCAAAGATATCTTTGCCCTCAAAGCGTATTTGTCCCGATGTTGGACGATCAAGCGCACCGATCAGGCTTAAGAGCGTACTCTTCCCGACACCGGAAGCGCCCATGATGGCAAGCATCTCCCCTTTTTGGATTGTAAAGGACACCTTGTCCAGGATCGTCAGCTCTTCACCGGGCAGGTGAAAGGTTTTGTTTAAGTCGATGATTTCAATCATGAAATGTCCAAAAAAAGTTTCAGTTATCAGGGTGCAGAAAAAAAATAGAACAAAAAATCACTTGCTGCCCCCTGATAACTGAAACCTATCTTTATTCGTACCTCAGCGCTTCGACGGGTTCCAGTTTCGCCGCCTGTCTGGAAGGATAGAGGGTTGCAAGCAAGCCGATCAAGAGGGCGGAGCCTGTAACAAGAAGCACATCGAAGGCATGTAGGCGAACGGGGATCTTACTGATGTAGTAGACATCTCCGGGGAGTTGGTAAAAGGTTTCGATGGCCCAGCAGATGGCAAGACCCAGGGGCATCCCGAGCATGACGCCGATACCGCAAATACTCAAGCCTTCAATCATGAAGATCCGGCTGATCGAAGAGCGTGTCGCCCCCATCGCCTTTAAGATGCCGATCTCCCTTGCCTTTTCAGAGACGGTCATGGTCAAGGTGCCGACGATGTTAAACGATGCCACCAGAACGATTAAGATGAGAATGACAAACATCATATCCTTTTCAAATTCCAGGGCCGAAAAGAGATTCCGGTTCATGTCCTTCCAGTCTCGGGCACGAAAAGGGAATCCGAGCTGATTTTCGATCTCCAGGGCGACCTCGTCTGCTAGAAAAATATCATCGACTTTGACCTCGATGCCGGTGACCACATCGGAGAGATTAAAAAAATCCTGTGCATCCTTGATGGCAATGTAGGCCAGCGAGGAGTCATACTCATACATGCCCGAATCAAAGAGGCCGACCAATTGGAATTTCCGGATTTTGGGCGTAAATCCGCCGGGACCGCCGATCGACTGCGTGATTGAGGCGCCCTCTTTAACAACAGGGGAGACGACATGAATGATATCTCCCCAGAAGAGACCGAGACGATTGGCCAGTTCCTTACCCATTACGATGCCGGGATAGACCCTGGTTTCGCCATCGACTTGCTCTTCTTCCAGAGGCGGCAGGTCGGGTGGCGGGGTCGTGAGAAAGTTCAGTTTTCCTTCGACCATATTTTCTCCCAGCTTTGTGACCTCGCCCTCTTTCGCAGGGTCAATGCCGCGCAGGACAACACCGAAGGCATTGGTGGGAGAGGAGAGTAAAACTTGACGAAAGATGAAGGGGGTCGCCGAAACCACGTGCGGAACTTTGATGACCTCTTCCAGAAGCGGCTTGTAGTCAACGATGTTTTCTCGGCTGCGGTCGGTAATGACGACGTGAGAAGTTGTGCCCAAAATTTTATCGCGCAGATCCTCTTTGAAGCCGGTCATAAGGGCAAGCGTCGCAATCAAGGCCGCAATACCGATGGTCACCCCACCGATGGAGATCACCGTATTGAGGGAGAGCATTCGATTTCGCCGCTTTGCTTTGAGGTATCTCAAGGCAATGTAGTATTCAAAAGGAAGAGACATTTAGGCCTCTAATTAGCGGGTATGTTTTCTGAATTTGCAGAAGTGGCTGTCGCAGTCAGAGGCCTCATCTGAGGAAACAGGATGACATCCCGAATCGAACTCTGATTCGTCAGAAGCATCACTAAACGGTCAATGCCGATGCCTTCGCCGGCGGTCGGCGGCATACCGTACTCTAAGGCCGAC
The DNA here is from genome assembly GCA_029261195.1 of Nitrospirota bacterium. GTDB lineage: Bacteria > Nitrospirota > Nitrospiria > SBBL01 > JAADHI01 > JAJDBU01. The sequence continues at coordinate 6,053 of JAJDBU010000055.1, read as the reverse complement.
AGGTAATCTTCGTCCATCTGATGCGCCTCATCGTCTCCCGCATCTCGTGCAGCGCCCTGGGCCTCGAATCGACCGCGCTGATCTTCCGGATCATTCAACTCGGAAAAGGCATTGGCGATTTCACGGCCTGCGATAAAAAGCTCAAAGCGTTCGGTAAGATGAGGGGCGTCGGGCCGTCGCTTGGCCAGGGGAGAGATCTCCGTCGGATAATCGGTGATGAAAACCGGCCCCACAAGCGCAGGCTCAATGCCGGTTTCAAAAAGCAGTTCCCACATTTTGCCGAGAGTATCGATTTTTTCGCTCGAAATCCCGGAGCGCTGAATCAAGGCCTCGACCTGTTTGATGTCGTTCAGATCTTCGACACTGATTTGATAATGCTCTGAAATGGCATCGGCATAAGACAAGCGTTGCCAGCTTCCAGCGAAATCGATTTTTTGTCCCTGATATTCAAATTCAAGCTTCCCGAGGGTTTCCAGAGCGATCCGCGCAAACAGTTCTTCGGTCAAAGTCATCATGACCTTGTAATCGGCATAGGCCATATAAAATTCGAGCATTGTGAATTCGGGGTTATGTATGGTTGAAATCCCTTCGTTACGGAAATTACGGTTGATTTCAAAAACCCGCTCAAATCCGCCGACAATCAAGCGCTTCAAATAAAGCTCCGGCGCAATTCTCAGGAAGAGATCCAGGCCCAGGGTATTGTGATGCGTCACAAAGGGACGTGCAGCGGCACCCCCCGGAATCGGGTGCATCATGGGGGTTTCGACCTCAAGAAAGCCCTTTTCTGTGAGAAATTGACGGATCGTATTGATGATTTTACTTCGTGTCTCGAAGACCTTTTTGACTTCCGGATTGGCGATGAGGTCAAGGTAACGCATGCGATACCGCAGGGCGATGTCGGTCAGACCGTGCCATTTTTCAGGGAGGGGATGCAGCGATTTTGAAAGGAAGCACAGACTTGCTGCTTCGAGGGTCAGTTCATCGGTCTTGGTCCGAAAGAGCCGTCCTTCCACACCGAGGGTGTCGCCGATGTCGAGCTTTTCAAAAATAGTGACGGATTGTTCGTCAAGCAGGTTCTTCTTCAAATAGACTTGAAGTTGACCGGAGGCATCCCGAAGGTGGGCAAAGGCGGCCTTTCCGAAACGGCGGAGGGAGATCACTCGACCTGCAATCTTGGAGGCAATCATTTCCGCCTCTAGGGTCTCTTTCGGCATGTCATCGTATTTTTCGACAATGCCTCCGAGCGATACTTTACCTTCAAAGCGGCTCCCGTAAGGCTCAATTCCGCTTTCTCGAAGGGCCTTAACCTTTTTGGCTCTCTGAGCAACTTGTGTGTTTTCTGTATCCAAAAGAAGGGTGCTCCCATTTAAATCATTGGTAAAACGGGACATTATAGGAGATGTGCTAAAGCACCGTCAAGGAAGGGAAGGGCTCAAAAAATATTAACAAACTGTACTTTTTCCCAGGACTTCTCTTCCCTGAAAAGTTGAGGGGGGAGGTTTTTCGGTATATACTGATAAGCGCACATTCCAAATATTATTTGATGCGTCTAACATAAAGGGGGAACCATATATGAAGACAAGGAACATCTTGTATAAAGGACTGTTTTCAGTCGCCATCCTTGCGATCGCTGTCGCACCGGCCATCGCAGAGGGGACATTTTCACATCCGCCGGTTGATAGTGATCCGCACGGAAAGATCGAAGGGGACAGTCCACATCGTAAATCCAGTGAAGGCATGATGGGCGGGCATGGCCGTTCATCAGGGCGGGGCTTTTCCTCCGGACATAGCAAGTCCGGCTCCTTCTCGGAAAAAGGCATCAAAGCAAAACTTCACTTGGATGACGAGCAATCCATGAAAATGCATCGCCTCTTCATGGAATATCGAAAAGGAACGATATTAAAAACGGCCACCCTCCGGATCGCCCAAATTGAATTAGATGAAGCCGTTGGCGGTGGAGACTTCGACATGGCCGAGATCGAAAGCAAGGCAAAGCAGAAAGAATCTGCCGCCACGGAACTGACCATGGTTCGTGTTCATGCACTGGCCAAGTCCAAAACATTTTTATCTGATGACCAATTCAAACGGTTTATCAAAATGGTTGCCCATCGCATGGGCCGAGGCGGACGCTACAGTAAAAGCGGCGGACATCACGGCGGCAAGCAAAGCTCAAAACACCACTCCTCAAAAAGCAAATCAAAACATCATGGAAGTGGCAGCCCACAAGAAGGCGTACACGGAGGTTTTGGTAGTGGCGGTTTTGGTGGCTCGGAAGGATATTGAAAAATCAACGAATTGAAACCTGGTGCCGAAGGGGGGACTCGAACCCCCACGGAGTAACCCCCACTAGACCCTGAACCTAGCGTGTCTACCAATTCCACCACTTCGGCTGAAGTGGTGGAATTTATAACAGATCGGCTAGAGAGGGTCAATGATGACCTTAGTGAATGGTCTAAGGTTTGAGGCCGAGCAGTATAGTCCTGTATGAATTCTAAAATTCGTTAGCAAAAACCGGAGAACTCACATCAGAAAATACACCATGAAGGATGCCGTCCGCACGCCTCCATTAAATGAACGGATCATCTTTGCTTTAGATGTGAGTGATCCCAGTGAAGCCAGGCGATATGTCAGAGCATTAGACAGCCATCTCAAGTTCTTCAAGGTTGGACTACAACTCTTTTTAGCGGGTGGCTGGCCTGTCATTGATGACATTGCGCAGCGCGGCAACAAGGTGATGATCGATCTGAAGTTTTTTGATATTCCTGAAACCGTCCATCTCGCAATCCAGGAACTCAAAAACAGGGGGGTCACCTTTGCAACAATCCACGGCAATCAGCCCATCATCGAAGCCGCGACCTCGGATAAAGGTGACTTGAAAATCCTTGCGGTGACGGTGTTGACAAGCTTTGATGAATCGGACATGAGAGAGCTGGGTTTAAGCGGATCGATCGAAGAACTGGTGCTGATCCGTGCTAAAAAAGCGCTTAAATTCGGATGTGACGGCGTGGTCGCCTCAGCCCTTGAAACCCCTGAAATTCGAAAGGCCGTCGGCAACAACTTTCTGGTTGTCACCCCTGGCATCCGTCCCGGTTTAAATATTGAAACAAAAGAGGATGATCAAAAACGAATCGCAACGGCAAAACAAGCCGTTTTAAATGGTGCCGATCATGTTGTGATCGGACGCCCAATTCGGCTCTCCTCCAATCCATTAAAAACAGTAAAAATCCTCCAGGAAGAAATTTCAGAAGGCCTCGCAGGGCTATAGCTGCTGCTACGACATCACTTGAAGCACCTCTAGTCTCTCTTCAATTTTCCAGAAATTGCTACCTGCCCTGAAAAAAACATATAAGCTGGGTTTGCTGAAAAATCCTTAAGCTTTTAATTTTATCTCCTGTGTTTGTGTAATCTACCTCAGGAATTTTACTTAGGCTACTGTCTCTTTTTCGGGGTCCACTCTAAATTGACCTAGCCTGGAAAAAGTGGACGATGCCCATTAGAAATTGGAAGGAAGTTACGAATTATTTTATGATTGTTTTTGAGGAACAGCTGGCTCCTCTTCTATGAGGAGGGCAGTTACACGGCATTATTTACAGGGCCGAAAAAAGCGAAGCATCCCAATCAATGACGACGCTCTTTCAATTCTCAGGGACCTGAAACCGTGGATGAGCAGCCAATGGGTTTTTCCTTCGGAGAACCTTGCTAAACCAATTGACCCTCATAATTTCTATAAGCGTGTATTTGCCCCTGCTTGCATAAAAAGCAGGATTGAATGGCGTAATTTTTCACACCCTGCGGTATGCCTTCGCAAGTCACCTTGCTATGAAAGGGGTTGATATTTACTCAATTCAAAAACTCTTGGGGCACTCAGACATTAAGATGACGCAGATATACGCACAGCTTTCGCCGGACTATCTTAGGTCTGCTGTAAGTCTGTTAGGAGGTCAGTATAAAAAAGAAATCGGCACCGGAAACAATAAAATTGTAGAGGAAAATCTTAACTCATTGAAATGATTGGTGGAGCTGAGGGGGATCGAACCCCTGACCCCAAGACTGCCAGCCTTGTGCTCTCCCAGCTGAGCTACAGCCCCATAAATTCAGCGAAGCAGAGAATATCATTGGCCCTTTGGCATGTCAAGAATTAGTCTCTTCCAATACAAGATGAGTCTGAAGTGAGATTGGCATTTGACATCGTTGCGATTCAATTTTACAATCCGACATGCACCTCTCCCCTAGACTCACAGCCTTGGTTTTTTTATGCGTCATCACCCTGTGCCTGTTGCCACATACCGTCTTTTCCAAACAAACACCCGCTCCAAGCGGTATGGTTTTGATCCCCGCCGGTCCATTCTTGATGGGTCTTGACAACTTGCCTCCGGGAACGCCCTGGGGACAGGACGATGCCAAACCAAAACATAAAGTCACGCTACCTGCTTTTTTTATTGATCGCTACGAGGTCCGCTATGGCGACTTCCTCAAGTTTGACGAAAAGCATCTCATTCCGGACCGTTCACCCGATACCCCAGTCAGCAGTGTGACTTGGATGGATGCCGACAATTATTGCAGATCAATTGGAAAACGTCTCCCGAGCGAAGCCGAATGGGAAAAGGCCGCCCGAGGAACCGATGGCCGGAATTATCCCTGGGGAAATACCTATGATGAAACGAAAGCCAACATCGGGGCTGAACCTTTGCCGGTAGGTAGCTTTCCAGGCGACCGTAGTCCCTACGGGATTTTTGACATGTCGGGGAACGTCTCCGAGTGGACCGACAGTTGGTATCGCCCCTATCCCGGGAGTAGCCACATATCAACTGATTTCGGCATTTTTCAAAAAGTTGTCCGAGGCGGATCTTTTAATGCAGATCAGCATTTGGTAGACAGGATGTTCGCTCAAGTCACCTTTAGAAACTACAATCGTCCCCACATCGCAGGTTCCGATAACGGTTTTCGCTGCGCCAAATCGCATCCCTGAAAAAATGGGACTGAAAATCCCTTGGCAGGCTCAAAACAGAGGGGGCCCCTTGAGAACAGCTTTTATCAGAACTTCCCTACCCCCCCATATGAGGGGATTGATTCTTTTTCTGAGCATTGTTATAAAGTTCGTGTAATCATACTTTTTCAAAGGGAGGCAATTGATCTTCTATTCTCCTTTTCAACAAATCCCTAAATGCGATGTCAAACGACTTCTTCGCGGCGAAACTATAAGAAGATATTGTGCTCAAACAAAACAGATTAAATAAAAAATCAACAGCAGTTTGTATCCTTGGTATGCATCGTGGTGGAAGGTCTGCCGTTTCGTGTGTGGTCAATCTGCTGAGGGCTTTCCTTGGTAAAAGACTGATTTAATGAGTTTTCTCCCCGATAACCCCGAAGGGCTTTTGGAGAGAAATAATTTATACCAACGACATGGCCGCATACTGGAGTCGTTTAAAAAAGACTGGGATTCAACAACCTTCCTCCAGTATCACCACACTGCATCGGGATCGACAAGCGGGCGTGGCCTCGCAAAAACAATTTCAGAAATATACAAGCTGGAACCGCACTATCATCTAAGGAGCCTCTGATTAAGTCATGAATTTTTTTCAAGGCAAAAATTCCTAGCTTCTACGTTACAAATTTTGAAAATAGCGTGCTATTCTCTGTAATTTGCGCCTTGAATCTGAAAATTTTATCCCTTGAAAAACTCAACCCAGACTTAATCAGAGGCTCCCTAACAATGCCAATGCAGACCACCGGATTAAGACCTTGCCCAGAGAAACGATTATGAATCCTCATGTCCCCTTCTCAATAAACCCTATCCAGATGTTTCGTAGCTTGACGCAAAACCGACAGCTCATTTGGCAAATGGCGAAGCGAGATGTTATCGGGCGCTATAAAGGCTCGTTCTTCGGTTTAACATGGTCTTTTTTCAATCCATTAATTAGGGCTTGCTGAAAAAGTCAGGCCCGCTTACCCCTCAGAAGGAGCACAGCGATTTCGTGAGAAAAATTTCTCACGTTTTTCTGATCTGATCCTTCACTCATGTCACTCGGAAGCACATAAGCGGCATCTTTTGT
>JAJDBU010000054.1 GCA_029261195.1 Nitrospirota bacterium | reverse complement strand
ACAATTTTACAGGTACTCAGCTTGACCCTGTTCGAGAAAACTCCATTAAATCAGTTGCTTACGGGAAGCACATCCAGAACAGAGGAATGCAACATGCCTAACCAATTGAATTTATTCGATAATTTAACGGGACAGTAGTGACTCAAGATAACAAACGCAAAGACGAAAAAGGAGGCCATCCATCTGGCCATGTCAGAGATGATTCGGAAAAAAAACGAGAGCAACTGAAATCCCTAAGCGGGAAAATACAGATCAATCTTGATCGTGAAAAGCGGGAAGCAGTCGAACTGGCGCATCAGAAGCGAATCAATACGTTCTGATCAATTTAGGGGACCTCTGATTAAGTCATGAATTGTTTTTTCAAGGCAAAAATGCCCCGCTTCCGCGTTTAAAATTTCGCAAATAGCGAGCTATTCCCCACGGTTTTCGCCTTGAATCGAAACATTTTTTCTCTTGAAAATTCCAACCCAGACTTCATCAAAGGTCCCTTAGGCCTTACATGATTATTGCGGATATATCGGTCTGGATTCCGTTTTTTAATCGACCGGATTCTCTCGAAAAACGGGTTCTCGATCACCTGATTGATACGAATGAAATTGTATTGGTCGGAGTTGTCCTGGCAGAAATTCTCCAGGGCTGCCGAACAGAAAAAGACCGCCTTACCCTCAAAGATGCGCTCTGCGCTCTGCATTATCTATCTGGAGGTCAACCAGGCAATCTGGATGAAGGCGGGCGACACCTCATCTAGATTGCTTCGTCGGGGGATCACCCTCCCGATGCCGGACTTGATTATTGCCGCGATTGCCCTTGAAAATAAATGTTTCGTCTACAGCCTTGACGCTCACTTTCAAAAGATCCCTGATCTGAGGCGCTACATGCCGCAAGCCATGTAGGATTCCGAATACCTAAATAAACCTGAATCCTGCAAGTCATCCGGCCTGTTTCCTGCGCCAACTGAACCCAATCAATCCCACAATCCCGGAAGCCAAAAGCAGAAAAGTCCCCGGCTCCGGCACCACACTCACGCTGGCAGTCGTAAGCGACGGCGTAAGTGTGAAGCCGATGCCATCACTCAGATCGACTAGGCCGTAGCCGAGTGTGCCTACTCCCAGGCCGCTACCTGTGAATGACAACGAGGCGAGGGTAAAGGCGTCCGGTTGCAGGGCGTCCAGTTCGAAATCGAAGAGGAAGGAAAATTCATCCAGGAGTACAGCGCCCGGCAGCGTCGTATCGACAAAAACGTCGGTCTCGAAGGGGTCGGTTGGAAACCCTAAGAATCCGCCGAACGCGACAGAGTCAAAGGTGAGAATACTCGGATCAAAAGTCACCTCCACACGAAAGGCCCCTAAAGAGGGCGCGCCGCCTGCGGCAAGGCCGGAAATGGAAAGATCGACCGCCGCCGTTCCGCCTGGGAGAATTGCCTGGGAGACCGGGTCAAGGGACAGCGAGATCGCATCGACACGACCGACCGAGAGTGTCGAAAAATAAAGTAATGTTGCAAGTACCAGAAATTTCTTCATGTTTTCTTCCTCCAAATAATGCGTTATCAAACTTTTTGAGCGTGCTGGTGGTCACGCCCTATGGACAAGGCGCGCCTCTTGGATTCGTGAACAGGCGGATAAGCGTCCGCGCATCTGCGACGTTGACCCGACCATCCCCGTTGAGGTCATGGGCGGGGTCATTCGGTGGTCTGTTGCGAATGTCAGTAATCAAAATTCGGTAATCGCCCCGGTCGATGCAGCCGTCGGCGTTGAGGTCACCCTTCATAGTGGGTGAGGTCTTGTCGATGTTCAGGGTGACCGAGGTGGTGGCGGTGTTTCCGGCCAGATCGACTGCTGTGCCGGTGATCACTTGTCCCGTACCGTTGGTGGTGACGGTGGCGGGTGGCGTGCAACTTGCGATGCCTGATTCGGCATCGGCACAGATGAAAGTGACCGTTACGTCGGTGTTGTGTGCCCCACTGGCATCCGGTGGCGGAGAAACCGAGGCGGTGATCGTGGGGGGATTTCCGTCAAATGCTGTAATCGTCACCGTACTGAGGTCGAGCAGGCCTGAGCTTCCGGTGCTGTCTGCCCGAATCGTGAGATCATCGGTATCCCCGTTTGCGGCGTTGGAAGGCACCGTTGTCTGAACCTCGAAAATAAATTCCTCGCCCGGTAGGAGGCTCACAGATGGCGGCATCCCCCCCATGTTGCTCCAGCCTCGGCTCGACGTGGCTGTAAGGGTGTAGCTGTCCGGTTTCACGCCTTTGTTTATGATTTTAAAAAGGAAGGTTGTCGATTTACCCTGCGGCAAGATCTGGTTTCCTGGATTGCTCACAAGTACAGCAAAAAGTTTTGGAATCAGGGCATCTTCTTCCGGGGTTAGTTCTACCGGAGGCGGGGAACTTGGTTGTAAAACCGGCAGCCCTGATCCTGCTGATCTGCCAATGGGTCTGCTCAGATCCCCTTCGAATTTCAGGTCTGCCCAGTCGTTGTAGGAATGGAGTATAGTCGTTCCATTATCTTTATTAATATCAACGGAGGTAGAAGAAACAGTTGTAGGTATAGATAAAGGAAGAGGTAAAGGAGGATCAACAATTCCATCGCAATCCCAATCAATCCAACCTTTAATTTTTGGAGACAATGCAGACCCTTGTATGGGAGTAGCGCCTCCAGGAAGTTGTATTCCTGTTGTACATTTTTGGCCGTAGTAAACTGTCCTGTACTCATCAAGTTTGCCGATTTTCGGAGCCAACCCCATGCTTTCATCAAGGCGGAATTCAATAAGATCTGGAAGTTCGTTCTGTCCAAACCTGGAATAATCATGTAACCGCTTAGGAGTATAGACACCAGACACCTGGAAGCTGTAATTCATCACACTCAGATAATTAGGTTTGTAGTTGACCTCATCTTGTCCTCCATGTTTAAGCCCAAGATTGTGCCCTAACTCATGCATAAATGTACCAGCTTGTTGATCAATGGACCCTTCAGACTTGTCATTGGCATGGGAGCCAAGTGAGACGATAAAATCACTTGCAGGTACATGTGATAACCCACCAGATAGTTTGAGAACACATTTATTACTTTTTGGATCAAATTCATAAACACCTGTATCATGCGAAAAGATAACGTAGTGAAATACTTTTTGACGAGACTTATCAAGCTGCTTTTTTTCGTTAAAATCTTTACGTATTCTTTCCCACCAAGTTATACCGGTAGTATCCACGCATTGGTTCTTCACATAACTTACGGTCTCGTTCTGTTGTATTCCAAGAATTTCTTTCTCCGCTATGATCCCTGATTGACTTAAATCACCCCACTTTCTCGATACATCTCCCGGATAATTGAGCAAGGCATTTCTTCCATTGTCTACATGCAGTCTGATACCGGGAGTACCATCAGGATTGTTAATGAGTTTGCCGTCAGCATCGTACAGTGGAGCCTTTGCAAATGCGTCGACAACCTTCTGGATTGCTTCATCGTAGGGTTTATGCGAGTGAGGGGTAGAACATTTTTCACCAGGAGGACAGTTGGCTGGAAGCATCATATAATCCACCTCCACAAAAATATCCTTATGAAGCGGATCTGCGCCCATACCTTTAAGATCCAACAGGAACTCACTATTTTCATGGGGCACACCCTTTACCTCTAGGCCATCCGACAAATGATCTCCGTCGGTATCCCACTTATTTGACTCTGTCCCTGCTGTTGCCTCTTCTGTGTTTGTCAGACCATCTCCATCAATATCAGAATCGCATATATCACCACGCCCATCCTCATCAATATCTTGCTGGTCTGGATTTAGATCTTCTGGGCAGTTGTCTAAATGGTTAAGAACGCCATCTCCGTCGGTGTCTGTAGGGGATGGAACTGGAGCCGTCACCTCCAACGTCACACCCTTCACATCACCCGCGCCCCCGCCGTTTGCGTTGATTGTCAGGGGATAGGAGCCGGGTGGAGTCGTGGGGACGGTCTGGATCGTCAGGGTCGCATCTCCAAGCGGAACGACGGTCGCGGGGCTGTAATTTGCTGTTGCTCCGGGTGGCAGCCCTAAAGGATTGTCGAATCCAACAGGCTGATTAAACCCATCAATGCTTGTCAGGGAAAGCGTGAAGGCGGCTGATCCGCCGCTGGCCACGGTCTGCACATTCGGCGCGATGGAAAGCGTAAATCGAGGTTGCAGGACGGTAAAGTCCTGTGGAGCGGTAACCGGAACGCCGTTTACCGTCACGACGAGGGGCCCGGTGGTTGCGCCCGCCGGAACGCTGACGATGATCTGCGTGTCGCTCCAACTGGTGACGGTCGCCGCTGCCCCGCCGATGGTGACGGTGCTGGTTCCCTGGTTGGCCACGAAGTTGGTACCGGTGATCGTGACGGCATCCCCTGAGGCTCCGGAGGTTGTGGAGAGGGAGGTAATGCCCGGCGGTCGGCACGCACTGATGGCCTCGGTATCAATGTACTTCCAGACGCCGTCTTCTCCAGTGCCAAAAAAGAGCGTGCCATCGCAGGGGTAGCCTGGAGAGAATTCCATAGAGCTAAGACGGATAGCGGGCGGAGACCAAGCCGACGGGATGTTGTGAAGAGGCGTCAGAATGCGCTCCCATGTTACACCGTCATCAACAGATTTCCATATATATCTAGTCCGTCCACCTGAGTGTGGCTTGAGATCTGCTCCAAAAAGGGTTCTATCCCTTGAATATGCGGGGGAAATTGCAATTACATTTATATTGGAATCGGTCGGGATAAGTGAAGGGAAGGTTGCCGAAAGCGTCCAGGATAAACCTTCATCGGTAGATTTAAAAAGCTTTAGGCCCCTCAATACAAATAAGATCTGGTCAGTCCCATATGACGGCGAAACAACCAATGAGGTGTTTGAAAGGCTGGCAGGCAGACCGTTATTGATTGGAGCAAAGGAAATTCCAGCATCAGCCGACTTCCACACACCTCCACGGTCACTGGCAAAGATGGTCTGGTCGGTGGCATAAGACGGAGACATCCCAATTTTACTGTGGCAAGAAGTTCCTCCAAATCCTATATTATTTACCTTGATCCACGATGCCCCACTATCCACAGCCCTGAAGACTCCATTCCATCCGAAGAAGAAAACCGTTTGGTCATTCTTGTAAGAGGGTGAAAAGGCTAAACACCCGAACCCACCTCCAGTGGGTGAAGGGGTCGTCGGCAGCCCTGAATTGGATAGAACCCAAGATTGACCGCTGTCAACGGTCTTGTAGGCAGTGATCGGCGTACTACTTGTGAAGCCAAAATCAGCTTCCTGAATGATCGCGAATGCCGTTTGATCGGTTTGATATGCGGGGGATACAAGCAGTTGTTCAGTGACTGCACCGCTAGGGAGACCGGTATTTATCGAAGGCCATGCATCCCCTCCATTTGTAGATTTAGCCACTTCGGGATACGCTCCAGCGAAGATAGTCCGGTCGGTCTTATAAAATGGGGAGATCGCTATCGAAGAAAAAACGAGTGCGTGTTTTATGCCTGAGTTTTTTTGTACCCAGTTGGTTCCGCCGTCTACTGACTTGACGATTCCAGCACCGGTGGTGCCAGCGAAGACCGTTCTGTCCGTCTGAAACGCGGGTGAAACAGAGATGAACTTGGTAGGAATATTCGGAAGGCCTGTATTGATTGGTGTCCATGTCAGACCGCCATCGGTTGATTTATAGGGGACATCGAAAAAATTGGCAAGAAAGAGAGTTCTGTCGCTTGTGTAAGAAGGTGATATTGCGAGGTAATGTACAGCACCACCACCTAAACCGGAACTTGCTGGGGACCAGGAAACTCCTCCGTCGGTCGAGGTATATACGACATCCCTGGTGGGGTTGAACCGGCCATCGCTGACGCTCAAAAAAATGGTTTGATCTACCATATAGTTTTGAGACAGTTTAACCAATCGAAGAGAAAAAACCTTGGGATCATTGATTGGCAGCATGAGTGTGCGAATTACGCTCCACGAAACACCGCCGTCGATGGATTTGATCAAGGCCTTATTTGACCCGATAGAGAAAATCGTCTGATCTTGGGCATACGAAGGTGAAAAACTGAAATCTCCAACAGGTCCAATGGGTTGAGGTGTGGAAACATTTCGTACCCAAGTAACCCCTCCGTCAGTCGATCTATGCATTCCGCCGGTACCTTGCGCAAAAAGTGTCTGGTCAACGGCAAATAAAGGGGAAATCGCTATCTCAGAAAAATTGATAAAAGCAGAAAGGTTGCTGATCTTTGACCATGCGATTCCTCCGTCAATTGATGTGTAAACAGCAGTATTCTCAAACGGTGGGTCAGATATGGCAAAAAGTGTCTGATCGTTGGAATAGTCAGGGGAAATAACGATGTTCTGTACAAAATGATCAAACACCTGCAACCATGTCTCTCCACCATCTGTCGATTTATAGATATTGCCATCAACCAATGAAAAAACCGTCTGGTCAATATCATAGTTTGGTGCCATGACAATTGATTGTATATTGCCCCCCTCCGGCCCTCCCGTCTGTTCCCAGAACCCAGCGTGAGCCTTCAACGGCAGGAACAATAAAACAAAGAAAAATAGGAGTAACGCCTCCAACCCTTTGAAAAGCCTTCCAGGTATAATACCTGAGTATGTCCTATCGGGCTTCTTCTGCACACTGCCTGTCACCATCATAAAACCTCCGTTCTCTAAACGCTTTTTAAAAGGATCTGCTTATAAAGGTCGGCACAAAAAACGCCCTTGCGAAAAAAACCACAAGGGCGTTCAAAATCAAAATAAGTCCAGGGCCTGTCAGAAAGAATAGAACAGTACTTAAAAAATGGATGGATGGACGCAATAATCACGCTGAACCCCATCGAATAAACCGCCGAAGAATTAGACCGTATGCGTCTTTAATATCAAGGAATCTGAGTTCCGTCAACCCCCTCAAACGAGGGGGGTCACCTGAACCCTGAACCTTAGAGCGGCAAACCCGATCCCTTGCGAGACAGTTAATCCCAAGCCGAAACTTTTGTAAATACGCAAATCTACGTACATGGCTAACCGACTCGGAGGTGGGGAATGCCGAAGGCTTTTAAAACAAAAGGAAATTTGATCGGGCAAAAGATCCGCCAAAGACGGCTTGAGATCGGCTTGTCCCAGGAGGGCCTGGCTGAAAGATTGGACGTCTCCTACCAGCAAATCCAGAAATATGAAAAGGGGGTAAACCAACTGGCGATCCTAAGGCTTCAGGAAATGGCGCGTTGCCTCCATGTTCCCATCGACTATTTTTTAAAAGACCTGCCGACCGTAGAAGAATTTCCTATCCCTTATAACACGCTCTCGGCAGAGGAAAAGCGGCTGGTTGAGCAATTCCGCGTCATTTCGAGTCGATCGGTCCAGTTGGCATTTCTTCGACTCATTCAGGCTATTACCCACACGAATGAGGAAAAAACCACAGAAAAATAGTCAATTTGGGACATTTGATGAAGTGTTCGCCGAGCCGAAACAGGCTTTCCCCTATTCTTGACAGCTCTCGGATCAAAAGACATAATGGGCCGCTTTATTTTGTGACTCCCCTGTAGAGAGGACAATTGAGATGACCCGCAAGATGACCGAAAAAAAACGCATCCTCACCGGCGACCGCCCGACCGGTCGCCTTCACTTAGGTCATTACGTTGGCTCACTTTCAAACCGCGTTAAGTTACAAGACAGTTACGAATGCTACATTCTTATCGCTGATGCCCAGGCCCTGACCGACCATTTTGAACATCCTGATATTTTACAAAAGAATATTCGAGAGGTGGTCAAAGATTATTTAAGTGTTGGCATTGATCCGGAAAAAAGCACGATCTTTGTGCAATCGATGATCCCGGAGATTGCGGAATTGGCCGTGTTTTATCTCAACCTGGTGACAGTCGCCCGGCTTCAGCGCAATCCCACCGTAAAAGACGAAATGCGGCAAAAAGGATTTGAGAACAATCTCCCGGCAGGTTTTCTGGTTTATCCGGTGCATCAAGCTGCTGATATTACCGCCTTCAAGGCAGACCTCGTCCCGGTGGGAAAGGATCAGCTTCCGATGATTGAGCAGACCAATGAAATCGTCCGGCGCTTTAACAGCCTCTACAAAAAAGTGCTGGTCGAACCCGAAGCCCTGCTTGGTGATTTTGCCCGCCTTCCCGGAACCGACGGTCAGGCAAAAATGAGCAAAAGCATCGGCAACTGTATCTACCTGGCTGACGATGCCGAAGCTGTCAAAAAAAAGGTCATGCGCATGTATACCGATCCGACTCGCCTACGCGCGACCGACCCCGGCCATGTCGAAGGCAACCCTGTTTTCACTTACCATGATGCCTTCAACCCGAACAAGGCCGAGGTGGACGACTTGAAAGACCGTTATCGCAAAGGCGCCGTTGGCGATGTAGAAGTCAAAAAGTGCTTGATTGAGGCCCTGAACCACTTTCTCGAACCGCTCAGGGAGAGACGTGCCCGCTATGAGCAGGATGAAAAAAAGATCGACGAGATCATCATTGAAGGCACACGACAGGCAAGAGTAGTGGCCCGGGAAACAATGGCGCAAGTACGAAGTGCCATGCACATTGATTATCCTTTTTTGTCCAAGGGCGAATAAAAAACCGTCCCTGAAAAGCAAAACCGTTTTCTTTATGGAAGCTCTGCTTAAGTCACAATGAGGGAATCGTGGTCCATTTCCTCAGGCTTTGGGATATTCAGAAAATCCAGGATTGTGGGTGCGATATTGGCGTGAATGCCTGGGCGAAGTGTGAGCTTTTTGTTTGAAACGCAAATAAAGGGGACGGGAAAGGTGGTATGGGCGGTGTGGGGTTCTCCTGTCAGCTCGTCCCGCATCTGTTCCAGATTGCCGTGATCTGCGGTAATCAGCGCAATACCGCCAGCAGCGATGATCGCCTCCACCACTTTTTGTAGCGAACGATCAACCGCTTCGACCGCTTTGATCGCAGCGCTTAAAATCCCGGAATGGCCCACCATGTCCGGGTTGGCGAAATTAACACAGATAAAATCAAAGCTGTTTTTCTCAATCTCACTGACAAGCGCTTCAGTGAGTGCTTCGGCGCTCATTTCCGGTTTCTGGTCGTAGGTCTTGACGTCCTTCGGAGAGGGGATCATGATCCGCTCCTCCCCCTCAAATGCGCTTTCTTGTCCACCATTAAAAAAATAGGTGACATGGGCATACTTTTCGGTTTCTGCAATTCGCAATTGCCGGAGGCCTTGTTGACTTAAGACCTCTGCAAGGATGTTCGGGAGCCGCGCCGCTTCAAATATGACGGGCAGATTAAGGCTTGCTTCATAGGAGGTCATGGAAATAAAGCTGGCAAGTGAAGGTCGCTGTTTTCTTTCAAACGCAGTAAAAGTGTCGTCGGTCAAAGCATGGCAGAGCTGCCGGGCACGATCGGCCCTGAAATTAAAAAAGAACAGACTATCCCCTGCTTTGATACGCATTTCGATACGACCTGAGGTTTCTCCGTCTTCTGACAGAATGATCGGCAAGATAAACTCATCGCTTATTCCGTCGTCATATTGTTTCTGAATGCCCTCTGCCGCAGAGCGAGCGGACTCCCCCTCTCCCAGAATCAGCGCCTGGTAGGCCTTTGCAGTGCGTTCCCAGCGCTTGTCCCGATCCATGGCATAAAATCGACCTGTGATGGTGGCAATCCGCCAGTCACCCCCGGGGGGTTGATTTGCCTTAAGGGCAACCTCTAAGCGCTCAATGTAGCCTAAGGCGCTTTTGGGTGGCGTATCCCGCCCATCTAAAAAGGCATGAACCCTTAGTCGTTTGACCCCTTCCTTCTCCGCAAGTTTCAGAATCTCCAAGAGGTGATCGATGTGGCTGTGTACCCCGCCGTCGGAGAGCAAACCCAGAAGGTGGAAGGTGCTGTCTTGTGACTTTGCTGCTGCAAGAGCGCCCTGAAAAGTCGCATTTTTAGCGAAGCTGCCGTCAGTAAATGACTTGGTGATTCGTGTCAATTCCTGATGGACAACCCGACCCGCGCCGATGTTGATATGCCCAACCTCGGAGTTGCCCATTTGTGTTTTCGGAAGGCCAACGGCTTCGCCGGAGGCATTCAATGTCGTATTCGGATATTTCGCAAGAAGGGAGTTGTAGTAGGGCGGGGCTGCCTGGGCGATAGCATTCGCCTCAGCTTTCGGATTGATGCCCCAACCATCCAAAATGATGAGAGCGAGTGGTTTGGGTCGTGAATCGGATATTTTCAAAACCTAGACAGTCTCTTCTATCCGAATGGGGAAAGTGGGATAGGGTGCAGGAGCCTCTATCAAGGCCCGGGTACTTGATTTATCGACCAGGATGGGTGTTGCGATATAACTGTCCCATGCCCCGCAACGCTCGCAGCGACCGGCCCATTCGTTGCTGTGGTTGTCACAGTCGGGGCAGTAGTATGGAATTGTGACCCGTGTTTTGAGTTTTAGACCCTTCTTAAAGGCCTCTATCGCAAAATTCAGGTCGCCCCGGCGGACATGAATGTTTCCGAGAATTTTAAAAAGATCGGGGAAGGATTCAACCTGAGGCTCAATCTCGGAGAGGATTTCAAAGGCGTCATCAATCATCTCCAGGCGATAATAGAGCCTACCCAGGTAAAAACGAAGCACGATATTTTGAGGTTCTTTCGCAGACCTTTTTTGATAGATTTCCAGAACCCTTTCCGGTTCTCCTGTTTCAATAAAAAAATCTTCCAGACGGAGCAAAAGAATGAGGTTCCCGGTCAATTCAAATGATTTTTCTAGCGATTCGGCGGCCTCTTTATTGTTGCCCTTGCTGAAATAGCTATCCCCCAGACCAATATGGGCAGGCAAAAAGGTTTTATCTTGTTTGATCGCTGCCTTGAAGTAGCGTCTGGCTTCCGAAGCTTCGTTTTTTTGAAGAAATTGTCTGCCGAGTTCATACTTGATTCCAAGAAAAGCTGCTTCCTCTCTCTTCTTTTCTTCTTCCGATAATTGAAGTTTCAGGATTTTTTCCTGTAAGGGATAGCTGTCTTCCCATTGCTGAAGCTGCATCGTCAAGTCGCGAAGCCGACTCAGAGCAGTGAGGTTCGCACCGTCCACTCCGATAATCTCTCTTAAGAATTGCATTGCCTCTTCAAAACGCTCCGCTTCTTCGAGAGAGCGGGAAAGCGCCAGGAGGGCCTTAATACTCTGGTCGTCCTGGTTTCGTGCTTTACGATGCAGGCGAATCGCCTCATTAAAATTGCCCTGCCTTCTGTTAATTTCTCCCAGCTTCAGGAGGGAGTTGAAGTGGTTTGGATTGATAGCTAAAATCTTTTTAAACAGGGAGCTGGCATCCCGGTAGCGCTTCGCGAGGAAGGCGTTGACCGCTTCGGTATAATGAAGATCAACCCGCTCGCCTCGTTTTTCCAGTCGCAATGCCCGCCAATGCAAAAAAGTCTGCTTCATTTCCCTGACGCCGAAGGAAATGATCACAAGCAGGCCGCCTAAGGCCGTCGAAAAAAGAATGAGCGCCGTGAGGGCCAGTTCAACCGATGCGTCTTGACTCAGGAAGAAAGTGACTTTTCCTGGATTGAGTGTCGCTAAGTAACCGACACCCCCCATCAGGGCAAAAAAAAGGAGAATAAAAAGGGGCATGTTTTAGTCCTGTTTTTCTAAAGAACAGCAGTAATCGGATCGCTTAGGCATCTGCAATGTCTCCGGAAAGTTGCATCCGGGGTGCATCGGCCCAGAGATCATCCAGCTTATAAAATGCTCGCGCTTCCTCTTTGAAAATATGAAGCACCACAGCACCATAGTCGATTAGTATCCAGCTGCCTCCCTCACGGCCTTCGACGCTGAGGGGCTCGATTCCCTGTTCTGAGAGCCGGTCTTCAACTTCATTGGCAATGGCTTTGAGCTGGGGGCTTGACTCAGCAGTACAAAGGATAAAAAAATCGGCTATGGATGTGAGTGTGTCTACCTGTAAAAGAGCAATGTCCTCTGCATGCTTTGACTGAAGGATTTCACCAATCAGAAGAGTGAGGCTTTTTGCATCCCACTGGCGCCCGGAAGCTTGGTATTCGCTTGATTTCTTAGTAATTTTTTTCCTCCAAGTAAATTTCATTTTCGATTATATAAGACTCAACAGAGTGAGGCAAGACGTTTCTGAGCGATTCTCCACTTGCGATGCGTTGTCTTATCGTGGTTCCGGAGATTGCAATGTGAGGGACCGAGAGCAAGTGCAATGAATTTCGTGTCCTCATTGGAAGGCTGTAGGTCGAACGTTTTCCCTGGTCGAGCGCCTTGAGTTTGTCAGTATCAATCGACGAAGAAAGCCTAGTCAAGGGAAGCGCTCCGATCTCCGAAAGCAGTGAAAACGGGTAGTCAAGGCGAGAGATCAAAGCGAAGTCGCAGAGGGTCAGCAGGCGCTCCGGCTCTTTCCATGTATTGAGTTGAATAAAAGCATCCATGCCGACAATGAAAATGAGGCGAGCATCGGGATAATCTTGCCTGAGTAGATCAATCGTATCGATTGTGAATGAAGGACCGCTGCGCTTGATTTCGATGTCGCAGGCTTTAAACTGGGGAGATCCGGACAGGGCGAGACGAAGCATTGCCAGACGGTGTTTCCCCGACGGGATTGTCGCTGCGTCCTTATGCGGCGGCATACCGGATGGAATAAAGAGCACGAGATCGGCATCAAGAAGCGCTGCGACTGAACGCGCAATATAAAGATGACCGTTGTGGACGGGGTTGAAAGTACCACCGAACAGGCAGATTTTCTTCTCATTCAATATTTTTGACTGACTTTTTACGTTTGCTTAGAACGTCTGATTCGATGTGCCGGATGGTTCCTCGAGGGAGGAGTTGCCAGGCCCTTTCGTGAAGATAGTAAAAAAATATCTTCGCGACGACTTCGATCATCCCGATTTCAATCGCAAGCTGGGTTGAACCGGTGACCGCGTAGGCGATAACAAAAGTCGTGACTGAGGCGACGATGCGCCAGCTGAACCCTTTTAAGAGGCTTCTAACATGTGTTTCGCGAGGCATTTTGGGTAGTCTCAATCGATTGGCACATGTGGTGGGTCAAGGTCATGTCTTAGGTTTAGGCCCGCTTTAGTACCTTGCCAGCCTTCTGTGCTTTACCCTGCGTCGTCGTCTTTTTGTGCCATGTGACGATCAGCGCGCTTGCGATGTACCAGGAAGAATAGGTGCCGATGACAACGCCCAGGAGTATCGCCAGCGCAAAATCATGAATGACTTCCCCGCCAAAAAAATAAAGGGCTGCAACCGCCAAAAAAGTGGTCAAACTGGTAATCAGGGTTCTGGAGAGGTTGTCGTTGATCGATTTGTTAATCGCCTCCTCGTAACTCTCTTTTTTTGTCCTCTTTTTCAGGTTTTCACGAATGCGATCAAAAACCACGACCGTATCGTTCAGGGAATAACCGGCAATCGTCAATAAGGCGGTCACAACCAGGAGAGTGATTTCTTTTTGCATCACAAAGAAGAGCCCCAACACGATGAAAACATCATGAAAGGTGGCGATGGCCGCCGCAATGCCGAAGCGAAATTCAAAGCGGTAGGCAATATAGGAAATAATCAGCACCAGGGAGAAGATAATGGCATTGATGGCATCCCCCTGCAATTTTTTTCCGATGGTCGGCCCGATTTCCGTACTACTCTCAATGATAAAGTTATTTCCGGAAAAGGAAGAAGAAAAGATCTTCTTGATTTCGGCACGAGTATTTTCTTTGGTAATGTCCCGGCGTTTCAGACGGATAATCAACTTATTTCCCGAAACAATTTCCTGTAATTCCGCACCTTTGATCCCTCCGTCTTCCAGTGCCCGCCTTGCGGTATCAATCTGGATCGGCTGATCAAACTTCAACTGAAGGGCAGCGCCCCCGGCAAAGTCGATGCCAAGCTTCCCGCCTCCTGTGGAGATCTGAAAAAGTGCAAACAATCCGAGCAGCGACATCACAGTGGAAATCATAAAAAAGGTCTTACGCTTTCCGATGAAATCGATATCGGTCTTTTTAATCAATGTGAACATGGTATTCCTCTATCTTAATTAAGATTGTTGCGCAGTGATCATTTAA
Source organism: Nitrospirota bacterium (assembly GCA_029261195.1). Taxonomy (GTDB): domain Bacteria; phylum Nitrospirota; class Nitrospiria; order SBBL01; family JAADHI01; genus JAJDBU01. The sequence continues at coordinate 35,700 of JAJDBU010000054.1, read as the reverse complement.
ACACTGAGCGTTTCCATCCGCTTTCGTCCGTTCATGTAGTCATAGACAATTTTTGTGCAGACCAATGCAGTAAACAGGTTGATGGTGATGCCGAGACCCAGTGTAACGGCAAAGCCCCTGATCGGCCCGGTCCCAAACATGAAGAGGGCAAATGCCGTGATCAAGGTGGTGACATTGGAGTCGAAAATTGATGAAAAGGCCTTGTCATACCCGGCATCAATGGCGAGGCGGACCGGTCGATCGGCCCGAAGTTCTTCACGAATGCGTTCTAAAATCAGGACGTTGGCATCAACCGCCATGCCGACGGAAAGGATGATACCCGCAATGCCGGGTAAGGTTAATGTGGCATTCAGCGTCGCCAAAGCGCCCACCAGCAAAATAATGTTCAAGGCCATCGCAGAAACGGCAATCAGGCCGGAGAGTCTGTAATAAAAGACCATGAAACAGATGACAAGAACGATACTCAATATGCCTGCTTGTATGCCTTTTTGAATGGAATCGCTACCTAATGAAGGCCCGACGGTCACATTTTGGAGGATGGTGACGGGTGCCGGCAAGGCCCCGGCCCGCAGAATAATGGAAAGGTCGCTTGCCTCCTGGTGGGTAAAGGACCCGCTGATCTGTGCTCTGCCCCCGCTGATTTTCTCGTTGATGCGTGGAGAGGAATAGATGGTGTCATCCAGCACGACGGCAAGTCGTTCGTTGATATGTTCACCCGTGACCTTTTCAAATAACATCGCCCCGGTGGCATCGAAGGTGATCGAAACATAGGGGTCGTTGAATTCGCCAAATGAGACGCGGGCATCCGTGAGCAGGTCTCCGGACAGGACAGCCGTGCCCTGTACAATGTAGGGGTTTTTAAAGACATCCCCTTCTTCGCCGACAATGCGCTCAAAAAGAATTTCTTCGTTCTCTTCAAGGCGATCCTTAAATTTATTCAAAAATTCCTCTTCCTCGCCCGCTTTAATCCGACCCGGAAATTCACTTAGAATCGGGGAGGATTCGTTTAATATTTTGAATTCGAGCAAGGCGGTTTTTCCGATCAGTTCTATCGCTCGATCCGCATCGCTGATGCCCGGAAGCTGGATCAACATCTGGTTCTGACCCTGCTTCTGGATCAGAGGTTCTGAGACACCGAATTCATCGACACGGTTCCGGATGGTCTCAAGGGCCTGGAGAGTGGCATTTTCCAGGATGCGTTTCTTCTCAGTTTCTCTAAGCTCAAGCACTCGACTGCCTGAACCCTCTTCTGTTGAAGTCAAGTTCGGGAAGCTTTCATCCAGGACCTCCGTCACGGTCTCCTCTTTATCGGCAGGGTATGAAAGGTGGATGGCTCTTCCTTCCCTCTTGACGGAGACATCACTGATTTCCTTATCCTCCAAGGCAATGCTGATTGAAGAAAGCGTGCGCTGAACAACCGTGTCCACCGCTTTTTCAACTTCGACTTCCAAGACCAGGTGCATACCGCCTTGCAGGTCAAGGCCGAGTTGAACGCCTTTATCCGGGAAGATGTCCCCCCACCAAGACGGCAGTTTTGAATAGATCGGGGTAGAGGGCAGCAGGAAGAGTAGTGCGATGACCAAAAAAACGCCGATCGTCATCAATCTCCCTTTAATTCCTTTTTTCATTCTATCTCTCTCCTACTTTCTAACAAGTAATATAATGTCTTTACTCTTTATCGCTCTTTAATCTTTCTCGTTTTCTTTGAGTTCATCGACATTATTGCGAACCACCTTAACCCGTACGCCTTCGGCAATTTGAATCGTAATGATCTTTTCTCCAAGGGTTGTGACCGTCCCGATCAATCCACCCGTTGTAATGACGCGGTCTCCCTTTTTCAGGCCTCCAATCATCTCCTGCCGCTCCTTCGCCTTTTTTTGCTGCGGACGAATCAGCATGAAATAGAAGAGGATAAAAATGAGAATAAAGGGACCGAAAGAAACGAGGGGGTTGATACCTTCAGTACTGGCCGCACTGCCCCCAGTCTGGGCAAAAACATCTGTAACAAACCATCCGAGCAATAACACTGTATTCTCCTTAGATTATTTGTGGCGTATCAGGAAAGCGGTGAGGCGGTGTTCCTAAGTTCGTAAAAGGTCTTTCGGAAGCGACTGAGCGTAAGATCTTTGATCGCCTGGCGAAGTCCGGACATTAGCGCGAGATAATAATACAAGTTGTGCAAAGTATTCAAGCGAATCGCGAGGATCTCTTTTGCAATAAAGAGGTGACGTAGGTAGGCCCGTGAAAAATGGCGACAAGTATAACAGGCGCAATCGGAGTCCAGAGGCTGGTCGTCCTCTTTATATCGGCTGTTTTTGATGTTAATCTCGCCACGCGCCGTAAAAAGGGAGCCTGTTCGCGCGTGTCGGGTGGGCAATACGCAGTCAAAGAGATCGACGCCGCGCCAAACCGCTTCGACCAGGTCTTCCGGTCTGCCGACCCCCATGAGATAAACCGTTTTATCAGAAGGCAGGGTCGGAACAACCTGCTCAAGGACCTCCAGCATCTCATCCTGGGGCTCTCCTACAGAAAGACCGCCGATGGCATACCCATCGAAACCGATCTCCAGAAGTCCCTCCACCCCGACTTTTCGCAAGTCCGGGAAAAAGCCACCCTGAACAATGCCGTAAAGCGATTGTTTCTTGTTGAGATGCGCTGATTTTGAACGCTTTGCCCAGCGCAGGGTACGATCAACAGAGGCCGCAGTACGTTTGTAATCGGAGGCATAGGGAAGGCATTCGTCGAAGGCCATAATAATGTCGGCACCCAGGCTGCTTTCAATCTCAATGGCTTTCTCGGGCGAAATAAAATGGCGGGAGCCGTCAATGTGCGATTGAAAGGCGGCCCCTTCTTCGCTGATTTTCGTCAACTTGTTCAAGCTGAAGATCTGGTAGCCGCCGCTGTCGGTCAGAATCGGATGATCCCATCCGATGAAGTTGTGGAGTCCCCCACGCTTTTCGATGAAGCGGTGTCCCGGCCTGAGATAAAGATGGTAGGCGTTGGAAAGCATCATCTGCACGCCCAAGCCCTCAAGATCATCCGGAGCCATGCCTTTGACCGATCCAAGTGTCCCGACCGGGCAGAATGCCGGCGTATCGATCACGCCATGTGGCGTGTGTATTCGTCCGCAACGCGCCAAGGCTTCGGATGAAGCAGACAGAACTTCAAAATGCGTCGTCACAATTTCCGTCTCTGATTTATCTTCAAACTTGTTCCCTCATTGTGGAAAACCGGGAAGTTTGAATTTCATGCTCACCTCTCCCGTTTCCCGGCCGGCATAGATTTCTACCCCTCTGTGGGCAGGGCTTCCCCTATCGTCATCGCCATCGGACCGCATAAAAACTGCATCCCGCTTTTGTAGATGATGTGTGAATCGGCGATTTCCGTTTTGATCCGCGCCTTTGTCAGTGACAGCATTTCCTGATCTTCTCACAGCTTTATCGTAATCAAAATCCGGGGGGATGGTATAACGAAAGCTCGATTGATTCAAGCCTGTTTCAGTTCGATGTCGGTTTCATAGTCGTTTAGGAGCTGTTCTTTGGGGAAGCCATTTACCCTTCGCGAGCCATCAATTTCATTGACAATATTTCCATCACTTTGATACTTTTGCTTCGCAGTCATATCGCGCTATGGAATGCAATCAAGAGAAAGCCGTCTCGTGTCTTCAACGCAACAAAAAAGTCTAAGCTTTCAGCAACTTTTTTTATCACTTCATCAATTCTGGGCTGAACAAGGCTGTATCATTCACCAGTCCTACGATAACGAAGTGGGTGCAGGGACCTTTCATCCGGAGACCTTTCTGCGCGCTCTAGGCCCTGAACCCTGGAAGACGGCCTACGTTCAGGCATCCCGTCGCCCGACTGATGGACGCTACGGGGAAAACCCGAACCGGCTCCAACGCTATTATCAATATCAAGTGTTACTAAAACCCGCACCGGATAATATCCAAGACCTCTACCTTCAAAGCCTGTCCTCCTTTGGATTGTCTTTGACCGAACACGATATCCGCTTCGTTCAGGATGATTGGGAGTCGCCGACCCTGGGTGCATGGGGCCTGGGCTGGGAAGTGAGGCTGGACGGCATGGAGGTGACGCAGTTTACCTATTTTCAGGAAATCGGCGGGATTGCGCTTGAACCCACTTCGGTTGAAATCACCTACGGACTGGAGCGGGTCGCCATGTATTTGCAAGGGATTGATAATGTCTACGATCTCGCCTGGAACGATGACCTGAAATATGGTGATGTGCACTTGGAGGGGGAGGTCCAGTTTTCAAACTATAATTTCAATACCGCCAATGTCTCGACATTAAAAGAGGCCTTTGACTGTGCGGAAGCGGAAGGGAAGGCTCAGGTCTCCGAGAACCTGGTGCTACCCGCTTATGACCAATGCATTAAAAGTTCCCATCTTTTTAATCTGCTTGATGCACGCGGGGCCATCTCCGTAACAGAGAGAACCGCATACATCGCCCGAGTTCGGGGACTTGCCCGAGCCTGTGCTAGAGGGTATCTCAAACAACGTGAGGAGGCAGACTTCCCCTTGATCAAGCGATGAGCACTCCCTCCCAAAATTCTGCTCAACATTCCATTCAATATGCCCTGCTGCTTGAAATCGGCCTTGAAGAAATGCCTTCCGATGTCATTGCGCCGACTCTGAAACAACTTGCCGAGCGTGCGGAAAAACAGCTCAGCGATGTCCACCTTCCAGCATCCTCAGCACAGGTTTACGGCAGCCCTCGCCGAATGACCCTTTATTTTGAGACCATTGAAAGCCAGCAGCTCACCACGACAGAATCGATTATCGGCCCCCCGAAACGAGCAGCCTTTGACGCCTCGGGCAATCCAACCCGCGCCGCCCTGGGCTTTGCAAAGTCGCAAGGCATCTCTCTTGAAGAAATCCAGGTTGTAGATGCCCTGACTCTTGGCGATGCCGCCAAAGGGAAAAAAGGCGAGTACCTCACTTACAAAAAGGAAAACGTCGGAAAGGCCGCCGAAATCCTGCTAGCAGAGATCCTACCTGACGTGCTGTCAAAACTGACTTTTCCACGATCCATGCGATGGAATAAAACGGGCGTCTCCTTTGTGCGGCCGATTCGGTCAATTGCGGCGATCTATGATGGGCGCATCATCCCTTTTTCCTTTGCCGGAGTGCAGTCGGGAAATCGTGTTTACGGCCACCACATGATGTCTCCGGAGGCATTTGAAGTCAGCAATTTTGATGGATACTGTGCAGAACTCTCCCGCCGGAAGGTTGTCGTTGATCCCGATGAACGGGTCCGCCGAATTACAACGCAGATGCAGGCCCTGGCAAAAGAAAAGGAAGCCTTGCTCGACACCTCAAATCAGAGCTTGCTGCTGGATGCTGCCTATACCCTTGAATATCCAAAGGCGATCTGTGGAAATTTTGATACACCTTTTTTAGAGATTCCAAAAGAAATCATCATCACCGCGATGGCGGAGCATCAAGGTTACTTCCCGCTTTACAAGCCGGAGGGCGAACTCCTTCCCCACTTTATTACGGTTACAAATATTGAAACACCCGATATGTCGGTCATCCAAAAAGGCAATGAGCGAGTATTACGAGCTCGCCTGGTGGACGCACAATTTTATTTTGATCAGGACCGCAAAAACACACTTGCAGACTTTGTCGAAGCACTCAAACGCGTCACTTTTCAGGAAAAATTAGGCAGTGTTTTTGAGAAAGTTGAACGGATTAAAAAACTATCCTCTTATCTTGCTCGGGAAATCGCTTGCTCTGAGACAGAGATCAAAAATACAAAACGGGCCGTTCAGCTTTGCAAAGCCGATCTGGTGAGTGGGGTAGTCCGGGAATTCACATCGCTTCAAGGCACAATGGGTCGAATCTATGCCACATTGGATGGCGAAGGGGCTGCAGTTGGAGAAGCGATTGAAGAACATTATCTGCCGAAACAGTCAGGTGGCAAACTGCCGAAAAGTCGGGCGGGCCAGCTTGTCTCGATTGGGGACAAGCTCGATACCATTGTCGGTTGTTTTACTGTCGGCCTCATTCCCAGTGGGTCGGAAGACCCCTACGCGCTCCGTCGCGCCGGACTGGGTATCATTCAGATCATCCTTTCAAATTCGGACTTTAAAGGAATTTCTCTCGAAGAGGCCATTGAAGAGGCCATTCGCCAATATGAAGTACAAGGAATTGTTTCAGGGGAAGCTCTCCTTCAGAAAATCTCCGACTTTTTAAAACAACGTCTTGATGCCCAGCTTCAATCAAAAAATGTGCGTTATGATCTTCGTGCTGCCGTTCTTTCCCGACCGATGGCCCATCCCTGGGAGCTTGTTGAATGTGCCGAAGCCCTCGTCAAATTTTCCAAACAGCCCCTGTTTGCTGACTTGATTATTATTTTCAAACGGGTCGTCCGGATTTTACCGGAGCAGTTTGAAGGTGAAGTCGATGAATCGATTTTAGGCGAGCCAGCCGAAAAGGGCTTGTATCGCTGCTACCAAGACCTACAACAATCACTCTCTCGTCTCTGGGAAAATCGCGAATACGACAAAATCTTAGAAAAGCTCGCCACCCTCCACAAACCCTTAAATCAATTTTTTGAAGATGTTCTGGTCATGGACAAAGACGAGGCCATCCGAAACAACCGCCTGGCGCTTTTATGCGCCGTCGGCAATCTCTTTAAAGACTTCGGTGATTTTTCTAAAATTGTGGAGGAAGAGGCGGGTGTTTAAGAGCAAGAAATCGTGAAAATAAAATACTTTTTTCCACAGCACTTATCAAACAACTGAGGAGAATACTCATGACTAAAAAGACGAAATACGTTTACTACTTCGGCGATGGCAAGGCGGATGGACGGGGCGACATGAAAAACCTGCTGGGTGGCAAGGGAGCAGGGCTTGCGGAGATGTCTTTGCTCGGCATTGCAGTGCCGCCCGGTTTTACGATTACCACGGAGGCCTGTCTTGCGTTTTATAAAAACAATCAAAGCTATCCTAAGGGCATGTGGGAAGAAGCCCTGGCTTCGCTCAAAAAAGTTGAGAAATCCGTGTCGGCCAAATTCGGAGATGCCGACAACCCGCTACTTGTCTCGGTCCGTTCTGGCGCAAGGGCTTCCATGCCAGGCATGATGGACACGGTGCTGAACCTTGGGCTCAATGATCAGACTGTCAAGGGACTCATCAAAAAATCGAACAATGAGTGGTTCGGCTATGATGCCTACCGGCGTTTTATTTCCATGTTTGGCAGTGTCGTCCTAGGAATCGCCCGTGAACGTTTTGAGCAGGTACTTGAGCAGAAAAAGAGTACGCTCGGGGTTTACCTTGATACCGACCTCACGCTTGAAGCCCTCATTGATCTCGTTAAAGCATTCAAAAAGATTGTCTTAAAAGAAACGGGTACGGCTTTTCCGGAAGATCCGCTTGAGCAACTTCGCTTGGGTATCGATGCCGTCTTCTGCTCCTGGAACGGAAAACGGGCCATCACCTATCGCCGCTTGAACAAAATCCCTCACACTTGGGGAACGGGCGTCAGCGTTGTCGCGATGGTTTTCGGGAATTTAGGAGAAACCTCCGGCACCGGCGTTGCCTTTACCCGGGACCCTTCGACCGGCAAGAAAATATTTTTCGGCGAGTTTCTGTTTAATGCCCAGGGAGAAGATGTGGTGGCCGGTATCCGGACACCGCTTCCCATCAACGCCCTGAAAAAGAAGCTCCCGAAGGCCTACGACGACCTGATGAAGATCTACAAAAAATTAGAGAAACACTACAAAGACATGCTCGACATTGAGTTCACCGTGCAGGAAGGCAAGCTTTACATGCTTCAAAGCCGGATCGGAAAACGGACGACAGCGGCGGCAATCAAGATTGCAGTCGATATGGTGGATGAAAAATTAATCGACAAAAAAGTCGCCATTTCCCGGATTGATCCGCAACAACTCGACCAGTTGCTCCACCCGATGATTGACGCGAAAGCAACGCTGAATGTCATCGCCAAAGGCCTGCCTGCTTCTCCCGGAGCTGCAATCGGCAAAGCCGTCTTTTCGGCCGAAGAAGCCGAACGTATGGCGGAACGGCATGAAAAAACCATATTGGTTCGGGCGGAAACCTCTCCGGATGATATCGGCGGCATGCACGCGGCGGAGGGCATCGTGACTGCCAGAGGGGGTATGACCTCCCACGCCGCAGTCGTGGCGCGCGGCATGGGAAAATGTTGTGTCGCAGGTTGCGGTGCGCTCGCCATCAATGCGGCGGAACAAAGCTTTAGCGTGGGGAAGCATGTTGTGAAAGCGGGCGACTTCATCAGCCTGAACGGTAGCACCGGTGAAGTCATTTTGGGCCAGGTGCCGCTGATTCAACCCAAACTCAGCGCAGCCTTCAAAACCTTAATGGGATGGGCCGACGAGGTTCGCAAACTGAAAGTCCGCTGCAATGCCGACAACAAGCGGGATGCCAGTGTGGCGCGAGGCTTCGGAGCGGAAGGCATCGGGCTTTGCCGGACGGAACATATGTTTTTTGAGGAAGACCGCATCCTAGCTGTGCGGGAGATGATCCTCGCCGAATCACTTGAAGGGCGGGAAAAGGCCCTGGCAAAATTGCTTCCGATTCAAAAAGGAGACTTTGTTGAAATCCTGAGGGAGATGAAGGGCTTGCCTGTCACGATTCGTCTGCTCGATCCACCACTCCATGAGTTTCTGCCGCAGACCGACCGGGACCTAGAGGCACTTTCTAAAGAGATGGGGCTTTCGGTAGCTGCATTGAAATCAAAAACCAACAGCCTGCATGAATTCAATCCAATGCTGGGCCATCGTGGATGCCGCTTGGGCATCACCTTTCCGGAAATTTATGAAATGCAGGTGGAGGCCATTTTTGAGGCCGCCTGTGAACTGAAGGCAAAACGGGTTGATGTGCTCCCTGAAATCATGATTCCGCTGGTCGCCCATGTGAATGAACTCTCCACTCTAAAGGCCCTCTGTATTAAGAAAGCAGATGAAGTGATGGCCCGCCATAAAAAGAAGATAGCCTACACCATTGGCACCATGATTGAGTTGCCGCGTGCCGCCCTGCTTGCCGATCAGATCGCACAGGAAGCCGACTTTTTCTCCTTCGGCACAAACGACCTCACCCAAACCACCTTCGGACTGTCGCGTGACGATTCAGGAAAGTTCCTGCCGGAATATGTTGAAAGAGGCATTCTACCGGAAGATCCCTTTGTCGCTATTGATCAAGAAGGCCTCGGTGTATTAATGCAGATTGGTGTTGAAAAAGGGCGCTCAACAAAAAAAAGCCTCAAAATCGGCATCTGCGGCGAACACGGCGGCGAACCGAGTTCCGTCGCCTTTTGTCACCGACTAGGTTTGAACTATGTGAGTTGCTCGCCTTACCGGGTACCCATTGCCCGTCTCGCTGCGGCACAGGCCGCGATTGAGGGCAAGGGGGATGCGCACCGGGCGACGGTGTGAGAAATCCTCTTTGCACGAAGTAGAAGCATTAATTGTTGCATAAGTAGTAGGAATATATTTCGATGTAATTTCAATGAGTTGTATAGTAGATACCCTGAAATTACTTATGCAACAATTAATAGTGCCGCAAAACATGAAGTACGAGGCTTGTGGTCAATGAACTCAGGATGAACTCCCGCCAAATGACAGGATATCAACCGCTACGCAAAAAATACCGGCCCTAAGGGGGCTTGTATTGATAAGCTGTAGATAGCTTTAAATTTAATATGGATATACCAGGCCAGTTACTCGACCAAAATCTTATCTTTCACTTCACAAAGGCTAAGACTGCAATCGAAAATATCTTGTTTTCAGGGGAATTAAGGTTCTCATCAATGGGTGAATTGAATGACCCTTATGAATATAAGATGTTTTCAAAAGGTATGCTTCAAAGAGGTCGTATCGACGAAAATGTATTTATTGAGGCCATGGAGTTATTAGATAGAACAATATTAAAAGACTCAAAAATCGCTTGCTTTGTTAAGTCGTCAATTGAAGAATGTGACGCATTTAACTTACCATTTACAAAACCTAGATCTTGGGCTCAATATGGAGAAGAACAATATGGGGTTTGTTTTGTGTTTGACAAACCAGCTCTTCTTAAAGAAATAGACATAAAAATAGATGGAATTACTGTATATCCAGGGCCCGTATCCTATGATCTTTGCAGTGACAGCGTTAGTCAGAAGAATTGTTTAAATTACAATAATTCTATGACAACTGAAGAAAACATATCCTCGCATATTAAGATGCATTCGAAAGATATATTTTTTCGAAAGTACAATGATTTTTCAGGCGAGAATGAATATAGAATTATTCTAGTAGATCGTCTAAGAGGTAGAAGGCAATACTTATTTTGTCCACTTGAGGGTGTATTGAAAGCGGTTATTTTGGGAGAACGTTTTCATGAAGTATATCGTGGCCTTATAAGGGAACGGTGTCACTCATATTCAGCAAAAACATACACATTATCTTATGGCAGAGTTCCCTACATAAGTGAACTGAAAGTGGCCTAACCAGCTCAACCCGACCGTAGAATACTTTGGGCCTGATTGCGTTGTTGAGCGACGGGTTAGCTCACCGCAGAGAGGGATTTCTACATTATAACCACATCAATTTCTTGTGAAAATCGGTCCCTTTTGTTTCTCAATCAGACCGAATAGATACGCTCCAAATCCAGTTCAAAAGCAACCGTTGGCATACCGATCTGCCAGGCCTCAAGGACTCCCGGGACAATTTCTCCGATTTGACCGACTTTAAGAGTGTTGATCAGGATCGCACCGGAACGGCCTTCGATAAAACTGGGATGAGAAGCCGGTTCAAGACGGACCGGCAGGCTGAGACGGTGAAAGAGCGCCTCTAAGACGGCATGGAGTTCCGAAAAGTTTGCGCCCGGATGTGCAATTAATGCACCTAAGTGAATCAGCGTTTCGGTCTGCGCTGCAGTGTTCGGGGCCATGCGAGCGACTTCGCCTACCTCAAAAAGCCGGTGGGGATAGAAGGCCTTGGAACTGTTCCCTTCTACTCTGAGTAATGCAGGGAGTAACCAGGAACGAAGGAGGGAAAATCGCTCCGTCATCGGGTTTTCGATTTCGACGATGTCCGTTTCCGGTCGTGCTGTTGGGTCAGAGGCAAGCCCCATTTTTTGGGTAAAATCTTCAGCCGAGCCTAAGATGTTCGAGACGACTTCTTCAAAACCAAAACCCACCATTGCCACCCGCATTGCATCTGAAAATTCTTCAATACGGGAAAGTGAACCGACGGTGTAAGTTGATGGTATCGTAGGACTGAAGCTATCGTAGCCACGGGAAATGGCGAAGTCTTCGACCAGGTCAATCGAATGCATCAAGTCATCTCGATAGGGGGCGGAAGTAATTTTCATCTCCTCTCCACTCGCATCAACTGACAAGCCGTAGGATTCAAAAACAGAGACCGCTTCTTCCAGCTGAACAGTTTCTCCCAGAACACGGTTTAATTCGCTCAGTTTCAGGACCACTGCTTGGGAGAGATCATAAGGGGTCTGGAAGTTTGAACCGAAAGCTGTCTCTTCAGGGTACTCTAATTTAACCGGCTCAATCGTCGCCCCTCTGTCGCTGAGATTCGCGGCGAAAATATTGATGGCTAATGTCACCATGCGGAGGTCGGTTCCCGTGACTTCGACAAAGAGTTCGCTGTCGCCGACGGCCACCTCGCCAAGCGCACGACTGTTGATGATGGGCGGAAAGGAAAGTACCTCGCCTGCCGCATCACGCAGTATCGGGAATCGTTTTGCGCCTGCCAGTGTTGCGGCATACTCAATCCCTTTCGGGTGCTCGGTAATGATTTGTTTTAAGCTCATTTCCTCATCAAAACCCAAGGGGACAAAGAAGCAAGCCTCCGGGTCAACCAGGTCATAGGAAACTGGAAATTGAATCTTTTGCAAGCGATAGAGGCCGATCGAAACAGTCTGACGTCTCCGGCCAAAGCTGTCGGCTAGTTTTTCCTGTGACTGAATGAGTTGATCCAGAATGGCTTCAGTCACGTGCAGTCCGCGTGAAATACAGGCGGCCACATAGGGCCGAAGGGATGCAACTTCCTTGGAAACTACGATTTTCTGAGTGGCGGGCGTTGATGGAGCGAAAAAGGGATAGCGTGTAGACCAGGACGAGCTTGCAGGAAGAATCTGACGGGCGATGCCCTCGGGCGACCAGAGATCGGGGCGATTCGTATCATTTAACTCAATCTTGACCGAGTCGGTTTCGGGGAAAAAATCCTTCACTTCTCCCTTGACCTTTTCAAGCAGGGTTTCGAGTCGTTCCTGATCAAGTGTTTCGTCATTGGGTGTTTTTTGCAACAGTGCTTCAATATCGCGAATGCTTACTTCAATCGTTGGCATGACTTACCTTTTTAAATCCTTTAACTCAGTGATTTGCCTTGAACAATATTCTGCTTTTCTCTGATCAGCCCAAGATCGGACGAGAAGAGATCTCGAATATCCGAAATGCCCAGGGCGATCATCGCCATTCGGTCCAGTCCCAGGCCCCAGGCAATCACCGGCACATCCACTCCAAGCGGGCCGGTCACTTCGGGGCGGAAAAGTCCTGCACCGCCCAACTCCATCCATCCCAGTTTCGGGTGACGGACATGCATCTCGACCGAGGGTTCGGTGAAGGGAAAGTAGGCGGGTAGAAACTTGATTTCTTCTGCTCGGGCCACCTCTTTGGCAAACTGGGTCAGTAGACCCAGCAGGGTACGGAAATGGATTTCTTCACCAAGCACGATGCCTTCCACTTGAAAAAAATCGGGGGCATGGGTGGCATCCACCTGATCGTAGCGGAAGCAGCGGGCGATTGAAAAATATTTTCCAGGAATGTTTGCTCCTTTTCCCTGGTCTCCAAGTCCACCTCCAAGTATCCGTGCGGAGACAGAAGTGCCCTGGCTTCTTAAAATCAAGCGCCGTGTGCGTTCAGCATCAAAGGTATAACCCCAACCGCGCGATCCACTCTCGCCGCCGTTTTCATGGGTGGCGGCAACACGGGCGACCACTTCTTCGGGAATAGTCTGGTCAGCTGGGGTATTTTTCACAAAATAGACATCGTGAATTTCGCGCGCAGGGTGAAACTGGGGCATGTAGAGGGCATCCATGTCCCAGAACTCATTCTCGACGAGCGGTCCCCGCATCTCAGAAAAGCCCATCGAAACGAACTGGGTCTTCACCTGATCTAAAAAGGCTTTATAGGGATGCAAGGCCCCGCCGCTGATGCGGGGCGGCGGCAACCCTATATTGTATTTCCGGAATTGTTTGCCTCGCCAAGTGCCATCCTTCAACATTTCAGCTGTGAGTTCGCTAAGGGTTTCGACGGTCTGCTCTGAGGCCATTTTTTGATAGACGGCTTCAAAACGTTCTGTTTTTTTGTAAATGCGATCTACTTCGAGCTCAACACGAAAAATGCCTTTTGATGGACTCCGTTTCCGGTGGTTCAGATCAATAATCCCCCGAGCTTGCTCCGAAAAATCGACGAAGGACGTAATATGATCTTTCTCCGCAAGCGCATCAATGACGCTTTGAAGGTCTCTAAACTCAGCCAACTTGCTTTCATCTGAGATAAGAAATCGTCCACCGGGAAGCACTGAGACAGCGCCACTGGCCTTAAGAGATCCAATGGCCCGACTCTTCTCTTCCGCCTCCATATCTGTGCGTTGCTGTAGCTCACGGATAGAAATCTCCCCCTTCGACAGAATGTCTTCCGCCATTCGCAGAGGAGGATTTTTTGCTTTGGCATATCGTTGACCGATTTCAGTCAGGCTCACCACGGCGTTTGATTTTTCATCGGCAACCACGATGATTTCTTTGGCAAGCAACCATTCGATAGCCGTTGAGATTTGAGACGGCTTTAATCCCGAAGCGCTTACAAGGGCAGCGCTATCCTGCTTGTCCTTTTCCGCAAAAACCCTCAAGACCTGTTTTTCAAGGGGATGAAGTGTTTCAACCAGGTTTGAAAGAATGCTTTCGTCTAACATAGTCGATTCTCACGCATAGTAGACCCTCACAGTGTGCCCGCCGCACGAAGCGCCTGAATGGCATCGGTATAATTGGGATAGTTTTTATTCTTAAACACAGCCGTACCCGCCACAAAGACATCAACGCCCGCTTCAGAAAGCGCCTTCATGTTGTCCACCGTGACGCCGCCATCGACTTCGATGGTGGTGGCGAGATCCCGCTTCATAATCATCTCTTTAGCGCTGCGGATTTTATCGTAGGCGCTGTTGATAAACTGCTGCCCTCCAAAACCCGGATTGACGGACATCAGGAGCAGCAGGTCGATTTCGTTCAATATAGATTCAAGGCTTGAAACAGGGGTCGCCGGATTCAGCGAAACCCCGGCTAAGGCGCCCAGGCTTTTGATCAACTGGATCGTACGGTGCAGGTGGGTACAGGCTTCAAGGTGGACAGTGACAATATCAGCCCCGGCTTTAATAAATTCAGGAATGAGCAGGTCAGGCTCGACAATCATCAGATGTACGTCAAGCGGCTTTTGTGTAACGCGCCGCACTGCATCCACAACAAGTGGACCAATGGTGAGATTCGGCACAAAACGACCATCCATGACATCCACATGAATCCAGTCGGCTCCGGCTTGATCTACTGCCTTAACCTCATCGCCCAGCTTTGAAAAGTCGGCGGAAAGGATGGAGGGTGCGATTTTAGGTGTTTTATGTATCAAGTTCAGTGAACCTGCCCTACCGTCTCTGCTTTCGCGCCTTTGTGATTTTATCTACGGCACCTGAGAAGAGGGTCATTTGTTCTGTCGCAAACTTGGTGAATCCTTCGGGCAGGCCCTTGGAGGCCAGTTTGTCGGGATGATATTCCTGGGCTTTTTTCCGGTAGGCACTTTTGATTTCCGCATCGCTGGCATTCTTGTCGAGTCCCAGGATTTTGTAATATTGATCAAGGTTTTCAGAATATCCGGCACTTGAATTTGTACCCTGTCCTGATGAATGCGAGCGATATCCTCGTCCGAGTAATTCCGCCTCCAGGCGTTCGTAGGCACCGTCTCTGATTTGAAGATAAAGCGGAAGCTGCTCCAAAATTTCTTTTTCTGCCGGGTGGAGCTGACCGTCGGCGAGGGCGGTCATAAAGAGCACTCTGTAGAGCGTCTCCCGCATCGCATCGTCATGTTGGAAGATTTCGGAGCACTGTTGTGCATATTGATAGATTGAACTGTGGTCGTCTTTAGCACGATTAAAAATCTCAATCGCGATGCGTTTCGACTTTCCGTCCAGTTCCAACTCTTTATCAATGAAGGCGTTGACGAAGGCGATCTCGTCAGCGGAAACAAGGCCGTCTGCCTTTGCAATCTTTCCCAGCATTGAAAAGGTGGCGACCAGAAACTCGACCTCGCGTTGGCGTCCGCTGCCGATCCGGCCCTGTGTCTGCCCCTGATCCTGCGTCATGCTGCTTCCGATACCCGCACCGATAATCGCGCCGATCGGGCCTCCGATTACCATGCCGATTGTCCCGCCGATCCCTGCTCCCCACCAAGCCATTTCAAACTCCTATTATCGTTTGTTGCCACAGCCGCCGTTTACGAGCGTTTGACCCAGCAAACGGCGAAAAACCGGTCCATGT
The DNA here is from genome assembly GCA_029261195.1 of Nitrospirota bacterium. GTDB lineage: Bacteria > Nitrospirota > Nitrospiria > SBBL01 > JAADHI01 > JAJDBU01. Next base: position 20,118 of record JAJDBU010000054.1, on the reverse strand, counting down.
TATCCGAATTGATGACGCTTGTAAAATAACGCTTCTCATTCACATAAGGCCTTGCAGAGGGAGGAAGTAAGTCAGAAATTTTTGCGATGTCCATCTCCGGATGCCCCTTTGAAAATGCCTCGACAACATCCTCATTTTCCTCCGATTCCGTAGAACAAGTGGCATAGATCAGACGCCCTCCGCCTTTGAGATAGGGAAAGACCTGCTCCAGAATTTCAAGTTGCACCTTTGCGCTGTCCGCAATGAGAGATTGCTTCTTTCGCCACTTTCCTTCGGGGATTCTCCTTAAAATACCAAGAGCGGAACAGGGCGCATCAACAACGATGCAATCGTAGAGACGGCCTGTTGCCAAAGCCTGAGACATCTCTTCGATTTTAATGCCGGGTGTTTGTAAGCGCTGCAGGTTTTCAGAAAGCAAGCCCAGTCGTTTCGTACTGTGATCGGTGGCAATGATCTCTGCTTTGCCTCCAGACAATTCAGCGATGTGGGTTGTCTTCCCACCCGGCGCGGCACAGAAGTCCAGAATTTTCTCTCCGGCTAAGGGCGCGACGAGATAGGAAATCAGTTGTGCGCCTTCATCCTGGATGTAAAACTCTCCTCGTGTAAAAGCGGGATGAGACACAATCGAAAGCCCTTTTGCGATCAGCGCATCCGGCGAAAGCTTGCAGAGCGTCACAGAAGCCCCGTCCGCTTTGAGTGTTTCGGCCAAGCGTATCCGATCCGTTTTCAGACGATTCACTCGGAGGGTCATTGGAGGAATCTCGTTATTAGATCGGCAAAGGGCAAGTGTTTCCGCTTCTCCGAAACGCGCAAGCCAGCGCCTCACCATCCATTCCGGGTGAGAAGTGGTCACGGCAATGAAGGGGGACATATTCTTTCGACTCGGTTGTGGAAGCTGATCAAGGGTTCGAATTATTGTTCTCAGCAGGGCATTCACAAATCGTCCGGCACCAAGGGATGCCCTTTTCTTTGCTAAATCGACCGAAGTATGAACGATGGCATGGGGCGGAATGCGGTCTAGGAAAAGGACTTGGTAGAGGGCCAGTCGGAGAATCAGTCGAATCGGTCGCTTGACCGAATTTTTCTTTGAAAAGTGATCAATGAGCCAGTCAAGCCAGCCCTTTTGACGAAAGACGCCATAAACCAGTTCGTTCATAAGCGCCAGATCGCGGCGATCAAATGAATGGGCAAACTGGCTCTTATTAATGAGGAGACTGATGTCCTGACCCCCTGCTTCGGCACGATCAATAATGAAAAGCGCCTGCTTTCTCGGATCAGAAGCAGGGACTTTGTCTGGCCAGGGTGATTTTTTTGATTTGAGCGGATTCAGGGTGATTGGCGCACTTTGTTTGCCGGGCTGAGGGTTCTTCAATCGTTCGAGCGTAATTTAGAGATCAGACGGAGGATTTCCATATAGAGCCAGACCAGTGTGAGCAGCAGTGTGAAAGCGCCGTACCATTCCATGTATTTGGGCGCACCCTGTGCGGCGCCGGTTTCGACCATGTCGAAATCAAGCACCAGGTTCAGAGCGGCGATCACCACAACAGCTACGCTGAACAGGATACCGAATGTGCCGCTGGAGTGGATCAGTGGGATGGAAACCCCGAAGAAACCCAAGATAAAACTGAGGAAATACAGAAGGGCGATGCTACCGGTCGCGGCGAAGACCCCGAGTTTGAATTTCTCTGTCGCCCGGATTAGCCCCGAACGGTAGGCCAGAAGAAGCGCTCCGAGTGTCCCGAAGGTCAAAAAAATAGCCTGACTCGCAATGCCGGGATACGCTTGCTCAAACACCACCGAGATGCCACCGAGCGCTAAGCCCTCCAGCGCGGCATAAAGCGGGGTGGTGTAGGGAGCCAGGTTCATCTTGAAAATGGTGACCAATGCGACAATGAAGCCACCGATAAAGCCCACCATGACCAGGCCCATCGGGGACTCTCCTGCCATGCCCATATTCCAGGTCCAGCTTGCCGAGGCGATGAGAATCATGAGTGAAAGCGCCGTTTTATTCGCGGCTCCCTCAACCGTCATCACCTCTCCCCGAAGCCCTGCCGTAATGGCAGCAAAGGGGTTTTTCTTTAAAGCCGGGTTTGCGGAACGATAATTAAAACCTCGTGACATGTCCTACTCCTTTTAAATTGATGATCTGCCGTAGCTCTTTCATTCTATCTTTGGTCTCTAAAAGGCCGAAGTTTCACGTATCGCGACCGCATTTTTTTGATCGCGCTGCGCGAAAAATTTTAGGGCTTATTGTATCACGTCATCTTAGGTCCGGTCTCTATTTCAGAGTGAAGCGGAAGAATCTCCCTGTATTTTTCGTCCTCTCATTTTCCTTGTGCAATTCACTTTGGTTATGATTCAATTGGATACAAAACCTGTGGGGAGCTTGTCATCACCCTCTCAGAGGATGTCTGAATATCCGGAGATGAGGAGAACAGTGTTCTACAAACTAAAAGGAGATGAGAATGAATATATTGGTTGCGCTTGATCTATCACCGGCATCTCAGCAGATTTTACGCGTCGTCGAAACTTTGACCTCCGGCTCATCTGCGAAAATATGGTTATTCCATGTAACGGAACCCAGTTCGGGTATGGTCGAGTACAAAGGCAGCCTCAGGAATGAGGAATCCGATGATCGTCTGGACACAGACTATGCCCGTGACCAGATTGCAAAAAAAATCCATGATGAACACACGCTCTTGCTGAAAGAAGCAAAAAAACTAAATAATGGCAAAGTCGAGGTCACCGCGCGGGTAGTTGAAGGTTCACCCACCGAAATCATTCTGCATGAAGCGGACAAGCTTGCAATTGATATGATTGTTGTCGGGTCTCATGGGCATGGCGCCATCTACAAAATGCTGATCGGGAGCGTCAGTGAAAGCATTCTGCATCGCTCTACCTGCCCTGTTCTTGTGGTTCCCACACACGATAGAACATAGGGGCTGACCGACCGCCTACCCCGTCTCGACGTCATTCCGGTAATTATTTGAGCCGGAATCCATATCATTCATCCACTGGATTCCCGCCGGGAGCATGCGGGAATGACGATAAGAGTGGTAGACGTTCATATACTGGATCGCTGCCTTTATGAAATCCATCGACCTGAAATTGTGGCGTGACCTCTGGGCGATGAAGGGACAGGCCTTAGCCATTGCGCTGGTCATTGCGGGCGGAATCTCTACTTTTATCATGTCCCGAAGCACCCTCGATTCGCTGCAAGTCACTCGGGCGACTTTTTATCAGGACTACCGATTTGCAGAGGCTTTCGTCTCCCTGAAGCGTGCCCCGGAATCCTTAAAAAAACGCATTAGAGAAATTTCCGGTGTGGATCGTATTTCCACTGCCGTCATTGCAGAGGTCAAAATAGAACTGGAGCACTTTTCCGATCCCGTGACGGGCAGCCTGGTTTCCAGTTCAGCTCAGGCAGGCAGTGGCCTGAACACGCTCTATCTTCGGGCCGGGCGCTTCACGATACCGGGAAGGGCCGACGAAGTGGTGGTCAGTGAAGCCTTTGCAGAGGCCCACGCTTTTAAACCCGGTGATCGTCTCATTGTCGTCGTCAACGGACGTCGGAAGCGCTTGCACATCGTCGGCATCGCACTTTCCCCTGCATACATTTACCAGATTGCTCCCGGCGCCTTCTTCCCCGATTTCGAGCGTTACGCTGTACTCTGGATGGAACGGGATGTCTTAAGCGCCGCAACCGACATGGTGGGTGCCTTCAACCATCTTTCCTTAACACTGACGGAAAACGCACAACTCAAAGAAGTCATTGATCGCCTGGATACCCTACTGAGGCCTTACGGCGGACTAGGGGCCTATGGCCGGAAAAGCCAGCTTTCGCATCGTCTTCTCAATGAAGAATTTCGGCAACTGGAAAAAATGGCGATCATTTTCCCCATTATCTTTCTGGGTGTGGCCGCCTTTCTGTTAAATGTCGTCGTCAGCCGTATTGTCGGCACCCAGCGGGAACAGATCGCCATTTTAAAGGCCTTCGGTTATACCCATCGTGACATCGGACTGCATTACACAAAATTCGTGATCCTGATTGTGCTCATCGGGGTCATCATCGGATTCTTCGGCGGCATTCAGCTCGGACACTTACTCGGTGGCATGTACATGGAATTTTACCGTTTTCCTTTTCTTGAATTTACCTTGCGCCCGACGATGGTACTTAATGCAATTCTAGTTGCAATCGGCTCGGCCCTCCTGGGCACTTTCTTTGCCGTTCGCAAGGCCGCCCTGCTGCCACCCGCAGAGGCCATGCGTCCGGAACCGCCAACGATCTACCGGGAGACCCTGCTTGAACGCATTGGCATGAAACGCTGGCTCGGACAGCCCAGCCGGATGATTGCCCGCCATATCGAGAGACGTCCGGTCAAGTCCCTCTTGTCCGTCATCGGCATTGCCCTGGCCTGCGCCATTATGATGGTGGGTTCTTTTCAAGAGGATGCCATCGATTTCATGGTCGAAGTACAGTTTGGTCGCTCTCAACGGGAAGACATCGCCATCTCCTTTGCCGAATCGACATCACAAAGCGCGATGAATGCCCTGGAAAATATCGCAGGCGTCAACTATGCCGAGCCCTTCCGCGCCGTTCCGGTTCGGCTGCACTTTGAACATCGTTCTTACCTGACGGCGATCCGGGGAAGCCAATCGGGTGGAGACCTCCAGCGCCTGCTGAATACCGAATTTGAGACCATCCGGCTCCCTGCCTCCGGCATGCTCCTGACCGCACATCTCGGAAAGATTCTGGGCCTTCAAATTGGAGACCGACTGGGTGTTGAAGTGCTTACGGGGAATCGGGTGCGCCGGGAAGTCGTTGTTACGGGCTTTGTTAAGCAATACATGGGCGTATCGGCCTATATGGAACTTACGGCCTTGAATCGTCTCTTGCAAGAAGGCGATGCCATTTCGGGGGCCTACTTATCCATTGACAAGGCCCGGCAATCAGCGGTTTATGATGCCTTGAAGGCCAGCCCCAAGATTGTAGGCACGATTATCCGAGAAAGCGCCATTCAAAGCTTTAATGACACCATGGGGGAAACCCTGCTTATTTTTACTTTTATCAACACATTACTGGCGAGTACCATCGCCTTTGGCGTGGTGTATAACAGCGCACGCATCATGCTTTCCGAGCGCAGTCGGGAACTTGCCAGCCTGCGGGTGCTTGGCCTGACGCGGGGAGAGATCTCTTACATCATGTTGGGCGAGCTGGGCTTACTGACTTTTGCGGCCATTCCCTTAGGCTTCCTGATCGGGCGTGGTTTTTGTGCCTACATCTCCGACAACCTTCAAACCGATCTATACAGAGTCCCGCTCATTCTGGAGCCTTCCACCTACGGTTTCGCCGCAACGGTGGTGCTGATTTCAGCGCTCGTGTCCGGGCTGATCGTCCGCCGGAATCTCGATCACTTAGACCTTGTCGCCGTATTAAAAACGAAGGAATGAAATTGCTTGTCAGTTCAAATAAGTCACTTCCATTTAGGATATTGCGACAGACGGAATACTCCACTTGCAATAATTCATGATTTCTCCCGTGAGTCATTGATTTATCAAGATAAAAAACCTATCATGCACGTTTTACTCTCCTAGCACACAGACTCCGATGCATCTAAACCAATATTTTTTATGACTCAATTCATGGAGAACAAGCAATGATCCCCTGCAAAATATTGAAACCGGATGAAAAAATTTTCTTTCTGTTTGGATGGACTTTACTCTTGTTTCTATTCCTTCCCTTCACAAGCCATAGCGCCAGGGCTCAGGAAGTCGAGGTGGACATAAAACGCCTTTACGAGTCGAGACGCTGCGATGAAATCATCTCTTCGTCAACAAGTACATTAAAGACCCCGAATGCCTCACAAGCGCTCTATCTCGGCCTCTGTTACCTTCGTGAGAAAAACAGACAAGGAACCATAAAGGCATGGCAGAACTACCTTCAACTTGAAAGCGAAAGTGACCAGAAACGGGAAATTTCAAAATACCTCACCCTGCTGATTCAGGATGAGGCGAAAATTAATGCACAAAATCGTATTGCGCAAGAAAAGAGGATATCCGCTGTAGTCAATCCGAATGCCATTGCCGTCTATCCCTTTCAAAATCTCGGCTTGCCTGAAAATGAGGTGTACGCAAAAGGGATGGTTGAATTCATTATCACGGACCTTTCACAGGTCAAAAGCATTACCGTCGTCGAGCGGGTTCAAATCCAGGCTATTCTGGATGAGTTAAGCCTTGCAAAGACCCCGCTTTTTGACAAAAAAAGCGGGCCTCGTCTCGGAAAACTCGTGGGTGCGGCTAAAGTCACAACCGGCAGCTACATGGATCTGGATGAAAATAAAATACAGCTCGACGCTTCCATTATCCAGACCGAACAAGGAAACATTATTGCTTCACCGACAGCAAGCGGTCAGTCCAGTACGTTTTTTCAACTGGAAAAAGAAATCGTCTTTAAAATTCTCTGCGGTATCGGACATTGCCCCGAAAGCCTTGACAGCGAAACAAGGCAAGCCGTTGAAAAAATCCACACCAGGAACCTGAAAGCATTTCGCCTGTATTCAGAAGGGCTCGATTTTTTTGATCAGAGAGAATTTCGCAAAGCCTCTCAGAACTTTTTCTTAGCCATCGAAGAAGACCCTGAGTTTACATTAGCCAGAAAAGGACTTCTTGAGATGCCCCTTGTTCCGCTTGATCTGGAAGGCCTTCTGTCAAACGCGGAAAGCGCCAGTGCTTCCGGCGATAGGGCCTTACCCACAATTGCCACTGTCACCGTATCCCCTTTTCAGATGAATAGCCTGACATTTATCCAGGAGAACATCATTACAGAACCCGTGGTGACAGGGACCTTACCCGTGCTGATTGATTTTGTGATTCATATTCCCTGAAATGGAGGATGACATGAATTTATACAAACTATTATTTTTAAAAGAAAAAAAATCGACGTTTTCATCTATCAAATCACAAGCCCTGTTCCGGTCTTTCTTCGTATGTTTGCTGGCGATACTTACCGGCTGTGGACAGGGAACAGAGCCCCCGAATGACTCAAAAGCACAAGGAACCGTTCCTGTTGGCGTCAGACTTCTGTTCGAAGAGGATGCAAAACAGAAAAGCTTTGCGATTGACCCGACCGCAATTGCAGGAGTCCGCTGTATTGTCAAAGCCAATGGTATCGAGATCATTAATGTGACAGCCGCAGCCTCGACCGGAAACGATATCCCTTTCAGTTTAGAAATCCCAAGAGCGGTGGAAGTCAATATCATTGCTGAACTACTGGACAGTAATGGTGCTGTTCTCCTGGCAGGACAGGAAAAAACCGTTTTTCAGCAAAGCGGAGAAATTACCATTGTCCTGGGAGAATTGATCTCACTGTTTGCAAACCCATCCAATATATTGGAAGGAAATAGTGCAAGCCTCTCTCTGTCACTGAGTGAGACATTTCTTGGAGGGCTCACTGCGCCTTCGTTTACCTGGACGATTGAAAATGTATCCTCTCATTCAGGTAACACTGCCATCACCCGTTCGGGCAGTATCGTCACCAATCCAGCAGACTCGACAAGGGCAAGCTACACAGCTCCGAACCTTATCCCGGAAGCAGAACCTCACATCCATGTTGTCATCAAAGCCAGCAGCAATGAGGATCCGACTGTCTTCAAAACCGCGACACTCACTGTGAGCACGCGTTCCCCGGCAACCTTCCCATTGACCGTTACAAAAGCAGGAACCGGCAGCGGAAGGATCACCACCCTGCCCTCCGGGATGAACTGTGGCGCAACCTGTAGCGCCGCCTACACTGAAAATTCACTTGTCAAACTGATTGCCACACCAGATCCAGGTTCAACGTTTTCGGAATTTTTCGGCTGGAAAGGAGACCCTGATTGTGAGGATGGTCAGGTCACAATGACAGCCGCATTGTCCTGTGAAGCCACCTTCACAGTCGGTGAGGTTTCTCTATCAATGAAGCTGACATGGGGCGCAAACCCCAGAGATTTAGATGCCCATTTGGTGGGTCCGAATAATTATCATATTGAGTTTACTCAGAAGGGAAGTTTGACTGTCTCTCCTTTTGCGCGTCTCGATGTCGACAATACATCTGGATTTGGACCGGAGATCATCACTGTGGTGAAATTTGAAACACCCGGAACCTATACTTTTTCAGTTCATCATTTTAGCGGGACATCCACGATTACCAGTTCACCAGCGCGGGTTGAGCTAAGCCTGGATGGCGTGAATAGTGTTTTCACACCACCGCCTGGACAGACGACGACGGATAAAACCTGGAATGTTTTTGAATTGATCGTGGATACAAGTTTCAATGTGACGGTCAATACACTGGCCACCTGGCAAGTGGCGGCCCCTTAAGCGGTACAACTTTGCTGGAACCGTAATAAATAAGCGGCAAAAAGTCATTTCGCCTACTGTGAAAATGGGGAAAAAGGAGATTGAATGCAACCGGAGACCAGCAGGATCAAAACACTTATGTTTTTTATTGTTCTGAGCCTTTGTGCAACGAATTTGACTACTGCAAAGGCTGCCGAAAGCTATCACCGGCAACTGTCAAAAGGAATCGCCGAACTCAAGAAAAATAATATCGACCGGGCCCTCGATTTTTTTTATGAATCTCTTGCAGATAAACCGAATGGTGTTGAGGGGCATTATTATGTCGGTGTCAGCCATGCCCGAGCCAATCGGACAAAAATGGCGGAGACAAGTTTTAAACAGGCCCTGATGATCGACCGAACCTTCCTCCCCGCACACTTTGATTTAGCGGTTCTCTATTACCAGATCGGAGAAGATAGCAAGGCATTGGAGTCTTTCAAAACGGTTGAACAAATCGATCCCACTCGGGCCCGGGTTTATTATTATCAGGGCATCATTCTGCGCCGTCGCGGCAATAGACAGGCAGGGGCTGAAAAATTAAAAAAGGCCGTTGCGCTCAATCCAAAACTCGAAGTTGAAACCCGTTTTCAGGAGGGCGTCTTCCATTACAAGTCGGGGGATTTCAATGCCGCCCGTGATGCCTTTGAAAGCGTTGTCACGCTTTCTCCGGATGGGGACATAGGACAAACCTCAGAAGCCTTGCTCGACCAGATCAAATCCCTACCTGGAAATAAAAAGCCATGGCGACTCAACACATCAATTGGGCTTCAATATGACGACAATGTCATCCTGGAACCGGAAGGAAACTCTGCGAGCGCGGCTGGAATCAAGAAAAAATCAGACTTGGTTGGGCTCGTATTTTTAAGTGTTAATTACCGGCTTCCAACAAAAAACAGATGGCTGGGAGATATTGCATACAGCTTCTTTCAAAATTTCCATGAGGAAAATGATTTAAATGATTTCAAAATTCAGGACCACCATATTACACTGAGTGGAACCCGCTCAATAGGCCGGAAAACACAGGTCTTTTTGAAGTATGACCTTGAATTTGCGAGTCTAGGCGGAAAGACCTTCTTATTTCGGAATGCCCTGGGTTCTCAACTCAAAATACGTCATTCAAAGAAGCATTATTCAGAGTTAGAATATGTTTTTGGGGACAGCAACTTTAAGAACAGCACACCTCTTTTCCTGAATAACGATGATCGGGATGTGAGTACACACGATCTCCGGTTCACCCACTACACTTTTCTGCAAGACAATCAGTTTTTCTATAGTGAATATGCTTTTGAGAAAGAGAAAGCGGGTTCCAGCGCCACCCAGGATGACTGGAGTTTCGATGGTATCCGATTCAAGGCCGGTCTTGTTTACCCTGTTCGACAATCAATCGTGCTCTCCGCTGAAGGGTATATAAGGCTACGGCATTTTGACAACATCAACCAACGTTCATCTGGCAAAAGAGAGGATAGCAGTAAAGTTGTTATTTTGATGGCATCCAAAGCCCTGAGGAAAAATATCGATCTTGCATTGCAATACCTCCATTATCGAAATGATTCCAATATTCCTATTTTTGAATATCAGAGAAATGTAACAGGCCTCATTATGACGGCTAATTTTTAGCAGTTTATAGGAAAGCTATAACCATCAGACCAGCACCCAATCTTCCGAAAATAGAATCCAGAGATAGTTACAATGGAGTAGGAGCGGGATATCGTTGTACACTCATCCCAATCAGCAGAGTGAGGTGCCTGGGATTTAACGCCATCGGTCAGCGTATTACCGGAACATCCCCCTCTTAACAGAAAGCTGTTCGGTCCAAAGTAAATACTAAAGCTGGAAGGGTGTTATGGCGAAGCGTTTTGTGTGGATTTTATTCGGCCTGGCTGTCATTTCAGTGCTGGCCTACTCGTTTCAAGCCAGACCGGTCTTTGTGGAAATGGTGCAGGTCGGGCGAGCTTCACTACAGGTCAATGTGGTGGAAGAGGGAAAAACACGCCTGATCGACCGATTTATCGTTTCCGCTCCGGTCAGCGGTTTTGCCCATCGTATCAATCTTGATGTCGGTGATGTCGTGATACGCGGCGAAGTGTTATTGAAACTGGCGCCGCAACGCTCCAGGGTACTTGATCCACGCAGCCGGGCCGGGGCGGAAGCGCGTGTGGCCGCAGGGTCGGCATCGCTCCGTGCAGCGAAAGAGGGTGTCAGGGCCAGTGAGGCAGATGCCACCCTTGCAATGGTGACACTGAAACGCATTAAAAAGCTCCAAGCCGAAGGTTTGAGTCCCCAAGAAGTCCTTGATGAAGCCGAAGCAAAGGCGCGACGAGCCCGTTCCTCTCTGAAATCCTCAAAGTTTGCTGTTGAGGTAGCCCGCTTCAAGTTGGAAGAGGCGAAAACCACTCTGCGCTATTCTGGGGCGGAAGACAATCCAGGAAAAACCGCCCTGGTCTCCATCAAAGCCCCTGTGCATGGACGTATACTGAAGATCATGCATCAAAGTGAGGGCGTGGTTCAGGAGGGTCAAAACCTCATTGAAATCGGCGATCCAAGCGCCTTGGAGGTTGAAACCGAAGTGCTTTCAGCAGATGCGATTCGTATCAATCCAGGCATGAAGGTCTTTTTTGAGCGATGGGGAGGCAATGCCCCTCTTGAGGGTCGTGTCCGTATTGTAGAACCCGCCGGTTTCACAAAGACCTCCGCTCTTGGTGTCGAGGAGCAGCGTGTTCGGGTGCTTTCAGAGATACGCTCGCCCAAACCACTCTGGGAACGGCTTGGAGACGGTTTTCGTGTGGAGAGCCGCTTTGTGCTTTGGCAGGGGGAGGACATCCTGCAAGTTCCGACCAACAGCCTTTTTCGATATAAAGACGGCTTTGCCGTCTTTATTGTTCAAGCAGACAAAGCCATTCGACAGAAAGTTGAAATCGGCCATCAAAACGGCCTCAGCACAGAGATCCTTACCGGACTTTCCGAAGGGGAGTGGGTCATTACCCATCCGAATGACGCGATAGAAGACGGCGCCAGTATTCGTACGGAATAGTAGTTTGTGTCTGAAAAAGAGCTCAAAAACCAAAGCCCTTCAAAGGCGACCATCGTGCTTGCCATGTAGGGCAATTTCCCGACAACTTATTCACAATCGTGATGGGAAGAACTCAGAACATGAAGTGAAGTCGGTTTTGGTTTCGGCTGGGGATATTTGAAAATCTTTTCTTCGTAGTTTTTGACAATAACGGTCTCATCATCAATGTGCAGCAGGGTTTCAGGCAGGATGGCAACTTTGCCTCCACCCTGCGGTGCGTCAATGACGAAGTGCGGCACGGCCATCCCAGAGGTGTGGCCCCTCAGAGCGGTAATGATCTTGAGTCCCTTTTCTACCCGTGCCCGAAAGTGGGCGGTTCCCTGAACCAGGTCGGCTTGATAGATGTAATAGGGTTTGACCCGGATCGCCAGAAGCTTCTGCATTAAGCGTATCATCACTTCCGGTTCATCATTGATACCTTCCATCAGTACCGTTTGACTTCCGAGAGGAATACCTGCATCGGCCAGCATGCCACAAGCGCGCCCGACTTCGGGCGTAATTTCGTCGGGATGATTAAAATGTAGATTCATGTAAAGCGGGTGATATTTTTTCAGGATGTTACAGAGTGCCGGCGTAATCCGTGAGGGCAGGGTGCCCGGTACGCGCGTCCCGATACGGATAATTTCTAGATGTGGAATACCACGCAGGGCCTTGAGTACCCGCTCAAGCAGGCGGTCGACCACCAGGAGGGGATCACCCCCGGAGAGGATGATATCCCGAATCTCTTTGTGTTCGGAAATGTAGTCGCAGGCCTGCCTCAAATTTTCAGGGCTCAAGGTGCCGGGTGAACCGACAAAGCGTTTTCGAGTGCAAAACCGGCAATAAATCGGACATTGATTTGTCACAAAAAGTAGAACACGATCCGGATAGCGATGAACCAGGTTCTCGACGGGGCTGTCTGCCTCTTCGTGCAGGGGATCTTCGACATCACAACTGCCCTCTAGTTCCATCTCCTCCGGACTCGGAACGACTTGCTGCCAGAGGGAATCCCCCTTCTTTTTGATCTGTTTGAGCAGGTAGGGCGTGATGCGCATCGGATAGCGATCGACAACGTCTCGAACCGAGTCCGCCGGAACGCCCAGCACCTTTTCAAGGGTTTCAACATCAGATATGCTTGCCTTTAGATCTTTCTGCCATTGATCCACAGCTTCAGTTCTCCTTTTGATAGGTCGTCGTCAGATAGGCGATGATGTCATTTTCATCATCAAAGACCTGATCGCCGTCAACAAGCACTGGAACGGTGTACTGCCCCGAAACCTCGAAGACTTCCTGGCGTTGCCCCTGCCAGGGATGAACCTCGACTTTTTCATAGTCAAGTGCGAGAGATGCCAATTTATTTCGCACCATGACACAGTAGGGACAGGATTCCAGATTGTAAAGTTTTAACATTGTATTCCTTTATAAGCTTACAGTGGATGATCGGAAATCGCACAGGGCGCCATGACGGCATCGACCATGCCGTGAATCAATTTTTTTTCCAGACCGCAGACTGTGGCGAGTATGCCCCCGAGATGCACCTTCTCTCCTTCGACAAAATAGTAAGGGGAAAGACGCACCCGTCCCTTCATGTCCACAATGCGTTCTTTCTCGAAATCGTAATATGAGATTGAGACCTTCTTCCCTTTGTGAAATTTTTGAAGGATGTAAGGCGTGCTCGGAAAACGATCAAGGGCTTGGTCAATCACTTCTCGCCAGTCTTCCTCTGATAGATCGTGTCCCATAGAAACCCCGCGCGCCCCCCAGGCTAACTCTGAAAAACCGGAAGGTTTGATCACGTACTGGCGTCCCTTTTGAGAAGCAGAGCCAAGCTGACGGAAGTCGCTCACCGGCACACCCGACATTGTCAGCCCGGGAATGACCGCATGGGGAGGCAGGGGACTCGGGTCGATGATCCAGGTTTGTGGAAAAAGCTTTTCGAGAACCACAATCGTTTCCTGTTTCAGATGTCGTTGCCAGTGGGACTTTAAAGCAGGGTGATGAAAGAGGGCAAAGAGGCTTTTTTCTTCGAGCGCCGGTTTCGGTGGCGGGGTCAGTACCACCTTTTTTTTCTTTGCCGCATATAAAATCAATTCCGACTTCGGGACGTTTTTAAGGTCGAAAAGCTCAAAGAAGCGATAAAGAATGTGGATCGTTTCCCGCTGCCCGTCAAGATCAATCAGGAGCCCTTCTTCCGAAAAAAGGATCTCTTTAGGCTCTGCAATCACCGTCCGAAGCCCTCGGGCGATCAGGCGCTTTGCAAGCCAGGCCATCTCCGGACGATAGGACTTCGATTCCTCAGAAACCACAATGACTAAGAGCGGCTCCTCTTGATCTGAGTTTGCCCGGATCATTCGTTCAAGGCCCTCAAGCATCCCGTCACGAAGACCGATTACTGGATTTTCATTTTCTAAGTGGGTTGTGTAGGCTTCTGCGAGAGCCGCATTCAAACCGATGCCTCCGGGAACAGCGTCCAGCTCAGAGGCAATCATGCCGTCCTCACCTGGGATCAGATCGGGTCGAATAATCCCCGGAAAACGCTGCTTGAAACGGTTCATTCGAGCCGTTTCGAGAAGAGCCGCCGGTTTCCCCTGGTCAAGATAGGCGGCATACCAAGCTGGAACCTGGCCCCGTAGGGATTCAAAATAGAGACGATTGGCGGCTTGATAGAAGGAAAACAGATGAGGCCCGAGAGCTTCAATAAAGGAATGCTCTTCCTTGCTGATTAAAAACGGTGCTGTGGCGACGCGCCAGGTATCATTTCCAAATGAGGGGAGTGTTGCTTGAGCAGTGCCTTCAGGGCTTTGATTAGAATAGAAAAGACCTTCCTGAATCAGGTGCTCCCGGACCGCAATCGCAGTTGCAATCCCTTCTGATTCAAGAGAAGGGGAGGTAGTACCTATCGACAAAATGACACTTCTCCAAAGAGATTAAGTCTCTCGAATATAACATCGGATAAAGTTTCTCCGCAAGTGGGATTTGTGGGGGCTTTCATAGAGAACGCCCCTAAGTACTAAAGATCGATTCCGTTGACAAAATAGAAGGAACTTTATTAAAGTACGACCACTAATTTTTAGGAAGTATTCTGGGAGATGACAGCCGATATGAGCGAAGAGATTAAAGAAGTCCTTGAGATTGAAACCAAAGTGGGTGAATCCTTTAAAATCCGACTCTGGGAAGATCGAACGAAGGGAGGCTGCCGCTGGGTGCCGACTTTTGATTCCGGGGTACTGCGTCTCCTGAGCGATGAATATGAGCGCACACGAAATATCCGTGTCAGTGATATCGGCATGCGTTATTTTGAGTTTGTCGCGGTCTCACCTGGCATTACGAAAATCTCCCTTGAATCCAGATATGGCTGGAAGTTTTCCGCCGACAAACACATGACTTATAAGGTTACGATTGGGAGCTGACCTTAGCGAAATTAAAAATGTGTACCCTTTGGTCCCATCGTCTAGTGGTCTAGGACGTTGGCCTCTCACGCCGAAAACACGGGTTCGAACCCCGTTGGGACCACCAATTTATTCAACCTTTTGAATTGTTGATTGCTTGAGACAATGCTGCCGGACAAACTAAGAGAAGGACTCACTTTTGACGATGTACTGCTTGCCCCTCGTCGTTCGACGGTCATGCCCCGCGAAGTCAACCTTCAAACTTCGCTCACACGAAATATCAAACTGCAAATTCCCATTATCAGTGCCGCAATGGATACTGTGACAGAGTCTCGTCTGGCGATTGCCCTGGCACGGGAAGGCGGCATCGGCATTATTCACCGGGCCCTCACAATTGAACAACAGGCAGTGCAAATCGATTTGGTGAAAAAATCTGAAAGCGGCATGATTGTCGATCCCATCACCATCAGCCCGGATCGGAAACTGGATGAAGTCTTCGCCTTGATGAAAAAATATCGCATCTCCGGTATCCCGGTCACAAAAAACAAAAAACTGGTCGGTATCATCACTAACCGGGATTTAAGATTTGAAAATCGAATGAATTTGAAAGTCTCTACCGTGATGACAAAAGAAAAGCTCATTACTGCACCGGTAGGCACGACTCTGGAAGAAGCAAAAAAAATACTCCATAAATATAAGATCGAAAAGCTGCTCGTCGTCAATGATGATTTTGAGCTGACCGGGCTTATTACGATCAAAGACATTGAAAAAAAGATTATGTTCCCGAATGCATGTAAGGATGACCTGGGTCGCCTTCGTGTTGGCGCTGCCGTCGGCGTTTCGGGAGATTCAAGGGATCGTATCTCTGCGCTCGTGCAAGCCGGAGCTGATGTCATCGTAGTGGATACGGCCCATGCCCATTCCGTTTCCGTGCTTGAGGCCATTGCTGCAATCCGGAAGGCTCATCCCGGGATCAGTCTGATTGGCGGAAATGTGGCCACACGAGAAGCGACAGTGGATTTGATTAAAGCCGGTGTCGATGCCGTCAAGGTAGGCATCGGTCCCGGATCAATCTGCACCACTCGTATAATTGCGGGCGCGGGTGTGCCACAACTCACAGCTATTTCGGAATGTGCCAAGGCGGCTAAACGCTATAAAGTACCCGTCATTGCGGACGGGGGCATCAAGTTTTCGGGTGACATCGTCAAGGCCATTGCAGCTGGCGCCCATGCCGTCATGCTCGGCGGCCTCTTCGCCGGAACAGAGGAAAGCCCGGGCGAAACGGTCTTGCTTCAGGGGCGGAGCTACAAGGTTTATAGGGGCATGGGTTCTCTCGGTGCAATGGAGCGTGGCGGACGGGATCGATATTTTCAGGAATTTGAGCCGGTTTCAAAACTGGTCCCGGAAGGAATCGAAGGACGTGTTCCTTCTAGAGGTAGTCTTTCGGGCGTCGTCTTCCAGCTCTTGGGTGGACTTCGCGCAGGCATGGGCTATAGCGGAACCAGTACGATCGAAGCCTTGCGCAGCGATGCCGACTTTATTCGGATCACGGCTTCCGGTATTCGGGAAAGCCATCCACACGATGTCATCATCACAAAAGAAGCACCCAACTACGAGATGGGACCGCAGTAAGGCCCTCCTCTTTCCATTTTTCTCCCCTGAACTTCCAAAGGACAGATGACAAGCTCAAACAAAAAAATACTGATTTTAGATTTTGGTTCTCAATATACCCAACTCATCGCTCGCCGTGTTCGTGAAAGCAAGGTCTACTCTGAAATCGTTCCCTATCATCTTGCTTTCGATGCAATTAAAGCCCATCAAGCTGCCGGAATCATCCTGTCGGGCGGTCCGTCTTCCGTCCTCGCAAAGGATGCGCCGCATTGTGATCCCCGGATCTTTGATCTCGGCATCCCCGTACTCGGCATCTGCTACGGGATGCAGTTGATGACCCATCTCCTGGGGGGTCATGTCGCTCCGTCACAAAAACGGGAATACGGACGCGCCGCACTCAAACTCGACCATCGTTCCCTCCTGTTTCAACACTTACCCAAAGACATTTCAGTCTGGATGAGTCATGGCGACCGCATCGAGAAAGTGCCCTCAGGATTTCGCGCCATAGCAAAGACCGGCAACAGTCCCACGGCGGCAATTCAAGATCAGAAGCGTTATTTTTATGCCCTGCAATTTCACCCGGAAGTCGTGCATACCCCCGATGGGGCCGGAATTTTGGGAAATTTTATACATCAAATCTGCGGCTGCAAAGCCGATTGGGACATGGGTTCCTTTGTGCATCTTGCGGAAGAAGAGATCGGCAAGGCCATTGGGGATGGAAAGGCGCTTTGCGCCTTGAGCGGAGGGGTGGACTCATCCGTCGCGGCCGTTTTGGTGCAGCGGGTCATTGGTCAACGCCTGAATTGCATCTTTGTGGATAACGGCCTCTTGCGAAAAAATGAAGCGACACAGGTCATGGAGACCTTTAAAAAGTCGCTCAAGCTCAACCTAAAAAAAATCGACGCCTCAGAGCGCTTTCTATCCAAGTTGATCAAGACGAGCGATCCCGAAAAAAAGAGAAAAATCATCGGGCGCACCTTCATTTCTGTTTTTGATGAGGAGGCGAAGAAGCTCGGCAAAGTGGATTTTCTGGTGCAGGGTACGCTCTACCCGGATGTCATTGAATCGGTATCCGTCAACGGCCCCTCGTCAACCATCAAGACCCACCATAATGTCGGTGGCCTGCCGAAGCGGATGCGGATGAAGGTCGTCGAACCCCTGAAAGCTCTTTTTAAAGATGAAGTCCGAAAATTAGGCCTCGAACTCGGCATCCCGAAAGCCCTGCTTTACCGTCACCCCTTTCCCGGCCCCGGCCTGGCCATTCGTATCATCGGAAAAGTCACGCCGGAACGGCTTGATCGACTGAAAGAAGCCGACGCAATTTTTATTGAAGAGATTAGGAAGGCCGGGCTTTATGATGAAATCTGGCAGGCCTTTGCCGCCTATCTGCCGATTCAGTCCGTCGGCGTCATGGGAGATGAGCGAACCTATGAAAACACCATTGCATTAAGGGCGGTGACCAGCCTCGATGGCATGACTGCCGATTGGTACGAATTTCCTCATAATGTCTTAAAGACGATGGCGAACCGTATCATCAACGAAGTCAAAGGCATTAACCGCGTCGTCTACGACATCACTTCCAAACCTCCCGGCACCATTGAGTGGGAGTAAGTCGTCCTTCTCTCCTCCATCTCAAATAAACCTTAGCTTGCCCCGTGATTCTCTGGTGTTTTAGACAATCAGGGATTCAAAAAATCACTCACTTTTTATACTCAAAAAAGGGGAGAATGCGCTTTTTCCTCTTCTCCTCGACCATCAAAGGGTAAGCCATTTTTTAAACTTTTTGCTCCGCTCTCTTTCTTGCCAATCTATGAATATCTGATAGACTTAAAGGTGCAGGACTTACTCACCCAATACAGAGATCTTATTCATAATATGCAAGAGAATACAAAAAAATGAAGCAGATATCGCACTCCATGTCTTTATGCCTGATCGTGTCGGTAATGTTGCTCATACCATTTTCTCCGAACGCTTTTGGAGAGGAGGAAGGGAAAGAAAGCACATTAGAAGTAGAGAAGGGAAGGCGAATCTATTCCATAAGCTGCGTTCTCTGCCACGGGTCTAAAGGAAAGGGGGATGGCCCCGCTTCAGTTTTTATTGGACCTTATTCCCATCCACGACCCAATGACTTTACGAGGGGAGTCTTTAAATACCGTTCGACCGAATCGGGAGACCTTCCAACATTCTCCGACCTGATGCGAACCATTCGCTACGGCATTCCGGGCTACATGCCCTCATTCAAACATCTGACTGAAGATGGCATCAGACAGGTTGCACTCTACATTTCCAACACATTTATTGAAGACGAACTTTCTTCTGAGGCAATGGATGCACTCAATCATGAAGAAGCCAATTTAGTGACAGAAAAGATTGCTGCGGAGCCCTCCAAGCCAGAGGTAAATGTTGCAGAAACCGCCCGCCTTGAAGTTTATAAGGAAGTCGCGGCCATCCTCAACAATATTGCAAAAAATGCCATGACGACAGTTGAACAGGAGGAAAATCCTGAACAGACCCTCAATATGTACAAGCAGATCATCACGACCCTAAATAGTATGGTAAGTAATTTAGAAACACCCCCCTATTAACTGTTATTGAAAGCTGATGCCCGCCACCCAGAACCTGAAGACGAGACACATTGAAGTCTTCTCCCCGGCGGCACTGAACCTTTTCATTTGAAAGCAGATCCCGTCCCATCTTGCAGAAAGCCTTCCAAACTGCTTAGGGAAACACTAATTCATTTCCCCTACCCTCTTTTATTTGTCCGTTCATCACTTTCAATTTGTCCATCCCGGAGGCGAATCACCCGGTGCGCCTGCTCTGCAACCTGAACTTCATGGGTCACCAGAATCACACAGTTTCCTTCTTTGTGCAGCTTCAGGATCAAGGCCATAATCTCCTCACCTGTCTTGCTGTCGAGATTGCCCGTGGGTTCGTCCGCTAAAATAAGCTGGGGATTCGTTACCAGTGCCCGTGCAATTGCAACCCGCTGGCGCTGGCCTCCGGATAATTCATTCGGTTTATGTGAAACCCGATCTCCAAGGCCGACACGCGCTAATGCCTCCTGCGGGAATTTCCCCCGCTTCCCAGGGGAAAGCCCGGTATAAATCAACGGCAATTCAACGTTTTCCAGAGCAGTGGATCGCGAGAGCAGATGAAAAGACTGAAAAACAAAACCGATCTTCCGGTTCCGTATCTCCGACAAGGCATCATCATTCAGATTGCTCACATTCTTCTCCCCAAAAGAAAAACACCCTTCAGTCGGTGTGTCCAGGCAGCCGAGAATGTTCATTATGGTCGATTTACCGGAACCGGAGGGCCCCATGATCGCCACATATTCATTGTCTGTAATTTGAAGGTTGATCATCTGCAAGGCCTGAACACTCACCTTCCCCATGTGATAGGTCTTGGAAACCTCTTTCATTTCAATCAGCATATTTAGGGCTTGCTGAAAAAACGATAAGTTTTTGATTTTAAAAGGTTTTAATCTGTAGTATCCTGCTCCAAGTGCAAGGAAAAAGACCTTTAGCCCCTAAAAAGCGTGCACCAGGAGCGTTGTAAATGGCATCGGGATAATGGACCACGTGGCGGCTTAGTTTTCGGTTCAAAAGGCATCGAAAAAGTGGGCCACCGTCTAAACTCTCCATCAGGATTAACAACACTGATGGAAGGGGAAGGATGTATCACGTGGATGTG
>JAJDBU010000053.1 GCA_029261195.1 Nitrospirota bacterium | reverse complement strand
ACCATGATAATGCTCTCTTTCATGGTGATGAACCTTGAGAAGATGCTGACAAAAGCCCTTTATTTTTGTACTCATTTTCGTTTTCTATTGCTAAGCCTGTTCATGAAAACGCTTTATCGACTTACAGGACAAAAGATGCCTCTTATGAGCTTGAGACCGACATGAGTGAAGGATTAGATCAAAAAAACGGGAGAAACTTTTCTCACGAAATCTCTGTGCTCATCCTGATGGGTAAGCGGGCCTGACTTTTTCAGCAAACCCTACTTATAGCGCAAAGCATCAATAACATTAAGCTTAGTCGCACGGAGTACCGGGTAAATTCCGGCGACTACACCAATTCCGGCGCAGATCAAAAAATAGCACTTCTATTTTGAGTCCGCCTGTATGAAATTTCGACCCAAAATAAAATACAAATAATGGCCCTGCCATGAGAAGCGCTCCCTCTGGGCAGGGCCATCATCACAGCCCTCTAATCAAATCTCAAAATATAAAACTCACTTTGGAGGCCCTTGTATTGTTTTGTGAGGCGATCCGAGTTTTCCTTTTCGATGGGTAGCAGCGATGGACATCTGTTTGTGCAACTGGGAGCCCTGCTCTTTTGTGAGAACCTTGCGAACCGCAAGTTTTACGCGAATTTTTTCTTTCTTCAGGTCCGTCTTCATCTTTCCGATCTCCTCGACCTTTGCAAAGATTTTATCTTCAGAAGGGTTCTCTGTATGAAGGAGACTCCCCATCTCCAGCTTAGCGATTTCAATGTCCGCCTTCAATCGGATCTTCTTCATTTTAAAATCCAGGCTCATTGCACCCAGATCTCTTCGCTGCTGATCGCTCAGATGAAGGGCATCACCCTGTTTTAAAATACGGGCGGCACTATTTATTTTCTTTTCGTGTTTCCCGTATTTCCCCCGTTTACCATAGCCTCCCCCTGGTTTTTCAGCCATTGCACCTGGAATCAGGACAATGACCATCAGTAAACTGAATAAAATAATAATGGATCTTCTGTAAACCATTTTCATTCTTCCTCCTATTGTTTTGGACAAGCCCACTGCTCATCCTTTTGAGGGCGGCCGCAAGGGCCGCCCAAATTAAAAAGCTCAACCCTGGAATTCGGACCGGCACCCTTGCTCTCAAGCAACTTCCTCCCGTCGGTATCGCCATGAAGAGGCCGAGACCCAAACGGGCAGATAAAATCAAATCCGTGACTGTGATAAAGACCAACATTTTCTTTACCTAAAGACGAGTGGCTTCAAGCCACTTCACACCACTTCACACTTGACGCAATCCTAGAGCCGCTTCGAGTAGTAACCCACCACCTGTTGGACATCAATCTCAAAGGGGACACTGTCGGGCAGGCCATTGACTGTCGCCTTCATTTCGGCATGTTCAAAGACCATCCAGTCGGGACGTTCAATCTGCATCCTCTCAAGGGAGTCCTGCACGACGAGCAGCTCTCGACCCTTTTCCCCCGGCTGAATCACATCCCCGACGCAGATCTGTATCGATGGAATATTGACCCTTTTGCCGTTCAGTAAAATATGGCGATGCCGGACCAACTGTCGGGCAGCCGGAATCGTGGGTGCAAATCCGGCTCGGAAGACGGCGTTATCTAGACGGCGTTCAAGCAGTTCGATCAGCTTCTCTCCGGTTGGTTTTTTGGATGCCAGGGCCTCTTTCACATAACGACGGAAGGGGCGTTCCCCCATGCCGTAGTTGAAAACGAGCCTCTGTTTTTCTTTCAACTGAAGGCCATATTCGCTGATGCGCGTGCGCCGTCCCTGCCCGTGGTCACCCGGCGGATAAGGGCGATGCTCTATGGTTTTTCGGGACAAGCCGGGTAAATCTATCCCCACAGCCCGCATCTTTTTGACTTTGGGTCCTACATATCGGCTCATTTTAGGTCCTTTCTATCTGATGGTCGCGTAAAAAGTCGTCATTCCCCTTAGCCCAGTTCAAGACTCACATTAAAAAAGAAAGTGCGTTTTAGACCGTCCAGAGGCGAAAAGGGTTCGTGGTAAATCTTGTCTGTCAGGTTCCGGATACCTGCATTGAGCATCAGATCGGAATGCTTGTGTAGTGCGTATTTAAAACCGCCGAATAGGTCCGCCACAAAAAATGCGCTGAATCCATCCGGCACCTGATTCACATGAGGTGTGTTTGTCACATATCGTCCTTGTAATTTAAGCCAGGGCTTTGTCTTCCATACTGAAAAATAGCGCGTGTAGTAAGCATTGAATTCAAGGGGATTGAAGGGGATCGTCTTCTCAATAAATTCGCCTGTGAAGTCTGAGCGGATGTCAAAATCACTGAGACCGAAACTGAATCCTGCTTCGTAGTCCTCTTCTCTAACGCGTCTCAGGGAAACTTCAAAGCCCTGATTCACAACTCGCTTGAAATTCCTAAATTTGTGAATATCCCTGAATCGTGGCGCATTGATGGCCCTTTGGCACTGAGTCAAACGTTCCGCATTACTTTCTTCAGGATGCTCCCTTTCTCGATTCAGAAGGCATTTTAGTAAGGCATCCCTCCCTATCAGGTTAGCAGGATTTTTACCTCTATCTCGTATCCCTGTCCTGAGAAGATTCTCAAAGTCACTGTAAAAGATTGAGATCGAGGCAGAAAAGAGGCCGTCGTAGAATTTCCAGGCTGCTTCAAAATTGTCGGATTTTTCGGACTTGCAATCAAGACGGCACCCACTAAAAGTATCATCATCGGCGAATCGTTCAAAAAGGGATGGGAAACGGTGTGTTTTGCTATAATTAAAAGAGAGTTTGTTGTTGTCACTCAGCGCATAGACAAGACCACCCGCATATGTAAAAGCGGCCTCTTCTTTTGATTCCGAGTCGAGGGTGGAACCAACAAGAGGGCTCAGGTCTTCGCTATTATTGTTCGGGTTTTCCTCACTCTCCAGCTCCCAGCGATTCGCACGTATTCCGGCCGTATAGGTCAATTTCCCCTGGATATGTTCGGCACTGATATATCCGGCCCAGGAATCCTGATCCGCCAAGACCTGTGTCGTCGCCTCATCAAAAACAACCTCTCCACCGAGCGTGAGTTTGGTGTTTTGAATCGAGAAACTGCCTCTGGCATTCGCGCTTTGGCTGTCTAAGAAAAAGGCTTCGTTCTCAGTCTCCTCACGAACCAGTGTTTGATCGGCAATAGCCAGATGGATGTCTTGAAGACGCCCAAGGCTTTTGATTTGGTAGCGGACCTGGTCGGACTCCCGGGAGAGAAAATGGAGATGAAAGAGGGTTGGTCTGAATGCGGGGATGATCGAAGTACTATCCTCCACTTCAAAACTGCTGTGCTTGAATGAGAGGCTGTGGTTCTCGTTGATGAGATAGTTTAGGTCCAGTGTGAGGGATTCATCCTGAAATCCCAGGTCAGTCAAGCGATCTGAACCTGTCCTTTCCTCATCAGAATTATTCGCCCGGTCGATGACTTCATGAAGTTTCACCTTGTCTCTTACCTTGTAGCCTTTCGCATCGGTTCTACTGTAGGAGAGCGCGGCGCCGAAACCGCGTTTTGCGCCAGACAGAGAGATGGTGTGCTTGGCCTTCTCAAAACCGTCATCATAGCCAAAGCGATACTTCAAGCTGAGATGATCTTCCTCTGCAATCGGCTTTGTTTTCACAAGGATAATCCCACCGGTGGCACCTGGATCATAGATGACAGAAGGCGAACCCTTGATGACCTCGATCGAATCGACCGTACCGATATCGATCATATTGATTTCGCCGCCCCCCCGATAGGTAAGGCCCTGGTTGGAGAGTCGGACACCATCAATCACCGAAATGATCCGGTCGCCTGAAAGTCCTCGAATTGCAATCGTACTTGAAAAACCGCCGATTTCCCGGATTGTGACATTCGGCATGGCTTTTATCGCGGCCTTTACATCAGAAATGGACTCCCGTTCTATCTGCTCGGAGAACACTTTTTCCCGAATAAAGGATTCTTCAAAGGATTGCTCCAGATCGAGAATGGTGCGTTCAGTCTCTTCCTGAGCCTCAACATCCAGGGTTTCCAGCACAATGGCTTCTTCTGCATCATCTTTGTCTTTGTCTTTGTCTTTGTCTTGGTCTCCGGCCGCCTGGAGTCCGGTAACAGAACACAGAAAAAGGAGGAGGGCCAGAGACCCTCCTCCCACGAACAACACTGCCTTCCGGGAGATCCGCTTACTCATAGATCCAGGAGGAAGTCGGGACCTGATCGACATGAACCAGTCCACCCGCTGTATCGGCATCACCCGCCAGGAGATGCCAGTTATGGCCACCATCCGGCATGCCTCTTAAGGCCACAAGGTTTCCGATGCCCGCCAGGGGAACACCACTCGTTCTCCCGAAAACAGAGCTGATGGCTGAGACATCCCCTGTCGCCGCGATCACGCCTTCGGGGCTTCCAAGATCCAAAATGGCTCCGGTCACATTGGCCAGCACCTTCGTTGCGCTGTCCCAGGCAATGACGCTACCCTCAAAGACTCCGTTTTCCCGCTCTGCGGCCTTCGTCATGAAACTGCGTCCGACGCTTGGAGTCAGCTCTGCGACATCGGCGGCGAGCAGGTCGAAGCGATGGAGCGTGTAGGTATGCGGTTGATTTCGTCCGCCCTGAACGTTCAGAACGCTCACGAAGAGCTTGTCATTCATCGCCACAGGGGCGAGCCTCCGGGAGTTCATATAACGCAGTTTGTCCTTTGCGACCAGGATCGTATCAAGGGCAGTTTTACCCGTACTTAGGGTATTGAGATAACCGTAACGCACCGAAAAACAGTTGTAGCCGAATGAATTCGGCGTACAAGTGCCCCCTGCGCTGAGGCTGTCATAATTACCTATTTCGACAAAGAGCTTGCCATTCTTAACGGCAATCAGGTTGGCATGACCGACGGCCTTTTCCGGAGCGGCGACATCACTCGACGCATCTCCGTGATCAATGCCGTCCCCGTTATCGAACATCTTCACGCCGGATGTCCCGCTTAACTTCAGGACCTGGGCATGTTTTTGGAGGAAGATCGGCCCCAGGAACTGGAATGAACCCACCTTTGTGTTCCGATCGAGATCATAATTGATCGCCAGGTAGGCGTCTGGACCATCGGCAAGGTGGGTATTCGCACCGGAGAGGCTGCTGAAATCATTCAGGACGCCGCCGCTACCATGTCCACCGGCTCCTAGGAGATGCCGGGACGGATCAAAGGCCGCAGGGTATTTCACACCGGTGACCTCGCTTAAGGTTTCGGCGGATTGATCAAAGGCGTAGAGGACATCACTTCCCTCTTTTGCCAGATAGATGTGGCTGCTGTTTTTCGTTAGCGGGGCATCGCCCGGGGGCAAAAACATTGGCAACTAACATGGGATTGGCGCATAAATAGGGTGTTTGAACGCGTTTCCACCGAGACCGGTAAAGCATTGGTGCAAACTTGCCCGTACGTTAGCGTGGTCCCGGGA
>JAJDBU010000052.1 GCA_029261195.1 Nitrospirota bacterium | reverse complement strand
TGGCCGAATCGTTTTCGATAGCCTTCAATTTGATTTTTTAAATCTTCTGATTCGTTGTAGGCATCCCAGCTGATCCGATCCACAAAACTGATCCCGTCGACCAGGCTGACTGAAACCTTGGCGCCAAATTCCACTTTCGCTAAATCGCTGCTTCATCGTGAAACTTCCCTCAAATAATGATAGAAAATTCTACTCCCAATCACTACTATTTTTCGGGGGGATTACCATTTTCCTTGCACTTGGAACAGAATACTACAAACTAATATATTTTAAAATCAATGCCTTAGATGCTTTTCAGCAAGCCCAAAATAAGAAGAGGAGGCCTTTTGGGGCCTCCTCTTCTTATTTTACTCGTGGATTTTAAATGTGCTTTACAGGTTTTACTGTGTAGTAGTAAAGCTACGCGTTGCGCTGTCGGTTTTTCCACCTTTGCCATCGTCAGCCGTGACTTTCCAATGGTAGGTTGTCCCCGCCTCTAAGCCTGTGAGGGCCTTCGTTATATCAGCGGCAGGATTCCCCCCGGCAGAGGTATTATCGCTATCGCCACTTCCGCAACCGCTTATCAGCAGGCTGGAAACCATCAGAACAGCCATGAATATCCCAAGCTTTTTTCGGCTTTTTGAATTTCCGATCATCACAAAACCAATGACCAGACCGAAACCAAGGCTGAGTCCGGCATAATTGACGCTTTTGTTTTTTAGGGCTGCAATATTACTTTCTGTAACGCAGCCATTCGTAAGGGCTGTATTTGTGCAAGCAGTAATCACGTAGGTAATCGTATCTCCATCCGAATCGCTAGACCTGCTCCAGCCAAAGCTGACGTCCGGCCCGACCACTGTTCCTCCGTTGCCCGGAAAAACCAGTGTGGGGAGCGTCGGAGCTGCGTTTCCGATGACCCCTGTTCCGATCACACTCACCGTCACCAGGCTTTGTCCCGGAGCGTTCAAAGGAATATCAAAGGTATCGTTGAATGGGCCAACTGCTGTGGGTTCAAATCGCACCGTCAATGTGCACTCACCGGCCGGGAGAAGGTTCGTTCCCGAGCAATTATCGTTGAGGGTTCTGAAAGGGGCGGCAAGAAAATCGGAAAAGGCGACTGTCTTGAGATCAAGGGGGACGTTGCCGTTATTTGTGACAGTCACCGTCTGATCCGAAGTGCCGCCAACAGCAAGCTCTCCAAATGCGACCTGATGATCATCCACAGGCACAACGGAGTCCGTGACGGTAATATTGGTCACCGGGATAAAACCTAAGCCTTTCAGGCTCACTGTTACAGAAGGGGTATCCGGATCATTAGAGGGAATATCGAAGCTGTCGTTGAATAAGCTGATTGCGTTGGGTGTAAATTGTACCGTGAGGGTACATTCTCCCGCGGGAACAAGTACGGTGTTCGAACACTTGTCGGTCACAGTCGGAATACTGAAGGGAGCTGCGACAGGATTCACAATCGCAATTGCACCGATGTCAAGATTCACATTGCCGTCATTGGTGACCGTGACAATTTGTTCTGAGGAAGTGCCGACCTCGACATTCCCAAATACGGTATTTAAGGCATTGACTGTGATTTTTGCCTGATCTGCAACAATGACCGAAGTCGCTGCATAGGCTCGGACTCCAGTATTGTCCTCGACAAAGGCTTCAAAAGGAATGATTGTTCCTTTCGGGGTGAGCGCTGTTATCACCGGTGGAATAGTCAGCGTCACCGACCCTCCGATCGCCAGGGCGCCAATATTCTGCCAGGTCATATGTTCTCTAGGGGAGCATAAATTTGCAGACTCAATATTAGGACAATCTCCTCCACCTCCTCCCTCGCTCAAGGCCTCATTAAAGGCATCGACATGCTCAGGAATCCGTGCGTTTAGCTTAACCCCAGGGATGCTGCTGTTACTCAAATTCGTGATCGTATAAACCGCATTCAAGGTCCCTGGCGCCCGGGCCGGATCAGGACTTACCCTGATGAGCAAGCCAAGTGGCACAGAAGACTCCACTCTGGTGATTGACGAGGCCTGCGCTGTAGGAGGAGCCGGCGCGGGATCTGAAATCCTTGCTTCTCCCTGAAGGAGATGCACCCCAGAATCTACTGGGCCAACCCGGACTTGAAGTTTTTTGCGACCCGATTGACCTGCGGGGAGTCCGCCCAGATTCCACTCGACAACATCGCCGTTCACTGTGCCATCACCCGTTGCAGAAACGAATGTGGTTCCTGTTGGAATCGGCATCGACAGGCTTGTACCTGGGGCCAGGGCCGCCGATGAGCGATTGCCAAAGCTCAGGGTATAGGTCAAGACCTTGTCGGGAGCAACAGGGTCCAAATCTTCCGTTAACAAGAGTGCCAATCCCGTGGCTGACTTAACCTCGGTTGTCGCCGAGGCGAGGAGAATATCTATGCCGCCCCGCTGAACTGTTCCGGAAAATATAATCTCTGTTCCATCCGCTGTGGTTCCTGTGATCCTTGGCGGCATCGTCACTGTTACCGACTTTCCAGGGGCCATGCTTCCAATGCTCCAGGTGATGTGTTCCCCGGGTGAGCAGGTGGCCGTAGGGCAAACGCCTCCTCCACCCGGACCCGTGCTCAAGCCCCCAGGAAAGGGATCTAGATTGGAGGGAATAGGGGCATCAAGCTCCACATTTGTTTCTGTTGTTGAGCCAGTATTGGTCACCGTGAATTCTACATGGGCTGTTTCTCCCGGTCGAACCGGATTGGGATTTACGATAACCGAAAGTGCCAATTCTGCCATGGCCGTGCTTGTTAAACTTAAAACAAAAGCAAATGCCAACAAACTCATGAAAAGTTTTTGTCGTTTCATTTTATTTTTTTCCTTTTTGACGAGAAGGTTTCTTCAATGGCTTATAAAAAATGATATTTCAAGTCCTAAAAGAGTAGGTCTTATGACGCCCACAGCAATAATAAGGACAATTTCCTTAAATAATAGAGAATTGATCAAAAAAGCATCCACATTCCTAGCATTATTAGAAGCAAGAGTCAATGCTGTAAAATGGAAGAAAGGGAAGAAACATTAGAAAAATAGGTCAAAAGGACTCGTTATATCAGTGAATTCTCAAAATTTACCGACATAAAGACTCAAATGAAGACAAGTCATTGCTTTGATTTTTAATGTCACCCATTTCGGGTTAGTTTTGTTAATGGTTTGTGAGGTAGGGGCCGCTTTGCCTAACGGACCGGTTTTCCAGCAGGGATTGTTTCTGAAAAACTTGCGACGCCCAGGACTTCTTTTCCTCCTGCAGCCAGCAGCATGCCCTCGGATGCTTGACCCATAATTGTTGCGGCTTGGAGGTTTACGATCAGAATAACTTGTTTGCCGAGCAAATCCTCCGGTGCATACTTTTTTGCAATGCCTGCGACCACTTGCCGCTGTTCCGTTCCAATATCGACTTGGAGGAGGAGCAGTTTTTTTGCCCCTTCAATCTTTTTGGCTGTCTTTACGATGCCGACACGAAGATCGAGTTTTGCAAAATCATCTATGGTGATCAATGGTTTAATCGGGAGAGCGGTCTGTTGTTTTTTCTTTTTTATTGAGGGGGTTGCTTCTGTATTTTCTTTGTTT
The DNA here is from genome assembly GCA_029261195.1 of Nitrospirota bacterium. Taxonomy (GTDB): domain Bacteria; phylum Nitrospirota; class Nitrospiria; order SBBL01; family JAADHI01; genus JAJDBU01. Next base: position 24,537 of record JAJDBU010000052.1, on the reverse strand, counting down.
TCGCTCGTCTTGATTCGAGGGAAGAGAGCAACTCCTTTGGAAACGGAAAGGCCGGGGGGAAGATGGCCCCATCGGCTCTTTTCCTTGAGGGAGAGATCGCTGGATTGCTCAGGCAGACCAAGCTGTCTCGACATCTCTTTTGCGGCATCGGGCATGAAGGGGGTGATAAACAGAGAGATGATCCGGATGGCTTCTGTCGTATAGTAGAGAACGGTTTGCAAGCGCTCCTTCTTGCCTGGATCTTTTGCCAGCAGCCAGGGCGCTCCTTTTTCGATGTAGCGGTTCGCTGAACGGACAACCTGCCAGATTTCAACCAGAACCTTTTGAAAAGCCAGGTCAGAAATCAGATGATCGACTTTGTCGTAGAGTGCTTCTGTGGTCATTTTCAGTTCTTGATCTTCCTCTGTGCTACCCACAATCTGTTTCGGCGTGCAAGCCTCTGAATAACGCTCCAGCATGGTTAGGGTTCTGGAAAGCAGATTGCCCAGATCGTTTGCCAGGTCGCTGTTAATACGCTGGCGTAGGATATTTTCCGAAAAATCACCATCCTGCCCGAATGGCACCTGTCGGAGTAAAAAATAGCGAAAAGCATCACGGCCGTAGGTTTCGATCAAAGCACCGGGGTTGACAACGTTGCCCCTGCTTTTTGACATTTTTCCACCATCGATCGTCCACCACCCGTGGGCGAAAAGTGTATGTGGGAGAGGGAGGTTCAGGGCCATTAGGGTGGTCATCCAATAGACTGCGTGTGTGGTCAGGATGTCTTTTCCAACGAGGTGCAGGTTTGCCGGCCAGCACTTGGAAAAGTCAGAGTCAGGTAAGCAATATCCGGGAGCGGAGATGTAGTTGACGAGGGCATCTAACCAGACATAGCACACATAGTCGTGATCAAAGGGGAGGGGGATTCCCCACGAAAGACGATGGATGGGACGGGAAATACAGAGATCTCCCAGGGGTTTTTCTAAAAAACCTAGTACCTCGTTCCGGCGACTCTCGGGTTGTATAAAGGCCGGATGATTAAGAATATGTTCCCTGAGTCGGTCGCGGTACTGCCCCATTTTAAAAAAATAATTCTGTTCGGAAAGGGCCTCTACCGCACGACCGCAATCTGGACACAGACCGTCGACGATTTCTTTTTCGGTCCAGAAACGTTCATCGGGCAGGCAATACCAACCGGTATAGGTATCAGCGTAGATCTCCTTTTTTTCCCATAACCGATTCAGGATCGTTGTAACGGTCTGAGTGTGTCGGTCTTCGGTTGTGCGAATAAAGTCGTCATTGGAGATATTGAGTTGGCGCCAGAGTGCCTTGAATCCTGAAACCAGCTCATCGGCATGAGACTTGGGGGAGATGCCTCGTTTTTTTGCCGCTTGTTCTACTTTTTGCCCGTGTTCGTCAGATCCGGTCAGGAAGAAGACTTCCTTTTTTTGAAGACGCTGGTAACGGGCAAGCACATCTGCGGCGAGGGTGGTATAGGCATGCCCGATGTGGGGGACATCGTTCACATAGTAGATCGGCGTGGTAATGTAGTACTTTTCGTTTGTCATGGTTTGTTCCGGAATGGCTGAGAGCTAGGGGACTTATGCAGGCTGAGCAGCGTTTTATGGGTGATCGACGAGTACCTTAAGCTCTTTTCCTGCTTTGAAGAAAGGAACTTTCTTCGGGGGAACGGATACGACTTCACCCGTTTTAGGGTTACGCCCTTCCCGCATTCGGCGATGTCGTATGCGGAAACTTCCGAAGCCTCTGATTTCTATTTTTTCGCCAGAGTTCAGGGCTTCTTTAATACTCTGAAAAATAGTATTAACCATTATTTCGATCTCACCGCGCGTTAAATCGGAATATTCCTGTGAGATGTTATCGATCAACTCCGCTTTCGTCATGACTTTTCCTTACCTAAACTTAAGAGCCAAGGGGAATTTAACACTCTTAATATTTAGACCAAATGTAAGCATTCAATTCGCAGATCAAAAAGAAAATAGATAGTGCATGCCGATGGATAATGCCGGAAGGCGGGGAGTATTCCATCCTCCAATAAACCGGCCCTGTAGTAGTTGGAGAAAGGGGGTCTTGTTTTCCGTTTCGACGACCTCAGGTTTACCTGCTATTCCACCGAGTTCAGCCGCCAACTGAATTGCGGCTTCTAAACTGCCGAGTTCGTCAACAAGACCCAGCTTCTTCGCCTGCCGTCCACTGAAGATCCGCCCATCAGCCAGTTTCCGAACGGCGTCGATCTCAAGGGACCTCCCTTCGGCAACAGCCTCGATAAATTGACTATGCACATCATCAAGAACGTTCTGTAGGATGGCTCGTTCTTCCGATTTCATTTTTCGAAAAGGAGAGCCGACATCTTTGTTTTTTCCGCTCTTGATCGTCACACCTTCTATGCCGATCTTTTGCATCAAGCCTTCCAGATTGGTCAATTCCATGATGACGCCGATACTTCCAGTTAATGTACCCGGGTTTGCGACGATCATATCAGTGGCACTGGCGATATAGTAGCCCCCCGATGCGGCTACCGTTCCCATTGAAGTGACAATTTTCTTTTTCCCCTCGGATTGAATCTCTTTGAGCGTGTCATAGATCTCCTGTGAGGGGGCGACTGCACCACCGGGGCTATCGACTCGAAGCAAGATCGCCTTGATGTCAGAATCCTTCTGGTAGCGACGAAGTGCCTTGATCACCTCTCTGGAGTCGACAATAACCCCTTCGACTCTGATCAGGGCAACTTTTTCTCGGGGCTGCCACCCGAACTCACCACTCCCTTTCAGAGCAATCACGTAGACGAATGAAAAAAACAGTCCTGAAAAGAGGAGAAAATAGCATCCACCAATCAGCATCGACTTCCGACGAAACAATCGTTTTTCCTCCGTCCGGGTCATGGCCCACGCGCCCCCTAGGCCTTGAAAGGCAGGTTTACGGTGCACCTACTCCTGCTCTGAAGCATCTTCCTGTTTTTTAGTGATTCTGCTGGCAATCGCTCCGAGAGAGTGGTCGGCTCCCTCCTGAGAACGATGAAAGGTGTCAAGTGCGTCCTTTTCAGAATCCCGTTTGAGACCTTTAATTGTTAGACCAATCTTGCGTTCAGTGGTATCGATTCGACTGATTCTTGCCTCAACCTCATCGCCGATATGATACTTATCTTCCACTCGGTTCGGCGGCTCTATCCCCACTTCACTGATGTGGACCAGACCTTCAACATGCTCTTCAAGGGCGACAAAAATACCAAAATCGGTAATTTTCGTTACCTTGCCTTTAACCGTCCCTCCCTTACGATATCTTTTGGGAATATCAGTTTCCCAAGGATCACCTGTAAGCTGTTTGTAGCCAAGAGAGATCCTTTCCTTGTCACAATCGACCTTCAGGACAATAGCATCAATAATATCGCCTTTTTTAAAGGCTTCAGAAGGATGTCTGACATGACGTGTCCAGGAAATATCGGAGATATGTATCAGCCCATCAATTCCCTTTTCCAGTCCGACAAAGACCCCGAAGTCCGTAATGCTCCGGATCTCTTTGCCTTCGATTTTTGTCCCAGGCGGGTATTTGCGTTCAACCACTTCCCAGGGATTTGGCTCGATCTGCTTCATACCCAGGGAGATCTTTCTTGCCTTGCGATCGACGCTTAAGATGACTGCAGAGACGCTGTCAGCGACTGAGACAATCTTGGAGGGATGTTTGACTTCGTGGGCCCATGACATTTCAGAAATATGTACGAGTCCCTCAATCCCGGGTTCCAGTTCTACAAAGGCACCGTAGTCTGTGAGACTAACGACCTTCCCTTTAAGCTTTTTCCCAGCGGGATAGCGGTTTTCAACATCTCCCCAGGGGTCGGGCACTTTCTGCTTGGTTCCGAGGGAGACTCGGCCAGAACTTTTGTCGTATTTCAGAACAACGACTGCCACCTTGTCTCCGACAATGAAAAGCTCTGAAGGATGACCAACCCGTCCCCAGGACATGTCCGTAATATGGAGTAAACCGTCAATCCCGCCCAAGTCGATAAAGGCACCGTATTCGGTAATATTTTTGACGATGCCGTCAATCAGCTGGCCTTCTCGAAGGGAAGAAAGCGTCAATTCACGTTTTTTGTTACGAGATTCTTCAAGAAGCACCCGACGGGAAACAACAATGTTGCCCCGTTTATGGTTCATCTTGATGATTTTCATCGGATAGGTCTCGCCAATGAGGTGTTCAAGGTTTCGTACCGGTCGGAGGTCGATCTGCGAACCGGGCAGAAAGGCCTTGACTCCGATGTCGACAATCATGCCTCCTTTGATGCGGGAAAGAATTTTTGCCTCAATGACCGCTTCATTTTTGTGAATCTCTTCAATTTCTTTCCAGATCCGCATCCGATCGGCTTTTTCTTTCGAGAGCACGACATTACCGTCACGATTTTCACGTTCCTCAAGATAGACAGCAACGGCGCTGCCGACCTCGAGTTTATCGTATTCTTCCGGTTTGAACTCTTCCCGAGGAATGACACCTTCCGATTTGTACCCGATGTCGATCAGCACACCGTCCCCTTCAATAGCCATCACGACACCGTCAAGAACACTGCCTTCTTCCATATCCTTGAAAGTCGCGGCATAAAGCGCCTCCATTTCAGTCCGTTCCTGGAGGGCCTCTGCGCTGATCTCTTCTTCCTCTTCGTGCTTTCTTCTCTTTACTTTCGTCATTAGAATAATTTTCTCCTAAGTTTGCAACATTGCGCTTACACGATTTTTACACTTACAGCTTTCCTAAATACTGAACCACTTCTTGAATAATCCAATCTGGGGTGGATGCCCCAGCGGTGACACCAACCTTCTTGTCTCCAGTAAACCAGTCTTTTTTAATCTCTTTTGCCGTTTCGATATGATAAACAGGAACATCGTGAGACTGACAAATCTTCGCTAGATGGGTTGTATTGGCTGAGTTCTTCCCTCCGACCACCACCATCGTTTCGACCTGTGTCGCCAAGATCTCTGCCTCTGTTTGGCGATCTTCTGTTGCGTAACAGATGGTATTAAATACCTTGAGTTCCTCACAAATTTCGAGGCATTTTACGACAATTTCACTGAATTTTCTATAGGTTTGCGTCGTTTGTGAAATAATGCCAATTCTTTTTTTAGGGAATTTATTCAGATAGCCTTTGATCTCCTCAAAAGACTCGCTCACCAGGATCTCGCCACCGGCGTGCCCAAGCACAGATTTCGTCTCGGGGTGGTTACGGTCTCCAACCATGATGACATGGTAGCCCTCTGTAACCAGTTGTTTGGCATTTCGCTGCGCATTCGTCACAAAAGGACAGGTCGCATCGACAACGGAAAGGCCTTTTGTTTCGGCTTCTTCAAGCACCCGGGAAGAAGAAACCCCGTGAGAGCGAAAGATGACAAGTCCGTCGTCAATCTCAGAAAGGGACTCAACTCGCTTCACACCTTTTTCTGCGAGCTGATTAACGACCTGAGGATTGTGAATCAAGGGTCCGAGGCTATGCACACCCTCGGAGTGAGTATCTGCCGCATCGTTCGCCAGTTTTACTGCCCGTTTGACACCGAAACAGAAACCGGCGTGTTCCGCCAAAATAACTTCCATATTAGCTTCTAATACTTACCTACGAATATTTTAAAGACAAAAGATTTCAGCCGAATTTTTCCTGTTCTTTTTCAAGTTCAGCAATCTTCCCCATAATTTCTGCCGAGATTGTACCATAAAGTTTTTTTGCTTGCATCCCCTCATTATCACCATTTTTGAGTAGAGGATTGAAGTCGATGGGTCTTCCGAAGCGAATGGTCACTCGTCTGAAAATACGTGTCGGGTGGGTTCCCTTGATATAGGCGGGTACCACTGGTGCCCCTGAGCCTGCAACCACCCAAGCAATACCCGACTTTCCCTTTTGTAAGCGCCCGTCTTTACTGCGTGTGCCTTCAGGATAGTAGGAAAGCAGGCGTCCCGCCTTCAGACGTCTTACCGCCTCTCCAATCGCCTTGCGATCGGCATGTCCTCTCCGGATTGGAAAACCACCCAGAGCACGGAAAAGGGCGGCGATCAATCGGATCTGAAACAGCTCACTCTTTGCAATGTTATCTGCAGGGCGATTCAGGGCACAGCCGAGCAGGGGAATGTCAAAATAACTGTTATGATTGGCGGCCACGATCGCCCCGCCCTCTTTCGGAACATTTGAGACATCAATCACCTTCAGGCGAAAAAAGAGCTTGGCTAAAATAGAGACAACGATGTGGGCAATACGATAGAACATAATCAGGCAAGATGAGAAAGGACGGATAAAATATTCATTGTGGAGCAATGGCTGGCGCTATTTGCTGAAACATCAACTCGACGACTTCCTCTGCGCTTAACAAGGTTGAATCGATCAAAGTCGCGTCGTCAGCCCGTTTCAGAGGAGCACATAAGCGGCTGCTGTCTTTCAGGTCGCGCGCGCTCACAGTTTTTGTAGTCGTTTCAGGATCACTACTCACCCCGGCACTTTCGAGATCTTGATAGCGACGGTTTCCACGGACGGAAATATCTGCGTCAAGAAAAAACTTGAACTCCGCCCCGGGAAAGACGACAGTGCCAATGTCCCTGCCTTCCGCCACAATACCCCCCTTTTCACCGATGGTCCTCTGAATTGACAACAGTTTTTTACGAACGCAGGGAAGGGCCGAAATAACCGATGCGGCTTTAGTCACTTCCGGCCGTCTCAGGAAGGGCGTCACATCGGCGCCATCTACAAAGACTTCCGTCGCCTTCCCAAGGAGCGAGAGGCGGATTTCAAGCGACTCACAACATTGTTCGACATCTGAGGCTCTATTGAGATCAATCTCTTCCATTAACATTTTCCAGGCCATTGCCCGATACAGTGCGCCGGTATCAAGGTAATTGTAGGCTAAACGCCGGGCCAGGGCCTTCGCCGTAGTACTCTTCCCGGATCCGGCCGGGCCGTCAATGGCAATAATCAAAAGTTTCGTCAAGACAAGATCACTTGGACAATGCAGAGAGCTGTTCGATAAAACCAGGGAAGGAGGTCTTGATGCACGCGACATCGTCAAGGTGATTTCCCCCCTCTGCGAGCAAACCGGCGACGGCCATCGACATGGCGATTCGATGATCGCCCGCTGTCCTGCAATCACAGCCAAGCCAGTCGGGTCTTCCCTCAATACGCATCCCGTCATCATAAGTTTCAACCGCCACCCCCATTCCTCTCAGGGCGACCGCCATGGACTCAATTCGGTCACTTTCTTTAACACGTAATTCCCGTGCCCCACGAATGACCGTTTCGCCTTCCGCTCGCGCCGCCGCAATACACAGGATGGGAAACTCATCAATCGCCCGTAAAATCAATGCGCCGTCAATCTTAATCCCGTGCAGTGAACTTGACCGAACGACGAGATCTGCAAGAGGTTCATTACCCGCGCTCTCCTGAACTTCAATCTTGATGTCGGCCCCCATCTTAAGCAGGATATCGAGAATGCCGGTTCGGGTTGGATTTACTCCGACATTGCGAAGTCTTAATTCAGAACCTTCGGTGATCGTTGCGGCAACGAGGAAAAAGGCTGCGGAGGAGATATCGCCCGGCACTACCATTTTTTTGCCGGTGAAAACGGCCCCGCCAACAACAGTCGCTTTCTCCCCTTTGCGTTCAAATGGAATGCCGAAGTACTGGAACATGCGTTCTGTATGGTCACGTGATCGGCCGGGTTCGTAAACAGTTGTCGGCTCAGCAAGACTGAGCCCCGCCAGTAAAACGGCCGACTTCACCTGGGCGCTTGCGATGGGCTGCGTATATTCGATGGGAGAGAGCGTGCCCTCCGATATCGCAAGGGGGGCGTACTGTCCCTTCGATCGTCCGGAAATCTCCGCACCCATCATTCTCAAGGGATCGATGATGCGCCGCATCGGGCGGCTGCGGAGCGAGCTATCTCCGCTTAAAACTGAAAAGAATTTTTGCCCGGAAAGTAGACCGGTCATCAAACGCATTGTTGTGCCGGAATTTCCGCAGTCGATGACATCGCCAGGCTCTTTGAGTCCAAAGAGCCCCTTCCCTTTAATCCGCAAGGTCGGTTGTTCATCAAGCTGCGTTGTAGAGATTTCAATGCCCATTGCCTGAAATGCAGCAATGGTTCGCTCACAATCCTGTGAAGGGAGATAGCCTACGATCTCACTTTCACCCTCTGCCAGAGCAGCGAGCATGACTGCCCGGTGGGTAATGGATTTATCCCCCGGGACGCTGAGCTCTCCCCGAAGGGGCTTTGTCTTGAAGACTTTACTCACTGGGCCATTTCTATTTTGAAGGGGCCTTTTCCCGAATGACCTTCGCCCGCTCAAACAACTCCAGAAGTCCGGGGCCGTTTTCCGCGCTGATTTCTTTTTTTATCTTTTCGATGGTTTCCTGGTAAAAATCAATGGCCTCAAGCATGGACGTTTTATTGTAAAGAAAGATATCGCGCCACATTTCGGGAGAGCTTTCGGCGATACGAGTAAAATCTCTCAGCCCCCCGGCAGAGTATCGTACCGGATCCAGCTTCGCCACTTGGGGGTGGCTTAGGGTTTCCATTAAGGCATAGGCAACAAAATGAGGGAGATGGCTCACCATGCCGAGAATACGGTCGTGATCGAAGGGATCGATTTCGCTTACCTTGGCGCCAACCGCCTCCCAGAGCGCCGCCACTTGTCTTAAGACATCCTGCTTGCTCTGCGCTGTCGGCGTGAGAATGGTCTGGCAGCCTTGAAACAGGGTGCCGGTTGCGGCGAGCACCCCTGACTTTTCACGTCCTGCAATGGGATGTCCTCCGACGAAATTGACCTTTTCCGGCATCAGGGCTTCAAGTTCTCCAACGAGTTGGCCCTTTACACTGCCCACATCGGTCACGACTGTGCCTTCTTTCAGATGAGGGGCTAAGGCCTGGCAAAGTTTTTTGAAAGTGCCGACCGGCGTTGCCAGCACCACAAGATCGGCATCGGCAACCGCCTTGGGCAGGGTCAAAAAATATCGATCAATCGCATTGAGAGAAACCGCCTTGTGTAGCGCCCCCCGTCGTCGCCCGTAACCCACCACTGTTTTGACGGCCTTTTTCTTTTTTGCAGCAAGCCCCAAAGATCCGCCGATCAATCCGACGCCGATAATCGTCATTTGCTTGAAAATCAATCAAATCTCCTTTTTTGAATAAAGGGCCCGACACGTCGTTCCCCTACAATCTTTCGTCTTATAAAGTTCGTCCCACGGCGGCTGCAATCTTCCGCAACTCATCCATCAGTTGATTAAAATCCTTTGGCAGCATCGCCTGCTCTCCGTCACAAAAAGCCTCTTCCGGGTTTGAATGGACCTCAATCATCAGGCCGTCTGCACCGGCGGCTATGGCGGCTTTGGCCATTGGGGGGACCAAGTCAGTTTGCCCGACGGCATGGCTCGGGTCGATAATAATTGGAAGGTGGGTACGCTTTCTCAGAACGGGTATGGCCGAAAGGTCAAGTGTGTTTCTCGTTGCTGTCTCGAAGGTTCGGATTCCCCGTTCACAAAGAATGACATTCGCATTGCCCGCAGCCATAATATATTCCGCCGAGAGGAGGAATTCTTTAATGGTTGCAGAGAGTCCACGTTTCAGCATCACGGGTTTATCTTGCGCTCCGACCTCGGCAAGAAGCCGGAAATTCTGCATGTTCCTCGCGCCGATCTGGAGAATATCGGCATGTTTCGCCATCATCGGTAGGTCACGCGGGTCAAGTATTTCTGTGATAATCGGAAGCCCCGTCAATCGTCTGGCTTCACTCAGATATTCCAGACCTTCTTCGCCGAGCCCCTGGAAGGAGTAGGGGGAACTGCGGGGTTTAAAGGCCCCTCCTCTTAGAATGCTCGCGCCTCCCTTTTTTATTTCAGCAGCGATTGAAGAGAGCAGATGATTGGTTTCGACGGAGCAGGGACCGGCAATAACGACAATGCGCTCGCCTCCGATCTTGATTCCCCTCACATCAATAACGGTATTTTCTTTTTTGAAATCACGGCTGACCAGTTTGTAGGGAGAAAGAATGGGTATGGCCTTTTCGACTCCAGGCAGTGCGGAAAGAGGCTGTTTCTGCAGGGCGCGTTCATCCCCGATCACGGCAATCACGGTGCGCTCCTCGCCAAGGAGCACATGGGGAGAGAGTCCCGCATCCTTGATGACCTTGATGATATGTTCCCTCTCCTGCTCGGATGCCCTTGGTTTTAAGATAATGACCATTTTATATAAGACCTCCCTGATTCAATGACGAAAGCGCCTTTTTTAAAGACCGGATAAAACGTCTGTTTTCTTTTTGCAATCCCACTGTCACTCGAAGCGCCCCACTGGGGAAATGGCGGATGATGACCCCTTGCTCAAGTAATATCTGCTGAATTTTTTCGCCGATCTCGGGTGTGTTTTCCGGTGTTTTAAAATAAATAAAGTTGGTCTGCGAGGGGATATAAGCAATGCCCATGTTCTCAAACTGGCCGGTCAAATAGGCCTTTCCGTCCTGATTGATCCGGCGGGATCGCGCAAAATGCTGCTCATCGGACAGGGCCGCGAGCGCGGCTGCCTGAGCCAGCAGGTTCGTATTGAAGGGTTGACGCACTCGGTTCATAGAGTCAATCAGTTCCGGGTGGCCGATGCCGTAACCGATGCGAAGACCCGCTAAGCCGTAAATCTTTGAAAAGGTTCGGAGAATCATGATGCAAGCATCGTCATTTAAAAGGGTGGTCGACATTGGATACGCAGGATCGGTCGCATATTCTGCATAGGCCTCATCAAAAACAACCAGGACATGTTTAGGAAGTGCAGATAAAAATGTTTTGACCGCTTCGTGATGGACGATGGTTCCGGTTGGGTTATTTGGATTGCAGATAAAAATGAGCCTGGTCTTTTCCGTTACCGCCTGAGCCATATTTTTCAAGTCATGTTTGTCATCACAGAGCGGTATGCGAATGACTTTTCCGTGTGCGCTCTGAACGATCAATTCGTAGAGTGAAAAAGATGGCGCTGCCATTACCACCTCATCGCCCGGCAGTAAAAAGGTTCTGACGAGTAGCTCAATGATTTCATTTGATCCGTTGCCTAGCAGGACTTGTTCCGGCCGGACCTTCCACTTGTCGGAGAGGGCCTCCTTGAGTTGATGTCCTTCTCCGTTCGGATAACGACCAATCTGTTTGAGTTGCTTTCGAATCGCAACCAAAGCGCTTCGGGACGGACCGATTGGATTTTCGTTCGAGGCCAGTTTAATGGAACCGGACAGGCCGAGTTCACGCTCCAGCTCTTCAATCGGCTTTCCCGGTACATAGGCTTTGATCTGTGAGATATCCGGGCTGATTTTAATCATAAAACTTTTTAGCGTTCTCCTCTTTTCTCTTTAACTTCTTCTTGTCCTTGCTCTTGCGCAGAGGGGTATGAGCCGAGGATTTTTAGTGATGCGATTTGCGGCTTCAGGGCGTCTAAAACATTTGCGATCGGCGCATCTTCAACATGACCCTCCATATCGATGTGGAAGAGGTATTCCCAGGCCTTTTTCTTCGATGGCCTTGATTCGATTTTTGTCAGATTAATCCCTTTATCGGAGAAGTGCCGCAAGATTTTGTAGAGGGCTCCCGGTTGGTCTTTTATCGACACGATGACCGATGTTTTGTCTGAGCCGGTCGGGGATGACAACTTTTTTGAGATGACCAGAAAGCGGGTAATATTGTGGACACTGTCTTCAATCCGGGCTTTCAGGATCGGCACCTGGTAGATTTTGGACGCAATCTCTGAAGCAATCGCCGCCGCCGTTTCATCTTCCCGGCAAAGCTGGGCCGCACGAGCAGTGCTTGCGACCTCGCTCAGATGCACATTGGGGAGCTTTGTTTCCAGAAAAGAGGCGCATTGCGCAATGGGTTGAGGGTGGGAATAGACCCGTTTTATTTTTTCAAGCGCATCGGCTTTTGAAAGCAGGAAGTGTGCGACCTCTAAAAAGATTTCTCCGTAGATCTTAAGATGTGAATCAACAAAGAGATCGAGCGTGTGATTGACAACCCCTTCCGTTGAATTTTCTATGGGGACAACGCCGAAATCCGCCTGTCCTCTCTCCACAGCATCAAAGACGCCTTTGATGCTGTCGGACGGCAATTCAGAGGCAGAAGCGCCGAAGCGCTGTAAGCAGGCGAGATGTGAAAATGTGGCTCTTGGCCCGAGAAAGGCCACCTTGACCGGTGATTCCAGAGAGAGTGAGGCAGAAATGACTTCGCGAAAAATCGACTTGATCGCAGTGTCGGAAAAGGGGCCGGAATTCAGTCGACACAGACGCTCATGGATCGCCTTTTCACGTGTTGGCACATAAAATTCAGCGCTTCTCGCCTTTTTAATTTTTCCGACTTCCTGCACGATGCGAGCACGATCATTCAGAAGCAGTAACAGCTTTTCATCAATCGCATCAATTTTCTGACGATGTGGTAAAAATGGATCAGCTTGTGACAAGAGAACAGACCTCCATAGGTAAAACCTGTGAATTCTAGCGCACTTATCTCAGGCTTTTCAACTTCGAGGTATGCCTTGTTTTGTGGTCACGATAAAATAGTGACCTAATGTGATGTTTTTTATGAGGAGGTTTCAAGGGGCAGATGGGATTTTTTTGTCTCATGACTGAGTTCGGCATTTTGCGCCTGAAGCCGGGATGACAGTAAGACCTCAATGCCTTTTTCATCAGTTGGCTTCGAAAAAAGGTAGCCTTGCCCGTATTCACAATGGAGTGATTTCAGGTGTTCCAGTTGAGCAGCCGTTTCAATGCCCTCTGCGACAATTGAAATACCCTGGCTGTGGCCCAGGGTGATGATGGCCTGAATAATGTCGGTCTGTTTGCCGCGTTGCCCCAGTCTGTTGACGAAGGAACGGTCAATTTTCAATACGTCGATTGGGAAACGGTGGAGGTAACTGAGGGAAGAATAGCCGGTGCCGAAGTCGTCAAGGTACAGGCGAATCCCCCTTGCTTGCAGTTGTTTCAGCATTGAAGTGACATCTTTTGTGTTTTCCATGATGACGCTTTCCGTGATCTCAAATCCGATGCTGCCCGGTTCCGGTTGGGTTTCTCTCAGAATGAGGTCGACTTTTGGAATCAGATCGGCTCGGGCAAATTGCTTCCCTGAGAGATTGACTGTCATCTTCAGGGCCTTTTCACGGGGAAAGGCCTTCTGCCAGGCAGAGATTTGGCGGCAGGCTTCCTGGATCACCCAGGCGCCGATTGGAATGATCAAGCCAGTGTCTTCGGCGAGCGGAATGAAATCGACGGGATTGACCATGCCTCGCTTGGGGTGGATCCAGCGGATGAGGGCTTCGAATCCGATAATCTCTCCACTTGTGAGGGAGATGATCGGCTGATAGAGCAGACGCAGTTCTTTTTGTAGCAGGGCCTTTCTCAGGTCTGATTCAAGACCCAGCAGCTTCATGGTTTTCTCGTGCATACCGAGGTTGAAGATTTGGCACTGTCCGGGGCCGATGTGCTTTGCGCGATACATTGCGGTATCGGCGTCACGTAAGAGATCTTCCGGATTCTCGAATTGTATGGAACTGAATACAGTGCCGATGCTGGCTGTCATAAAGACTTCCTGATTGTGCAAATTGAAGGGCTGCTTCAGTTCTTCCTGGATGCGATGGGTCAGGCGTGAGGCATCAGCCATGTTACCCAGCTCATCAAGCAGGACGGCAAATTCATCTCCACTGATACGGGCGACCGTATCCTGAGTACGCAGGGCCTTTTCAAGTCGGCGTGCCACTGCAATGAGTAATTCATCCCCGATATCATGACCCAGGCTGTCGTTCACCACTTTGAAGCGATCAAGGTTAAGGTAGAGCACGGCGAAGAGATCGTCCTTCCGTCGTTTTGAGCGGCTGATTGCTCGTCCGATACGCTCCAGAAGCAAGGCTCTATTGGGAAGGGCGGTGAGTTTGTCATGGAGGGAATGATGGTACAACTGATCCTCTGCTAGCCTTCGGGCGGTAATATCGCTCTGAGAGCCCGCCATCCTCGTGCTTTTCCCCGATAAGTCTCGAACTGCCAGCCCCCGGCTGAGCATCCATCGGTAACTCCCGTCGCTGTGCCGCATCCGATGTTCCTGCTCGAACTGAGGGATTGAGCCATCAATGTGTCCCATGATTGCTCTGACAAGTGCTTCCCGCTCTTGTGGATGAATCAGTTTGAACCATTCGTCCGGATCCTCCCCGATTTCCTCTTCCTTATATCCGAGCATTGTCTTCCAACGCGGAGAAAAATAGAGGGTATTTTTAAGCAGATCCCAGTCCCATAAACCGTCGTTGGCACCGCGCATTGCAAGGGCATAGCGTTCCCGACTCTCGCGAAGCGCTATTTCGGTCTGCTTCCTTTCGTTGATTTCTCCTTGCAGGTCTTCCGTTCGTTCCGCAACCCGTTTTTCCAATTCATCGTGTGCCGCTTGTATCTTCCGGTCTCTTTTCTGGATCTGTGCCAGCATTTCATTGAATTGAGTGACGAGCAGACCTAATTCGTCGTCGTTATCAATATCGGCACGAATGGCATAATTTTTTTTAGATGAAATAATACCGACAATTTCGGCCAAGTGCGAAATGGGCCGAGAAATGATCTCTTGTAATTTCGAGGAAAGAAAAAAAGCGATGATGAATGAGACGAAGAGGACCAAGAGACCGATAAGGGCATATTGACCTGAACGTTCGACTATTTTCTGCCAGTCGGGCTGGAGTATTCCCTGGCGAGAGGGGATGAATTCATAGAAAAGAAAGACTATCCCTGTAAACAGAAATGTCATTGTGCTGGTCACCATGATAATCGCAACCAGTTTTTGCCTTATTGGAATATCTCCAAATCGTTTCATCAGTGAATTGACCTGTTGTAGCCTGTCTTTGCGCTGGGTTCTATGCTGTCTTTAGTCGCTTAAAGCATCGAAGAAGATAGCAGTGTCGTTCTTAAAGCCTACCATCTTTTTTTGGACTGTCAATCAGGCCGCAGAGAGAGACCGTGGAGGGTTATTTCGGGTGAATATAGAATCGGGGGTGTAAACCCGGCGGAGAACTCCATACTGTTTTTATGTGTTCCGCTTCCTTCGTGTGAGAAGCTTACAGAAAATACCGTGATTCAGCTTTTATCTCGAATGGACCTTATGTAGTGAACGATTTTCCAGGCCTCTTCTTCTGAGATGATTCTGGGGACGTTCGCATACATTCCCGTTCGGTCAACGCCATTTTTAATCGACCAGAATATTTCGCCATCCGTTCGTAACATTTGGAAAGACGGGTTCGTTAAATCCCTCGGTGGTGGTCCTCCGGCCAGTAATTCTCCGGCCTCTCCATCCCCTTTTCCGGTATCGCCGTGGCAGGCATAACACCCCCCTTGACCATGATAGAGCGCGTCGCCCTCCTCAAGGATTTCGGGAGAGCGCATGAAGGGATTCTTGAGTTTCCGCGCTTCAGAGGGAGCGCGAGGTCGGGAAACGTCGAAGGATGCCACTCCCTGGTTCTCTGTCGGCGGAGGCGCAATGATCTGCGTAAAAAAATGGAGCGCAACACCAAAACCGGCGACCATAGCCAATAAAATCATTAAGACCTTGCCTTGCCCCATAGCAGTCAACCTCGTTTAAGTGGCTTGTTCTTCCGACTTTGCAGCTTCCCACAGTAGGTTCATCTCGTCAAGCGAGAGTGCACCGAGGTCACCACCATTTTGCTTTGCTGTGGCCTCCACTATTTGAAATCGCTCTGTGAAACGCTTGATGCTGCCCCGCATTGCATCCTCTGGATTGACCTTTATGAAGCGAGCGTAGTTGACGATGGAAAAAAGGAGATCCCCCAACTCATTTTCAATCTTCGTAAGCTTTTTTTCCTCAATCGCTTCCCGAAGTTCTTGAAGTTCTTCTTCGACTTTCTCAAGGACCGGTTCCGGCGATTTCCAGTCAAATCCGACCCGGGCGGCTCTGGCCTGGATTTGGTGGGCACGAAGCAGAGGGGGCAGGCTCTTCGGGACGCCGTCTAAAGCCGACAGCCGTTCGCGATTTCCGGGTTCCTTAAGCTTGATCTCTTCCCAACGCGCCAAAATACTTTGACTTTTCAGCGCTTCTTGTTGCTTATCCCCTTTAGCAAAGACATGAGGGTGCCGCCTTGTCATTTTTTCATTGACCGTTTTTAAGACCGATTCGATATCGAAGGCTCCCCGTTCTTTTGCGATTTGTGAATGAAAGAGGACCTGGAACAAGAGGTCGCCCAACTCTTCGCAGAGCGCCTCCGGTTTTTCGGAATCGATGGCATCAATGACCTCGTAGGCTTCCTCAATGAGGTAGGGTTTCAGGGATGAATGGTTCTGCTCACGATCCCAGGGGCAGCCCCCTTCACTGCGCAAGCGATTCATGACTTCAACCAGGGCATCGAATGTTTTGGACATGCTTGAATCCTTGTATCGCATCAACCGTAAAGGGTGGTTTCAAGGTCGAAGTGCAAGGTGGACGAAATGTTTATTAAAGTCGAAAAACTCAGGCATGAGTATCTCAACAGGGCATCTGAAGTTCAAGCTTTTTCGTGGCCCGGTATTTGATCCCCTCATCGAGGATCATGCCTCTCGTTTTTAAAATCCGTGAGACTTCATGATTTTTTCACCGTAGTTTTGCATTGTATTGTTTTGATGTTTCACGGCCCCTTTGATTAGAATTTTGCATTTTTTGCTCAGGATCTCACAGACGGCAGCTCTCTTGTCACTCTCAAGCACGTTTGTCTTCAGGAGCTTGTCGAGGGCCTGGATGCGAAATCGATCCATGCCCCAGTATCTTGTTGAAAGCTGATCCTCATGTCCATCATATTTTATCGTTAAGGGTGAATCAATATAGAACACCGGATGGCGGGCGCATATTCTGAGCCACAGATCATAGTCTTCGCAAACCGGCAGTGTTTCATCAAAACAACCGATTTCATCAAAGAGTGCTTTTTTGATCATTACCGACGACGGTGAAATAGTACAGAGCGGCAAACAATGGTAAAAAATCTCCCCTCCTTTCTTAGCGTGTTTTTTCATCGGATTGCGCCTTTTCCCATTCTGTATCCAGATTTCATTTGTGTGACAGATGACATGCTGAGCATGACACTTGAGTGCTTCAATCTGACGGGAAAGTTTATCGGGGGACCAGCTATCATCGGAGTCTAAAAAGGCAAGCCATTCGCCAGTCGCGGTGAAAATGCCTCGATTTCTCGCTGCGCTGACTCCTCTGTTTTGTTGCCGGATCAAGCGAACCGAAAGAAAATCCTCTTGTATGATTTGGGCAGTGTTATCCTTAGAACCGTCATCAATGACAATGATTTCGTGAAGGGGGTAGTCCTGTTTTAAGACTGAATCAAGCGCCCGAAACAGGGTGCTTGCGCGATTGTAAGTCGGGAGAATCACGCTGATTGAAAAGCGAGACATCTCCGGGGAAGCCTTAGGTTTTTTCGGCGAGTACGAGGAGTGACTCGTTTTGGAAAATGAGATGCCCGTTTTCCTGGTAGGGGATGCTGAGTATTTCAACTTCTTTTTTCAGTATTTCCTGTTCTGAGGGGGAGAACATATTGAGCGGCTCTTCCAGTAAGCCTCCATTGGTATTGATCGACCAGTACGATTCAAAGTCGTCAAAATGGTAGGGGACATCGAAGGATTTAATTTCGTAAGCCTCAAAACCCGCTGCTTTAAATAAGGCTTCCAAATCATCGGATCTACCCAAATTGCTGATTCGGGGTTTTTCGGGTCGCTTCTCTGGAGGCATGGCCTTCATCAATACATCCCAAATAAGGGTCATTGTCGGCAGCTTGTGAAATTCTCCCCAGACGGCAACTGCCAGTTTTCCCTGATGTCTCAAAACCCGCCGCATCTCCTCAAGTCCTCGTAATGGATTGTCAAAGAGCATGAGACCGAAGCGGCTGATAACTCGGTCAAAACTTGCGGGCTGAAAGTTCAAATCTTCTGCCTGCATCTCTTGAAAACGCAGCCCGGATAGTTGCTCTGCTTCAGCCTTCCTTCTGGCCTGTTTCAGCAAAGCCGACGCGCTGTCGACGCCGATAATATCGATATTTTGATTGCGATAGCGACGAGCCAAAGTGAGTGAGGGTTCTCCGGTACCGGCAGCAACGTCAAGAATGCGGTCGTTTTCAGAGATGTCCGCGAGGTCGATCAGGACCTCTGCAACCGGTTGAATATAAGGAAGCCATTGCTCGAAGACTTCGACCATGTCGTTCCAGTCCATTTTATCGTTATTGTTGTCCTGTGTAGGATTGTCTTTTTCAAGCATGGGTCTAGAATCGCATTTTAGAAGCGATTTGTCGATTTTTATCTGGAGTAATAAGTGCCGAGACATTGACACTCACCCGTCGTGAGCTAGACTTAATTAGAGGTTTCTTAACTGAAGGTTCAAGGCAGATGTTATTTGTCTGTGTATGGGGATGAGTTGTGGATTTTCTTGATGTTTTAGTTGTCTTGCTGTTCTTAGCCGGTATTGTCGGCTACTTTTGGCTTTTATCTTTTGCCTACAAACAATCCCGCTTGTGGGGGCTGGCTGTTTTTTTTCTTTCACCTATTGCAGCCATTGTATTTGCGAAGAAACACTGGAAGGTCGCAAAAAAGCCCTTCCTGGTTTATGTCTCCTCGTTCTGTCTGGCGCTAGGCTTGTCCATGCTTACGGCATATTCTTCCATTGACCTTGAGCCTTCTAAAATGGCTAGGCAGACCGAATTTTCGCAAAATGGCGGACCGCCGAAAAATCCGGTACTGACAAAAAAAGCCCTTGAAAATCTTGACACAGTCGATGGTCTACTCGCTCAAATGTCACGCCAGGCAAAGCAAATGTCACAACAGGCAAAGCAAATGTCACAACAGGCAAAGGATGAAGACGAACAAAAATTCATTCGTCTGATTTCTTCATATGTCCGTTATAAAAAGAGTGGTTTTACGGATCGATCACGGCGTTATATTATGCGGAATGCGACAGAATTACTTTTATTGCCGGGACTTGCCCCCGAACAGCGTACACGCCTCCGTGAGGTGATTGAGGACTTGGAAGGAAAAAAGGTGAAGGATGTCGCAAAAGTCTCCGGTTCTACCTTGAAGTATACAGAGCAGAGAGCGGCACGCATACTCAATGAAAGCCCGGCCATACGAACTTCAGATGATCTTAGCCCGCCCACTCCTTTGTTCCTGAAAGCGTCTGAGGTTTCTACAGAAATAAAGCAACAAGAGCAAAGCTCGTCTTCCTTTAATAAAAAAATATCGGAACAGACACAGGCGCAATCGCGACGGCGGGAAATGGAATTGAACGAGGATCTTCCTTCGACAAAAAAGATCTCCTTCAGACAGGCCCAGCAATATATCGGATCCCAAATTTCCTTTATAAACTCAAGCGGCTTTGAAGAGAAGTGTTTCCTGCTAGGAGTTTCTAGTGCGGAGATTGAGTGTGAAAAACGATTTAAGTCCGGAACATTTTCCACACGATACTCACGTTCCGAAGTGCAGTCTCTTAAAGTATTCAAGTATTAAGCTATAAAGATCACTTGGAACAAAGGTGCCCACACAAGTCCTTGATGCACCAAGTAAATTTCAATTGTTTCAACTCAGATGTCAATCTGGATTGACAAAATATTCAGAGGGCTGATACCCTGATTTTTTAAGGGTTTAAGGGAATGAATCTGCCCTCAAAAGATAGTATTCGAACTCGGATTCTCCTTAAAAGGCGGGGGCTTTCAGCGCAAGCCCGTCTGGAAAAGAGTGCCTCAATTTCAAAACGATTGCAAGGTTCTGATCTGTTCCAAACAGCGCAACACATTCATCTTTATCTGTCGAATCCAAACGAAGTCGAAACCGAATTTTTGATTCAGGAGGCATTTCGCTCAAAAAAACAGGTGGTCGTTCCAGTCATTGATACAAAGAAAAGAATGTTTTTTTCAGCCTTATACGCCCGTGATGTGCAAGGTCTGGAAAACGGCCCCTTCGGCATTCGTCAACCCAAAACAGCATTACAAAGGCGAGTGGCCACCAACAAAATTGATCTATGGATTATTCCCGGCGTTTGTTTTGATATAATGGGCGGACGCTTAGGTTACGGCGGCGGATATTATGATCGCTCACTTGCGCAGACCCCTGCGAGTATTATCGCTCTTGCATTTGATTTACAATTGGTCGCTGATCCGCTCCCCCTGAATCAAAAAGATATCCCGGTTGACCGGATTTTTACCGAAACGAGAATCATTCATTGTGAGGAGAACCGACGTGGCAGCGAGCATCATTGACGGGAAATTGATCGCACAGCAGGTGCGGGCGCGTGTTAAAAGTGAAATCGAAAAAACAGGAGGGGGTTTCAAGCCCGGACTTGCCGCCGTTCTGGTCGGTGAAAATCCCGCATCAAAAATATATGTACGCAATAAGCGGAAGATGTGCGAGGCGGTCGGCATCTATTCCGAAGAATATGTCTTGCCGAAGGATGCTTCCGAAGCCGACGTTTTGAAATTGATCGGTCGTTTGAACCGGGATTCAAAGATTCACGGCATCCTAGTCCAGCTTCCACTTCCCGATCAGATCTCGACACGACGCATACTGGATGCCGTCAGCCCGGAAAAAGACGTGGATGGCTTTCACTATAATAATGTTGGAAAACTGGTGGCCAATGTACCTGGCTTTGTGCCCTGCACCCCTTTGGGTATCATTGAGATGCTCGATACGACAGGCATTGACATTCAGGGCAAACATGCCGTGATTGTCGGACGCAGTGATATCGTAGGAAAACCTGCGGCGCTGCTCCTCCTCCACCGCCATGCCACTGTCACCCTGTGTCACTCCAGAACACGTAATTTAGAGGCGGTCTGCCGGGAGGCCGACATTCTTGTTGCCGCCATCGGGCGCGCCCATTTTATTACAGGGAATATGGTCAAAGAAGGCGCTTGCGTGATTGATGTCGGTATTAACCGATTAGATAACGGTAAGCTGGCCGGAGATGTCGATTTTGATGCGGCCCAAAAACGGGCAGGCCACATCACTCCGGTTCCTGGAGGAGTCGGACCGATGACCATTGCCATGCTGCTTTCCAATACCCTGCAATCTGCCCTTTGGGCAAAGGGGAAATAAGCGTGACTTACCACTACCCGAATTGCACCCATAACCATCTCTGTGAAAGCACCGGGGGGATCTGTCCTATTGTCGGTTGCCCGAAAGAATTGGTGAATGGTCCCTGCGGCGGAGTGCGTGACGGAGGGATGTGTGAGGTGATTAAAGATTTTGACTGCGTCTGGGTCAAGATCTACGACAAGCTGGAAAAGGAAGGTCAACTCGACAAGATGCTGGTCATTCAAGAAGCACGGAATACAAATTTTTATGCCGACTTGGTCGAGATCAAAAATCAAGAGTAATCTCTA
This sequence comes from Nitrospirota bacterium, assembly GCA_029261195.1. Lineage (GTDB taxonomy): Bacteria > Nitrospirota > Nitrospiria > SBBL01 > JAADHI01 > JAJDBU01. Next base: position 3,184 of record JAJDBU010000052.1, on the reverse strand, counting down.
AGCAGGAATAGGATCGAATGCTGACCCTCAGAGAAGCCTGCGAGACAGGTGAGTTTATCATTACGGCAGAGTCTCCCCCGCCAAAAGGCAGCGACATCAGCCTCTTTAAAAAGCGTGCCGCCGGATTACTGGGGAAAGTGCATGCCTTGAATGTCACAGACAATCAGGCCGCCATCATGCGTTCCGCCTCCTTAGCGGTCAGCAAGGTCCTATTAGATATGGGCCATGATCCGGTGTATCAGATCACCGGCCGTGACCGGAATCGTTTAGCCATTCAATCCGACCTGCTCGGCGCCCAGATTCTCGGCCTCCGTAATGTCCTCTGTCTGACCGGAGACTATGTGACGGTCGGAAACCAAAAAGAGACCAAACCTGTTTTCGATTTGGAATCGGTTCAAATCCTCAAGGTTGTTCAGGATCTGAATGCGGGACGAGACATGGTCGGCAATGCACTTAAAGGAGCTACAAGCCTTTTCGCCGGCGGGGTTGCAATGCCGGAGACAGATCCGATTGCTCCGATGATGATCAAGTTTCAAAAAAAGATCATGGCGGGCGCAGGGTTTTTCCAGACACAGGCCGTCTTCAATCCCGATCGTTTTAAATATTTCATGGACTTCGCCAGACAGTTCGATGTCAAAATCCTGGTTGGTATTCTTCTGCTTCGTTCCGAAAAAATGGCTTCTTTTGTCGCAAACAATATTCCCGGAATCAATGTGCCCGATCAACTCATCCGGAAACTGGACCGCGCCGGAACCTGCGGCGCACTTGAGGCCGGCATCGAGATTGCCGTCAACACGATTGAGGCGGTGCGAGGCATGTGTGACGGCGTTCATATTATGGCCATCGGTGCAGAAAAACAGATTCCCGTCATTCTTGAAGCTGCGGGACTCTTACGGCCTGAGCCAGCCCTTGTCCCAAAGCAAAAGCAATTGGGCGTCCAAGAGCAATTCGGAGGTCTTGATGTTAGATAAAATGCCGCCGGATAAAGCGCTGTCCGATAAAAAGATCACCGTTCCTGTGATCTGTGAAAAAAAAACAAAAGAGGAGAAAATAACGGTTTTAACGGCCTATGACTACCCTTTTGCAAAGCTGATCGACGAAGCGGGAATCGACATCATCCTGGTTGGAGACAGCCTGGGCATTGTTGTTCAGGGTGAAGAAAGCACGCTTCCGGTCACGATGGATCAGATGGTTTACCATTGTCAGATGGTCTCTCGCGCAGTGAAACGTGCACTCGTTGTGGGTGACATGCCCTTCATGTCCTATCAAGTCAGTCTTGAAGAAACCCTCAAAAATGCCGGTCGCCTGATCAAAGAAGGAAAGGCAGAGGCTGTAAAATTTGAGGGAGGCGCTAGAGTTGCCGACCGTATAGAAGCACTCACCCGACACGATATTCCTGTGATGGCACACATCGGTCTGACACCGCAGTCGGTACACCGGATGGGAGGCTATAAGGTTCAGGGACGACTTTTGGAAGAAGCGACTCAGTTGCTGAATGACGCCAAAACAATCGAATCTGCAGGCGCCTTTTCCCTTGTCCTCGAAGGTATCCCGAATCTACTTGCGAAAGAAATCTCTGAAACAATCAACATCCCGACGATCGGTATCGGAGCCGGTCCTGACTGCGACGGACAGGTACTCGTGATGCATGATCTCCTGGGACTCTTCACCGGCTTTCAGCCTAAGTTTGTCCGGCGCTATGCAGAGCTCAGTACAACAGCCGCCGACGCCTTTCGCCGCTATCGACTGGATGTCATGGCCGGTAAATTCCCGATCGAGGAAGAAGGTTATCAGTAAAATACATCCGCTTAATCCCCTTTTTTTGAAGCCTTGACAGTTATCCCACCCCTATGTAGTATGAGCTGCGTGAAACAGGCTCTCCTCCTTCCAATTGCATTATTTTTCATCGTATTACTACCCGGTTATGCGTTTTCCGAACGTCCATTTCTCGTAACGGAACGGGCCGTACCTACAAAAAAAGGGACCTATCGATTTGATGCAGGACTGTCTTTTAACCGTGTGTCCGACAACGAAAAAAATAATGCATTAATCGGTAGCATACGTTATGGCTTGATTCATAATTTGGAGTTCGCCCTTGAAATGCCCTATCTATTTGTTGAAACGGGAGGGAGTCGCCTCAATCAACAGGGAGACGCCACCTTAGATACAAAAATCCGTTTCATCAAAGGACGGGCCGCAAATCCCTTATCGATTTCCGGACAAATGAGTATCAAATTTCCAACCGCCGGTCGAGAAGCGAGACTCGGAACGACGGGTGTCGTCGATGTTGGATTCCGAGCCATTGCCAGCAAAGAATTCACGCCACTCACCACTCATATCAACCTCGGCTATTTTTTTATCGGAAATCCCCCCGGTGGAGATGAATCGAATCAACTCCGATACGCACTGGGTTTGGAGTTTGAAGTCACTGAAACACCGCTTAGGTTTATCGGCGAAATTTTTGGACAATCGAATGTGGACAACGGTCTTTCGGATGATCATATGGCGATGATGGGCGGATTTTCCTTCCAGGCAAAACGAGAACTCTTCATTGATTTTTCCGCTGGATTTGGTCTCGCAGAGGACGCTCCGGACTACACCCTCAGCACCGGCGCGTCCTATTACTTCCATTGATTACATCCCTCTTCCATCTTAATCAGAAGCCTTGCCTTGAAACAGTTTCTCATATAAAATGCGGGCCGTTCAAAATGAGGCTTTTTTTGAGGGGTCCTCTTCCATTAAGTCCAATCAACATCAATCCTTTGTGCGCCTGTAGCTCAACCGGATAGAGCAACAGCCTTCTAAGCTGTAGGTTACAGGTTCGATTCCTGTCAGGCGCACCAAGATTTCTAAAACGTGCACGATTGATCCTGTCCAATAGATAACCGGAACTTAAGGTGCATGTATCTCATTGTCGTATTTAGGGTTTGCTGAAAAAGTCAGGCCCGCTTACCCCTCAGGATGAGCACAGAGATTTCGTGAGAAAAGTTTCTCCCGTTTTTTTGATCTGATCCTTCACTCATGTCGGTCTCAAGCTCATAAAAGGCATCTTTTGTCCTGTAAGTCGATAAAGCGTTTTCATGAACAGGCTTAGCAATAGAAAACGAAAATGAGTACAAAAATAAAGGGCTTTTGTCAGCATCTTCTCAAGGTTCATCACCATGAAAGAGAGCATTATCATGGT
>JAJDBU010000051.1 GCA_029261195.1 Nitrospirota bacterium | reverse complement strand
TGTCGATTACATCGAAATGTTTTATAACAGCAAACGACGGCACTCCTACCTGGGTTATTTGAGTCCAATGGCGTTTGAAAGAAGGTGGTATTTAAAAAAAGCGGCCTAAGAAAACTGTCCACTTTTTCCAGACCAGGTCACATCGCTATTATTGGGCCGGAGAGCATTGTTCTGAGAAGCGTGTTTTAGAAGTGGCTTGTGGAACAGGGCAGGGATTGGCATTTTTAAAAAAATATTCAAAATCTATTTGTGGCGGCGATTGCTCTGCGAATATACTTCGTATCGCAAAAGAGCATTATCAAAACCGGATAGCCTTAGCACAATATGATGCACAAGATTTACCTTATCGAGAGAACACTTTTGACGTTATTATTCTTTTTGAAGCCATTTATTATCTCCCCTTTGCAGAAAAATTTGTCTCTGAATGTCGTCGGGTCTTGCGAAAACACGGCACGGTGTTAATCGCAACCGCAAATAAGGATCTCTGCGATTTTAATCCGAGTCCACATAGTTACCGATATTACGGTGTGCTGGAACTGGAAGAACTTTTTTCCAAAAAAGGGTTTTCAGTGACCTGTTTTGGAAATGTACCTGTGGATGCCGGATCGTTACGCGAACAGATACTGCGTCCAATGAAAAAACTGGCTGTTCGCTCTAGTCTGATGCCAAAAACCGCCAACGGGAAAAAACTCCTAAAAAAACTTGTCTTTGGAAGTCTTGTCAAAATGCCTGCTGAAATTGAAGAAAAAATGATCCCATATCATGCTCCCGTTAAGCTGTCGCTAGGTCGTCCCGACCAAAGACATAAGGTGATCTACTGTGCCGCAAGAATAGATGGATAGAAGTGCAGATAGATTGTGAGGTGTATGATTCAAATAATATGTGCTTTATTTCAATGATGAATGTCCACCCTCTGATGTAAAATGATTAGACTGGAATTCAATATATCAATGAGGTGATGAAATGCAATTTACAATAACGCTCAATAGAGACGAAGACGGCGTATGGATTGCTGAATGCCCATCAATACCAGGCTGTGTTAGCCAGGGAAAAACAAAGGATGATGCATTGAGCAATGTAAGGGAAGCGATTCAAGCCTGTTTGGAAGTCCGGGCTGAAAAGGGTCTCCCCCTTACCGTTGAAACTAGGCAGATTGAGGTGATGGCCTAATGCCGCCTTTGCAAACATTAAGTGGCAAAGAAACCGTTCGAAGATTTGAAAGGCTCGGGTGGAAAGCGGTTCGTCAAATTCTCCGAGTTGAATTCAATAGATTGCCTTGAGAGAATAGGATGTGGCGGACAAGGTGACACCGGTTGACTACATTGAAATTACAGAAACATCTGGCGACGCGGTTTCTCAGGAACAATTTGAGAGAATCTGTCATCGCTATTATTGGGCTGGAACCTACTGCGGCGGGAAAGCGGTTCTGGAAGCCGCCTGCGGGACGGGACAGGGACTGGGATATTTGTCGAAACGCGCGAAGTACCTCACGGCGGGAGATTTTTCCGCCGACATTCTTGAAATCGCAAAGCAGCATTACCAAAACAGGGCACCACTAAGCCGCTTTGACGCCCAGAGTTTGCCGTATCCAGATCATTCGTTGGATGTGGTCATTCTGTTTGAAGCGATGTATTATCTTCCCTCGGCGGAGCGCTTCGTGGCGGAGTGTCTGCGTGTTTTGAAGCAGGGCGGCGTGGTTTTAATCGCAACCGCCAATAAGGACCTTTTTGATTTTAATCCGAGTCCGCACAGTTATCGGTATTTCGGCGTGGTGGAACTGGAAAAACTTTTTTCCGAACAGGGATTTTCGGCGGAGTGTTTCGGCTGTACGCCGGTCGATGCCGTATCATTGCGCCAAAGGTTGTTCCGCCCTGTAAAAAAGCTGGTGGTTCAGGCCGGGCTCATGCCGAAGACGGCGAGCGGAAAGAAGTTTTTAAAAAGGCTCGTTTTTGGTCAATTGGTGACCATGCCTGCCGAAATCGCCGAAGGAATGATGGCGTACCATGCGCCAGAGAAGCTGCCGCCGGGCCAGCCGGACAGGACACATAAAGTGATCTACTGTGCGGCGAGAATGGAAAGTAAAAATGAATTGGGTCCGGGCAAGTCAGGAGGACAGGTTTATGAAACTTAAAGTGGTGGTACACGAGGCGGAAGAAGGCGGATATTGGGCCGAGGTGCCTGCAATCGCAGGTTGTGCAACGCAGGGTGAAACATTCGACGAGCTTCTGACAAACATCTACGAAGCTGTGGAGGGCTGTCTTTCTGTTGATATACAGAAAAAAACCCTCTCTGTTAAAGATAAGGTTTGGGAGATAGCTGTTTGAGGCCATTGAGCGGCAGAGCATTTGCGCGTTTACTGGAAAAAAGTGGGTGGGAATTGAAGCGTGTGAACGGCAATCACCATATCTACATGTAAAGAAGGGAATCCGTCGCGTATTTCTGTGCCGATTCATGGAAGTACTGAGCTGAAGGCGGGCTTACTCAGGCATTTGATGAAGTTAGCCGGTATCGATGAACGAGAGATTGAGTAAAAAAGTACTTCCCGTTGCAGCAAAGGAAATTTAGGCAAGAATATGCTGAAGCACTTTTTTGACATCGTGTTCGCATTGTTGGGCCTGATTGTTTTCTCGCCTGTTTTGCTGATGATTACAGCCCTCGTTAAGCTGGAAGATCGGGGACCCTTGCTTTATCCGGGTGTCAGGGTGGGCAAAGACGGGGTGCCTTTTAAGATTTTCAAATTCAGAACAATGGTGACCAACGCCGATAAAATCGGGGGTTCATCGACGGCAGATAACGACCCTCGCATCACAAAGATCGGAAAAATACTACGGAAATACAAACTGGACGAACTACCCCAGTTGTTCAACGTGCTGATCGGAGAGATGAGTCTGGTCGGACCTAGACCCGATGTTCCCTACTATGTGAAAATGTTTACTGTGGAAGAGAAAGCCATCCTGAGTGTCCTTCCGGGGATTACGGACTGGGCGACCCTTTGGAACCCGGACGAGGGGGCGATTTTGGCTGGAAGCGCCGATCCGGATAAAACCTATTTAGAGGAAATCAGGCCGGAGAAAATCCGTCTTCAATTGGCATATGTCAGGAACCGATCCTTCCGGATCGATTTGATGATCATCTTTCAGACATTGGCTGTCATTTTATTTAGAACAAAACCCGGGAATTTGGCGATTGGGAACAAGGAAGGATAGATATTGTTGTCGACAGAAACAAATAATGTGAAACCTGCTCTATTACAAAGCATGTATCAGACTATGCTGAGAATTCGACTTATTGAAGAACGCGTTGCCGATCTTGTTGAAGCGGGAGAGATACTGACACCCTGTCATCTCACCATTGGCCAAGAGGCCATTGCGGCTGGCGTCTGTGCCAATCTGAAACCGACTGATTCGATATGGGGCGGACACCGTTCTCACGGCCATTATTTGGCGAAGGGGGGAGACATAAAGAAAATGCTGGCCGAGCTTTTCGGCAAGGCCGGTGGCTGTTCTAAAGGACGCGGGGGTTCAATGCATTTAGTCGCCCCCGAAGTGGGTCTCTTTGGAACAGTTCCCCTGGTTGCAGCGACGATTCCACTGGCCGTCGGTGCCGCTATGGCGTCGAAATTAAGAAATGAAGTGGCTGTTTCGGTATCCTTTTTTGGTGATGGCGCAACAGAGGAAGGCCATTTCCACGAGTCGCTCAACCTGGCAGCGCTTTATCGGCTTCCAGTGATTTTTGTTTGTGAAAATAATTTCTACGCAAGCCATATGCACATTTCCGAACGGCGAGCAAAAGATAATATCTTTAAAGCAGGTGCGACACATGGCATTCCGGCAGAGCAGATTGATGGGAATGATGTACTTTTGGTCTACGATACCGCACGAAGGGCCATTGAACACGCACGTTCCGGGGGTGGTCCGACCCTATTAGAATGCAGGACATACCGGTGGCGGGGACATGTCGGTCCGGCCTGGGATCTGGATGTCGGCCTGAAACGGAATGATGACTTGAAAGGCTGGATGAAACGGGATCCGATAGAGATGGCGCGGACCGAATTGATTAAGCTTGGGGTTTCATCCGAGCAATTGGGAGGGATAGATCCTGAGGTACGGGAAGAGGTCGATGCTGCCCTTGCATTTGCCCGCGCGTCGCAATATCCATTGCCGGAAGAACTCCTGAAAAACCTGTTTGTTGGAGAGGGCGAAGCGCAATAAGATGCGGACATTAAGCTATGCCCAGGCAATCCATGAAGCGCATGCCCAATTATTGGATCGAGATCCTCGTGTATTTGTAATCGGTCAGGGCCTATGGAACCCCTGGTATGCCGGGACAACGCTAAAAGACCTCGACAAAGCATTCGGATGTGACCGTATTTTAGATTCGCCTGTTTCTGAAAATGCAACAACCGGCGCGGCAATCGGTGCGGCAATCGCGGGAATGCGGCCGATTCTTTTTCATCCCAGAATGGATTTCATGCTTTTAGCGATTGATCCCATTGTGAATCAGGCCGCAAATTGGTCGTATCTTTTTTCGGCACAGGTCTCCGTTCCGCTTGTCATTCGATCCGTGATTAACCGCGGTGGTGAACAAGGCGCCCAGCATTCCCAGGCGCTCCATGCCATGCTTGCGCATATTCCGGGCCTGAAAGTGGTGATGCCGAGTACGGCCTATGATGCCAAAGGGCTTCTGATTGCTGCGATGGAGGATAACAACCCGGTAATCTATATCGATGATCGCTGGCTTTATGAAACGACATCCGATGTCCCGGAGGATTGCTATGCAATTCCAATTGGAAAGGGTATTGTCCGTAGAGAGGGACGCGATATCACAATTGCCTCAATTTCTTACATGGCGGAAGAGGCAATGAAGGCTGGCCTAAGCTTGGAGAAACAAGGGATTGATGTCGAGGTCATCGACCTGAGATCAGCAAAACCACTCGATATTGACATTATTTTGAAATCAGTAAAAAAGACGGGTCGGCTTGTTGTTGCAGATGGGGGTTGGAAAATGTTTGGATTTGCCGCCGAAGTCGCCGCTTCCGTCTCAGAAAGAGCCTTTCATGATCTGAAGGGACCGATCCTGCGGGTTTGTCTACCGGATATTCCCGCACCGACAAGTCGGGCGCTTGAAGAGCGCTATTACCCAAGGGCTTCAGATATAGAAAAGACAGTTAAAAAATCGCTCAATATCGTGAGTGTCGCTTAAAATTCTTCCATCTAAAAAAGGTTAATGTGACTTGTAAAGTACGCTTTGTAAATTATCCGAGACAATATCGTCTGCTGAAAACGGAGTTTGACGCCGTTTTTGAAGAGATTATGTCCGGAGGCGATTTTATACTGCGCAGACATCTGGAATTATTTGAAAGCAACATTGCAGCCTATGTGGGATGCAAACATGCGATTGGCGTCAATACCGGAACCGATGCCTTATATCTCTCTGCACATGCACTTGGATTTGGAGCCGGCGACGAGATAATTACTGTCGGGCATACTTTTGTGGCGACAATTGGCGCGATTGTTCAGTGTGGCGCCACGCCTGTGCTTGTCGATATCCGTGATGATTTTAATATTGATGTTGAGCAAATCGAATCTGCAATCACCGAAAAAACAAAAGGGATTATCCCTGTTCACCTCAATGGCCATGCTTGTCAGATGGATCAAATCATGACTTTGGCAAAAAAATATCACTTGAGAGTGATAGAGGATGCCGCCCAGGCGCTTGGGGCAACATTCAAAGGGAAGCGATGCGCTTCATTTGGCGATACAGCAATTTTCAGTTTTTACCCCGCCAAGATGCTGGGCACGGCTGGTGACGGGGGGATGGTTTGTACGAATGACGATCAACTTGCCCGGAAGTTGAAAGCGCTTAGAGACAATGGCAGGGTCGATTCCGTTGAAGAGATCGAATGTTATGGATATTGCAGCCGACTCGATAATCTCCATGCGGCATTGCTTGATATGAAATTCAAGTATTTTGACACTTGGGTTGAGCGTCGTCGTGAAATTGCGGAAAGGTATGACAAGGCATTTTCCGATATCCCCGGTTTAATCCCGCACCCAAAATCAAGTAAGGACTATTTTGATGTTTATCAAAATTATGTGCTTCGTTCTTCGAAGCGGGATGAACTGGTCGCTTATTTACGCCAATCGGGGGTTGAGGTCCTCGTCTCCTGGCCCACACCATTGCACAAACAGAAAGCGCTCCATTTAGACCATTTCAAACTGCCGAAAACAGAGCAGATTTCTAAAGAAGTTCTGTCGCTTCCGATGTATCCCGAGTTGACAAACGAAGAAGTCGATTACGTGCTTGATGTTGTCAAAGCATTAGCTCCCTAACTTGAAGGGTAGTACGCTTTATTGGCTTCCCATGCGCCTTGGGTAATGCCTGGAAATTTTCTTTCTAATGTTGCCAGTGCCCCTTCAGTTTCTCTTGCTTTGAGGACAACTTCCTTCCTTACACTTGCTGTATGGAAGAGGGACGTTAGTTTTTCGTCCTTCATCAAAACTTGAGAGATTGTTTTTAAGAGTGTTTCATCATTCCAGGGCTTGGAAACATATTGGGAAATTTCAGCATTCTTCATTGCGCGAATCACAGCGCCAAGGTGTGCATACCCGGATAAGATGATGGAGCGGATCTCAGGTTTGAGCTTTTTGATTGCCTTCACCAATGCAATACCGTCCATCTCCGGCATCGCATAGTCGGAAATCACAAGATCATATTGTTGCTCCCGGGCACGGCGCAAGGCCTCTTTCGGATGGGTGAAGGGGTCAATCTGAGAGGGAACTGCCTTTAAGAGAGCTCGGAGCGATTCAATGCCCGTCAACTCGCCATGCACTAGCAGGATACGATAGGATCTCTTCATATTCTTTTGATCTTCATCCCCCGACCTTCACATCCGTCGAGACCACTACGCGGTTCCTGCCTCCCTCTTTGGCTCTGTAGAGCGCCTGATCCGCTGCTGAAATAAGCGATTCACGGGCTGTATCGATATCGGCAGTGGCGCTTGCAATCCCGCCGCTGATCGTAATCACCGGAGAAACGGGAGAATCCCTGTGTTCTATTCCCAGGGCTTCCACATTTTTTCTGATTTTTTCTGCAAGGCTGCCTGCCCCTTCCGGATCCGTGCCGGGCAACAAGACCACAAACTCTTCACCGCCATATCGTGCGGCTAAATCCGATGCCCGATGTGAACTGTCTTTGATCGCCCCGGCAACCTTCTTAAGGACATCATCTCCCGCTTGGTGCCCGTAACAATCATTGCATTTTTTAAAAAAATCAATATCAAAAAGAATGAGGGAAAGCCATCCCTTTATTCTGACTGCGCGCCGCCATTCGACTTCAAAGGTCTCATCGAAATGCCGCCGGTTCGCCAGCCCGGTCAGACCGTCCGAGGAGGCAAGCTGCTCCAGCTTGAAATTTATTTCGGAAAGTTTTTTCTGACTGGCACGCAAGGCCCGGAAGGCCTCGTCCCTCTGGAGGAGTGTCATATAAGATTGTGAATGGTAGCGAATGCGGGCCAGGAGTTCTATTTTCTCGGGCAGTTTAATCAGGTAATCATTTCCGCCCGCCGCAAAGACCCTGGCCTTACGTTCCGGCTCTTCCTTGGCGGATAAAACAACAACGGGGATATCTCGCGTTCGTTTGTTTGCGCGTAAGTAGCGAAGCACGGTAATACCATCGACTTCCGGCATGATCATATCAAGCAAAATGACCGTCGGTTTCACCGTTTCTGCAGTCGAAATTGCGGTGAGCGGATTCGAACAGTAGTGATGATTGATGTCCTCTTCGGAATCGAGCATATGACACAAGGCTTCAGAAACGATGGGGTCATCATCAATTAGCAAGACCATAAAAGATTGGGCCTCTAATCTTCCCCCTGTGGATTGATTTTTGTTTGCTTTTACCTTCAATTCTTCCTCCCTGCTGGTCCTGTGTGCCGACTTTTACCGGCCTCAGACGGTCTAAGCCGCCGTGAGTACGCACAGGCGTTTCCCGATTTGAGAGGGAGATAAAACCTCAATGGCCGCACCCCGCTCTGCGGCATCCTTCGGCATACCATAGATGATGGAACTTATCTTATCCTGCGCGATGGTATAATGTCCGAGTCTGCGTAAGGCCAGAAGCCCTCTCCCTCCGTCCCTTCCCATGCCGGTCAGGAGGACCGCTATCATTTCATCTTTACAGTACAAAGCGATACTTGCGAAAAATTCATCGACAGAAGGGCGATAGGGATATTCGACCGGATTTCGGCTATAGGACAGATTGCCAGTAGGCGTCATGACCAGGTGGTCGTTAGTGGCTGCAAACAAGACGGTCCCGGAAAGCGGTCTATCCCCTTCGCGCGCAATACGAACCGGCAAGGGGATGTCGTTATTTAGCCAGTCGGCCATCCCGGAGGCATGGCGCTCATCGACATGCTGTATAATCACGACGGCCCCGGGGAAGTGCTTCGGGAGACAGGACAGGACTGCTTTGATGGCCTCCGGGCCGCCGGTCGATGCGCCGATCGCGACCAGGACACGAGGGCTCGGAGCATCTGTTATTACAACAGGGATTTTGGCAACAGGGATTTGGGAAACAGGAATTTTACAATACGGACTTTCCTGTTTCTTCATCTTTTTGCCTCCCCGATCAGGTCGGCCACCACTTTGACAAAACTGTTGTCCTGAAAACTTCCCTTTGTGAGATACATATCGGCCCCTGCTTCCATGCCGCGTAGACGGTCTTCTTCCCGATCCTTGTAGGAGACGACGATAACGGGGAGTTCCGCTAAACGCGAATCGTTCCGGATATGACTGACCAGGGCGATGCCGTCCATTCGCGGCATGTCAATATCCGTGAGGACCAGGTCGTACTGATGAACCCTCACGGCGTTCCATGCCTCTGCACCATCCACTGCAACATCCACCTCATATCCCTGGTCTTTGAGCAGATTCGATTCGATGGTCCGGACCGTAATGGAATCATCAACAACAAGAATGCGCCTAGCGATTTCATGAGCCCGGTCATCAGCATCTTCCCCATGCCTGACTTTCTGCAAAGGTTTGCCCGCAACCACCTTTTCAATGGAACGGATCAGATCCTCCGTATCGAGAATAAGAACAGGCGTTCCATCAACCAGGAAGGCGGCCGCACTGACATCCTGTACCTTGCCGAGCCTCGGGTCTAAGGGACGCTGGACCAGATCCGTTTCATAGAGAATCCGGTCGACGGCAAGACCGTAGAGCTGTCGTCCCTGCCCCAGAATCACTGCCGAGACTTCTTGAGTCTGAATCGGCGATCCTGTCACTTCAAGAATCTGCCGCGCATCCACCAGGCCGACATACTGTTTTGCATCCAGCATAAAATATTGCCTGTTTTCAAGGGTCTGAATGCTATTTGATGTCAATTTGACAACGCGGACAACCCGTGAAACCGGCAAGGCATAGACCTCCCGGGCCACTTCAATAATGATGCAGTTTACAATCGAAAGGGCCACCGGAAGGATCAACTCCATGCGGGTGCCCTTTCCCGGCGTGGATGCGATGTGAATCTTCCCCCGTGCCTTTTGAATGAGATCCTGAACAATATTCATCCCGACGCCTCGTCCTGAAACGGTCGAGACCGAATCCTTTAGGGTGAAGTTCGGAAGGAGTAAAAATTCAAAGAGTTCACTCCGGTTTAAGGCACGGGCCGCCTTCTCTGAGACCAGCTTCTTCTCAACGACCGATTTCCGGACCCGTTCCAGTTCAATGCCTCGTCCATCATCTTCAATGCTGATGGATAACATCCCGCTTTGATGCCGGGCATCAAGGCGGATCTTCCCGACTTCGCTTTTTCCGGCCTTTATCCGTTGCTCAGACGGCTCAATGCCATGATCAATGGCATTTTGAAGGATGTGTGTCAGTGGCACATTCAGGTTTTCCAGGATATCCCGGTCCACCCGGGTGTCTTCGCCGCTCAACTCAAGAATGACTTTTTTGCCCAGGGTATGCGAGACATCCCGAACCAGGCGATGGAGTCCTTTTACGCCTTCTCTGAAAGGCCGCATTTTATGCGAAAGGGCTTCGTTAAATATTTCTTGAGAAAGGGAGGTCATTCGCGAATCACGATATTCCATGGTCTCAAAATTTTTCTTGATGCGCTGCTCCAGTTGATCAACCTTGTCGACCAATTCCTGAATCAGACTTTTCTCGCCACCCTTCAATGGATATCCCTCGAACAGCGTTTTGAGCTGGGCCATGCCCTTGGCGATAAGACGGACTTTACGACGAGCCGACAAGATCCCATCTCGCAATTTTTTTGTCTGCTTTGCTTCAACGGACAACTCGCTTGATATTCCGATAACCCGGTCCATGCTCTCGGCGCTGATCTTCAGCACGCGGCCCGGCACGCTTCCACCCTCTTTTTCGGGTGTTGAGCCAATGCTGACGTTCTCTTGAGCCTCACGGGCATTGGCCGGAGGATCAGCGCATTGCTTTCCCTCTGTGCAATTCCCCGTCGTCTCTTCCGAGATCTCTTTACCTGCCAGCATCTGTTGAAGGGTCTCAATGAGGCTGGAAGCACGCGCAATCCCCTCCGGGGAAAGCCTTGCCTTTCGGGCGCCGGTTTCCCCGAATTCGAGCATGGCATCAACGCATTGGAGAAGCCTGTCGATGTGATGAGATTCAAGACGGATGTTCCCTTTTCTTACCGCAACAAAGAGATCTTCCATCACATGGGCGATTTTCATCACCGGATCAAGCTCTGAAAGGCGTGCCCCTCCTTTTATGGTGTGTGCCAGGCGCATCACCGTTTCAAGCCGTTTTGCTGTGATCCTCCCCTGTTCTATTTCGAGCAGATGTCCTGTCATCTCCTCTGCCCGCTCCCGAAGCTCAGATAGGAACAAGGCCCGCATCGGTGGAATGACTTGATCTTCAACTCCAGGCCCATCTCCAGGCCCTTTTTCCAGGGATTCCTCTTCTTTAAGCTGCTCTGGAAGCTTTTTTTCTTCAACCTTTTTTTTCTCAAGGCTTGTTTTTTTCAGGGGGGAATTTTTTTCCTTCTTTTCCGGCAGGACTTCATTTAAGGCCCGGCTTGTCTCCAAGGCATTGCTGATTTCCCCGGGATCGAGATCCTTTTTTTCCGTGCCTGCTTCTGCGATCTGCCTAAGCCCCTCCACCGACCGCATGAGAAGATCTATTTGGCAGGCCTCTATTCCTTCCGGGACTTCCTGGAGACGTGCAAAGACACCTTCCAATGCCTCGGCCAATTGGACGGCCGGATCAAGATGGGCCAAATGCGCAGATCCCTTGATCCTTCTTGCGGTCTCCCAGAGGCTCCCAAGCCTTTTCTGGCTGTGATCCCCTTGCCGCAGGGCATTGAGGTTTTCCTCCAGTGTCTCCCGGCAGCCTGCCAGGTCATCACGGAAAAGGATTCGTACGGCGGGAGGCAGGCCCCTTTTTTTTGTTTTCTCTTTTTTCTTCTCTTTCGTTTTCATTTGAGATGTTGCTCAATCGTGTATAAAAGAAGCTCCCCGTCGAGGATACCGATCTGCCGTCCCCCCATTTCGATAATGCCTAATGCATAGCACCGCATCGCCTTGCGAAGTGTGGCCGGCGCTTCATGGAGTCCGTCTCTTTGGTATTGAACCTTACCGTAGAGTTCGTCAACCGGGATGGCGATCGCCCGCCCTTCCCTGCCGATCAGCATGGTTCGGGGATAGGTATGCGATGGGGTAGTCTTATTCTGTTCTTTTTCATCTGAGGGATCTATTCCAAGGAGATCTCTGAGGGAGACGACCACCAGGATCTCGCCCTTATAATTTGCAATCCCCTTGATGATATTTCCTGTTCGATGCGGGCCTGTTCGATGCGGGATGGACCGGATTTCCCGGGGAGACATCACTTGCTTGACGAGATCAGAGGCCATTCCAAGCCATTCCGACCCGATACGGAAGCTGATGACAGAAATACCGCCTCGCTTCTTGATCGTCTTTGGCAAGGCATATTCCTTGGCGCGTTCCAAGGCAAGCGCTTCAGAAGACGTGTGGTTCAGAACAGATGGATCGAGTTCCGGGGCTTCAACCGGCCTTGATTGTTTTGTCATCGCCTAAGCCCTTCGTTTCCGAGAGATGTTTCAAGCGTTTTTTTATTGATATTGCTTTGATTGACTCCCCCGTTCTGATTCAAATAGGAGGTCCTGTTCAGCAGGGCTTCCTCGTGATTCGGATCGAGATAGAGGACTTTTCTGAAATAGTTCGCGGCGGCCTTGCGATCCCCCTTGGCCGCTAAAATCATGGCCATTAAAAAGAGGGCTTCTACTTGTGCGGGATCAAGCTGACAGATCGCCTCACAGAGATGCTGAGCTTCTTCTAAAAGACCCCGGTCCGCAAGCCTCCTGGCTTCTTTCAACTTGTCTTCTTTCAGCCGGGCCTCTTTCAGCCGGGCCTCTTTCAGAATGTCTGGGGTTTGAGAGACGGCATTGTCCTTGACGAGGTCTCGTCCGCCGGTTTTGTTATTCCGGGAAACCAAGTCTTTTGATTGACTCGCCGCTTGGCTCGCGTAGCGGGTGGCCGATTCGAAAGTCCCTTTTCTTTCCCGAAGACTCTTTTTACGGCCATCCCTCGTGGCTGCGATCTCTCTGTTTGAAAATGGGGCAGTTTGTCTTTTGCTGCGTCCGTTTCTCGAAGCAGCCATTTTAAATGCGAAGGCCTTTTTATAGGGGAGGGGCTCAAATCCTGCTTGTACAGCAAGGTGAGCCTCTGCATGCCCGACAAATAAAATGCCCTTCGGCGTAAGTCGTTCTTTAATTTCCTGCAAGAGTTGCCTGCGATTTTTTTCTTTGAGATAAATCATTAAATTTCGGCAAAAGATGACATCGTAGGACTGATTGACAAAGGGGGCGGAAGGCTTCAGAAGATTTCCCTGATAAAAAGTCACGCAGGCTCGAAACCTTTCACGAAGACGAAACCCTTCCGGCGAGACATCAAAATAGCGTTCCCGAAATGAAGCATCGCCTCCCCGGAAGGCTGTTTCGGAGTAGGTCGCTTCCTTCGCTTTTTGAATCACTCTTGCGCTGATGTCGATGGCATCGATTGTCAAACCCTCCGGGGCAAGACCGGCTTCCATGAGGACCATGGCCATGGAGTAGGGCTCTTCCCCTGTGCTACAGGGTATGCTTGCCAGACGGATCGGTTTTCCCCTTTTTGAAAACCAAAGCGCTTTTGCAATATTTTTTAAAGCCAGAAAAGCCCCTCTGTCGCGTATAAACCAGGTTTCAGGCACAACCACTTCTTCAATGAGCTTCGTCCACTCCGATGGAGAAACAGCGAGTAGTTGATCGTAGGCCTCCAGTGTCGTGACAGGGCAGAGCAACATCCGCTTCTTGATAGATTGTTCAATGGCGCCATAGCCGATCGATTCTGGATTCAGTCCGATCATCCGTTCAAGGCGCTCTGCAATCTCAGTAATCTGCATAAAGACTCAATCCACATTGAATGAAAGGCTAAGCATCTACACCTAATCCTTGTCCGGATAGAGGAGTGTTTGCACCGCTTCCGGCAATAATTTTGAAACTTGTACACATTGAATCGCCTCACCGCTTGACAGGGAGAGCTGTCCCAGGTAGGGGGCCGCGTTGATTGAAACGACGGGGTCTTTCAGCTCTTCCTCCTGTAATTGGAGGGTCTTCGTTGCTTTTTCCGCCATTAAGCCGATTAGTTGTGAACCGTTTTTTTTCGGACGGTAATGGGCCAGAATGATCCGTGTGCCCCGCCGTTTTCGGGCCTTTAATCCTGTAAACAGTTGCGAAAGGTCAATCACCGGAATCAGGCGCTGGTGAAAATTAAGGAGACCGGCTACAAATGGAGGTGCCTTGGGTATGTCCCTCAGGTGGACCAGTGGGAGCACCTCTGCGACGTCCGAACTTGAGATCGCGTAAGGCGCTTCCCCGACCTCAAATGTCAGATAGAGCATGATTTTCCCTTCTATTCATCCTTCACCCGTATGACCCATTATTCCTCGAACCTCTTATGAGGGGAGCAGAGGCCATTACGATGCGAGTTTAAAGACCGAGACCGTCTCCCGCATCCGTGTTGACGCTTCGTTCAATTGATCAATGATGCCGTTCGACTGCCGTAAGGCTTCTGAGTTATTCTGAATGGTTTCGGCGAGTTGAGTGAGTGACTCGTCGATCTGACCAGCGCCGCTTGCCTGCATCTCCATCCCCTCATGGACGGCCTCAAAATGGGGACCCAGGGTCTGCACCCGTTCAATAATCTGTGTCAATTGTTCACTGGTCTGCTGCACGTCTTCAACGCCCTGCTCCACCTCATTAGAGAACTTTTCCATCCCCATGACTCCGGCGGAAACGGCGGATTGCATTTCCCTGACCATTTCTTCGATGTCCGATGTGGCGTGGGCCGTTTGGTCGGCCAGGCGTCTGATTTCGGAGGCGACCGTACCGAAGCCGATGCCGTATTCCCCCGCCTTATCCGCCTCGATGGCCGCATTGACCGAGAGCAGATTGGTCTGGTCGGCCACCTTGTTAATCGTGGTCACCACCGTCGTAATATTGGAGGCTTTTTCGTTTAAGAGGGTTAGTTTTGAACTGATATTCTGGGAGGCCTCGACCATGTGCTGGACCGTTTTTCCCATTTGAGCCAGACTGCCACGACCCGATTCGGCCAGCTTTCCGGCATGATCGACTGCCAGCGCGACCTCATTCATATTGGCAACCAGATTTTTTGAGGTGGCTGAAATTTCACGGGTCGAGGCGACAATCTCGTGGGTGGTGGCCTCCTGCTCCTTCGAGGAAGCCTCCTGCTCCCGGGCCGTTGCGGCCACTTCGCTCGTGGTACTTGCCAGGTGGGCACACGACTTCTGTACCTCTCCAACAATCTGCTGGAGCCGCTCGCCCATGAGATTAAAGGCATCGGCCAAGCCACCAAACTCATCCTGCTGTTTGATGCAGACCTTCTGCGACAAGTCTCCTTTGCGCATAGCTTCCATTGATTCCGATAATAAAGCGAGGGGGCGGATGACCACAAAGTGCGAGAAAAGGAGGGGAATCAAGATGCTGCAAAAGACCAGAACAAGGAGTGTTGCGATGAGCTGCTCCCGGACCTTGTGAGCCACCTGGTCAACCTCTTGGCTCGACAGCACGCTTTCATCAATAAAGGATGCTTCCAGTATTTTTGCAGTTTCAAGAGTGGCCTCAAACGCCGCGTCAAATGCCTGATCAAGGGCGCTCCCGGCAATGGATTGACCCGTTTTTTGATCCTGACTCTGGCGAGTTTTTGCCAGTTCAGTGAGGTGGGCCAGATGACGAAGTAAGTCCTTGATGCCCTCTCTGGATTTTTTGTCTGCAAGCGGCGTCAGGATTTGATGCTCGACTTCTCCCCCCTCCAGTATGGCTTGGGCATAAGACTGCGCGATTTCCCACTGATGCAGAACCTGCTCGAAGGAAAGGGATGCGTCCCCTGCCAGAAGTTCCTCAAACCACAGATGCCCCATGACGAGACGGGTTTGGATTTCACTGCCGACGAGGGCCCGTGGCCCATCAACCCTTGCAGACTGATGGGCCGTCCGCTTGAGTGTTTCAAGCTCCATGAGGGTAAAAATGGCCGACCCAATGAAGAGGGACGAAACAAGACCAAAACCGATCAACAGTTTTGTCGCGACCTTTAAGCGGTTCCACATATTTATCATGTCATTCCTCTCAATATTTTTACTGTAGGGCTTGACTGGCTTTAAGGGTGGAACAGTTCCGGCAAGCTGTTCAGTAACTTATATGAAAGCCTACCATGTCTTCCAAACCTGTCAATTGATACTGCGAAGCACATTAATATCGTTCCGAAACACGGGCTTGGATTTTTCGGCTCAATTGAACTCAGTTGGAGGAGCGTGATACAAGTAAAACTGACTTTGAGTCATTTTGTGGAAAACCATTATTTCTAAAAAGGAGGCCTAATGCCGAAACCGAAATATCACGTTCTTGTTTGCACGACCGACCGTCCCCCTGGAAACCCTCGAGGTTCATGTGGAGAGAAAGGGAGCAAGGAAGAGCTTCTTCCCGCATTTTACAGCGAGATGGAAAAACACATGCTTTTCGGGCAGATTCTAATTACGGAGTCAAGCTGTCTGGGCCCCTGTCCCATGGGAGCAACCGTTGTTGTTTACCCTGATGGCACATGGTACAAAGGGGTAAAAGCGTCGGATGTCGCCGAGATTATGGAAAGCCATATCGTAAATGGACAACCCGTAGAGCGCCTGGCCATTCCGGATGAAATGTGGGGATAAGCCAGAAACAAGTTACGTCATTCGGTCCGTAGTGCTTGATCAAAAAATGGCGCTTATGCGCCATTTTTTGATATAGTGCCTCGTCAATTTGTGTAAGTCCTAATCGTTATAACAACAGGTCAGTATTCATTTCGATGGTATTTTATTTTTACGAAGACGCGATGAAGACCGTCGACAAGATCTCTATCGACGGCATTGTCCCTAATAGTCATCACTTGAGCCATTGGCACGGGAACCAGACGCCCGCAGCGCTCAAGGCGGACACGGCGACGGAGATTGTTTTTCGCTACCTCTGCCATCCGGACAGGCAATCCCTCTTTCCCAAGGTCGGGATTGTCACAAACAATCACTTTGATACAGACGGACTTTTATCGGTCTGGGCATTTTTAAACGCCAGAAAAGCAGAGCCGATGGCGGGCCGCCTGATTTCCGCTGCGGAAGCAGGCGATTTTTCGGCCTTCTCTTCTGAAGAAGGGGTTCAGATCGATCTCTTGATCAAAGCCCTTTGCCACGCAGAGGATAGCCCGCTCATTGACGGGATTCGGAAATATCGAGGCCCAAAAGAGGCGGCCTTCTACAAGGTCCTTCTGCCCCTGATTCCCGAGCTCTTTCGGAAAAAAGACGACTATCGAGCCTTTTGGCAGGCCCCCTTTGAAGACATCCTGCACTCAATGAGTCTTTTTGATAAGGGCGTAATTGGTCTGGAAGAGTATGAGGACGAAGGACTTTCCGTTGTCATTGATGAGTTACGTCCTGCCCGACAAGCCATCGACCACCATTGTCAGGGAAGCCTGATTCTCGTCGTTGAGGACAGGGAAAAGGCGGAAGGCGGATTCTCTTACGAATTGGAGTACCGATATTATGCATGGGCCGAAACGGTGACCCGTCCTCCGATTCAAAAAATAAAAATGGACCCGCTCGCAGAAATACTCAACCAGCAAGAAAGTCAGGAAGCAGGTCAGCAGGAAGGTCAAAAAACCGGGCGATGGATGACGAACAACTATCCCGGCATCTCCCTGTCCTCTGCATTAAAATTTACAAATGACGCGGGTGGTCGTCAATTGAGCCGACTCCATCCAAACGAAGTCATCCAGGAAGTCCTTTCTCATCTTCGTCGAAGCGCAGGTGATAAGCTGTGAAACCCTTATTAAATTTTAATCGCATGAAAGCGAATTTTCTGGATCTTGTTCAGATTGACAGCCTCTCAAAAAAAGAGCGGGCCGTCGCACTGGTGCTTGAGAAGGCCTTGCTTAAAATCGGCGCGGAAGTGAGCTTTGATCAAGCCGGAGAGGCCGTCGGCGGAGAAATCGGAAACTTGATCGCCCGATTCCCAGGGACTGACCCAACACGTCCCACCCTGCTTTTATCAGCCCACATGGACACTGTTGTTCCAGGAGAAGGTATTAAGCCCATCTGCGATGGAGATGTGATTCGTAGCGACGGCACAACCATTCTCGGTGGAGACGATAAATCAGGCATTGCGATCATCATCGAAGTCTTACGCACCTTGAAGGAAAAGTCACTTTCGCATGGCGACATCGAAATCGTCTTTACGATTTGCGAGGAGTTCGGCCTTGTCGGAGCAAAACATCTGGACTGCTCACAGTTGAAGTCGAAATCGGGCATCGTACTGGACTGCGACCATGCCGATTTTCTTTTTACTCAATCTCCTGCTTCAGACCGGATGGAGTTTACCGTACACGGACTTGAGGCCCACGCCGGGGTCTGTCCCGAAGCGGGGATTTCGGCGATTCAAATTGCTGCAGATGCCATTAGCCGGATGTCTCTCGGTCGAATCGATTTTGAAACCACTGCTAATGTCGGGATGATCGAGGGAGGCGCTGCGGTCAACATTGTGCCGAAAACCGTCTTCGTCCGGGCCGAATCCAGAAGCCATAACGAAGAAAAGCTGGATAAACAGACCTCGCATATGCGTCGCTGTTTTAGCGAAGCGGTAGACAAATTTTCGGTCGAAAAAAATGGCAAAAAGATAACAGGCCGCATTACAGAAAAAGTGTGGCGTGACTACAACCGTGTGAACCTTCCGGGCAGCGCTCCAATTGTCCGGGCCGTACTTCAGGCGGCAGAGCGCTGTGGCTACAGTGTAAAAACGAACGCAACCGGTGGCGGATGCGATGCCAATATTTTCAATGAAAAAGGAATCACCGTTCCAAATCTCGGCACCGGCATGTATCAGATCCACACCGTAGATGAGTGGCTTGATTTCAAGGAAACATGCCAGACGGCGGAAGTACTCTTAGAGGTCGTGAAGACTTTCGGGACAGAAGCCTCCTAGGCTTTCTAAACAAGCAATCTTAATCTTCCAGTAAAAATCATGTTTCTGACGATGAGTCAATTGGGCGACACCATGAAAGGCGTCCTCGAAATTTCAAAGGGAAGGGTTCGCGTACTGAACAAAAAGCAGGTACGGGGTCCACTCTGCACTCAACTCCTGGAAACTGCTGCGCAACACAAACAAATTGAAATGCGGGGAACGGCGCGATGGCTGTTGAAAATGCTGGCCCAGGAGTTTGGCATTCACTTGCACCGCCTTGAGCAGCAACGCAACCTCCCAAAGATTCAGATTCAAAACATAAACGATGAGACTGCTCGTACTGTCTTTCTGTCCGCCAAGCGCGGAAAAATCGCCGCCTTTATGATTGAAACAGTAAGCCAATCCACCGCGCCGTTTTACGCAATCCTCATCACTGCGGCCATACAAGCAGAATATCAAGGCGCACTTTTTTTAAAAGAGGCGGATAAGGAAAATGAAGGCCTTGTTGTTGGTGAACAGAACGCGCTTTCAGGAAGGCTTGAAATCGACTTGGATCAATACTTCAAAAAATTCAAACAAAACTCAGGTATACAGCAGTCACTCAAAACGACAAAAATCGAATTTTCTTTGAAAGATGAAATTGCTTTGGCGGGTAGGGAGTCGAAACAAAAACAGCATCACATCCTATTTTCTTCATAAGATGTGATGCTGTCGGAAAAACACAGACTTATCTAAAAATGTCGGTCTTATGCAATGCTTACCTCATCGCAGAGGTAGACGTCCTGAATTGCATTCAGCAATTTGATGCCTTCTTTAAGCGGTTTTTGGAAGGCCTTGCGTCCGGAAATCAGACCTGTTCCTCCGGCGCGTTTGTTGATGACAGCTGTCTTGACTGCCTGAGCGAGATCATTTTCACCGGAAGCCCCACCCGAGTTAATCAATCCTGAGCGTCCCATGTAGCAGTTGGCGACCTGGTAGCGTGTGAGGTCAATGGGGTGGTCGGATGACAGCTCCTCATAAACCTTTTTATGGGTTTTCCCGAATTTAAGGGCCGTGTAGCCACCGTTGCATTCCGGCAATTTCTGTTTGATGATATCCGCCCCGATGGTGACGCCCAGATGGTTGGCCTGACCGCTTAAGTCAGCCGAGGTGTGATAGTCTTTTTCCGGGGTTTTGAAAGCCGGATTACGCAGGTAGCACCATAAAACCGTAAACATCCCGAGTTCGTGGGCTTGATGAAATGCAGCGGAGACCTCTTGAATCTGGCGTTTCGATTCCTCGGAACCGAAATAGATCGTGGCACCTACCCCTGCGGCTCCCATCTCATAGGCCTGTTCTACATCTGCAAACATAATTTGATCGTAGCTGTTGGGATAGGAAATAAACTCATTATGGTTCAACTTTAAAATGAAGGGGATCTTGTGCGCATACTTTCTGGCAATTGAACCCAGCACACCGAGTGTCGAGGCCACCCCGTTGCATCCCCCTTCGATGGCAAGCTGAAGAATGCCTTCAGGATCGAAACAAACAGGATTCGGCGCAAATGAGGCCCCGGCAGAATGTTCTATGCCCTGGTCTACCGGAAGCAGCGACAGATAGCCACTTCCCGCCAAACGCCCGTGATTAAAGATTCTGCTCAAATTATTTAAAACAGGAATGGGACGGTCTGACTGTGTGACGATCGTATCAACAAAGTCGGGGCCTGGAAGGTTCAATTGCGCTTTCAGGATGCCCTTACATTGATGGGACAATAATGTTTCTGCTTCATCGGCAAGCAGGTCTGTGATTTTTGTCAGTGAATCGGAAGCCATTGTTTATCTCCATATTGTGTGTCAGGCCTTGTAGGCCTTCACATCTCCAGGGTTTCTCAACATTTTATTCACCTCATCAAGGTGGAGTTCCTCCAGTACGATTTGCTCTCTGGCGTACTCTTCCAGTAATACCGAGTTCCCTCCTTCAGAGATTTTCAGCAAGTCATAATATGCGGCAAGCGCTGTTTTTTCATGTTCTTGACTTTCTCTCAGAATATCCCCGATGTCATGTTTCTGCGTTTCGAGTAAGGCCCCTATTTTCAGGGAAGGATGTCCTCCTAAAAGTGTGACCAATTCTCCGGCTTTATACGCATGCGCCAGGCCTTCCTCGGCATTACTTTTCATCCAACCGACAATGGGCAAGCGATTGTACCCGTAAACCATGAGTGAGTAGTGCGTGTAACGCACTACTCCGGAAAGTTCAATTTCCATGATCTTATTTAAAAGATCTATGGCTGTTTGTGTGTCTTTATCCTTCATTGAAAAATCCTCCACTTTAATTTTTATTTGTTTGTGAGAGCACATTGATCGATTTCATGGTTTGTTCAGAGAGGTTATCACACCACAGCGGAATGCAGTCTACTCCCTAAGTATTGGAAAAATGGTACTGGACATTATCAGGGGAGTCAAGCGATTTTTTCCAGTTTTTTCCAATGATTTTTCAAATGGCTCGAATCAGACAATTAATTTCATTTCTTCGGAATCAAAGGCCGGTCTTGCTTCCCATTGTGATAAAATCCCGAACATGCGAGCCTTCCTTCTCCCAATACTGATTGGGCTTCTGACTGCCATCATTGCACAGAGCAAGGGTCGGTCCTTTTTCGGCTGGTGGATCTACGGCACACTTGCTCCACCCTTTGCGCTGATCTATGCCCTTTTTCTGCCGCGACAAGACAAGACCTCTTTTGACAGAGACCCCAATGCCGATCTTTTGCAATGTCCGCACTGTAAAAAAATGATTCCCACAGATGCCAAGCATTGTCGGCATTGCAACAAAAAAATTGATGTCATAGATGTTTAAACTAAATCCCTCTTTAAAAATGCAGAGTCAAGGCTTCTAAAGATGCTCAGCTATGGCGCAACCAGTGTCGAGATTAAGAGCGGTTACGGCCTAAACAAAAAAGATGAAATCAAAATCTTAAAGGTCATTCGCCGACTTCAAAAAACCTGCGTGCTCGATGTCCTCGCCAGCTACCTTGGTGCATACGCCATCCCGAGAGAATTTCAAAACAAACGGAGCGACTATGTTGCCTGGGTCATCGTAATCGCGGGTCAAAGGCATCTCTGACCCCATCTGAAAAGACGTTTGCCGAGAGAACCAGGCCGAACATAAAAATAAAAGCAGAAACCAGGGACCACCAGACCACCGGCTCTCTCGCCAGTTCCAATCGGGCGCTGTTGATCATATTGCCCCATGAAATCATTGCCGGATCGACACCGACACCCACGTAGGAAAGCACGGCCTCGGCCAGAACAAGACCGCTGAAGTCCAGGACAACCGCAATCAGAACGATGTGCATGACATTCGGCAGAATGTGTCTAAAAATGATCTTCATGGGACTCACTCCCAATGCACGCGCTGCCTGCACATATTCCATTTCCCGAATCTTAAAGGTCTCGCCTCTCAGAAGGCGGCAGAGACCGATCCAGCCCGTCATGCCCAGAATGATGCAGAGAAAGAGTAGCCGGGTGTCGGCCCGTTCCGTGATGCTTGAAAAGTCCTCGGCATTTTTGTCCATGTAAACCTGGAGAATCAAAACTGCCGACGCGATGAGCAAGACGCCGGGCACCGAGCTTAAGGTTGTATAGAGATACTGAATCAGGTCATCCACCCAGCCTCGGAAATAACCGGCTGCGATGCCTAAAAAGACGGCAAAGGGCAGCATGACCAGGGTTGTGAGGGTGCCGATCACCAGGCCGGTGCGAATGCCCTTTAAAGACAAGTAAAGGACATCCTGCCCAACTTTGTCGGTCCCGAATAGATGGTAGTCTCCACTGAGCGAGGTGGCAATACCTCCCAGGATCATGAAAAAGCCAATCGTAAGAAAGACCGCTCGCCAGGCGGTTTCAGCCTCTCCCTGAAGGACAGCACGCATTGTCGTCGCAAAACTTTTACGATGAAATCGGCTGATGAAGACGAGAAAGAGTCCACACAGAAGCGCCGCAAGTAGAAGTCCGTTCAGTGCGCCACGGATGAGGCTTGAAAGAAGATCGGCGGTTTTTTCGGTTTCGGGTGAATCAAGATGTGCCCCGCCGTAGCGTAATCGAGGGAAGGCGCGTTGCTGCCTACCGTCATCCCCCTCAATCATTTCCTTTGTAAAGGCATGTGTCGCAAGCGGTTCGGAATAGGTGCGTTCGGTATGACTCCGGAGCGAGTCAAGCAGGACATCAAGTAAAGACAAGACCTCCGGCGAATACTGTACGACCTGATCTCCCTCAGTTGCGGGGAGCGCTTTACGAAAGTGGACTGAGTCGCTGAGCCCAATTACCCCATAGAAACAAAGCACAACGAGGGCAGACATCGCAAGAGGCCGACGCCGAATCTGTCGCCAGGGCGCACGAAGGTGCTCCCGCCTGATGACATAAAAAGCAAAAAAAATGAGGGCCGCAAGCAACAGATAGATCAGGCTATCTGTCCAAAGAATGACTGCTTTAAAGGAAAAGAACATGACTATCTACCTGATTCTAAGCTGCTTATTTGAGCGGTGAATGAAGTCACAAACGCACCCTCGGGTCCACCCATGTGTAAGAAATGTCGGTCAGGATCAGTCCGATAATGTAGAGCACGGAGCCTAAGAAAACCATGGCGCGGACGATACCGAAGTCCTGGCTGTTGATGGCGTCGATGGTGTAACTGCCTAGGCCGGGAATGCTGAAGAAGGACTCGGTGATGAGGCTGCCCATGAACAGCAGGGGGAGAACGACGACCACGCCGGTTAAGATCGGGACGAGGGCATTGCGCAGGACATGGCTGAATAAGACCGACAATTCCGAAAGCCCCTTGGCGCGGGCCGTGCGCACATAGTCCTTCCCGATTTCCTCCAGAAAAATGGTGCGATACCAGCGGGTGCCGCTTCCAACACCGGACACCAGACCGACAATAACCGGAAGGATGAGAAATTTGACCGCATCCAGTCCGGTATCGTAACCGGAAATTGGAACGAGGCGGAGTGTTTTACTAAAGATGAACTGCCCACCGATAATATAGAAGAGGGATGAGATGGACATCATGGCCACGGCGACGATTACGCCCCAGGTGTCGATATAGCTCGCCCGAAAAAAGGCGATGAGCATGGCCACGGTAATATTAACCAGCAGCCCGACGATCAATCCCGGAATGGCGATGGCAAGGCTTGGCCCCATGCGCTGCCGGATATCGGCCCCGATATTCCGTCCGTCATCCGCTCGACCAAAATCGAAGAGAAAGAGTCGAAGCGATTTTTCATAAAAGACAGTCTCCGTTAGGGTCTTCATCCCCCCGGCAGCCGGATTGAAGGCAATGGGTTTGTCATAGCCGTGATCGGCCTTCCATTTTTCGATGGCCTCCGGCGTCACCCGCTTCATGCCGAGATGAAGTCGCGCCATGTCATCGGGCGTATTCACGACAAAAAAGAGCAGAAAGGTGAGCAGGTTGACCCCGATTAAAATGGGAATCGCATAGAGCAGGCGACGGATAATGTAGTTGATCACACGATTTCTCCCCGTCCGGTTTCCCGCTCTTTTCTGCGATAGCTGACAATGGCGGGTGCCGTCCCAAGAGCGAGTACCGCCCCGACCAGGATCAGAGGCCACCAGCGTGGCTCGTTCCAATCCCCACGCTTTTCTGCGCGTAAAGCGGCATCAACACGAGCATATTTCAGGGTGTTGTTTGCCATGAGGTTGGGTTTGATGTTCCGATACCAGGCATGATAAAGGCCAAACTGTTTCGGGTGAAAACCGGAAACCCAGGGAACGTCTTCTCGGAGAATCTCTATCATTTCATCAATCATTTCCTGGCGTCGCGGTCCATTTTCCATGCTCCGCATCTGCTCAAAAAGGGCATCAAAACGGGGATTGGCATAGTTCGCAGCATTTTCACCATTTTTTTCTGCCTTGGCGTTCGGGCCGTAAAGCAGGAAGAGAAAGTTTTCCGGATCGGGATAATCGGCATTCCAGCCCCACTGAAACATCTGAGCGGTGCCCTTTAACATCTTATCCTGAAAACGGTTGTAGTCGGTATTTCTGACCACCAGCTGGACTTGAATCTTTTCAAACTGCTTCCGCATCCAGTCAAAGCTGGCTTTGACCTCCGGCCCGGACCCGGTTGAATCGAAATTGACAATCAGAGGTTTGCCGCTTACCTTCTCTCGCCCGTCGGGATAGCCCGCTTCTGCCAGAAGCCTCTTAGCTTCCTCTATCGACTTCCGCTGGGGACGACCATTCACCCAATCGTAAACGACTCTGTTGATCCCTGCCTCTCCATCTCGATAGCCGAAGATGCCGGGGGGAAGCGGTCCCTGCATGGCGATGCCGCGACCGTTTCTAAAGATGGAGATGGACTCCTCCTGATCAATAGCAATGGCGATGGCCTGCCGGAGTTTTCGTGCCGATTTGCTATAGCCGCCGATCACGGGATCCAGCATATTAAAGGCAATGTAATACGTACTCGCAGCCGTGCTGGTCATCAAGCGGATACCCTTCTCTGACATCTCATCGGTCAGGCGCGCATCGCCGCTTCCCGAAATCGCAACGGCCTGATCGAAGCTATCTGAGGAAATGCCCGAGCTGTCATAGAAGCCCTGAAGAAATTTGTTCCAGATTGGAATCCCTTCCTTTTCTAAACTGAAGACGACCTTGTCGATAAAGGGGAGAGCTTTGCCCGCATCATCCAAGAGGCCCAATTCGCTATCCTCCGGGATGCCCTCACTGGGAAAGACCTCACCATGAAAATTCGGATTTTTCAGCATGACCATTTGACGATTCGGGTTGTTGACACTCAGCATGTAGGGGCCGGTTCCGACGGGATACCAATCCAGCGTAATATTTTTTTCAATGAGACCGCTTTGTGAATAAAAGCGGTCGGCCTCGTGAGGAATCGGGGCGAAAAAGGGCATGGCAAGCCAATAGGGAAACTGCGGATATTTCCCCTTCACCTTGATGCGATAGGTATAGCGATCAACAATCTCAACTCCTGCCAGTGGAAACTTCCGAAGGTCGAGAAAGGTCTTTCTTTCTTCTTTTTGAGCTTTTGCCTGGACCTTTCTCAGAGTCGCGCCGAGTTCCGGCAGTCCAACAATATAGTCCGACATGAAACCGTAGATGGGAGAGTGGATTTTTGGATGGGCCAGCCGTTTAATCTGGTACACATAGTCTTCAGCAACAAGCTCCCGGCTGTCGGTTTCTTTGAAATCACCAATCGTGTCGATCTCAGCAATCTCATTGGCAGAGAGTTCATGGTAGAGAAAGTTACCGTCGGAAGCTTTGGCAAAGGCCGGATGGGGCTGATAGCGGATGCCGCTCTGAATCGTAATTTCATAAAGAGAATAAGCGACTGTATCTGCCGGGGCATCGGCTGCAAGGGGTTTATCCTCGGTATCCAGATAAATCGGGACAGGCGCCTTCGTCGCTGTCAGCGGGATCAGGGTGTAGGGGCGTTTCAGGTAGTGATATTGAAAGGGGGGTTCGTAGATCTGTCCGGTAAAAGTGATTTCATTGGAAGAATAGGACTGGGCCGGGTCAAGATGTTTTGGACGGGCGCTGAAAGAGCTATAGAGGATATTCTCGCCGGCCTCCCCCTCACGATAGGGGGAGTTGATGGGACCGCCGGTGCATCCGATGACCGCCATCATGAAGAGCAGACTAGAAAAGAGCGGATAGTCGCTTAAGCGTCGTACCACGCCCTCACTCCGTATCCTCCGAAGTACTGTTTGAGTCCGCCTCGGCAGGTGCCGAAGATGAGGTCGTTGATTTTGTTGTTGTCGGGATCAGACTTCGATCCGCGCTTAAGATCGAAAGGGTCAGCGAAGTGAGCATGAAAACCACAGCTGCCCCGACGGTGAGTTTGCTTAAAAAGGTCGCCGCCCCCCGGCTTCCAAAAACGGTCTGGCTTGATCCGCCGAAAGCGGCACCCATTTCAGCGCCCTTACCCGCTTGAAGCAGGACAACACCGATTAAAATAAGACAAACAATGACATGAACAACAATGGTAAGCGTATACATGGTTCTCCCTTAACTAATAAAAATCCGGCTTTACACCGGTATCCGCCTCAATTCGGCCCCATTATAAACATAAACGTCGCCCACTGCTACCGGTTTTTCATGATCGTTAACAAGCACAAAAAAATTTAGATTCAAGGCGCAAATTGCAAAGAATAGCCTGCTATTTTCAAGATTTAGAATACAGAGGCATATAAAATATATATGGAAACGCTATCAGTTCGCGACTTTACTCATTAGTCAGTGGCACAGCTTCGCTTGATATTGAGATCACGCCCAGAACCACCATGACAGTTATAGTGGTTCTGGGCGGGTTGGGAACAGGAATATAGCGGCGACCAACGGCCTCCAATCTGAGCGGACCGTGAAAATCCTCCGGAATTTTGATAGACCATTCGAAGGGCATAAGGGAGTCGAGCTTGGATTGCATAATGCCGGCAGGCGAGATGATTAGCATCACACCGAAGAGTGGATCAATGTCTCCAGGCTCAATACGCACTTTAATAGTAGAACCGGCAAAGACTTTTTCTCCCTCAACAGGCGAGGTGAATTGAAAAGCGTTTGCAGGCGTGACCGCGGCAGACAAGGCACTCATGAAAATCGAAAAGAAAATGAGAAAAAACAAAGGCCCTTTCATCATCAAATCATAGCATAATTGTCTCCGCTTCAATCCTGGAAAGATTGAGCAGACCATTAAATAGGGCTTGCTGAAAAAACGATAAGTTTTTGATTTTAAAAGGTTTCCTGATTACCCATAAAGCTCAGCTATAGTTCTGAGTAAGGCGTATACTCAAAAGTAGAGTAAAGCGAAAGGGGGTAAGGTCATGAAGAATAAAGTCCAATTTCAGAAAGGTTATAGTCTGATCGACTTCATGAACGA
>JAJDBU010000006.1 GCA_029261195.1 Nitrospirota bacterium | reverse complement strand
TCAGATCCTGCCCGTTTATGAAAAATATAATGGTAGGGTCTTTTATGTGGCAATCAGTGAGGCCGACCGTTCTCCAAAGCTCAATTACACGGCAACCATCCACCACGGCATCAACCTCAGCGATTTTACATTCGAAGCGGACCCGGAAGACTACCTCCTTTTTTTCGGTCGTATTCATCCGGACAAAGGGGCGAAAGAAGCCATTAAGATTGCCAGCGCTTCCGGGAGGAAGTTAATTATGGCCGGTATCATTCAAGATGAAAATTATTATGAACTTGAGGTCGAACCTCATCTTGGCGAGGATGTTGACTATGTCGGCAGCGTCGGTCCGGAACAGAGGAGTGCATTGCTGGGCAATGCCGTGGCTGAGAGTTTTTTCGGTAGCCTGAAAACAGAGCGAGTGTTTTCTACAAGCTACAAAACAAGGGAAGAAGCAAGAGGAGGCATCGTTGACTATATTGAAATGTTTTATAACAGCAAACGGCGTCACTCTTATCTTGGGGATTTAAGTCCAAGAGCTTTTGAGGAAACATGGCTTTTGACAAAGGCCGCCTAACAAAAATGTCCATTTTTACTAGACCACGTCACTTATATGCGGGTAAATTTATGAAGGGTATTCGGTTCCTTTTAAAACTTACCTTCATTTTTACCCGCAATAGTCGTGGATGTGAATGGACTTTACCGGACGGCTCTTGAAAAAAGAAAGCTAAAAACCCCTTTAGATTAGGGGCATTTAGGAATTTATGAGATGGTGATGGATTAAATTTTGGTGCCGGAGGCCGGAATCGAACCGGCACGCTCCTTACGGTGCGAGGGATTTTAAGTCCCTTGCGTCTACCAATTCCGCCACTCCGGCGCCAAAATTTCGGAAAGACTGTGCAGCAAAGAAAGAGCTTATAGCAAATTCTTGTTCACGATTGCAAAACCCTCAAAAGGATCATCCGCTCCCATGTTTATAAAGGATCAAAACCCAGACAAAAACCGCATGAATAATGGCCAGCATCACCGCAGCTGAGCCGACATCCTTCGCCTTTTTTGAGAGTACGTGCCACTCAGCGCTAATGCGATTAACTGTGGCCTCCATCGCTGTATTTAAAAGTTCGACAATCAGGACAAGAAACAGACTCCCGACCAAAAAAATGGTTTCGATCTCTGTTTCACCGATCCAGATGGCCACAGGGCTTAAAAGGACAAAACAAACAAGTTCTTGTCGGAAGGCCGCTTCGTCACGCAAGGCAGCAGAATAACCGTCCCATGACCAACGAAATGCGGAAATCAGATGAGTCAGTCCGGTTTGTTTTTGTTCATTCCGTCTTTGTTTGTTCTTATCGAAGGTCATATCGGATACCTGGAGTTTCACTGAAGGTCCGCAAACGTATTCAATTTTCCATCAAATAACAAGCTCTGGTTGTAATCGGTAAAGACGAGAGCATTTAAACGCAGGTCTTCATCCTGTGCCTTACAGGGTACAAGCTCCCACTCCTCTGCGCGTTCCCGGCAGTCAATGATCTCGCCATTCGAGACGGAAATCTCCACCGAACGTCTTCCTTCAATCCAGCCCAGAATGCCATCCTGGTAGTAATCCGCAAGACGGCGGGCTGAGCTTTTCAAAAGAGATTTTCCTAAAAATCCGCTTGGGGATTCCAAGTCCATCAAGTCTAAAACCGTTGGAGCGATATCCCGTTGAGAGGCCGTCACTGGAAGATGGACACCAGTCAAAAGCGGATTTTCGCTTTGATAAATCAAAAAAGGAAGTCGGTAGTGATCAAGCCGCGTTGGCTGAGGCCCGGAGGTATGATCGGCAACAATGACAAATAGAGTCTGGCCAAAGTGACTGTGTTTATAGGCGTCCATAAAGACCGAAAGGGCTTCGTCGGAAAAATAAAGTACACTCTCTTTTTTTGCGACCTCATTCGATAGGCCAAACTTTGCAGTCACTCCCGGTGGCAGTACGATATCGTGAGTGGTATTGGTATTGATTCCGACAAAAAAAGGTTTATCCATTTTTTGAAGTTGGGTCAGGACAAAATCGTAAAGGTCGGGATCCTGAGCGCCCCAGTAATTGTGAGGGAAGCGCCCTTTCGGCATATCTTTTTTTCCGAAGCTCTGCTCAAACCCGAGTTTCTGTGAAAAGGCGCCGGTGCCACTCGTCTCTTTATGGGTGCCTTGAAAAAAGGCCGTTGCCCAGCCACGGGTGCGGAGCATTTCAGGGAGGCAGTCATAGTGGAAATCCTGGAGATGGCTGTTTGCGATTGTATTACCCAGGGGATTCTGGCTGGAGCAAAAAGTGCTGAACATGCCTTCGGTTGTTCGATGTCCTCCTGCAATCATGTCATCTGTTGTCAGGGCATTTGCCCGGAGCCGGTCAAAAAAAGGGGTTGTGCTACGGGAATGTCCATAGGAGGCCATGCCGACGGCGGCCCAACCTTCCAAAAGAATCACGACCAGGTTTGGCTGATCACTGGCTTTGACTTGTTTTATTTCGACTGGCAATTCATCAGCAGGATAGAGCGATTGCAAAACCGCCTTCTTTTCGTCTAAGGGCAGGTCTGCTACCAAGGGCAGATGAACTCGTCTTACCTTCTTGCTGCTGAACCCGCTCCGCATGGCGCTGTAGGCGCCATTTAAAATGAAGACACCGAGCTTCGGATCGCCAGCCTGATAGGCGTGAAGCGATGCCAGCGGAATCGACTGAAATCCGCCTCGAAGTACAATGACGGTGAAGAGCAATAGTCCCAGCACGGTCATTTCAAGCCGCTTCCCGGGCTTTGTCCCGGTCGTAATAGGCCCGGGATTTTTATGAAGTCTAAAGCTAAAAAATGTGCCGAGCAGCATGATGGAAAGCCCCAGCGACATCGTTCCGCCATAGCGCGTAATTCCGGTTCCGATCAGACTGCCCATGTCGCCTACGGCATCCTGGACCTCATAACTGAGATGCCGTCCCGACTCGTCAAAATACATCAAGTCGGCACTATGCAGGCTTGATAAAAGGATGAGTGAAGGAAGCAGTAGAACCCCGATATTTATTTGACGACCTGTTCTGAGGAGAATCCAGGCAAGGAGTGTCGGGAGTACCGACAAGGGAGCGCAAATCGCCAGATCAAAGCGCAGGCCCCAAACAAATGTCGTAAAGATTTTACCAGTAGAAAAAACCGGAAAGAGATTTCTGTTTTGATAAAGGAAGGTCAGTTTAAAGGTGAGCGCAACAAGGAGAAGAAGGAGAAGCGAGCTGAAATAGAAACGGAACAGTTTCCTGGCTGATCGGTCCATGGGCCTTAATCTTAGGCTTGTTCAAAAATCGGTGAATACCACCGGCCTTAGCAGGCATTGGAGTATACAAAATCTGATTGATTTTTCAAGAGAAAACATAACATTAATTGTCTATTTCCGGTTTCACCTCCCGTTTATGGGGATTGACTTCTTTTTTAAAAGTCAGTAGAAACTCTCAAATACTTATCAGTCCTCTCATTTATAGCCCTTGATCCGGAGCTGTGATGTCGGCATTAAAAAAAATAAACACAATTACTTTATTGCTGTTTATTTTTTTTATTCTTAATATTTTAAATGCTGACTTGAGTCCGAGAGGGGCTGGCGCTTCCCCTGGTGACCTTGTCGTCAAGATGACCACTGTTCCCGATATCGGGGTCACGGACAGTATTGCGCCCCATAACGATAAGTCGCTGCCATTCGGAAGTATTCCCGTTGGCGGAAGCGCTGAGCAAACGGTAACCGTTACGAATAAGGGCAATGCGGACTTGCTGATCGGAACAATTACTTCTCCTGCGTCACCGTTCAGGATTCCTGCGAACCTGGATAATTGTTCGGGACAAAGTCTGTCACCCGGGGCGAGATGCACCCTGAAAGTACGCTTTGAGGCAAACACAAGCGGAGCATTCAACGGCGCCTTCGATATTCCCTCCAACGATCCCGATGCTAATACGACAAGGATGAATGTAAGTGGAACAAGGCTTCCATCATTTACAAACAATCGGCCATCTGCGCCGACTCTGGTTTTTCCCCTTGAGGGGGAAACCGTATCCGGGCCGGGTGTAAGCTTTGGATATAACCGCTCATCAGACCCGGATGGAGACAGCATTGGCTATACAATTACCGTTTGTGAAGACGCAAACCTGAGCCTTGGCTGCATCACAAATCAGCTTGTCGCTTCTGCTAAAAATAAAGGTGTCAATTATGCCGGGTTCGGTCTTGGTTTTGCTTTGGTCTTCGGGTCGATTCTGATTGGGCGTTCAAAGGGACGAAGAAAAACGGGCTTCTTGATTTCGCTTATGATGGTTTCAGGCCTGCTTTTCGTTTCGTGCGGCAGTGTAGAAGACAAAAGTGGTGGCGGAAACCCAGGCGCTGACATCATCCACACCGTCCGCGGATTAACAAGAGGTCAAAGTTATCATTGGCAGGTTGTCGCAGATGATGGCTTCGGTGGTACTGCTCATAGCGAAAACCGGAGTTTCAGTACTCTATAAAAGACAAAAAAATTTAGACGAAATCGTGCTTCTCTTCCCCGCAATGCCGCGAAATTTCTGTCCGGCATTGATCTCGGAGCCGGACGATTTCGCGCCATGCATTCTCTTTTGGAAAGATTACCTCGCCAATTGTCATTGTGACTTGTCGGCGCTTAGGCAACCACTCTCCTGCGGGTAGGAGCTGCCGTGTGCCTTTTAGGGCGATGGTGCTGAGGGGGGAGCCTGTCTCAACGGCGGCTTTAAAAGCGCCCAGCTTAAAAGGACGAAGCCCCGCCTTTTTAACAAAGGTGCCTTCCGCAAAAATCAAGACG
This sequence comes from Nitrospirota bacterium, assembly GCA_029261195.1. GTDB lineage: Bacteria > Nitrospirota > Nitrospiria > SBBL01 > JAADHI01 > JAJDBU01. The sequence goes on along the minus strand of JAJDBU010000006.1, from coordinate 18,280 downwards.
GACTCACCCGCCTTGAGGATGGCGGCGACGGCATCGGTTTGAGAATCCCCCTGACTCACATCGCTACGATCAACAGTGAGATGCCCGCCTATCATTAAAAAGCTGCGAAGCAGCGGCGCTTTAAGCAGTTCCTGTTTTGCCACAAAACGAATACCCACAGGCATCACCGCAATCAAAAGAAGGGCGTCGGCATAACTGGCATGGTTGGCAACCCAGACGATCGGCCCGGGTCTCTTGAGATGATTAAGGCCTTTCAGCTCTGGGAAAAGGCCCGCCGATTTGAGAAAAATTCGTGCCCCGTTTCGGATCATTGCCCCCGCGTATTTCGCTGGGAAGCATATGAGCAGCATCCAAACCGAAATGAAAATCGGAGATAACAGCAAGAGGTAGAGTCCGTAACCTAGATGTCCTGCCTGTTTGAGTCCACGCCGGGTCCACTGCCGGAGCCATGAGGCAGACAAGCGGAACAATTGCGTCTCCATACGACTTTTCTGCTTTGTCAGGTGCCCCGCAAGATAGGCCTCCCGGCAGGCGGAGCGAGCAATCTTGCCACTGGAGGTTTTCGGAATACTGCCAGGAGGACATAAGCAAATACGATCGCTTGGAATCCCGATGGCCTCGATCAAGGCGCTGTTAATCCCCGTGATCAGCTTTGTGCATGCCTCATGATCGGACTCCCGAGTTTCGGCAACAACAATGAGTTGCTCTGTGCCAAGCTTCGGGTCGATATGCCCTACAGCAGCAACACAGCCTTTACGAATGCCCTTAATCTGTGCGACGAGGGCTTCAATTTCATGAGGATGGAGATTACGGCCTCCTTTAATGATGAGGTCTTTTTTGCGGCCGGTAATAAAGAGTTCGCCTTCTGCAAAGTAGGCGAGATCGCCTGAGACCAGCCAGCCATCCTGAAAAAGGGAGGTATTGGCCTTTGGGTTTCGGTAGTAGCCGGAGGTGCAGGAAGGGCCGCGAAAGTGCAGATGCCCTTGAATGCGTTCGCCGACCGGTTTCCCATCGTCATCCACAATACGGATTTCGTGTTCTGGTAGTGGACTGCCGCAGGAGACGAACTCAAGTGGATTTGATTCAGAGTCGTCGGCACAAGTTGCCCGTCCTTCCGCTTCAAATGGACTTCTGGAAACCCGGTCGATACGCGGTGCTGATGCAAGAGAGGAAAATGCAAGCCCGACGGAGGCTTCGGCCATACCATAAACCGGCAGGTGAGTTTCGGATCGAAAACCGTAGGGCCTAAAGCGCTCGGTAAAACGTTTCAAGGTCTCGGGTTTGATAGGTTCCGCACCGTTTAGGGCAATTCGCCATGAACTGAGATCAAGGCCTTCGATGGCCTCATCTCTGATTTTTCCCGCGCAAATTTCATAGGCGAAATTGGGAGCGGGAGAGATCGTCCCCCGATATCGGTGGATCGTCCAGAGCCATCGCTCGGGTCGGCTTAAAAAAGCAAAAGGAGGCATGATCACCACGGGAATACCGAAAACCAGCGGTAGCAACCAGGCCCCGATCAGGCCCATGTCGTGGTAGAGCGGCAGCCAACTCACGCCGACATCTTCCGGTGTCATCGCCATTGCCGTTTGAAGACCCTTGATATTTGAGAGGAGGTTCTGATGACTTAAAAGTACCCCTTTCGGGTCGCCCGTGCTGCCGGAGGTATATTGGATCAGGGCAGGATCCTGTGCCCGCGAGAGGTCGATTTCCGAGTGTTTTGCCGTTTCCATTGTGAGTGCTTCAGGTGTTGTGACTGAGCGAAGAGCGGGAAGTCCCGGTTTTAAGAGCCGGGCGAGTCGTTCCACTTTTTGGAAAGTGATCAGGATTACGGCCTCTGCATTGAGCAGGATGCGTGTTTGACGTTTGGCATAGGCCTCAATCTGGTCGGGGCGAAAGGGGGGATAGACCGGGGCAGGAATGCCACCTGCAATCAGAACGCCCAGAAAGGTGTAGAAGAAGCGTTCATCGGTCGGCAGCATAATGGCGACGGCTTCGCCCCGGAGCAAGCCGCTCGCCTTCAGTCCACTGGCGATAGCCTCAGCGCCCTTTAGAAGGACGCCGTAAGTGATCGTCTGGTCTTCTCCCTGCTCAGAAGGAAGATAGAGATGTGAACGATTCGGATGACTTTCGGCATGGCGGTTCAGGGCTTCGCACAAGGTCCTCACCGATTGCCTTGGCAGGGCGATCCCCTCTAAAGACATCTTTTTTAAAGACGGAAGGCCTTTATTGCGAGCGCAGGCCATCGTTGCTTCCAGACCGGGTCCCGCATCGCTGACAATGACGGCCAGCTCACGCGGTGTTGCCGCTTCAGCAATGGTGTCATCGGGAAGCGAAACAGAAAAGGTCGCCTCAATGCGAAGAAGCAACTCAACCCGTTCAAGACTGCCGAGGCCGAGTTCCCGCTCGAAGGAAGCCTCCGGATTCAAGAGGGCAAGAACGCTTTCTCCACCGCTTTCAATCAGGAGGTCGCGAACGATGGATAGGACGTTTTCCTCAATATTATTTTGATCGGATGTTGTCTTCATGTCAGGTCAATCAATGTTTTATCTTTTTCCTGAATATGGTTCTATTCTATGTCTCTCACCCATTTTTATTCAAGGTTGGCATGGGCAACTCCATATAAAATATCTCATACAAAATTGACTTTTCCCGTATAATGCAGGTTAAACTATTTATCCGTATCCTTAAGTAGGACGAGCATGTCCTTTGTTGCGTTTCTGACCAAACGAAAATGGTTTTTTATCGGTCTCTTGATCGGGGCGTTCCTTTTATCAATTCCGGTTCCTGAGGGCTTAAGTCCGGTCGGGATGCGGGCTTTGGCCCTCGTGATGGTCTCCTTTCTTTTTTTTATCACGGAACCCATTCCCCTCCCCGGCGTCGCCCTTTTTATCGCCGTCTCCCAAGTTCTCCTGGGGCTGGCAACACCATCCGCCGTTGCCCAATCATTTATGAGTGATTCCATTTTTTTTATTATGGGTTCGCTGATGATTGCGACTGCTCTGGTCAAACAAAATCTGGATAAACGCATCGCGCTTGCCATTGTCCGGGTGACTGGCCCGTGTACGGGGCGTGTTATCTTCGGGCTTGTCGCTGTTTCGGCGCTGCTTTCATCCTTTATCGGTGAACACACTGTCGCTGCGATGATGCTGCCGGTGGGGGTGGCACTCATCAATTTTTCTGCGGATGATACACGGAAAGTTCGAAACCTTTCGTCCGCCATTCTCCTTTCAATCGCTTACGGGGCCATGGTTGCCGGCATCGGTTCCCCTTCCGGTGGCACACGCAATGCCATCATGCTTGCCTATTGGAAGGAACTCTTCGCGGTGGATATCACCTATTTCACCTGGATTCAGCATGCTTATCCCGTGGTGCTTCTTGAAATTCCGTTTATTTCCTTCATTATTTACAGGACCTTCAATCCCGAAATTAAAGATCTTTCCCGAGCCATTGCGGCACTGAGGAAAAACGTACGTAAGGAGGGACGAATGACTCAGCAGGATTGGCTGACGATTGGGATCTTTCTTTTGACGGTATTGATGTGGATGAGCATTTCAGATACAATCGGCCTCGGCATTACCGCGCTAATCGGTGTCCTTCTGTACCTGGTTGCGGGAATTGTCCGATGGGAAGATCTGAATAATAACGTAAACTGGGGGATTATTTTAGTCTATGGCGGTGCCATTTCTTTAGGAATCATTATGAAACGAACTGGCGTTGCCGAATGGATCTCTCTGGCCTTCTTAAATGGAGTGGCGCCCTTAGGCATTAGTAGCGGTTTGCCTCTCCTGGCAGCCATCAGCTTTATGACGCTAAGCTTGGCAGCCTTCGTGAGTAGTGGCGCGACCGTCGGAATACTCGGTCCGATCACACTTCACATTGCCGAGCTTTCCGGTACCTCGGTGATTGCAGCCGGATTTATCACGGTTATCTCATCCTCATTCAGCTTCTTGACACCCGTTGCCTCACCTGCCTGCAACATCATGTATGGAAGCGGTTTTTTAAATCGTAATGATTTCTTAAAGGCCGGTTGGAAACTCATCCTTGTTTCATTCGTTTTAATTCTGTTGGTGAGCGGGGGATATTGGGTTTTTTTGGATTTTAATTAGCTCTTGGATTTTAATTAACAGATGAAATTTTTGATGTGCACCGATGGTGAGTCCTATGCCGAAGACGCGATCCGTTTCGGAGGCAAACTGGCGAAGGAGATGAATGCCGACGTCAGCATTCTCCATGTGCGCCCGCCTGTCTCTGCCAGCAGCCGGATTCAGTTGACGACGGCGAGAAAAAAACTGGACCAGTGGGATCTTGAGCTGCCGGGCGTGGAATACCTGATCCGGGCCAAGGAAATTTTGTCAGAGATCGGTTTAACTCGGCCAATCGCTGAAAAAAAAGAAGAGGAAAAAATCAGCCACGTCTTCCGGAGTGGCATTCAGGGGGCGACAGAGTTGCACCTGATCGGCCAGCATGGAGAATTGGTCCGTCTCCGTATGCGGGAAGGGCATCCGGTCGACGAGGTACTTGAGGAGGCCGACTTAGGGGACTATGATCTGATCATTGTTGGATCACGAGGGCATCAAGGCATTTCAAAATATTTTGTCGGCAGCACGGCCTTGCGTATCGCTGATCTTGCCCCTTGCGGTGTACTGATCGCAAAGAATATTCGTGAGGATGACAACTTTCTCCTTTGCACGGACGGCTCCAGGCTTTCGGAGAAGGCTGAAATTGTCGGGGCGGAAATGGCGCAGGCCCTGGGTGCTAAAATGACCGTACTTGCAGTGGCCGAAACAGAAGAAAACCGGGAAGAAGCATCAAAACTGGCTCGCCGGGCCGATATGATTCTTTCTCAGATGGGGGTGGCGCTTCAGCACAAGGTCCGTGTCGGTCGTCCCTCGGAAGAAATTATTGATGAAGCACACGACCATGACATTGTCGTCATGGGCGCAAGCGGCAGCTCTGCCGCTAAAAAGTTTTTTTTGGGCAGCACCCCTCTGAAGGTGATCGAATACGGGGTCTGCCCTGTTTTGGTGATTCGGGAAAAAAGAGGGAAAATTGCACTAGAGGTCACGAATTAACACAAACCATAGCATTAAAATAAGGAGACTTGAATGGCAACAGTTGTAAAGAAGCGTCGAAAAAAAATGAGAAAACATAAACACCGGAAACTTTTAAAAAAGATGAGACACAAGCGTAAATAATTCCGATGGGTATCCGGTGAATTAAGCCGGGCCGTCTTATTTCCTGCTCTGACCAACAAATTTTTAGTATTTGCGTACCCACAGTCAGTATTTGTGTACGGCAAGGAGAATAGTATGTCCGAAGTCACAGAAACATTGGTCTTAAAGGCCCTTTCTCAGGTCCTTGACCCGAGGCTTTCCCGCGATATCGTTTCACTGAATCAGGTGAAAAACCTTCAGATTGAGGGCTGTAATGTCTCACTTCAAATCGGATTGCCTGCGGCCGATCGCAAGCTGAAGGATGAAATCACCCGCCTCGCCGAAGAAGCACTTCGATTGGTCATTCCTGAGATCGAAGACATCCGGATCGGATTTCCGGAACAGTCTCCTCCTCAAACGCAAAGCCCTCCGAGCCAAACTCCTCCAGGGCAAAACCCTGCGGCAGACGAAAAACTGCTCCCGAATGTTCAAAGTATTATCGCGATCAGCAGTGGCAAGGGTGGAGTCGGCAAAACGACGGTCAGCGTTAATCTCGCCATTGCCCTGGCACAGAGCGGCGCATCTGTCGGTTTAGTCGATGCTGACATCTACGGACCCAATGTGCCTCTGATGATGGGAGAGCTTAAGCCTCCGGGGCAGAAGGACGGAAAGATTGTCCCTGCGGAAAATCACGGCGTCAAATTTATTTCAATGGGATTTTTTGTTCCTGAGGGTTCACCAATGATCTGGCGCGGACCGATGGTGCATGGTGCGATTCAGCAGCTTTTACGTGACGTCGATTGGGGCGAACTGGACTTCATGCTGGTCGATTTACCACCCGGAACGGGTGATGCCCAGCTATCGATTGCTCAACTGGTGCCGCTCACAGGTGCCGTTATTGTAACCACCCCTCAGGCAGTCTCCCTGCTCGATTCGAAAAAAGGTCTGGCGATGTTTCAAAAGGTGAGTGTGCCTCTTGTCGGCATCATCGAAAACATGAGTACTTTCGTTTGTCCGCATTGTAGTGAAGAGACCCAAATCTTCAGTCACGGCGGCGGCAAGTCTGCGGCTGAGTCTCTGAAGGTGCCTTTCCTTGGAGAAATTCCAATCGATACCGCCATTCGCATTGGAGGTGACACTGGAACGCCAATTACTTCAGCCGATCCGGCATCGCCGCAGTCCAAAGCCTTTGTCGAAATTTCAAAAAAGCTGATCGACTTTGCAGCAGAAAAAAAATCAGAACAAACCCTGAAGATCATTCAATAGGCTATCTAAACAAATAAGAGCAGGCGGCAACCGCAGCGACAATTCCAGCGGCATCGGCTGTCAGTCCGGCGGCTAAGGCATGGCGTGTTTTCTTGATCTGTGCCGCACCAAAATAAACAGCCAGAACATAAAAGGTGGTTTCGGTTGAGCCTTGCAGCGTGCTGACCAGATAACCGATATAACTGTCCGGGCCGATTTGCGGATTGTTGATGGTTTCGGCCAAAAGACCAAAGGCTCCGGAGCCGGAAAGCGGCCGCATTAAAGCCATCGGCAAGACTTCGGCGGGCAGACCGAAACGACCGGTAAGCGGGCCGATGACGCCGATCAGAGTTTCCATCATGCCACTGTGGCGAAACATGCCGACAGCCACCAATATGGCAACTAAAAAAGGGATGATTTTAATCGCCACATTGAATCCCTCCTTCGCCCCTTCCACAAAAGCCTCGTAAACCGGGACACCCCGTACAATTCCAAAACTCAAGAGTCCAACTGCGAGTCCCGGCACCACCCAGGGTCCGATTGCTTTTCCGTAAAGGATGGCAAGGGGGATCAGAGCAAGCAGGCTGCCAAGCGCCACATAAGATATCCAGGTGGGATAGCCCTCAGAGTCTATTGTATTCGTAGAATCTAAATCGCCTGAGTCGGAGAAAGCCTCTAAAGCCTCCTTTTCCGATACGGACGGGAGCGGTGAAAATCGCTGATACAGTTTTGCTGCCAGTATGGCAACAACTGTCGAGCAAAGCGTTGCAAAGAGGGTAATGGGTAGTATTCCGGCAGGATCATGAGAACCCGCAGCAGCCCGCAAGGCGATCACGCCGGTCGGCAGAAGGGTGACGCTGGAGGTATTGATCGCAAGAAAAAGGGCCATGGCGTTGCTTGCCGTTCCCTTGTTGACATTGAGTCGATTGAGTTCCTGCATCGCACGAATCCCGAAAGGGGTGGCTGCGTTGCCGAGCCCCATGGCGTTTGCAGAGATATTCAAAATCATTGCGCCCATGGCAGGATGCTCCGGCGGGACATCGGGGAAAAGACGAACCATGAGCGGTCGAACAAGGCGTGCAATGATACGGAGCAGTCCCCCTTCTTCAGCGATTTTCATCAAACCGAGAAAAAAGGCCATGACTCCGACAAGCCCCAGGGCAAGTTCCACCGAGCCTTTTGCAGATAGAATCATCCCCTCTGTAAGCACTTGCATCGGAGAGACCGCATCCGGGCCTATCGGCATCCAGATCAATTGCTGATGAGCGGCATTAAAAAAGGAAACGAGGATGAGAGAGAAAAAAATAGCATTCATTTTAGGGAGACCTTTTTCATATAAAACATCCCCCCAGCTTATTGTGGGAATGCTTTATCGTATTTAAGTGTTTATTTCCGCTTAACGAGGCTGTAAGAAAACCCCTTTCATTTGTCATCTTGCCAAAACTATACACACTATGAATAAGATCTATCAAATAAAAACAATGGCTTACGATTTTGTAAAAGCGGTGATTTCAGCTTTCTTCTCCAAAATTTTACTTATTCTAGAGACCGGCCAGCCTGGGAGGCTTAGGCCTCCCTCGCCCCTAAGAACTGTACAAGCGACTTTCACCGCATACAGACCAAGCCTCTGTAAAGTTTTGAGTGACTAAAACCCGGCAGCTAAAGTTTTAGCAATTGGAAAAATAAGATTTGCTCTTCAGGCCTACACAGGGTCCCGGTAATTCCCTGCTATAATTAATCATAAAGCCCTTTAATGGGCGTTTCATTTTGATATCTCGCGAACTGAAACTAAATACGAGGCAACATCGTGAATATTAAAAACCGATTACTTTTAAGCTTTGTCCTAGTCACGTTCATCCCCATTTGCATCATAGGCGTGGTCTCCTATTTTCAGTCAAAACAGGCTCTGGAACAGGCCAGTCTGATCGCATTAAAAACGATTGCCGATCTGAAAGTTGAGAGAATTGAAGACTTTTTTAAAGAACAGGAAACGGATATCAGAACGGCTCAAAAATATTATAATATCAGAACCAACCTTCCGATCATGTCTCGGTTTGCAGATAATCGGACACATCCTAGTTATGTCGCAGCGAAGAAGATGCTCGATGAACAGTTGCAAACCTTTCAAAAGGTCTCTGGCTATCTTGATGTCATGCTCCTTGATATGAAAGGGCAGATTGTCTATGTATCAAACGCTTCCCATGAGCAGAAAGATTTGGGGAAATACCTCCCGGGTTTAGGGATTCAAGCTTATATGAAAGGACAAAAGGAGATCTTTTTTTCCGAGCTATTCCTGAATGATCGGGAGAATGAGATTCCGAGTATGCTCATTACCGCGCCGATACACGATATGGACAATACCTTGGTCGGTGTCATTGCGCTTGAGATTGATATGTCTCAGATTTACAGTTTTATACAAGAGACAAAAGGCCTGGGTGAAACCGGTGAAACCCTCATTGCTAAAAAGGTGGGGCAAAACGTACTTTTTTTGAATCCCCTCCGCCATGATCGGACAACTGCTTTAGTGCGGAAGGTCAATATCGGACATTACAGTTCTCGCCCGATACAACATGCCGTTCAAGGCCATGAAGGATCCGGGCGCTCAAAGGATTACCGTCATGAAGAAACCATCTCTGTATGGCGTTACATTCCATCCCTTGATTGGGGCTTGGTCGCAAAAATTGACACATCAGAAGCATTTTCAGCCGTTCAGGGCTTAAAAATATTCCTCATCGTTATAGGTTCTTCCATCCTGCTCCTCGTCACTATTATCGCGACTGTTTTTGCCCGCTCGATTACCCGGCCGATCTCTTCATTGCAGAAGGGGATGGCTATTGTTCAGAAGGGGAAGCTCGACTTTAAAGTGAAAATTGATTCCGGGGATGAAATCGCATCTCTGGCCGAAAATTTTAACGTAATGATCGATAACATTAATCATCGCAACAAAGACCTCAATGATTTGAAATATGCAATGGACCAGGCTGCAATCGTCGCAATTACGGATCACAAAGGCATTATTCAATCCGTAAATGATAAATTTTGTGGGCTTTCTAAATACAGCCGTGAAGAACTGATCGGTCAGGACCATCGTATCGTTAATTCCGGCAGTCACTCAAAGGCCTACATCAAGAATTTGTGGACAACGGTCGCAAATGGAAAAGTATGGCGAGGGCAATTTAAGAACAAGGCGAAGGACGGATCAATCTATTGGGTGGATTCCACGATTGTGCCATTTTTAGATGAGAAAGGAAAACCTTATCAGTATCTTGCGATTCGAACAAACATCACCAAGCAGAAATTTAATGAGGAGGAAATTAAACGTCTGGTCCAATACGATGAACTGACGGGGCTACCCAATCGAACCCTGTTTAATGATCGGCTTAACCAGGTCATCCTACGGAATCGTTGGAATAACCGTCCCTTCGCCGTGATGTTTATTGACCTGGATCGATTTAAATTTATCAATGACACAATGGGTCATGCTGCCGGAGATCAACTGCTTCAGGCCCTTGCTCTACGTTTAAGGGAGTGTCTTCGCGACGGAGATACAGTGGCCAGAATGGGCGGGGATGAGTTCACCGCCCTGCTTCCGGAAATCGCAAAACCGGAAGATGCGGCCTTCGTCGCAGAAAAGATGATTAACGCACTTAAGAGGCCATTCAGTATTGGCAATCAAGAACTCTTTGTCACTGTGAGTATTGGGCTCAGCCTCTTTCCGGATAATGGCACAGACGCAGAAACTTTGATGAAGAATGCCGATACTGCAATGTATCACGCCAAAGAAAGTGGAAGAGGGTGTTTTAAGGCCTATTCACTCAAGCTCCAAAGTGGAAAACGGGAAAATTTAGCCTTGGAATCGGCACTACATTGTGCCCTGGACCGGGAAGAATTTCGGCTGTATTACCAGCCGCTTGTCGATCTTCAGAGCGGAAAGATCATTGGCATGGAGGCCCTGCTGCGCTGGGAGCGTGAAGGGCATGGTCTAGTCTCTCCCCTGAAATTCATTCCAGTGGCGGAAAAAAATGGATTGATTCTGTCGATTGGCACATGGGTCATGAAGACGGCGACACGACAGATTAAAGAATGGACGGCCTTCGGAGATAAGGAATTGACTGTCTCGGTCAATGTCTCGGCTTTGCAATTTCAACAGGCCGATTTTATTGAACAGGTCAGCGGCATCGTCGATGACTCTGGAATCAAGCCCGGAGCCTTAAAACTGGAATTGACTGAATCCCTCCTGATGGAACACCAGGAGGATGTTGTTGAAAAGTTACAGGAATTAAAGGCGATCGGGGTGCAAAGTGCAATAGATGACTTCGGCACCGGTTATTCTTCATTGGGTTATCTTAAGCGCTTTCCGGTTGAATCCCTCAAGATTGATCGGATTTTTATTCGCAACCTGCCGGAGGATAGCAATGACATTGTGTTGACCGAGGCCATCATTTCCCTGGCGCATAATCTGGGTTTAAAGGTGGTCGCGGAGGGTATTGAAACCCAAGCCCAGCTCGCTTTTTTGCAAGCGCGTGAGTGTGATGTCGGACAGGGATATCTTTTCAGCCGACCGGTTTCCGGCGAGGATTTTACAGAGTTACTCAAAAAGGATGGTTTGAGCGACAGTATTGTTCCGGAATTCTTCGAAGGCATCATGAAAAATGGCGCTTAAGAAAATGCTTATTTCTTTGCTCACAAAGTAAGTCTTTCCGCACAAATAACTTCGGCCCTTTGACCTCAGTGTGATTCCACTGGATCAAAGGGCCGAAGGATTGTGAATGATAGAGACTGTGCTTAGTCTTCGATCTCTACCTCTGTGGCAACTATCTCTGTCCCGACAACTGAGCCTTTCACCTTCACCAGCGATCCCGTTTGGATCTTTGCAAAAAATGCTGCTGAACTGAGAGACGTACCATCGAGATCCTTGAAGATCGCATTCGTCGCTGGAGTGACATTATTCCCCAGCAAGGTCAAATTAGTGCGGGATTTGTCTTCTACCGGCGCTTGCAGGGTGACATCTCCAACATCCCCAGTCCTAACACGGGTGGCCGTAACAATACCGCCTGAGAGGTAGCCTCTGATTTCCAAGCGGTCGGTGGTAATGGCCGAGAAGACAAGACCATCCTTTATTTCGGTCAAACCGTTTATGACCACTGGATTACCGAGCAAGGTGAGGGAATCTGGAGAGGTCCCTTTACCGGTTACATCGGCTTCCATCTTAATGCGACTGCCATGGAATTTCACTTTAGAGGCAATCAGGACATCGCTGGCATTGATCGTCCCTTCCACTTCCAGTCGGACGTTGGCGATAATGTCATCCTTAGCACCGCCTTCAAAAGTGGTTGCATCACTGGTGGTTGCATCACTGGTTGAGAACTCTTGTCCTCCCACAAATAAGGTGGTGCCGGAAATGCTGACGACTCCCTCGATTTCAAGAATGTTACCCGGATTGGCGACACCATTCTCTTTTTTGATCTCGGTGGCACTCAGGGTGCCGCCTGAAATCCCTCGTGTTCCCTTTACCTCAACAAAATCTCCTTCTTTCAAGCCAGGGAAGACTGTTGCGGCGCTGAAATCGATTGTCTGACCGCCAATGGTAAAGGTTGTCGTTGTGAGGCTAGCCACCGCCACCGTTCCCTTCAACTCCACCTCAGTGGTTCCGGGGATAAAGGGCTTGTCATCTCTTCTCATGATATGGGTTGCCTGGATCTTATCGTCGGCAAGAACCAATCCACTCACTTCAAGCATGTCATTTGGATTAAGATTAGCCTGGGTGAGATTGAGTGTGCCAGCGGTGTCTTCAATCTTTGTGGTGTCATCGACAACTACCGTTCGTCCGAGAACCACAAGAGTGTTTGTTGTCGCAGTATTGCTGTCAAGCGGGCCTTCCACTTCCGGTTCAAACACGACTCCTGTTGCCGTAATTCCAGTCGCGTCAACCTGTACCGTGATTTGCATTCCTTCTCTAAGGTCGTTCTGGCTTGTTCCTGTCTGATTATCATCAATGATAAAGGCAGTAGTAGCCGTTGTATTAAACCCCTCACCATTGAGTTTAATACTGCCAACACCATCATAAGTTCCCTGACTGATACCCGTCCCTCCGATACCTCCGGAAGCATTATTTCCACTACTTCCACAGGATGCTGAAAAGAAAGCCAGCAATAAAACCAATAAAATCGATTTACTTTGTTTTTTCATGTTCATTCCCTCCATTAGTAAAATCTTCTTCAAAATAATAGATGGCAACTCCGGCCCGCTTACGTCCTGTTCCCTCCACCGAGGGGTTGGCGTCACGGTCTTCTTTTGCTATCCATCGATCCATCTCCTCAAGCAGGGCCTGGCCTCTTGCGACAGTCATTTCGCGCATAGGCAGCAGGGCCTCTTCAGGCAGATTGTCATACTCGACCTTTCGTTGAAAAAAACGGTCGGCATCAAAACAGATGTTGTGGTCAATCGTTGCGACAAGATCTTTAACATCTGCACCCAATATATTAAGCTTTTCCCCTTCTTGTGTGTCGGGGAGATAAGCTCGGGTTGTCAGTCGGATCTTGCCATTTTCAAGGCGTTCCACGCTCTTGACACGCAATAGCTCGTCAAGAATCGCCCTGACCGGCATGTCACCGCTGTACTTTTTTACCAGTTTTGCAAATGTCGCATTCTCTCCCTCCAGTGGAAGTTCGGCCGCCTGGCCTTGAGCGTCTGCAAAATCTTGATCCCGTACCCATCCGGAAATTACCCGGGCGGCGCGATGATACTGTTGCGTGACCGCTGCCATTTCTTCATCTAACTGAGGAAGCGCTTTGACACGCCGGACTTCCTTGCGGTTGAGTCCGGTAATAATGGAAACCCGGGAATCAGTTTGTTTTCTTCCCGGTATGCCGAATTCCTCTACAGCAACTTCGACGTAAACAGACTTAGCCAAATCAGCAAAAATGCCATAGGGCACGTTGTTGCGGAGAAATATTCTGACCAGGGGACGAAGTAGTTTTAAAAATGCAGAGAACAGTATTTGATTTGTTTTGTTTTCCATATTTGGGATTATATTCCCAAATATGGGGTTTGTCAAGCCCTCATAAAAATTTAATTGAAGGAGTCAAAAGCATTCTCAATGTCGGTAGAGTCTGACTTACGGCAGACCTGACATGCAGGAAACGCCATTCTGATGGAAGGGATCAAGCAGGGTGCCAGGGGCACAGCCGGGGGCTGTCTGGCTGTTAATCGTAACAAAACCGGTCGATGTCGGGGAAAAACCTCCCACCGGCTCCGTCACAGAAAAGGTGCCTGTGCTACTTACACAATTAAAGGAACAGGTAATGGTGTAAGTCCCGGTCGCCGTTCCCGGGATTAAATTACCAAAGGTATCTGTTGCGGAATCAATGGTGAAATCAATCTTAAAGGGCGTATTTGCTGCGTCTTGCCCCAGCATCTGCTGGTCTACGGAAAACACGATATGGTTACATCGAGTCTGGGCGCAAGCGACACCTCCAGGAGTTTTTACCACCCCGTTTGGAACGGACCTAAAGTTCTGAAAATGAGTAATAATATTTTGTGTTGTGCCTTTACCACATGTTGCCTCGCTTATGCAGTTGAGCGTGACTTCACCCGGGCTGGCGCCATGCACCAGGAAACCGGGGATGATAATGTTGCTTGACCCGGATGGAATCGGATCATTGGTCACACCCCCAAAAGAGGCTACCAACCCATTGTCATTCAGGGTAATCGGGTCGAGTCCCGTGCCCAACTGAGTGTCGGCTCCGGGGGGAATCATAGGAGGGGTCACCCGACAGGGAATATCACTTGGGGCACGATCGATACTGTTATTACAAAGATTAAAGTTGACCGAGCCCCCATTGATATCGATGTTAATACCCCCGTTTTGAATACTTCCCAAACAGACATTGCCTTCATTTCCCCTGCAATTGGAATTGTTGGTAAAGATGGTCTGGGTTCGGAGCGTTTTTGTATTGCTTCGAGACTCGGTGGCAAAGGCAAAGCCAGAGGATCCGAGAACAAAAAGAAATAAAAGGGAAATCCCGAGTGGACTGTTTTTTCTATAAGACGCGTTCATGCTTACCTTTCCCTGACTTTACGGAAGCAAAATGCAGGTACCGGCAGTACCGGCGACCCCGCGACAAAGCGCAGTCGAACTAGAATAAATGGGCATTGTAACTACCGGAAAAACAGCGTTGGCATTTAAGACAAAACTTCCGGAGTAACTTGCCTGCATCCTGGAATTACCCAAGGCATCCGGAATGGGATCATTAAATTGTAAACTCCAATTAATGGTCGGCGTATCGAAGGTCGTTCCTGAGGAATGAATGGTGGTCCAATCGCTTGTTTGAATAAAGTTCTGCTCCCCGGCACCCGGGGCAGCCAAGGTCCCTGCGCCCCCATCAATGAAGAGCGTGACCTGTTGTTCCCGCTGTTTACCGGCGACACAGGCAAAATCCGCAAGCGCACAGCTTAGCGAAAGATCTCCGGCAGTCAGCGTTGCCGTCGTTCGACTCCAAATAAAACGGTTATCCAGAGAGAAGCCTGCATGGTCATTTGTGGAAGGGGCAAAATCACCGGAAGGGTTTGGGGTACTCACCATTTGATCTACGGCGTCGGATACAGGAAATACCGGCAGTGTCATGCCCTGGCTTGTCGGGTCGAACCTTAAGTGCCCGCAATTAAGACCATTCAGTCCGGCAATTGCGCCACATTTAAGGGGCTCAAGCCCCGGATCAGAGATTAGACCAAACATATTGTCCGTCACGGCACCCGGACCGAGACTGCTAAAAAATATTGTCGGCGTACCTCCTAAAGGAGGGGCCGTCGTGGTGATCGTTTGAGAAAAGGTAATCGGACCCGCTCCATCAGGGTCTATCCCTGAGTGACGGATAAGAAAGTCAGGATTAAAACCGGGACAATTCGGGCAGGCTCCGGCTACTCCGCTTGAGAGTTGATCGACCGATTGAGAGTTGGTGAAAAAATTAGCCGCTTGAGACCAGGCTTCTGAAGGGTAAAAAGGCAGTATAAAAAACAAAATATAGATAAAATATGCCAAGTTTTCTCCGTAAAATAAAGTAAAGCAAAGTGCCTCAGCAACGCATATTATCTGATTAATACTAACAGCAAGTACCCCAACGGTCAATATGAACAAGTGCAGTTTCGAGTAAGTTTAAGGGTATAACTAATTGAAGTAACGGGTTAATAGTTCTAATGCAGATTTGTTTTTTTGCTCAACTGGAAGCGGGCATCGGGCAATTTACGAGGGGACGGATTTAAATGCCTCGTCCGGAGGGGCGGGGATCTTTACTTCGCTCCCTTAAACCCATTTTGTCGCCAGGCCTCATAGAGCACCACTGCCACGGCATTGGATAGATTCAAACTGCGATTGTCCGGAAGCATCGGGATTCTAAGCAGTTGCGCCTTTGAGAGCTCATTCCGTATTTGAGTCGGCAGTCCTTCAGTTTCCGACCCAAAAAGCAGGGCATCACCGCTTTGAAAGGTGACCTCATGATAAGTCCTTCGGCCATATTTAGAACAGGCAAAAAGCCTGGGCGGTCTGACCTTCTCTAAAAAAAGATCCATCCTCTCGTAGACCTGTACGGAGGCAAACTCCCGGTAGTCTAGACCTGCACGACGGAGTTTGCTGTCATCCAGAGTAAAGCCCAGTGGTTTAATCAGATGCAGCTTTGCGCCACTATTGGCGCAAAGACGGATAATATTTCCGGTATTCGGCGGTATTTTCGGCTGAAATAAAACGATATGGAACATTTAAAGCACTCTGAGTTTACCTTTCACACCGTAGCAAAAATATTCATTGGAAAATAGAGGTACAGGAAGTGCGGAATAAAAAATGCCTGTTATAATTGGGGAATAATGAACTCATCTAGAAGGGGAATTGATCGTTATGGAGTGTCCGGTATGTCAAAAAGAACTTGCGGTTGAAGAGGGTAAAATTTTTGAAACCTTTGAGGTATTTTGTTCCTTCTGTCTTACAACGCTCAGCCTGAAAGTTGTTCTGGAGCCGATGGCAACAGCAGCTGATACATTTGCCACTTCGATTGACTCTGATGTGTCTGCGGAAGAAACTGAAGGCCTCATTGAGCAAGTACCAGTTGAGGAAGCCATACTCGACACTGCAGAGCCTCATAGCGTCGCAAAAAAAGTGTTGCTCTGTTTAGAGGGGGAGGCGACGCGTGAATTAGTGGAAGCGCTACTTGAGCCGGAAAATATACATCTCATCCACATTCCCTCTGAAATGGAAGCGCTTATTTCCGCCGATTGTCCCAAGCCGGATATTGCGCTGATCGACCTGGATCTGAATCGAAAATCAGGAATTGACCTCTGTGCCGAAATGAGAAAGAATCCTGTCTTCAAAGACAGTACCATTATCGTCATCGGATCGATGTTTGAAAAAAACACCCGTTATCGTAATCAGAAACCCGTATTCCCAGGCGCTGGCGATTTCATTGATCGTTACTTTTTGCAAAAAGAACTGCTGGGTAAGATCATGAACACGAAAGCGTCTGTTCCAGATCCAGAAGCGAAAGAAAATGCCCTTGATGGTGTTCAAGAACCGGATCATGAAACTGTTGATCCAGATGTGAAAGAAAATGCAGAGACCTTTGAGGCCTTCAAGGCAGATCGCTTCAAAAACGGGCCTGAAGATGCGCAAGAGCTTGCCAGAGATCTGATCTCAGCTATGATCCGTTGCAATGAAGCCAAGGTTGAAGAGGGTATTCGCAGAGGAAGCCTATACGATTTTCTGAGCGATGAAATTGGGGATAGTCGCAGACAATATGAAACTCAGGTTTCAGAAGCGACTCGTTCTGTTTCCAATTATTTTGAGGAAATTCTGGAAGAAAAACTCCAGGAAAGAAAAGAGGCGCAAGCCGGAGTACAGTCGGTCCGAGAGGTAATGCCCTTGGTTCATGACATATTTAATGAAGGCTCTGTCGATGAGAGCTCTATAATTGAAGAGGAGATTGAAAGTCCGGATTTCCCTGAAGCGTCGCTTGATGATTTTGAAGCGACAGCACTTGAAAGTGAGCCGATGGGGGAGATAGGCGATTTCTTTCCAAGTGAAGATGAAACCGCTCTGGAAGCGGAGCACCTTGAGGCAAATTCCTACGAATTGTCTCGACAGGAAGCGGTCACTGAAATCCGGTCTTCATCTTTAAACTTGGACGCGAGGTCGTTTTTTGAAGATGAACCTGAAGGCTTTGAGGCCACTTCACTTGTTGATGAATCTATGTCAGATACCCAGGATTTCTCCCTGGTCGAGGAAGCGACGACAACTGCCTTGCCCGCTTCAGAAGATGTCATTCAGGAGACAGGACAATCGGAAGAGGAGTCGCAGGCGATCAAAACAGCCAAGCGTCTCGCCAGAATCATTGTCTCTGATATTGTGATTTACAACGAAAAAAAGGTCGAAGAAGGGCTTCAGAGCGGGCAATTTTTTAAACTCTTAAGTGAAGAAATTGATGAAGGAAGACAGCTTTACCACTCAAGAGTCGACAAAAATGAGCTGGAAGGAGACTACCTTCAAGAGGCGCTTGCAGATTACGTCAATAAAAAAACGTCTGCTTCTTACAATTAAACATTCTGCGATTTTCACAAGAAGATTGAAGTCTGAATCTTCTTCAAAAAAATAATTCCCTTTTTTGTAGCCCTACCTACATCTTCCTAGTCTAAAAAAACGTATATTAAGGAGATGCTCGTACTGGAATTGTTTCGTTCATCATGCAGGAAACATCAGATGCCTATTTCGGTCAAACTTACCAGCTGTTCCGGTCAAGATTACCAGGTAGTCGGAGCGAAGCGACGCTGGGTTTTTGGAACTTACTCCGAAATGTTTTCCTGAGTCAATATTGCTTGTTTTTTCCTCATCGATTCTCCTT
>JAJDBU010000050.1 GCA_029261195.1 Nitrospirota bacterium | reverse complement strand
GGACGAGGTCACCGACAAATGGGGCGTGAAAGTCACTCGGGTTGAGCTTCAAGACATCCTGCCGCCGGAAGACATCAAAAATGCGATGGAAGCAGAAATGAGGGCTGAGCGAACAAAGCGCGCATCCATCCTTACAGCTGAAGGCAAAAAACAGGCAAATATTCTGGAAGCAGAGGGAATAAAAACCGCCGAAATCAGCAAAGCTGAAGGCGAATCTCAGGCTCTAATACTAACAGCAGAAGCTGAAGCGACGGCAATCTCCACAGTGACTAAAGCAATTAAAGACCAGCAAGGCAATCCGACACAATACCTCATCGCCATGCGTTACCTGGATGCCTTTAAAGAAATGGTTTCAGGAAAAGACAATAAAGTGGTCTACCTGCCCTATGAAGCAACAGGGATTTTAGGGTCCATTGGCGGCATCAAAGAACTCCTGACAGATGGCCCGACAAACAGCAAACGAATCATCCGAAAACAATAAATAGGAAAAAATTATCGTGAGAGACAGTTGCGATGAAATTCGGGCAGAGCATGTCTGGAATGGATATGACTATAAACTCCAGCTCTGGGTAGAAAACGGAATCATCCAGGATTGCAGTCATCCACAGTCAATGAAAGAAGCTAGATGTTGCGCAAGCCACACCTTGGCTGGCCGGAATATTTTTCTTGTACCCGATTCCGAACAAGTGGCAGATACAATTATTGTTGATGGAATAGACATAAGGCGCTAATCCTTTTCAAGAAGGTCAAGCACAGTTGTCCCTAAACTGACTTTCCATGACAAAATATTTGCTGATCGAGTTGCGCCCTTCCTCAAATGTTTTTACTTGACTGGGCGGTATTTGGGCGGTAATCTATTTTTTATGAGTTTGACGCCCAAACAAAAACAAGTCCTGGACTTCATCCAATCCTTTATTGGAGAAAAGACTTACGCGCCTTCCAAACAAGAAATCGCCGATCACTTTGGTTTTCAGTCCAGAGGAACGGTTTCAGACTATTTAAAGCGTTTAAAAGTACTCGGCTATATTGAAAATGGCGAAGGGCACCGAAACATCCTGGCCTCGCAAAAGGAGAATCACTTGCCCTTACTCGGGAAAGTTGCGGCGGGTGCACCCTTGGCCCATTTCACCCGGGATGAAACGATTGAAGTGCCCTCCAACTTTCTAAAAAAAGGGAAACGGCATTATTGCTTGCAGGTCGCCGGGGATTCCATGATTGATGAAGCCATCCGAGATGGAGACGTGATTGTCGTCGTGGATGAGGATGTAGCGGAAAACGGCCAGATCGTCATTGCCTCAATTGAAGGGGAATCGACACTTAAAAAATTCTACAAAAAAAGAAACGCAATCGAACTCCACCCTGCCAACCGCAAATACGACACCATTGTTGTGAAAGCCCCGACGGCCTTTAAAATCGAAGGTATTCTGGTGGGAGTGCTACGGCGTTTAGGATGAAGCGTGACAGACCTTCAGTATTCAAAAGACATCGACGCAGCACAAAAATCCGTTTTAGAGACTCTACGCGGGCGATTTAGCCCTGAAAAAATATTAGCTTCATCTCCCTCAGTTGCCCTTAAATCCCGGATTCCGGCACTCGATACACTTTTGGATGGGGGCTTGCGACCGGGATGCATCGTGGAGTGGGGGCTGCCACCGGGACGGAATGGTCGCAGAATCCCCGTCTTATTTTTACGTGGAGAGATTCCGCCCACGGTCTGGATTCATTCAAACGCTGATGCGGCTGTTTACGCGCCTGCCTGGGCCAGTTGCGGGGTTGCACTCTCTCGGCTTTTTTTCATTCAGAGTACCCAGCCTTTCAAACAGCTTCGGCCTCTCTTTCTGGAAGACACCTTCAAGATCATCGTCATTGATGCACCTAAGCGCTGCTCAAAGGGAGATCTTGCTTTTTTGGCGGCGCAGGCTCGCCTGAATCGGCAAATCATTTTTCTCATCCGAAACCACTTTTTGAGCGTGGGACGAGGCAATGCTTTTGCGCAACTACGGATCAACTGCGCACAACACAAAAACGGGTTTTACAACGTGAATCTGATCAAAGGCGGGCGCTGTGGAAAAATTCGTTTGTCGAATAGTTCCATTGAATATTGAGATGAGCCATGCCTAAAAAACCAGGCCGTCTGATCGACCTACAGACTTTCGCGACTCAGGATGTTTTCCCTGATTTTTGTGTGCTTGAGTACGATGGTCCACCTTCCGAAGCGCAGCTTTTTTCGCTCAGTCCTAAGGTAATGCAATGGTCGGATCACTCTTGGATTATCGACCTCCAGCCTTGTCGGAGTTTCTGGCAGGTACAGCAGAGGCAGGAAGGACTCGAGCTTTATGATTTGTTTGAAAAGGTGATATCCTCTGTTTTTGGTGGGCTTAACTATCGCTGCATCTTTGCACACCATCCTTGGCCCGCTCTGATTTTTCTCCAGGTTTTGAAAGAGAAAAATGCACAGGGTGTGTATTCCCTGGATAGTCTTTTCAATCAAAAACGCTATAAGCAGGTGGATTGGGGTAAGTGGTTTGCGCCCTTGCATCAACTTTCCGAACATCTGACACAGCTTAAAATAAAAGGTTTCCGGCCGACGGACTTTCGATCCAGACAAAATCAAATGAAACGCTTTGTTGAGCGTATGGGTTTTGTCGGTCCCTTTGATTTAAGCCAGGCCGAGGCATCCGCCATCGCCCGCCGTTTTTCGGGTTGGATCGGACAGGTTTGGCAATGGACTTTTCAGAAGCCCGAAAAGAAAGAGCAGGAACAACTCGGCCTTTTTTCAGCTTTTGAAAATGCTGAGACTCTCCAATCTTTTCCCTGGCGGCCCTTTGAATTAACGCAAGCACCGGCGGTTGTGCGACACCTGGAATATCCCATTGATGATTGGTCTGCCATCGAAGCGCTTTTGCAGGAAGACTTGCACCGGCTCTGCCTCGATACTGCCTGGAGTACTCCGCCCGCACAGGTGACTGAAATGACCTGGGTGCTGACGCTCTATAATTTAAAAACGCTCAACATTCCGCTTCTCTTCCGTCATCCTTATGACTTACATGCTGATGAAAAGACCGGATTTAAAACGGCTCTGAGCCAGGCTTATTTTGCTTATCTGGATGTCCTGGAAGACTTGAAACATCGGGATGTCGACTTGGACTTGCCCGAGCAGATCCCGCTTGTCTCTTGGAAAATGCTTGTGAGCGGACAAATATTTGTAGAACCACAAGCGATATCTCTCATTCCGAATCTAAATGAAAACCCGGAGATGACGCGGATTCTGGACTTGCAAAATAAACTGTCCCGCCCGATCATCGCCTATGACCTCTCTCCAGATTTTGATCCGGCCCGCGCCTTTCAAAAAAAAGACATCGGCGCAGGGCTTCAACATTCCCATGCCCTTGATCCCTGGATTGCCGCGTCACAAAAAAGACCCTTTTTTTACTACCCTCAGGCCAAAGTCCTGAGTGCTCCTCCTTTATCCTTACCCGTTTTTTTAGAACGCACGGCGATCTCCTGGTGGGAAGGCGAAGATGCTCAGTCGGCAACAAGGGACTATTTTTTACTGGAAAATGAACAGGGCCAATTCATTTGGGCTTACAAAGACAGTACGGGCGCATGGTATCAACATGGCATCTATTCTTGAAAACTACGGCGTGCATGAATGGCTGTGCAAAAGCAATTTCAGCTTTCTCATCGGGGCTTCGCATCCGAAAGACCTTGCCAAACGTGCAACTGCGCTCTCTTACCAATCCCTCTGCCTGAATGATTTCGATGGGGTCTATGGCCTGGCGCGAATGCACCTTGCTCTAAAAGAGCTGAAAAAGGAAAAAAACGGCCCCATGCCCAAACTCAACAGTGGGGCAGAAATCCATTTCTCTCAGGATCATGACCTCCCCCTGCTCTTGCAAAAGACCTTGGTCCTGGTCGCCAAAAATAAATGCGGCTACCACAATCTATGTAGGATTCTAAGCTTTGCGCATCGGGAAGGAAAAGAGAAGGCCTACGTCCCTATCGCTGATTTATTGAAAGCTGATGTTAGCGGATTGTTTGCCATCCAACCCATGCGGGGTGCGGTGCGTGTAGGACAAAAATCCGAACAACTTGAAGACCTGTATGCACATTTTAGAGGTGAATTCTATTTTGCCCTGAGCAGGCATTTCCATCCCGCCGAAGATCAATGGATTCGCCCGACACTGGCTCTGGCAAAAAAACTCGGGGCCCTTTGTCTTTTAAGCCAGGATGTCTTTTTCCATCAGCGTTCGGAAAAGTGTATGAGTGACCTGGTGAATGCCATACGAAATAACAAAGCCCTCTCAGACGCTCATGCCTATTTTTTCCCCAACGGTGAGCGCTCATTACATGACGCGACTTATTTCAACTCAGCCTTTTCTTCACTACCCGTCTACGAGGCGGCACTCAAACTTTCCGCGCAACTCAATGCGTCCTGTGAATTTGATCTCTCCCAATTACACTATCACTACCCGAAAGAGATGATCCCATCGGGTTTTTCTGCACAGGATTATTTGAAGCAACTCACCTGGGCCGGTGCAAAAAAGCGCTATGGCACACAGTTAAGTAAAAAAATCATCGGCACTTTAAATCATGAGCTGGACTTGATTGCAAAATTATCCTTTGCTGATTATTTCCTCACGGTGTGGGACATCGTGTGCTGGGCGCGTGGGCAAAACATCCTTTGCCAGGGTCGGGGCTCTGCGGCCAATTCAGCCGTGTGTTTTGTACTGGGTATCACCTCTGCCGATCCCGCACTATTCGATCTACTCTTTGAACGTTTTATCAGTATGGAGCGTGGCGATCCCCCTGACATCGACGTAGATTTTGAACATGAGCGGCGTGAGGAAGTCGTACAGTATATCTACAGGCGATACGGTCGGGATCGGGCGGCCATGGTTGCCAACGTCATTACTTTTCGTAATAAGGGGGCGATGCGGGCAACGGGCAAGGCCTTAGGCTTGTCTGAAACGGTGTTAACGCGTGTCTCCCATCTTGCAGAGAGCAAGCATTTTCGAAGCAGCGAGACCCAGGATCTTTTCGCTGAAGCAAAAAAAACAGGACAATCGAAAAATACGTCGACGGAAGGTATTCCCTGGAAATTATGGGCGACCCTCGCGGACAAGTTGCAAGGCTTCCCCAGACATCTCGGCATTCATTCCGGGGGATTCATGCTCTCGGATGCAAGCTTAAATCACTTGGTGCCGCAGGAGCCGGCGACTATGGTCGGGCGAACTGTGGTGCAATGGTCGAAAGAAGACATTGAAGGTCTGGGCTTTTTTAAGATCGATGTGCTGTCGCTCGGAATGCTGACCGCCGTTCGCAAGTGTTTTGATGAAGTCAAAGTCCATTACGGTGTTTCTTTGTCTTTGGCGAATATTCCCCAGGGAGACTTGCCGACCTATCAGATGATTCAAAATGCCGATACGGTCGGTACTTTTCAAATTGAATCCCGTGCGCAGATGTCCATGCTGCCCCGACTGAAGCCTCGTTGTTTTTATGATCTGGTCATTCAAATTGCCATTATTCGGCCCGGTCCGATTCAAGGCAAGGTCATTCATCCCTATCTGGAACGGCGGGAAGGCAAGGCACCAATTACCTTTCCTGACCTCAAGCTAAAACCCATTTTGTCCCGGACTTTGGGTGTGCCCATTTTTCAGGAGCAGCTCATGCGTATCGCCATGGCCGTCGGGGATTTCACACCGGGGGAGGCCGACGAATTGAGGAAAAATATCGGGGTGTGGAACGTCAAAGCCTTTGAGCGCAACCTGAATCCCTGGATAGAAAAACTCAAAAGGGGTATGGAAAAACGGGGCATTTCGCAGGTCTTTATTGATCAGATACTCGGGCAGATGCGGGGATTTGCCAATTATGGTTTTCCTGAATCCCACGCGATTTCCTTCGCCCTCATCGCCTATGCTTCAAGCTATTTAAAATGTCATTACCCCGCTGCCTTTTTTGTGGCTGTATTGAATTCACAGCCCATGGGTTTTTATGCGCCGCATACGCTCTTGCAGGCAGCAAAGCGTAACGGTGTAACAATATCGGCCATTACGATCAATGACTCTTTTTGGGATAATCGCTTGGAGGCCTTGAAGAAGGATAGAGATGGCCAGACGATATGGGGCATTCGTTTGGGTTTTCGTCTCATCAAAGGACTTTCGGAATCGGGCACCTTACGCCTGCTTTCAGTGCGAGAACAGTCTGGGGCCTGGCGAGATTTTGATCATTTTATTCAAACAACAGAAGTCTATCGAAATGACTTCTCCGCTCTGGCAGCGGCGAATGCCTTTGCAGGTTTTGGCCTCGCTAGGGCTGAGGCCTTATGGCAGGCTGAAGCCCTGCCTTTCTCACCTTTGCTCGTAGCACCGGAGCAAACCTTGCCATGGCGCGCAGAATCAACTTTGACGCAGATACAACATGATTTTGGGGCATTTCAAAGCACACTGTCGGAGCATCCTGTCATGGTCATTAAGAAAGAAGAATGGCCGTATACGGTTTCTCTAAAAAATATTTTGAGGGCAGAGCAACTTGCAGGATGCATTCGAAATCGCATTGTGAATGTTTTCGGCATGACCATCATCCGACAGGCCCCGCCTTCTGCAAAGGGCATGGTTTTTATCACGATGGAAGACGAAAGCGGTTTTCTTAATCTCGTTTTTACACCGCAGATCTATGCACAATATTATAAGGCCCTGGATCGCCAGCCCTTTCTTTGCGTGGAAGGGCGCTTGCAAAAAGCCAATACTCACCATTCCATTCTGGTCAACAAAGTTTGTAGACCGGCTTTGAGCAACAACATTGTGCCCTTTAAAAAAGCCTCAACAAAGCAAAAGACGACAAAACCCCTTCAGTGGGAACCCTTCATTACCCCAAGGCAATTCCATTGAGGGAGGCTGAAAAGATTTCACGAAGAATGCGTCAAGGAGAAGTGCCGATACAGGTGACCCAGGAGAATACACCGTCAGATTACGGCTGAGATTTGCCAGTGCAGACTTCGGGTATCAATTTTTGGGTCTGTTTTGCCCACTTATTGAGGAAGGAAACCTCGCTATTGACTACATCTACAAAGAAACGAATTTATTGATGAAAAATTTTGGGGATTACGGGTTGAAATAGAGGGTGTTATCGCGGAACTGAGCCGCGAGCACGGTTGAGTGGAGCAAGCTTACTTGCGGAAATCAAGCGCGCGCAGTCGGCTCGAGTGACTGGTTCTGGCGCAAGGCGCCGGGGCCAGCTCACTCGAGTTTACTCGGTTCCGCGGTTCAAGGCGGCGTAGCCGCCTTGAACGTTGAGCTAACCCGCCGCCCACAGACACTACCCGATAGGCCGCAAAGTATTACGCGGTCGGGTTGAGCGATTGGTTGAACGAAGCCGCTATCGCGGAGAAAAGAGAAAGAATTCGTCGTCCTTTTTGAGTCCGAATCAATCTGTAGAAAAACATCCGAACCCCTACCTTCAGACTCATCTTGTATTGGAATAGGCTGTTCCTGGAAGTCAGACATACAATAGCCTATAATCAGGCGCAATGAACAAAATCATGGAATTCAGAAAAACATTTCTAATGACTTCATTCATCTGCTGTTTTTCAAGCTAAACAACCTCAAAAAAGATATTTTCTATTATAATAGCAACCGCCGTGCCATTGCCGGGCTTGTACAACAACCGGTTCAGATTGTGGCTCGCTTCGCTCTCACGATCTAACCTTATTCCGTGCCTATCCGGTTAACTCCCAATACCGCTACATGTTGTGGTGTGGTCGTTGAACCGACCAGAATATGTAGAGCTTTCTCTGTGCCGTTGGGAGACAACCGGATAAGCACGCCTTATTCGTTAGGCACTTTCACACATCATCAGTTAATACTTAGGGCTTGCTGAAAAAACGATAAGTTTTTGATTTTAAAAGGTTTTAATCTGTAGTATCCTGCTCCAAGTGCAAGGAAAAAGACCTTTAGCCCCTAAAAAGCGTGCACCAGGAGCGTCCATGTATCGAAAAAGTAACCCG
>JAJDBU010000049.1 GCA_029261195.1 Nitrospirota bacterium | reverse complement strand
GATTTCTTCAATGGTTTTTAATTGTGTGTCGTTCATAATGGTCTTCATCCCTCCATTATGAACAGGATCAGACTACTTCAGACTCATCTTGCGTTAGAAACAACTCCTCAGTTCAGACTCATCTTGTATTGGAAGAGGCTTACCATTGACGATCTCACCCGAAACCTGTATCTTACCCTGAGACGCGCTTATACGGTTAGACAGCTATTCTAGGAAAAATACGATATACAAAAAAGGCTCCGGAGTAACTCTGGGGCCTTTTTTTTGTGGAACACACAGAAGATGAAAGGAAAATATGGAAGAATTTAAAACATTTAATTTCAATGACAAAGTGATGATGGGCATAGAAAAGGCGGGATATACGAAACCAACACCCATTCAGGAAAAAGCAATCCCAAAGGTGATGGATGGACGCGATGTCATGGGACTGGCGCAGACAGGGACGGGAAAGACAGCCGCTTTCGGTCTGCCCATTCTTCACCGCTTTATGGAAGGAAAACGAGGACAGGTTCGTGCCCTCATTATCGCTCCGACCCGCGAGCTGGCAGAACAAATTCACGAGGCAATTGAGATGCTTGGTCGGGAGACCGGCTTGCGAAGCCTTACCGTCTACGGCGGGGTCAGCATGAATATGCAGATTCAAAAACTGAGACGGGGTGCCGATATTGTTGTGGCCTGTCCCGGTCGCCTCCTGGATCATATACAGCAAAAAACCATTGATCTCAAGCGTCTGGAGGTCCTTGTGCTTGATGAGGCCGACCACATGTTTGACATGGGGTTTCTCCCGGATATCCGGCGAATCCTTACATCTATCCCGGAAAAGCGACAGACCCTGCTTTTCTCGGCCACCATGCCAGGCGAAATCAGAAAACTGGCTAAAAATATCCTGACCGACCCTATTACCATTCAGGTTGGAAATACCGAAGCGGCGGTCACAGTGACCCATGCCCTCTACCCGGTTACACAGCAACTCAAGACCCGCTTGCTCCGGAAGCTCTTGCAGCATGCAGATACGGAGTCGGTACTCATCTTCACCCGGACCAAACATCGGGCTAAACGCCTTGGTGAACAGCTGGAAAAGTCAGGCTATCGTGCAACCTCCTTGCAGGGGAACCTGTCACAGAACAGGCGACAGGCTGCGCTGAATGGCTTTCGCGACGGCAAGTTTCAGATTCTTGTGGCGACCGATATCGCCGCTCGGGGCATTGATGTCTCACAAATCTCTCATGTCATCAACTACGACATCCCAGATACCCCGGAAGCCTATGTTCACCGCATCGGTCGAACAGGACGCGCCGCTAAAACGGGTGATGCCTTTACTCTGGTGACCGATGAAGACAGGACAATGGTGCGGACGATTGAACGCGTTCTGGGCTTCCCTTTGAAACGCTGTACCGTAGAGGATTTTGATTACAAGGCTACTGTACCAGGGGCCGGCAAAGAGTTTGCCCGTGCGCCACGTCAATATAGCCCTCGGCCTAATAGTGCAGGGCCTAAATCCGGAAATAGACAGGAAAGACCCGGGTTTAGCACATCAAAGCTTCGTTCTACGCGATCTGCTGGAAGACGTTCTCAAGGATAAAAAAATAATCGGATTTCAAAAAGGAAAGGGAATGAATGATGGGAAAAGAACCAGCGACAGGAGAGGAGATCGTTTCATACTGTACCAAGTGTAAACTCGATCTGGACCATACGATAGTTGCCATGAAAGAAGATAAAGTGGCCAGGGTCGTCTGCAGAACCTGCAATGGTGAGCACAATTACAGGGACCGGTCAAAAAAGAAGGCCACGGCAGCAAAGAAGGCCTCTACAAAGAAGACCACAACACCCACAAAAAGGCGCAGTTCAGCCAAGAATCCGGAAACGCTATGGAAAGCTGCCTTGGAAAACACACAAAGAGCGGAAGTCCCTTACAACATGTCAAAGGCCTTCAAAATAAATGACATTATCTTACACAAGACCTTTGGAAAAGGGGTGGTTCTTGAAACTGCAGCAAGAAAAATGACTCTGATCTTTGAAGACAAAGAGAGAAAACTCGTCTCGTCCAACCACTAAAAAATTTCGGAAAAATAATTCACAGACTCAGGCCGCCTGGCGTTTATCGAAGCAAGGCGGCCTGAAGCAATTCCCTTAGAAAAAATGACAACCCTTGTAACAAGGATGGGCACACCCGTCGTTGCCCTTTTCATCAGGAATCGATGGGTGTTCATAGCGTATGTGGGGGCAGTCGGCTCTACTGGATGCGCGCCCACAGTCTAGAGCGATTGACAAGGGAACACTCATTAGGTTTATCCCGCCAAATAGGCCAATCGACCTGCGAAGACTTAATCAATGCGGCGAATGAGAATGTCAGGCATGATAATATTTTCTGCATCCTGGTGAGTCAAGTATAAGAGCTCTAAACGAAGCACCCTGCCTTCGCCTATCTTACTATATTACTGTTAAAAATTGCTTTCTGCGATTGACTTTATTTTAATATTATGTCGATGCTGAACAGCAGTGACTATTACTGGAAAGTAGGTGTTTCTATCATGCTGAAATCCGTCTTAAATGACCCGTCAAATAGCTTCTTAGCCCAATTCAAGCCTGAAAAAAATGAGTGTTTACGGGCTAGTATTTTAAATGAGGTGGTGTTATGAAACCGATCAAAAGCAGGGCTGCTCTGCTCTTTGTTGTCTCCTTTTATGTCGTTGTTCTTCTCCCCCTCATTCCCGTTTGGGCGCAAGGTTTGAATTTTCCAGCCGATGCCGATTTATTTGCCCCGGTCATTCGGCACGAGCCTCCCGGCCAAGCGATTACCTCCGGGTCGTCCTTTAGATTCATGGCGAAGATCACAGATAATGTCGGCGTCGGCAAGGTTACCCTTTTTTACCGCACAGTTGGAGAAGAAGTCAAAAAGCCTCTGGCCCCAAAAGAGACCGCGCCGGTTCTCACAGAGGAATTCTTTCCCACGGAAAGAGAGTCCATTGCATTAAGAACCGGAAAAACACTTGAAAAACCCTGGTATAAAAAGTGGTGGGTCTGGACACTTGCATTGGTCGTCGTCGGAGGCGGCGTGGCCGCAGCGGGAGGTGGCGGCGGTGAGGAAGCCGCAACCGGATCGGTCGAGTTTTCGGGTGCGACCCCCTAAGGGAAGGAGGGAATAGATGGATATGAAATTATCACGCAAACATTGCAGACAACCTTCTACAAGGGTGAGCATGGTCATGCTGGGAAACGGGGCGTTTTCTCTCAAGAATCGCCTTTATCCCATTGTAGCGATCTTGTCCTTTTTTCTTTTCTTTTATGGATGTGGAGAGACATCAAACCGGCAATCATCCGGGTCCGGCTCTATGACTGCCGGTGGCGAATTCTCTACGGCCCTTCCAAAACCACTTCAAAAACATAGAGTGGGTCTTAGCGCAGAAGTGCAGATTGTTAAAGATGACGGCACGGTTGACCGGACAGAGCCACTTTTCATCGATACTGATACCCACCAATTGAGTGGTAGGGTCGATGGACTCCTGACAGGCGCTTACACCTTTACAATCCGCTACAGCCTTAATGGTGTTCTGGTTGCGACCGAAACATCACAGGGTGTTGTGAGTGAGAATGCAACAGCGTCAGTCGGATTTGCTTCACTTACGTTTCTGGATGATGATGGCGATGGTTTTACAAATCTGGCAGAGCTGCAATTCGGAACTAATCACCAACTCGCAAGTTCCAAACCGCCGGCAGAAATATTCAGGTTTTCATCAAGCTATGCGATGACAGATATCGCTGGAATCTCTCCGCTTGGGGGGCAGCCGTCGTAGGGACATCAAGTAGTGCAAGTTACAGTATGAAAGCGGGAGGACCATCCCCAGACCAATCAAAAAGTGCAAGCTATATCATGACCTCAGGCTTATAAGGTCCATTTTAAATAATGAAGGAGGCGATCATGAATACAGGCAGACAACGTCTAATTAGCGTGACAATGCTCTTTATTTTAACACAGGCAAGTGCCTGGGGCGCGGGAATCCCCCTCATGATCCCCCACAGTGGAACCGTGAGAGACTCGCTGGGAACCCCCTTAAACGTGGAGGGTCAGTTTAAGTTTGCGATTATTAACGGGCACGCCGACTGCGTTGCTGCCACGCCTTCCAATTGTAGAACCTTTTGGTCGAATGATGGTACATCAGTAGACGGGAGCATGCCGATTGCCTCCGTCACCCTCACGGTCGCCAATGGGGTTTTCTCGCTTAAGCTGGGGGATGTCGCGACACTTGCGAACATGACCGCAATTCCAAGCGCTGTTTTTGGCAACCCCGAAACATTTCTCCGGATCTGGTTTGATGGCGAACTCCTCGTGCCCGACCGTCAACTGGTGAGCGTGCCTTATGCTTATCGGGCCGAGATTGCTGATTCGGTGGTAAGTCTGGGTGCCTCTGGGACAATCAATGATCCCGCCAATCCCATTGACTGGACACAGCTAAAAAGCGTCCCTCCCGGTTTTGCAGATAACCTTGATGATACGGGAATTACTTCAGAATCCGATCCGACTGTAGCGGTGTCTGTAAAAGATGGGGTTTCCTGGGCGGAACTTGCAGGGATTCCCGCAGATTTTGCCGATGGCGTTGATAATACCGGAGGAACCCCAAGTGATTTGATCTGTACCAGTCCTTGTGTGGATTCAACGGAAATCATTGATGGGACGGTGACCACCGGAGATCTGGCCTTTGATGCAGCCACGCAAAGTGAACTTAATGTTCTTGGTACCACCGGTACGCTCAACTCCGCAACCAATCCTATGGACTGGACACAACTAAAAAGCGTCCCTCCCGGTTTTGCCGATGGAGTTGATGATACGGGACTTACCGCAGAGACCGATCCGACCGTATTGGCATCTGTAAAAGATGGGGTTTCCTGGTCAGAGCTTGCAGGGATTCCCATAGGTTTTGCCGATGGCGTTGATGACTCGGGACTTACCTCAGAGACTGATCCGACCGTATTGGCATCTGTAAAAGATGGAGTTTCCTGGTCAAAGCTTGCGGGGAAACCTGCGGGTTTTGCAGATGGTATAGATAATACGGGACTTACCTCAGAGACCGACCCGAAGGCTGTGAAGCTGCAAGGAGCGACTCCCGGTACGGCAAACACCGGCCACTTAAACATCACAGGGACAGGTATTTTTGGTGGCTTCGTCGGCATCGGGACCACGAGTCCGAATAATCTTTTGGATCTGGGTTCAGGCGGTGGCAGAAAGTTAGCAGTTTTCCAAAATAATGCAGGTACAGACTTTTATGGATTGGGTATTTCTACTGATAGATTGGAATTTCATGCAGGTAACAATGGAACAGGAAATCCGAAGATGGTATTAAGAAAATCCACAGGCAACATCGGCATCGGGACGACGACGCCAAGGAGGTCTTTGGACGTGAATGGAGAGATTGTTGCGACCAGTCGTTTGACGCTGGCCCAAGATGGTGGGGTTATAAGCAAGACATGGCCTCTTTCGTATTTTTGATCAATCGAATATTAACACAACCGGGACGGAACGATTGACGATTACAACTGACGGTAACGTCGGCATCGGCGGGAACGCGCTAATTTCGAAGCTTCGTGTCGAAGGCACTATTTTTGCGATGGGTGGGGTCTCCTCATCCAGAGCATTCAAGTATAATATCGCTAAACTCCCGTTGAACGAAGCGATGAAGACCCTGGAGGCATTGGACCCAGTGACATTTCGCTACAAGAGCGATGAGAATAAGGATCTCCAAGTTGGGTTTATCGCAGAGGACGTTCCGGAACTGGTCTCAACGCCTGAAAGAAAAGGGATTATCCCAATGGACATCGTCGCTGTTTTGACCAAGGTTGTACAGGCACAACAGAAGTCCATTTCTGCCTTAGAAGAACGAATCAAGATCTTGGAAAAATCAGGAGAACACAAGGCCACCTATGCAAACCGGCCTGATCGGTAAATGAAGAGGGCAAATCTTTTATTGACTCATCACCTTGATTCTCCGAGGTGCCTGGCGCAGATATTGATCAGGAAGCGGAGGTCTTGGCGGGAGGAATCGGTTTTGTGCCCGAGAGAAGGGATGGCTGCTCAGGCTCTTGTTTCTTGGCGCGGGGTCCTGCAAGCGCAATGCAGAGCCGTCTCAGCTCGCTGCACTGTTTGAAACGTTTTGAAATCGCTTGTGGAGACATGTCAACCTTCATTGAGCATCTTTCGTAAATATTTAATGTCATCCTGATCCTGTCCGCTTTGGCGGAGGGATTTAAGATGAATCAGTCCCTCGGGAGAAACGACAGGCAATTTCCCTTTCTCCCAATCCAAGATTTGTTTCCCCTCCCAGACCGCTTTAATTTCAGGGGTCACCAAGAGCATATCCAGGGCCAAAGCATCGCCGGTCTCTGGCGGCACTTTTGTTAATCGATAGATCTGAATTTTCCCGTCTTTAAAAGACATTAAACCGGCGTCGAAAGCATAACCTAAGGCCATTGCCGTTTTTTTCGCTTTTTCCAAAGTTTTGGTTTCAATCAATATATCGATATCAATCGTCGCTCTGGGATAGGCATAGACTGCCATTGCCAATCCGCCACAGAGCGCGTATTCAATCTGTTCCCTCTCAAATTGTTCTGTTAATTGAAGAAATTCTTCAAAAAGATCCACGTGTAATTTTAATCTCCAAGGGGCGAACAAAATATAGCGGTAACGACAAGCGAAAAACAAGACGGCTACAAAAAATTGGACTTTTCACGAGCAAGAGGATAAGATACGTGTAGTATACGTGTTTTTGGGGGGACGCATCATGCAAAAGAAACTAACGATTACGCTTGACGAAGAGGTCTATCAGGGTTTGCGAGAAGTGATTGGTCCCGGAAAGATCAGCCGTTTTGTTGAAAAACTGGTCCGCCCTCATGTTATAAAACCCCGCTTAGAAGCCGCATATAAAGAAATGGCCAAAGAAGAAGAGCGCGAAGCGGAAGCTTTGCAATGCTCAGAGGCCGTTATTGGAGACTTCGGAGACAGCGCCGATGAAACGTGGTGAGGTTTGGTGGATTCAGTTTGATCCCTCCATCGGAGGAGAAATTAAGAAGAAGCGTCCGGCAGTGATCATTAGCAATGACCTATCCAATAAATTCTTGAATCGAGTTCAGGTGATCCCTTTGTCGAGCAAGACAGGTCGTATTTACCCAAGCGAGTCGTCCATTACCGTGAAGGGAAAAAAGGGGAAAGCGATGGCCGATCAGATAATGACTGTTAGTAAATTGCGCTTGATTCAGAAATATGGTTTTGTTGAAAAGTCAGATATGGCCCGAATAGATGTAGCGATCAAGGCCCAACTCGGTTTAACGTAAATGAGTCAAAAAGTTAATGACCCCATCCGATAAAATCATTGCGGAACTCCGTCTGCTCTATACAGAAAAATATCAGGAAATTCGTCTCCAGCATGAGAACGGAGCCAGAGGTCTTACGGTCGTCAGGGCGCTCTCTGATCTGGCCGATGAGATTATTCGAAAGGGATTTCATCTGATCAATCCCGTGTTGTCTCAGCAGTGGGGCGGTGCCATGATCGCCATCGGCGGTTATGGTCGACAGCAGCTTTCACCTGCTTCCGACATCGATCTCATGTTTTTATCTACAGAGACCGAATCCGATGAATCAAAGGCTGCCACTTCAGAACTGCTGCGGATCCTGTGGGATCTGGGTTATAAAGTCGGTCACAGTGCCCGAACGGTGGAGGAGTCGGTTGTCCTGGCGCGAGAGGACAGGCTCATCGCCACTTCACTTTTGGAGTCCCGTTTTCTTCATGGTGACCGGAGTATTTTTAAAACATTCCACACCACCTTTTTTGAGAAGGTAATCGACAAACATTTAGTCAAAATGCTGCACTATTTGAAACAGGCACGAGAAGAGGTTCGGCAGGAGTATGGCGCGACCCCCTGCCTTCTAGAGCCGGATATCAAGCAGAGTCCCGGGGCTTTGCGTGATATCCATACACTTAAATGGATCGCTTCCGTGCGCTACCGCACCCATCATCTCCCTCAGATTCACCAGTGGGGGCATCTTTCAACGATTGAATACACTTGCTTGATCGAAGCTCAGAATTTTTTGTGGCGGCTGAGAAATCAGCTTCACTTCATTGCAGGAAAGGTCTCAGATCTCCTGACGATTGAATTTCAGGAAGAGGTCGCCCCTTTTTTTAAATATTCCGATCGTCGCGGTTTGATGCACGAATATTATATGCATGCCGAAAAAATATTGGAAATTTCCAATCGTTTTACGAGAGATGCCTTTCCGGTCAGCCGCCGCGATAAGTGGCGTCGTTCCTGGAAAACAAAGCAGATCGCCAAGGGTTTTCAACTTTTTTCCGGGGAGATTTCAGTTCAATCTTCAAGGCCCTTCCAGTTTTTTGAAGATGATGAAAATGCGATGCGCCTTTTTCTGCTGGCAAAGACCCATTCCGCCCGTATAGCCGACCCGATTCTGGAGGTCTTGAACCAGGTTTCTGAAAGCAAAAAGGATGTGTTGTTGGCGCCTGGGGCGCTGGCGCTCTTTAAAACGCTCATGACGGAACCGGGCGGGATCGCGAAAACGATTCGAGTGATGCATCGAGTGAAGTTATTATGGCGTATCATTCCCGAGTTTTCAAAGATTCACTGTCTTGTTCAGGAAAGTCGTTCTCATGCTTTTACTGTGGATGAGCACACCTTCCGTGTGCTTGAGACGGCAGAAGGGATGCTGAACGAGCCGGGGTCGATCCACATGGTCTATGCGGGGATTAAAAGAAAAGACATTTTGCACATTGCTATTTTGCTTCATGATATTGGTAAAGGAGGGAAAGAAAGTCACAGCGAGGTCGGTGCAAAGGTGGCCGAGAAGCTTGCGTGTCATCTCTCTTATAGTGAAGAGGAGCAGAATAACTTGGTTTTACTCGTTCGCCGGCACTTGAGATTTTCTCAGGTCGCCCTCTTTCGCGACTTTGAAGATGAGCCGGTACTTCATCAGTTTGTGAAAGAAATTCCCCATATCGCTTTCCTTCAAAAACTTTACATTCTCACCTGCGCGGATATCCGCGCCACATCCCCCGGTATCTGGACGGAGTGGAAGGGTGACTTCCTTCTCAGGCTCTACAAAGCGACCTCAGCACTGCTCTCCGGGGAAGACCTTGATCCGAAACATCAAAAGGTCGCGCAGATCAAAGCAAAAATAAATCAGTCTGTGGAAGGGAAGTATCCCTCAGCCTGGATCAGTAAAATCCTCTCCTCACTCACACACCGATATTTATTGATTACTTCTTTTGATAAAATTTTGATTGATCTATCCGCCCTGTTTCGCCTCAAAACCGATCCAATTCAGGTGAAGGCGCGGTTTTTGTCCGATCAGGTTGTGACCGAATATACCCTGTATGCCTATGATTGGATTGCAACGGGTCTTTTTTCAAAAATGACCGGTGTCCTTGCAGCGAAAGGCCTCCAGATTCTGGGTGCCCAAGTCTGGACTCATCCAAATGGCATTATCATTGATACCTTCAAGGTGATTGATCCGGATCACAGAGAAACGGTTCCCGAGGGGCGGGTCTCCGATATTTCAGAAGAGGTGCAGCGGGTTCTGACCGGGGATGAGAGCGTTGAGAATCTTTTTGAAAAGGGTCGCCGCTACACAAAGAAACGAAAGGGGGAAGTGAAGTCGCAGTCCCCCCGTATTGAAGTGGATAACCATAGCTCTCACTCTTTTACGGTCATCGACATCTTTACGAAGGATCGGAGAGGACTTCTTTATATGATTGCCAAGAGCCTCTTTGATTTAGGACTTTTTGTGTATTCGGCGAAGATTGCCACGCGCCTTGATCAAGTCGTTGACATTTTTTATGTGCTGGGCCCGGATCAAAAAAAGTTGACCAATCCGGAGCTTATTCAAGAGATTAAGGATCACTTGAGACAGCGGATTCAGTCTCAGCTTTCCGGGGCGGGGACAGGTTTATAATGAGTCTTCGGTATCAAGTGGGGTGCGGCTCAGGTCTGTGACGGCTTTTCCTTCGATGAGGTGTTTTTGAATGACTTTGGCAATATCGTCCTCGTTTAATTTTGCGTACCAGATGCCTTCCGGATAGACGACCATGCTGGGTCCATATCCGCATTGTCCCAGGCAACGAACGAGAGAAACCCGGATTTTTCTTTTGAGGTTATATTGCTGAAGCCCCTTTTGAAGCGCTTCCAGGTTCTCTTCAGCTCCCTCAAGTGCGCAGGCTAAACCGGTACACACAAATAAATGAATGCTCTGCATGATTGGCTTATAACAATTACTTTGATGGGATGTAAAGGATATGGGAATTAGGGGGATTTTATGAAAGTACTGGTCACAGGTGGTGCCGGTTATATTGGAAGCCACACCTGCCTTGAATTGTTAGGGGCGGGATATGAAATTATTGTAGTGGATAATCTTTGCAACAGTCGGGAAGAATCGATGAAGCGGGTTCAGGAAATTACCGGGAAGAAACTTATTTTTCACAAAATTGATCTTCTGGATGAGCAAGGCTTAGACAATATTTTCAAAGAATCGTCGATTGATGCTGTGATCCATTTTGCCGGTCTGAAAGCCGTGGGGGAATCGGTCGCCATGCCCTTGCACTACTACCACAACAACGTCACCGGCAGCTTGAATCTATGCGCAGCAATGCTTAAATACGGCGTGACGAAACTGGTGTTCAGCTCCTCTGCGACCGTCTACGGGGACCCGCACACGGTTCCGATTACGGAAGACTTTCCTGTGTCTCCCACAAATCCCTATGGCCGATCTAAATTAATGGTTGAGGAAATCTGTCGGGATCTTTATGCCGCAGATTCCAGTTGGTCGATTGCACTTTTGCGTTATTTCAATCCGGTGGGTGCCCACCAAAGTGGCCGGATTGGAGAAGACCCTAACGACATCCCGAACAACCTCTTTCCCTTTATCTCCCAGGTTGCCGTCGGCAGGCGAGCTGAACTCGCTGTGTTTGGAGATGATTATCCAACCTATGACGGTACAGGTGTTCGAGATTACATCCATGTGCTGGATCTCGCCATAGGGCATCTAAAGGCATTGGAGAGGCTTGATGAACATTCCGGAACGCATATTTATAACCTCGGGACGGGAAGGGGATACAGCGTTCTTGAAATTGTGAAAGCCTTTGAAAAGGCATCGGGAAAGCAGGTGCGATATCAGATTGCCCCTCGTCGTCCCGGAGATATTGCCACCTGTTATGCCGATCCGGCTAAAGCCGGCCAAGAACTCAATTGGTCGGCCAAAATAGAGTTAAAACAAATGTGTGACGATGCCTGGCGCTGGCAGTCGAATAACCCGAAGGGCTATATCTAAATTGACAGTAAGCGAAAAGATCAGTAGAATCCCGCTCGAAAGGGACAGTGATGGCCTCTAAAAAAAAGCAGATTATCTCAATCGATCAAAATAGAATTACCCTTCCCTCAGTCTTAATTCCCAAGGACGTTACCTCATTTTCGGTTGAGGCGATGGAAGATGGTCGGTTGATTTTAAGCCCTGTCCCTCCGGGAGCCCAGGTTTCCTCTGGTGCTCAATCGACGACTCAAAAAACCAAGAAGACAGAAGGTTTGGCAGAGATCATTGATATCAGGCTTGGCCGGAAACGGTCGAAAAAAACTGAAACGGGAAAGCAGACGCAAGGGAGTGCAGGAACGGAAGACAATGGCTATTCTGCAGAGGACGGTTTTGTGAGGCTCCACCATTTCCCATCCAGGATGGAGGCGGAAATGATTGGAGAGATTTTAAAACAGGCTGAACTCCCTTTTTTGATTCAGTCTGAAGACATCGGTATTTTTGGTCCAGGCGCCGCCCCGGCTCCGGGAGGCGCAGGCCTGGTTGTGCGGAAAACCGATCTGGCATATGCCAGAACCCTATTGGCTGGCTTGATCTAAACCCACTTTATCTTGCGTTTGACGAACACATCTACCACTACCCCTTGATTTTCCCCTAAGTAACTGATATAAAAATCTGCAAAATTCTCTTTGTTTTTGGACCTGCATGAACACTGAAATTCCCTACGAAATAAAGCTTGAAGAATTTGAAGGCCCTCTTGAGCTGCTTCTACATCTCATTAAAAAAAATGAAATCGACATCTACGATATTCCTATCGCTTTGATCACAGAACAGTACAGCGAAGCCCTTGGCCTCATGGAATCCCTCAACCTGTCCATCGCCGGAGAGTTTCTGGTGATGGCGGCTACACTTATCCACATCAAATCAAGGATGCTCCTGCCGACCCTTCCTGTGGAAGAAGAGGGAGAAGATCCCCGTAGCGATCTGGTCGTCCGCCTCTTAGAGCTTCAACACTACCAGGAAGCCGCAGAACAACTGGAAGACAGAGAATCCATTTGGCGAGATATTTATGGGCGTGGCCCGGTATCGACTCCTAAATTATTGCCGGAAGAGGTGCCAATCGCCGATTTGGGGCTATACGATCTGATGAAGGCCTTGAATGATCTGCTCGCCAGACATCCCGATGCAAGCGTCATGGAGATCTCATCGGAGGTGCTGACCGTAAAAGAGAAGATACAGTTTATTCTGGACCGGATTGAAACCGTCGAGAGTCTTCTCTTTAGAGACCTTTTTGAGGCGGTATTGAGCCGTCATGAAATTGTTGTAACCTTTCTTGCCCTCCTTGAAATCATTCGACTCGGACTCATCCGTGTGGTGCAGGGCGAGATCTGCGGCCCGCTTCGCTTAATTAAAACTCAGAGGGTGTTCCCTCAAACTTAAAACAGGTCATCTTGGAAGATCATGAATTAAAACCGATTCTTGAGGCCCTGCTCTTTGTCTCCTCCGATCCGATCTCAATTGACCGCCTGCAGGGCGTACTAAAAGGCGTTGAGCGCAGCAGAATCAAAAGCCTGCTCTTGCAGTTGGAAGAAGAGTTTATGTTGTCGAACCGTGGATTTCACCTGGTTCAAATTGCAGGGGGCTACCAGTTTGTCACGCGTAGCGATCTTGCTCACTGGATTAAAGAAATGGAGCGTGTTCACGCGACCTCCAGGTTGTCGAGACCCGGGCTTGAAAGTCTGGCCATTATTGCCTACAAACAGCCGGTGACGCGGGGAGAGGTTGAGATGATCCGGGGGGTTGATACCGCCGGTGTGCTAAAGACCCTGCTTGAAAGAAAACTGGTGAAAATCCTGGGTCGAAAAGAAGCAGCAGGAAGACCGATGCTCTACGGCACGACCCGAACATTTTTAAAATATCTGGGTTTGTCCAGTTTATCCGCATTGCCGACCTTGAAAGAGTTTTCAGAAATCGACACGACAGGCGATGACGAAGTGCCTCAGGCAGAGCTTGTCTATGACCCGGAGTCGGAGTCACTGCTTAGCCCCTCCAACAGCAGGTCTGATACTGACGAGATGAATACAGACCCCATCGTTCATAACAGGAAAGACAGCGAGTGAATCATCGGTTTTAGCTTTGCAGTTCCTGCTACCGGGGTCGAGGTATCAAAGGGGAAAATGTAAAAAAAAACCCGAAGAGAATTCTTCGGGTTTTTTTTGAAGCAATCCGACCGAAGGACGAAGTCTAGACTGCTGCTCTATCGAGCCTTGATATCGCTGAAATCATTTCATCGACAGATTGGTATCGCAATGTCTTCTTTTTCTCGATGCATTTTAAGATGATTTTTTCAAGCTCCGGTGATATTTCAGGATTGATTGAGCGGAGAGAGATTGCGGTGGCATGGAGATGCTGATAATAAATGTCCCCCTTTGAAAACGGAGGGCGTCCTGTCAGCATGCGATAAAAAGTGCAGCCGAGGGAATAGATGTCTGAGCGCGTGTCAACCTTGGCCCCGACAATTTGCTCCGGCGACATGTAGAGGGGGGTGCCTTTAATCGATGTTTTTTCCACCATCGTTTCGGTCAATATCTTGGCAAGTCCAAAGTCCATAATCTTGACGGTGTAGTCATGAAGCAGCATGACGTTAGAGGGCTTGAGGTCTCGATGAATCACCCTCTTCTTGTGGGCATAAGCAACACCTCGGCAAATCGATTTCATGGTCTCCAGCAATTGAGGGATGGAAGAGGGATAGCGTTCGAGGTAGTACTTTAGACTGATACCATCAATATATTCCATCGTGATATAAATGTCTGGTCCGTTTTTACCGGTATCAAAAATCGTTACAATGTTCGGATGATTCAAGGCTGCCGCAATTTGTGCTTCTTGTAAAAAATTTTGAAGTACGGAGGGGTTCTCTTTGATGGATTCTGGAAGAATTTTGTAGGCAACAATCCGCTTTAAAACAGCATCTTCTGCTTTATAAACAACTCCCATGCCGCCTTGACCGACCTTTTTTATCAGTTTATAGCGCGTCATGCGACCCTGAGTACCGACTTCCATTTGGCGGGTCGGCGGTAGGGGAACGGATTTTAGGTCTGATTTCTTATTAACTGTTTCCAATGTTTTTTTGAGCCGTGCGCTCCGGGTCCTGACATCCTTGTAGGCGTAGTCTTTTCTTAAAATACTTTCGTAGAGTTTTTCTGCCTCTTCAAATTCCTTCTCCGATTCATGCAGTCTTGCCAGATTGTAGTAACAGGAAATATTTAGCGATGAGACCGCTTTCCGGGCGATGATTCTCCGGAAGCAATCTTTTGCGGCCGTCTGCATGCCTTGTTCGATAAACATTTCACCGAGGAGAAGGGAGGCTTTGGTATAATCTTTTGAGTCCGCCTGCACCCTTTGCAGATATGAAATACACTGATCTGCATCTCCCTGCTCTTTGAAGAGTCGGGCGGCCTGATAATAATCGCCAATCAGTTCCTGCATCCGAGCAGCCTGATCAAATTGTTTGAGTTTGACGTAGAGATCGGAGGCCTCTTGCAAACGCCCTCCCTTTTCCAAAGATTGGGCTGCTGATTCTGCGTCTCCGCCGGAAAGGAAGGCATCGGCGGAACGGTGGTAATCCCCGGCCTGGTGATACATCCTGCCGGCACCAATCTGATCTCCCGATTTTTCGTACATTTCGGCGGCTTCAACCCAGCTTTCACCTCGCTCAAATTCTTGAGCCGCAGCGCTGAAATTTTCTTCTTCCTGATATTTTTTCGCCATCATCCAACGGCCCCGCTTCCGGTCTCCCATCGCATCGTAGAGCTTTGCCGCTTTTTCAAAGGCCTTTGCGGATAGGTAGTATCGGGCTGCTTTTTCGACCTCTCCTGCCTGAACGGCGGCTTCAGCCGCTTGTTCGTCGAGTCCTGCATCTGAAAAGATTTCCATCGCCAAGCGGAATTGAGCGGCTTTCACATACTGCATTCCGCTTTCATGGGCCGCGAGTTTGATCTGTTTTTGTTTTTCTATGGACATGTTTGAAGAAAGCATTTTTTGTTTCAGGTAATAATCTCTGAATGTGTCAGCCGCTTTTTTGTAATCTTTGGAGCGCTTGTAAAGATCTGCAGCCTTGAATAGCTTTCCAAATTTTTCATACTGGGCGGCAGCTTCCCCATATTCATGGCCTTTTTCATACATTTCTGCGGCAAGGAGGTTTTTATTGCAGGTCAAATAACATGCAGCGGCCTTTAAGTGGACTCCGGCCCGTTTATACATCAGGGCGGCCTTTTCTGCTTCACCGGCAATGTTATAAAATTGTGCGGCATCGTCCCACTGCTTTAAAATTTCATAAATACGTCCAAGCTGATGAAAAGCATGCCCTTGTTTATAAGACTCGATGGCCTGGTGGTAGTCCTGAGCCTTTTCAAAGAACTCACCGGCAAGAACAGGATCCTGATATTTTTCTGAG
Source organism: Nitrospirota bacterium (assembly GCA_029261195.1). GTDB lineage: Bacteria > Nitrospirota > Nitrospiria > SBBL01 > JAADHI01 > JAJDBU01. The sequence continues at coordinate 21,166 of JAJDBU010000049.1, read as the reverse complement.
GGATTCGCATCTGTTGAAGCAAAAAATGTGCTTTTTCCTCCTCCAAGAAAGACACGTTTAAAAAGTGAAAATGACAATACCAATAACAGGATCAGTAGAGCGTATCCCAGCAGTCCGGCAGAAGAGACGGTCGAAAAAAATGTCTGCACTGCGGCAAGCGCCTGATCGCCCAGGCCGGAAAAACTGAGGTTCAGATCTTTTAACGGGTTCATGTCTGAGAGGCTCGTGCCTGAGGGTTTTGTGCCTGGAAATCTTGTGATTGACGCACAACCTTTAAGGAAGTATCTCCTAGGCGAATGATATCGTCTTTTGTCAGTGCCTTTTTAATGATCTTTTCCTCGTTGACGAAGAGGCCATTCGTACTCTTGTTGTCAATCAGAGTCAGGACGCCCTGAGATTGTTCCAGGTCGGCATGGTGCCGGGAAACCTGGGGATCATCAAGACGAAGGTCCATTTTCCCGCGTCCAAGGGAGCAATACTGCTGGGTGATTTGTACGATGGAACCCGTTTTGTCACCGTTTAAGAACTCGACGCCCCATTCCGCATCGACGTCTTCCCCTCCATTCTCTGGCGGGTCGGGGGTGTGAGCTTTCTCTGCTTTTGTCCAGACGAAATCTTCAAGAGGGACGGCTGCTGCAATCTGTTCCACCGCCTGATCTTGATCTTCTGCCCCGGAAATGCCGGAGGCTTCGTAGAGCGCAAGGTCTAAGGCATTGTCTCTTGAAGGATCGATTTGTAACAGTAGCTTTTCCCTGAGATTTTCCGGTGATTCCTCTTTGGCGGAGTGCTGGAAATAGCCGTCTCGCAATTTTCCTTCACGGAAATAATAGAGCGCCGTTTGTTCATCTTTTTTCAGTGACAGTACAAACTCCTGCTTGTTCTGCTCAATTCGGGCGATTAGGCGTTTCTTGTCAACAACATCACTTGGCATACGCATCACTGGGTCGCATTGTGCCACGATGAGCAGGGACTTAAACAAAACGGGGCTGATCGGATAGAGGCTTAGTCGTCCACTTGTTTGAGAAAGCGTCTTAAAATAGTCTGAAAAGCATAGTGCTTCCAGACTATTTTTATTGAGGCGGTAGGAGGCGTAGGGGAGGTTTTGAAAAATAAAAAGTGAAAGCGGTGCCTTCGTCTCAGACCTCCTCTCTTCGCCTTCCTCAGTCAAAATGAGAATTGCCGTAGAAAATACCTCTTTCTTCAAGAGGGTTTTCAGCGGGGCTTCAATAGAATCTTCGGGGCGAAGCTGCGCTTCAAATGCTTTTTCCCGGCTGGTAATTAATGCATCTAACACAGTATAAAGTGTATTTTAGAAGCCACAAGCTGTCAAATTGGTTTGGTTAGATTTTGGAGAAAAAGGTAAGCTTAAATGCTAGGCAGGGTTCTAGTGCGGATGAGACCCTGTTTTAGGGATAGATATCACCTCCTACCCTGTTTTAGGGATAGATATCACCTCCTGAAGAAGCGTGAAGTGTGAAGAGGCCATGAAGCGTTACGGATTAAAAAAGGAGGAATGCATTCCCCAAAATCTTACAGGCTTCTTTTTGCCTAAAGGGGATAAAGGCCGAACGGGTCCATTCCAAGTGGGTGCCTAAGAAGCACCACGGCCCGCCAGGACAACAAAAATCGTCTTCATGAAAATCTTCATATCGAGTTTTAAAGACCAGTTATCAATGTAACGTAAATCGAGTTCCATCCATTTTTTAAAATCAGTTACGTTGTTGCGACCTCCAATCTGCCAAAGACAGGTCAGGCCCGGCTTCATTGAAAGACGACGGCGTTGCCACCGCTTATAGGCTGCAACTTCTTCCTGAAGCGGTGGGCGGGGGCCGACGATACTCATATGTCCCAACAAAACATTATAGAGCTGGGGGAATTCATCGAGGCTGAAACGTCTCAAGAAACAACCGAAAGGTGTTGTTCTTGGATCATTGGCTATCTTGAAGACAGGCCCATCCATCTCATTAAGATAGGCAAGCCCGCCTTTCTTCTCCTCTGCATCGACACACATGGAACGGAATTTATAGAGGGCAAAGGGCCGACCGTTTAAGCCAACACGTATTTGCCGAAAAAAAACCGGGCCTTTAGAGGTCATTTTTATTCCGCATGCAATGATCAGAAAGGCAGGGGACAGGAGCGTCAAGAAAAGGATGGCAATAACGAGATCAAAAATCCTTTTTGCGAATAAAAGAAGCTCGTTATGCGGAATTGTGGAAAAAGTCAGTAATGGCACACCATGAAAATCATCCAGGTGAACCTTTGCAATCATATGTGGAAAGAAATTAATGGCCACTCGCGTCCGAATCCCCTGTTCTTCGCATAAGAGGAAAAGTTCTTCAAGTCCCTCCAGTCGTTTTCTGGAAACCGCAAAGATCAGTTCGTCAACCACATATTTTTCTAATAATTCAGGGAGTTCGGACACTGTTCCGATCACAGGGGCATCTTTAATCTGACCCAGCTTGCTTTCGGGAAGACCCGAGACAAAACCTATGAGGCAAAGGCCCCACTCTTTATGTTGATTGAGAAGATCCTGCATTTCCCGTGCACGTCGACCCGTTCCGACGATCAAAATATTACGGGTATTATATCCCATACGCCTCATTGTGCGTGTCCATGAACGCAAGACATACCGTTCAATAACGAGGAAAAAGAAAACGGTGCCACCGAAGACCAAGATAAAAATACGACTGACATATTCGGCCTTAAAAAGGAAGACAATCGCCATGAGAGAAAAGGTGCCACAAACAGTAAGCTGGATGATCTTCCGAGTCTCACGCCACACTGATTTTGTTCTCTGAGACTCGTAGAGTTGAAAATAAAAAAGAAGGGTCGTCCAAATTGGAAGTATAAAGACGAGGAGCCACTGGTAGTTTCGAAATGGAAGAAGAGGGTTCAATCGGTCTAGCAAGTAGATATTGCGAAGTTTGAAGGCGACAAGAAAAGCAATAACGAAAAGAAGGTTTTCAAACAGTAATAGAGAAGATGCAAAAAGTTTGGCTTTCTGTTTGAGCATGGGGAGGGGGTGTCAGGAAATTCCGATTATCGACCTATTAAACGCAGGGACAAGGGTCATTATGATGGACAAAGTTTTCAAAATAGACCTGCCTAAAATACTATCCTGACGAATCAAATGCAAGAAGAAGTGGAAAATGTGCGACATAAAAGGCTTCGACCCACGCTGCTTCTGAAAAATATCAAGTAGATGATTTACAAGACAATAGACCTCTCTCCCCGAATCGACTATACTTCCCGAATGCTGACGATTCAACTCCCGAATCAAAGACTTGATGGCTGTGTTGCTGTGGTGTTCGAAGCCTTGCGGATAGACGCATACGCTCAGGTTATGAGCGCCTCGTGTCTTGTCCACAGGACCTATCCAGGCAAGCTGAATCGCTACCCGGCATGAAAAAATACTGGACCGTTTTCCGGGTCAACTGGCAGAATGCCCTGCAATATCGTGGTCCGACCTTTATTTCTATTCTGGGAAATCTACTTCATATTTCAGTGCTGCTCTATCTTTGGAATGCAATTTACCGGAGTGAGCAAAGCCTTGGGGATTACAGCCTTTCAGACTTAATGACTTATTATATCCTGCAGTTAATGATCAACAGCATGGTGCTCTCTTACATTAGCTGGGATATCGGCAATGAGATTCGTGAGGGCAGTTTTTCAAATTATCTGGTCAAACCCCTGAATTACCTTCATTACTGGTTTACGATCAATCTTTCCGGAAAATTGTTTGAAGGCCTGATGATTCTGGTGGTCGGGGCCGTTCTTTTTTTTGTGCTAATTGCCTATATTTCTTTTCCGAGCAGCGCATTGAGCCTGGGCTATTTTTTTCTTGCGATGATTTTAGGGGGCATCCTTGCGTTTGAGTTCGATTTTTTAATCGGTATTCTGGCCTTTTGGGTGGTACAAATCGCTTCGTTTAAGTACATGCTGCAATACAGTATGTTTTTTATGGCGGGCGCTTTGCTCCCGCTCGACCTTTTCCCGAAACTGTTTCAAGATGTGGCGAATGCCCTGCCTTTTCGATTTCTGGTTTTCTTTCCGATTCAAATCTTTTTAGAAAAAGAAACCGCACCGCTCCAGGGCCTGCTCATTGCTGTGGTCTGGATTGTCGTTCTTTATTTCCTCCTTCGGTTTATGCTGCGTAGAGGTATTACACGCTATGAGGCCGTCGGAAGGTGAGCGCCTGACTGGACATCTACAATGAAAAAAACACTGAGTCGTTATTTCTCCCTCTACATCTCTTTTTTAAAACATAACCTCAAGAACGAGATGATGTACCGGGCAAACTTTGCCATCAATGTCGGCATGGATATTTTTTTCATGCTGGTCAATGTCGTCTTTTTTTCAATTCTGTACGGGAATGTCGAAACAATCGGAAGCTGGAATTTTCATCAAACCCTGGTGTTGGTCGGAACTGTCGGCATTGTCCGGGAACTGGCCTATCTGACTTTCAGAAAAGGTTTTCTCGAATTGGGGGAGTATGTACGTACCGGTAATTTTGACGTCATGCTGCATGCCCCGATATCTGCGGCAGCACATCTTGCCTTTCGTCATGTGTCATTGACCGAAAGTCTCGGGGAGGGGCTGATGGGGCTGGTACTTGTCGGCTATGGTTTTGTGCAACTGGGGAACGCTGGTTTGAGCAGCATCGGCTTTTATCTTTTGATGTTGATCAACTCCCTTGCGATCTATTATGGTTTTTGTCTGATTATCAACAGCCTTGTCTTTTGGCTCATTAAGTCCCAGGAACTCAATACCGTGGTCTATTATTTTATGAATACCGCCCGATATCCTCGCGATATTTACCATGGTCTCGGAAAGGCGATTTTTACGGTGATCATTCCAAGCAGCTTGATTGCAACCACACCGGCGACCATCTTAATAGGACGTGCTGAACCGGCATTAATTGTATTGACAGTGTCAGTCGCAGCTGTTTTTTTGTCGCTCGGACTATTTTTCTGGAATCGCAGTATCAATTTTTATAGTTCTGCAAGTAGTTAAGACAGGGATCATGAATGCCCGCAATTGAAGTCAAACAACTATGCAAAGTTTTTAAAACCCATCGAAAAGAGGCCGGCTTGATGGGCTCACTCAAAGGTCTCCTGCATCGGGAGACGGTGTATAAGGATGCGGTTAAATCGGTTTCCTTTTCTCTTGAAACCGGAGAACTTGTCGGTTTTCTCGGGCCGAACGGCGCCGGAAAAACCACGCTATTAAAGATGCTCTCGGGTATTCTCTATCCGACTTCGGGTAGTATTTCTGTTTTGGGCTACACGCCCTGGGAGAGGAAGCGGGACTATCAGCGTCAGTTTTCTATTGTGATGGGACAGAAAAATCAGCTCTGGTGGGATCTACCCCCGGCTGAATCCTTTCTGCTCAATCGGGATATTTACGACATCAATCCCAAGGACTTTCAAAGGACGGTGGACGAGATGGTCGAACTGCTCGACCTGAAAGCGCTGCTTGATATCCCTGTTCGCCAGCTTTCTCTGGGTGAGCGTATGAAGTGTGAGCTGCTTGCCGCATTGCTGCATCAACCGAAGGTACTTTTTCTGGACGAACCGACCATCGGACTCGATGTCATTTCACAGGAAAAAGTACGTGGCTTTATTCAGGAATATAATCGCCTGAAAAAAACAACAGTCCTGCTCACCAGTCATTACATGCAGGATGTCGAACAGCTCTGTGAGCGGGTCCTTGTGATCAATCATGGCGGCATCGTCTATGACGGCTCATTACTTTCGCTTTCCGAACGCTACATCGATCACAAGGTACTCAAAATTCGTTTCGCCTCCCCTCAATCCGCTTCACCGCCACGGGACTTAAAGGGAGTCGTTGAATGGGATATCCACCATGCGGAAATCAAGATTGATAAAAAAGAGATCGCTGCCATGACCTACAGGCTGCTGGGCGATTTCCCGGTCGAAGATCTTTCCGTTGAAGAAGTCGAGATCGAAGAGGTCATCCGGCGTATCTTTGAAGAGCGCTAGGAAAAAGCTGATTTAAACACACTTTAATCTACGATGACTGAACAAACCATCAATCAAGCCCCTCAATCAACCCGACTAAAACGCAAGCGCGCGGGTGTACTGCTTCCCGTATTTTCAATTCGCACGGAAGACAATCTCGGTATCGGCGAGTTACTCGACCTGATCCCCTTTATTGATTTCATGGCAGATCATCACCTGTCTGTACTCCAGATCCTTCCGATCTACGAAACCAACCCCGAAGAAACCTGCCCCTATCAGGCCTTGAGCAGCTTTGCACGCGACCCGATTTATCTTTCCCTCGTGCAGCCCGATATTCAAAAGTCCTCCCAGGCAAGACGTTTTTTTGCCGATCAGACGATTCAACGCGATCTCCAGGCCCTGCAATCATCACATCGCGTCTGTTATGAACAGGTGCGTTGTCTCAAAAACAGATTGCTCCGTTATGCCTTTAAATCTTTTATAAAACATGAATGGCTTGTGCAGAGTGACAGAGCCTTTGCCTTCCAGTCTTTTATGAGACAAAAATCAAACTGGCTGGATGACTACGCCCTTTTTCGACTACTGAAGCAACGCTACAAGTGGGCACACTGGAAAGAATGGCCTGAGGCCTTTCGGAATCGGGACAAGGCCGCACTTGAACAACTGGCGTCAGAAGAAACAGATGAGTTGCTGTTTATTAAATACCTGCAATGGGCTTTGTGGGAGCAATGGCAAATCGTACGCAGACATGCAAAAAAACGAGATGTGCTGATTATGGGGGATATTCCTTTTTTAATCAGTCATGACAGCGCCGATGTCTGGAGCGAAACAGCGACCTTTAGCTCTGAACTCACTGTGGGTGTGCCTCCCGATGACTTCAGCGCGACGGGGCAGGATTGGGGACTTCCCCTCTTTGACTGGAATGAAATGTTAAAGAACGATTTCCGCTGGTGGCGGATGCGAATTGCCGAAGTGAAAGAGGCTGTTGATCTGATTCGCCTGGATCATGTGGTCGGATATTTTCGTGTCTGGGTCATGCCAAAGGAAGGAGAGGCCTATTTTGAACCGCATGATGAGGGCGAGCAACTGAGCAGAGGTAAGTTACTGCTAAACATCATTCTTCAGGGACTAGGGAGTACGCTAGCCATCGCGGAAGATCTGGGGACAGTTCCTGGGGCAGTACGTCGGATATTAGAGGGCTTGGATATTCCCGGAATGAAGGTTCTGAGATGGGAAAAGCTGGGGCAACAATTTTCTGATCCGAGAACGTTTCCGCTGCTATCTCTGGCAACGACCGGTACACATGATACCTCAGCCTTGCTGTCCTGGTGGCGGGACAGCTCTGTCACAGAGAGAGGTCATTTTCTGACGATGCTTCAAGTTCCGGAATCTCTTGCTAGCGCCAGCAATCTTTCAGAGGCTCTTCATCTGGTGATGCTTGACCGGATTTTGGCGGCAGGGTCACAGTGGGTGATTCTCCCGATTCAGGACATTATGGGTGAAGAAGCCCGGATCAACCTTCCTGCCACGGTGGGCACACACAACTGGCGCTACCGCTTACCGCTTTCCCTTTCAAAACTGAGTCACTCATTCTCCCCATACAAAGAAAGACTTGCATCGTTGAAGGATTTAATCGATCTTCATAAACGTCATTGAAACCGGGAAGTATCCATTGATACAAGGTTTTAAATGGAAATCAATAAAATAAATTGATGCCGACAACGCCCCTCGGCCCTAATAATGTTCAGGTCGATGGCGAACGATGCTGCCTTCCACCATGTAAATCACAACTTCTGCAATGTTCGTTGCATAATCAGCAATTCTTTCAAGATGTCTTGAAACCGAAAGACAATGGCTGAGAGCTTCAACAAGATGCGGGGATTTACGAATCTCCTCATAAAATAAGTTGTAAATTTGTCGATTCATACTGTCCACTTCATCATCATCGGCACAGACCTGATGTGCAATTTCAGGGTCTTGCTGAATCAGTGAGTCCAAGGCTCGTTTTAACATTGAGCGTGTTTTTGCCGTCATTTCTTCAAAGTCAAAAGGCATCTTTATTGGGTTTTCTCGACATAAATAAAGAGAACGTTCAGCGATGTTTACAGAGATATCTGCGATGCGCTCCAAGTCACTGTTGATCTTTAAGACGGCGACTAAAAAGCGAAGATCAATCGCCACGGGTTGATGAAGCGCCATAATCTTTAGGCAATCTTCCTCTACCTCCACTTCGATGGCATCAATGGTGTCATCATATTTAATGACTTCAATGGCTAATTTTTCACTTCTGTCCACCAAAGAGCGGATCGATTTGTCAAGCGTCCCTTCCACAATGGCGCTTAAGGACAAGAGTTTTTTCTTTAATTTTTCCAGTTCATTTTGTAGATGTTTGGGCATTCTTCTTTCTCCTGACTGCTTTGATGAACGTTCAGCTTATTGAGAGCAATGTTACAGGAAGCAGGTGACATTTTCGAGGTACTTTCGCTAATTTGTTATATTTTTTTGAAGCTGCCAAGCGCCTCAGAGTGGGCGAAATAAAAAAGGGCTCTCCCAGCTATTTTTACTTTGGGAGCGTAAAAAAAAAGGTTGTTCCTTTCCCTAATTTACTTTCAACAGAAATGTCACCCTGATGTGCTTTAACAATGTGTTTGACGATTGAAAGCCCTAAACCCGTGCCACCGAGGTCTCTGGAGCGGCCCTTGTCTACGCGGTAGAAGCGCTCAAAGAGTCGAGGTAAATCTTTTTTTGGAATGCCAATGCCATCATCAGAAACTGAAATTTCAACATTGTTTTCGTCCTCCACGGCTGAAATTTTGATGTGGCCATTCACCTCGCTGTATTTAATGGCATTGTCAATCAGATTAAAAAAAACTTGGATGAGGCGTTCTTCATCGGCGATGAGCTCAGGCAGGTGGGTGGGAATGCTCAGCGCAAGTGTGATTGATTTTTTTTCTGCCTGAGGTTTTAAACTCGCAATGACCTTTTTAACCACCGGGGATAAGCGCACCGGTTTGAGTGACATGTTCAACTTGCCGGATTCTATTTTCGATAGATTGAGCAAGTCATCAATTAAAATGGAGAGACGACCGGCGTCTGTAAAAATAATCTGTAGAAAATTTCTTGCATGTTCTTTATCGTCAAGTGCGCCTTCCAACAAGGTTTCGGCAAAACCTTTGATGCTGGCAATGGGGGTTTTCAATTCATGGGAGACATTGGCAACAAAATCCTGCCGGATTTTTTCAAGCCGCCTTACATTCGTAAGGTCATGAAAAACAAGGATGGCCCCTTCCTGCTGACTGTCCCGAATAACGGGTGTCGCATAAACGGATAAGCTAAGTTCTTCAGAACTTAAAACGGATATTTCACAAGGTTTTAAACGAGATTCACTTTTTAAGACAGCACTCACGATGTCTTGGATCTTAGGATGTCGAATGACTTCAATCATATTTTTCTCTTTTACATCGCCCTTGAGATCAAAAAAATCTCTGAGTGAGTCATTGACCAACAAAATCTTCCCCTGGGCATCAAGCACCAAAACCCCTTCAAACATACTAAGTAGAACGGCTTCTAATCTGGAACGACTGAGATTCATTTCTCTTACACGTGATTCCAGTTGTTCAGACATTTCGTTAAAGGCTTTCGCTAAATCTCCGATCTCATCATTTAGGGAGATCGTGCTGATTTTTGAGAAATGCCCTTTTGCTATCCGCTTTGCCGTAATTGACATCACTCGAATCGGTTTTGAAATAAAGGCAGAAGCAAAAAAATTAATGAAAACAACCATCACAAAGACAATAAAAAGGGAGACCGCACTAATACCTTTGCGCTGTGTTGAAATAAGCTCAATTTCTGAAAGCGGAAGGGAAAGACGAACATAGCCGCCTAAACGGTCATGATCAAAACGCATTGCCACATAAAACATGTTTTTGTTGACCGTCGTGCTAAAACGCGCGCTTTCACCCAATCCAAAATTTTGGGCCGCTTGAACTTCAGGACGCTGAAGATGGTTTTCAACTTCTAGCAGTTTTGTCCCCTCTAATTCAGAATCGCCCAGCACAAGGCCCTTAAGTGAGATGATCGTTACCCTGAGTTGAAGGTCTTCTCCCAGTTGATCGGTAATCTGATCGATTTGATCGGGGGCAATCTGCTCAGCTTTCATTTTTTCAAGGCTATATTTTACGAGTGTGGTTTTCTTTTTGAGTTCGATTTTGATGTTCTGGTGGGTGTGTATTTTTAAATTTTCATTGAGATAAAGATAAGCGATGGAGAGGGTGATGGCGGTAGTGAAGGTAAATAGGAGGGTGATTTTGGACTGGATGTTGATTTTCAACTCAGCGATTCCTCTTCGTAAATCCGATACCCCAAACCTCTGATCGTTTCGATCAATTTCCCCATCTCTCCCAGCTTTTGCCTTAAATGCCGAATATGCGTATCGACCGTTCGAGTGGTGACATCACTTTCGATGTCCCAAACATCCTCCAATAATTGATCACGCGATTGCACACGTCCTTTTCTTTGCACGAGTGTCAGCAAGAGTTTAAATTCCATATGCGTGAACACAACTTCTTTTTTTTTGACCGTTACTCGGTGACGAGGGATATCAATGCTTAAGTCCTCAATGGAAAGGACTTCGCCCTCTGCATCGGGTCGCTTGGCTCGTTTTAAGACCGCTTTGACTCTTAAGATCAATTCTCTCGTACTAAAGGGTTTTGCAACATAGTCATCCGCGCCCAATTCAAAACCAACAATCCGGTCGATTTCTTCATTTTTTGCTGTGAGCATAATGACCGGAACATGATGCTGTTTCGGGTTTTGCTTGATTTTTTTGCAGCATTCAAAACCATCCATTCCTGGCAACATGATATCGAGTACCACCAAGTCCATTTCATTTTTTGCGAGGAGATCTAAACCCGATTCTGCATCATGTGCAGAAAAACAATGAAAGCCGGATTTCTCTAAATTATAAATAATCAACTGTGAAAGATTGTGATCATCTTCAACAATGAGAATCTTTTTTTTCGACATGCTGAACCTACCTTTATTTTTGTGATGCTCAAAAACGGAGTGATCCCAATATAACAACTTCCCCCGGTTAAAACGATATGAGGTCTTTGTTAAATTTGTGTGAACTTTTTATATTGCAAAAAAAATCGACTGATGCGAGGCAGTCGATTGATTCATGCTTTCTCTGCTATGACGGCCTAAACTCAGGTCTTTAGGCCGCTTTGATTTGTTTGGCGCTTCGGGTCGGACTAAAATGGACGGCCAGCGTACGAACGATTCCCAAAGATAGAATCAAGACACTGAATCCTAAGAGTTCTTGCCAGGCAAAATGTCCATTTTTGTAGAGACCAACCACCAGTTCCCTCACCACAATAATAATCGCAGGATCCATCATATTATATAAACGAAAACGATGGGCTTTGAAATACTCGATGAAATTCCGAAACAGTTCGATAATCACTAAAAAGGTCAGAATATCGGCAACAATACCTGTGAAGGCATCCCCAATCGGGTCATTGTTCATGAGTGTTTTGACGCCGATGATCGTTTTTCCCAGCCCGATCACCAACAAAATAATGATGTAGATGATGAGGATGTTGATGATGAGTTGTAGTGCTTTGTCGAAAATATTTTTTGCTTTGATTTCTTGTAACTTCATGTTGTTTTCCTATCTTAATGTAGAATGTTGCAGTGGCCCTTTTAAAGCGGCCTGTATGACCTGAATGAGATTCAAGGGCTGCTTCTTTTTGCAATGTGAATCGGATCACTAAGAAGACCCCTCACAGGATCAAGCGCCGTTTGCTCGACGAACTCTAATGGGTTCAAAATTTCGTAAGCTGCCCTATCATCCGTTTCTTCTATGACAAGAATCGTTCCCCATGCGGTCAAACGAATGCCGTCACAGCGATCTATTCCACGGAGCATCGTGTCTACTTCCCCTGTCGTAAGATTGACGCGTTGAACCGAAGGATTGTATTGATCGGCGCCGGCAATCAATTCTCGTCCGCCCTCAACACAGGCGATCAAATGTGTCGGTTCTTCAGCCGGAAAGAAGGCAAACAGGTCTGCCTTGTTGCCAGCATTGCGTGTCAGATACTTCACATGAAGTCCCTTTGCCAACAAAACTTGGGCTTCCGGGTTTTGTATCATTGAACGATATGGGATGACCGATTCTGGAGCGGAATCGTGTTCCTTATTGAATCCCTTGTTTTCGTCTGCATATACCGCGACGAATGTCACCAACGCCGCAAGAAATAAGCTGGCAACAAACCGTGTCTTTTTGAAGTTTGTATTGAATTGTTTCACTATATTCTCCTTATGGTTTGTTTTGATCCTTTGTTTCATTTTTATGAATATTCCAGGCTGACTTCATAAATAAGCTTCCGCCTGACAACGTGTCCCTTTATGAGGACATCCCTATCGTAGAGGTCTTTTGTTACGGTTTTCTGATTGTCGGGTTAAGATTGTGAAAAACTTATGAAATCCCCAAACAGAATTTATCTGGCTCGGATGTATTTTTTTAGATGCTTCGCCAAAGAGTTCGTCTAAAGTGTTGATTTAAAATGTTTTTGTATGGTATTTCAGGAAAGGATTAACAGGTCTGGAACCTTTCTTCTCGTTTTAAAACGGACAAAATTTGAGATTCAGAACCGATGTCGGTCCATGAAAGGTTTCGCATTGGCAAAACGGACAGAGGAGAAGGTCGTTTTAAGGCAAGTTCATGTAAAAAATGACTTGAGAAATTAAGTGGCTCAAGGTCTTGGTAAACACGCTCCGTTATTTCTGTTTCTTCAGGCGTACCAATGGCCGTATAAATGGTTAAAAAAGATCCAAAGAGTGCAGGCATTTCTTTTAAAATCCATTTCAACAAGGTTTGGCTCTGAAAAACCATGACCATACTGTTCCACAGCCCGCCATTTAAAATGTGACGTTCCGCCATCTGTTTTTTCGGTTTTTCTGCAAAGCCTTCAACAGTGGCTGTCTGACCTTGATCAATCGGGCTTCCTGGAAGGATATAGCCATATTCCACTTCAGGACGATTCGGCTCAATCCCGAGCAAAACAATGCGGGACGGGTCATCTGCCACAACTGAAAAGGCCTGCTCCAAGTAACTTGAAAAAAGATCATCTTCCTCAATATGGTGATCTGATGGAAAGACAGCAACATCTGCGTGGGGGTAGCGTTTGAGCAGATGAATGAGTGGCAGCAGGAGTCCGGGGGCCGTTTCTTTATTCTGAGGTTGACAGACAAGTCGTCCTTCAGGTCGACATTTCAGCTGATCGAAGGCCTCGGGATATTGAAGATGCTGTTGGTCAACAACGGTAAACAGCTTTTCCCGAGAAATCACCTTTTCAACCCGCTGAAAGGTTCTCTCCAAGCTTGAGCCCTCTTCAGTAAACTTCACATACTGTTTTGGCAAATCGCTTCCCGACCATTTCTTCACAAATGACTTCAAACGCTTTCCTTCTCCGGCAGCTAAAATAATCCCGCAACGAACTGCTTGTCTCTCTTCAACGCTCATTTCTTTTTCCTCCCTCATCAAGTCGATCATTCATTTGATCTTATAGATACAAGGCGACTGTTATGGTCTCTTGAAGCGGATGTTAAGTTTTTGTGAAAGATGGTAGAACCGAAGGAAAAAATGTTGGACAAGCACGGGTATGATCAGGGCATTTGGACCGAGGACAAGAAGGGAAGAATCCCTGCCAGTGTCTGCTGACTAAAGAGGAAAGAACCTCCTTGCCCCCGGCGATTAGACTTGATCGATCAAAATAGTTGATGCCACGATCAATAGAGACTTTTGGTGGTGGATGGGCAAGAAACCCATCCACCCTAGATTAGAATACAGATAGTGAAAACTAGAAGACATACTGAGTTTGGATGAAGATCTCATCCTCGTCCTTATTTGCCTTGCCTTTAAGACTTTCTCCCATCCGGTAGCTTGCCTGTACTTTGATGTCATGCTTTTTGATGAACCAGTTCAGACCCACAGAGGTCCGAGTCCATTCTTCGGCATAGCCATCCGCATCCTGAGATTGGTAACCCGCAGCCACTTCAAGTGTGCTCGGAACGACCATAAATCCGGCTTCCACAGCAAAGCTTTTGAGTGTGGTACTGCCGTTTTTATAGATGCCGCTTGTGATACCGGGGACAACTGTGTCGGCATCAATCGAATTATATTGAACATCGACAGAAAGCCCCATCATCCGTAACGCGGCGCTCACTTCAAAACCAGTGGCTTCGTCAACATCTTTTGTGCTCGCGCTTTTGCTTGTTGACGAGCTTACGGGACATGCCGTCGGACAGGCAGCATTTGTCGTGTCTACAGTTGTTGTGGTGGAGCTTGAAGTATTTTGGACGTCATTGTCGTTACTCCAAGTAAAGACACCCACACCAATAGTGGCCTTTGTTTTTCCCTTAAAATCACCTTGAGATTTTTCAAGGTGTCCAAGAGGATGAAAATCAACACGTGCGGCAGCGACCCAGCCTTCATTAAAATCAGAATTCTGATTGACAGGTGAGTCAAAATCCAATTTATTGTTGTCAGGATCAATTGATTCGCTCCCAAAAGCCACGCCGTACTCAATCATTTTATCTTCGTTATGTCCCTCAAGTTTCAGGCCTAACATTCGATCAGGAGATCCAAAATTATGGTCACCAACAAAGGTACGTTCTACTAATTGCTGTTTCTTCGATGAAGTGAGAAATTCACGTGAAAAAGGTGTTTTTGTGTTTCCCAGGGTCACTTTCAGGTTGTTAAAGCCCTTGTACTGCATATAAGCATCTTTTACAGCAAGTTCATTACTTCCGTCGGCTTTGCCCATGTCCCACTGAAACTTTCCTTTCCAATCCTTGTGAATGCTGCCTTCAACATAGGGACGAAAACGTCGAAAGAACACACTATCGGTCGCATCTCCGCCATCAGGATCTTTTTGATGATACTGCATCTGGATCCGACCGCCCATTTTGACGTATTTGTCGCCCTCTTTAAAGACAGTCACACCGCCCGCAGAAGCCGTAGAAAAGACACTTAAAGTCATGATACTGATCACTACAAGTGAAACTGTTATTTTTGTTATCAAATTCTTAAACACAAAAACCTCCTCGTTATAGATTCTTTTTATTGAGAGCGCCCAGACATGCCTTGCGCTCACTCTCCACTTTTATTTGTCTTCAATAGACAAGCGGGATGTTAGGGGGTTTATGTTGAGAAATGATGAGCGAATTGTGAAGATTGAGTAAACTATTCAAACAATGATCGCAGATCAGATTTTAGAGCTTCGGAAGGTTTTCTACTGAAGGAGGATTGTTGCAAGCGTAATTTTCGCCTTGAATCTGAAAATTTTTTCTCTTGAAAATTTCAAGCCTGACTGAATCAACGCTTTCCTAATAATGGAGATCGATCCCGGCAAGCAAATTTTATATAACAATCCCTCTCGTTTCAATTGGGGTCAAACAAGTTCACAGAAACTTAACATAGCCTTCATTCTTTCATCACATAGTCTCTTTACTCTGTCTCTCGTAGTTTAAATAGTTTGTTATTTGCATTTAAAACAAGGAGAGAAATGACCATGAAAATTAAAAAACTTGTAGTCTTGGCCCTTGCAACATCTTCACTGGCGATGGGTTTTACTCCGGCGCAAGCCGCACGTGACCATATCAGCATTGTCGGTTCTTCAACGGTCTATCCTTTTGCGACCGTCGTTGTGGAACGATTTGGAAAAACAACTGCTTTTAAGACACCCAAGGTCGAGTCAACGGGATCAGGCGGTGGTTTAAAACTGTTCTGCGCCGGAGTGGGCATTGAGCATCCTGATATTACCAATGCATCACGGCGCATTAAAAAATCAGAAGTTGAAAAATGTCACAAAAATGGCGTTGATGAGATCGTTGAAGTCAAAATCGGCTATGACGGTATTGCAATCGCCAACTCAAAAAAAGCGACAAAATTTTCGCTTGAACTGCGTGACCTGTTCTTGGCCTTGGCCAAAAATGTGCCCGATCCCAAAGGGGGAGAACGGTTGGTCGAAAACCCGTATAAAACCTGGAAAGAGGTCAATTCAAAACTTCCGAACCAAAAAATCGAAGTGCTGGGTCCGCCACCGACCTCGGGGACCCGTGACGCTTTTGTCGAGCTTGCCTTGGAAGGCGGATGCAAAACCTTCAAATGGATCAAGGCGATGAAAAAAAAGGATAAAAAAGCCTACAAACGGCTCTGCCACACGGTTCGAGAAGATGGCGCCTATATTGAGGCCGGGGAAAATGACAACTTGATTGTCCAAAAACTTCAGGCAAACCCCAATGCCCTCGGTGTTTTTGGTTTCAGCTTCCTAGACCAAAATTTGGACAAAGTTCAAGGGTCTTCGATCAAAGGCGTGAACCCGCTGTTTGAATCTATTGCAGACGGTAGCTACCCGATTTCCCGTCCGCTCTACTTTTATGTTAAAAAGGCTCATATCAATGTCATCCCGGGAATGAAGGCCTATCTCAAAGAATTTACGAGTGAAAAAGCCTGGGGCGATGAAGGCTACCTGAGCGACCGGGGTTTGATTCCAATGCCAAAGGCGGAGCGCAATCAATTTTCGGATGATGTAAAACATTTGAAAAAACTGGATATGTAAGTGCTAAGCACTTGTGACCTTCAAAAAAGTCGGGGCAGGTTTTAGCCAATCCGCCCCGACTTTGCGATTAAATGACCTAATCGACTCAAATCCTACAAATGACCTTAACACTTTTCTTTTTTTTAATTTTACTCAGCCTCATCGCCTACTTCCTAGGTCGCAAGCGCGCGCTTGACCTTGCAGAAGGCGATATTCGCACCCTGCACTCCCTGCCACAACACTACGGTTTTTATGTCGCAATCTGCTCCGCCCTCCCGGCCTTGTTGGTCCTTGGGCTTTGGACTATTTTTGAAACATCCGTGATCACTCGCCTGCTCATCTCCGAGTTACCCGAGGCACTTCGCCGCTTGGAAGCGGGTCGCCTCAACCTGGTGATCAATGATGTTAAAAATATTGCCGCTGGCATCATCGTTTCTGAGGATGCCGACCTGCTCTCTGCGGCCAAACGCTACCACTCGCTTCAATCAATGAGCCATGCCACCTTAGCCTTTGTGAGCCTGACACTGGCGCTGGTTTTCGGGAGTCTGGCGCTCTATTTTATGCAAAAGAAACAACGCGCCAGAGAGCACGTCGAAACCATTATCAAAGGCCTGCTCTTCATCTGTTCATGTATTGCGATCCTGAGTACGGTCGGGATCGTGCTTTCTGTTGTTTTTGAATCGATCCGCTTTTTTAAACTGGTGCCAGTAAGCGATTTTTTATTTGGACTAAAGTGGAGCCCGCAAACCGCGATACGAAGCGACCAAGTGGGTGGCTCAGGGGCATTCGGAGCGGTGCCCCTGTTTGTCGGAACACTTTTAATCTCTTTGATTGCAATGTTCGTCGCTGTGCCGGTCGGCCTGATGTCGGCCATCTACCTCAGTGAATATGCTTCTCGCTCCTTTCGCGCCATTGCCAAACCACTGCTTGAGATCCTCGCAGGCATTCCAACGGTGGTCTACGGTTTCTTCGCTGCGATTGTGGTCGCGCCCTTTATCCGGGACACCGGCGAGCTATTCGGTGCCGAAGTGGCCTCTGAGAGTGCCCTGGCCGCAGGCTTAGTGATGGGCATTATGATTATCCCCTTTGTTTCTTCTATTTCCGACGATATTATCAATGCGGTGCCGCAATCTTTGCGTGACGGCTCTTACGGACTGGGCGCAACCAAGTCCGAGACCATTCAACGGGTTGTGCTTCCGGCGGCCTTACCGGGCATCGTTAGTGGTATTCTGCTTGCGGTTTCACGCGCGGTGGGTGAGACAATGATTGTTGTGATGGCCGCCGGCTTGTCTGCCAATCTCACATTCAATCCCTTTGAAACGGTGACAACGGTCACGGTTCAAATTGTCACGCTCTTAACGGGGGATCAGGAATTCGACAGCGCAAAAACCCTGGCGGCCTTTGCGCTAGGTTTACTTCTCTTTGCCGTCACACTGGTTTTAAATGTCATTGCCTTATATATCGTGCGAACCTATCGGGAACAATATGAGTAAGGTAGAATGGAAAGCAGTATGGATAAACGTTTAAAAAAGCGCTATGCAGCGGATCGCCGTTTTCGAATCTATGGCCTATCAGCCGTTGCGATCAGCCTGCTTTTTTTGTCCCTTTTATTTATCAGTATCATTGGAAAAGGCTACACGGCCTTTCAACAGACCTCCGTTTTATTAGATGTTTATATCGATCCTGAAATGCTTGACCCGGAAGGGACTGGGGACAGAGCGCTTTTGTCCTCCGCAGATTTCGGCGCATTAATCAAGCAAGCCATGCGGAAGGCC
This sequence comes from Nitrospirota bacterium, assembly GCA_029261195.1. Classification (GTDB taxonomy): domain Bacteria; phylum Nitrospirota; class Nitrospiria; order SBBL01; family JAADHI01; genus JAJDBU01. The sequence goes on along the minus strand of JAJDBU010000049.1, from coordinate 2,806 downwards.
TTTCCCGAGGTTACGGCACGACGTGATAAACGCGCCTTATACCGTTTACTCAGCTCTGGTGCAGAATTTGAGTTGCGCAATCAGGTTTTGGCGCATCCCGAACAAATCGGGACGGAACGCTCGATTTGGGTGCCAGCGGATGGCAGTGTTGACATGTTGATGAAAGGGGCAATCTCTCGTGATACCGCAGAGTCAGATCGGCCCTTAAAAGATAAACAACTTGTGTGGATTGACGCACTCAGCAGTCAAAATCGTCTTAAAAAAAAGTTTAATACCACATTCTTCACTGCAGGTGATTCTCGTGACCCTGAGCTCGCTGGCATTTGGGGGGCGCTTGTCGGCTCGATTTTGACGCTTTTTGTCACTCTGCTCTTGTCGTTTCCAATTGGTGTTGCCGCAGCCCTTTACTTGGAACAGTTTGCACCGCGCAACCGATGGACAGATCTAATCGAAGTGAACATCAACAATCTTGCGGCAGTGCCGTCGATTGTATTTGGTTTATTGGGTTTGGCTGTTTTTATTAACTTTTTTGGTTTTCCAAGGTCGGCTCCGCTTGTGGGGGGATTGGTGCTCTCATTGATGACCCTCCCCACCATTATTATCGCTGGCCGTGCTGCCTTGAAATCGGTTTCTCCCTCAATTTATGAAGCCGCCTTAGGTGTCGGCGCATCGCCAATGCAAGCGGTGATGCACCATGTATTGCCGATGGCCATGCCGGGTATCATGACGGGGACGATTATCGGCATGGCACGGGCTTTAGGGGAGACCGCTCCCTTACTCATGATCGGCATGGTTGCATTTATTGTCGATATTCCGGGAAGCATCCTCGATTCAAGCACGGTACTGCCGGTTCAAATTTTTCTTTGGGCCGATAGCCCCGAACGAGGTTTTATGGAGCGGACTTCAGCAGCAATCATGGTCCTCCTGCTCTTTTTGATTATCATGAATGCAAGTGCAGTCATCCTACGCAAACATTTTGAGCGACATCGATGAAAAAAAGGATTCCATCATGGAAGAAATTCAAGCTGACATCCCCTTTACAAGCAGGTACTCAATGACTCAGCAGCGGTTTACAGGAAAAAATGCAGTCCGCTTTGATCAGATCGAAGAACAAGAAATTCGCGAAACAGTGGGTGAAATCAGACTGGAAAACCCTCGTTTAAGTTGCCATGATGTCAATGTGTTTTATGGCGATAAGCAGGCCATTCGAGGGATCAACCTCGACATCGGACACAACGAAGTCATCGCAATGATCGGGCCTTCCGGCTGTGGAAAGTCCACCTTTTTAAGGTGTTTCAACCGAATGAATGACACCATTTCAAATTGCCGCGTCACAGGGAAAATCATGATGGATGGTCAGGACATCAACGGCACGGTCATTGACCCGGTCGCACTCAGGGTTCGCGTCGGCATGGTTTTTCAAAAACCGAACCCCTTTCCAAAATCGATTTGGGAAAATGTCGCATACGGTCCTCGAATACACGGTCTGGCACAAACGAAGGACGGCATTCATGAAATCGTCGTCAAGAGTCTCCAGCAAGCTGGCCTATGGGATGAAGTGAAAGATCGCTTGCATCAACCGGGTCTTGGGCTTTCAGGAGGACAACAGCAACGGCTCTGCATTGCGAGAACCATTGCCGTGAATCCAGAAGTGATTCTAATGGACGAGCCCTGCTCCGCACTGGACCCGATTGCAACAGGGAAAATAGAAGAACTGATTGATACACTACGGAAGAATTACAGCATTTGTATCGTGACACATTCAATGCATCAGGCCTCACGCATCTCGGATCGCACGGCCTATTTCCACCTCGGCCACCTCGTTGAAGTGGGCGAAACAAAAACAGTCTTCCTCAACCCCCTGCATCCACTCACAGAAGATTACGTCACGGGCCGTTTCGGTTAAGCAGATGTTTTATTTCTCTTCCATCTTTTCCATACATAAAAGACAAATTGGCTAAAGTCATCTTTGAACATGATGACGGGTTCTTTATCAGAATTTTCTAAACTTCCTATAAAATTAGCCTGGCAGATATATCGAGAAGACGCTGCCTTCATTCATTTCACTGCTCACCTCCACCGTGCCACCGTGCGCCAAGGCGATATGTTTGACAATGGCGCCCATATTTATTTTTCTGGATCTCCAAGAGAGGGGCGGATTGAATTAAAAGATAAGTGCCACTCTCTTGTTGAATCTCAATTTCCTGTCCAATAGCCGTATCTTGTTTCAATGAAAACAATACGAGCTTTTGCAAGCTCTGCATTTCGGATAACTTCTTGAACGGCCATGCCTTGTACCTCTATTTTTGTAATATCAAGTATCTGACAGGCTGAGGAATTGATCCGTAAAATGCGTTCGTTTGTGTCGATGGCTATTACACAGGGCAAAATGATTGTGATACGGGTATTTGAATCCTCTCCCAACTTTTCAGCACGATCTTGAATCTCTTCAAATTTTTCATTTTGAATCAGGTGGGCAAATTCTTCTTTGATGAGTTTTGCTCGAACTTCAAGATCGAGTTCCCGTTGCTGGTAGTGAAAAGTCTTAAAAGACAGACAGGCAATGATGGTGACGGCAAGCAGGGAAACAAATGAAATTAAAACAAAGGAAGGGTACAGTTTCCAAAAAAGCGGTCGGCGTTTCATGCTCATTCCCCAAAACGCTAGCCAAAGCCTCTTCCAATACAAGATGAGTCTGAACTGAGGAGTTGTTTCTAACGCAAGATGAGTCTGAAGTAGTCTGATCCTGTTCATAATGGAGGGATGAAGACCATTATGAACGACACACAATTAAAAACCATTGAAG
>JAJDBU010000048.1 GCA_029261195.1 Nitrospirota bacterium | reverse complement strand
CTTCAATGGTTTTTAATTGTGTGTCGTTCATAATGGTCTTCATCCCTCCATTATGAACAGGATCAGACTACTTCAGACTCATCTTGCGTTAGAAACAACTCCTCAGTTCAGACTCATCTTGTATTGGAAGAGGCTTTGGCTTGCATTTTTGCTCTCTAATTAAATATACTTAATGGGTTTAAGTGGAATATATGTGTGTTTATTTATGACCCTATGAGCCGAATAATCTGAGCAGAAGGTAGGAATTAGAATGTTAAGAAACATGTCGGATTTTGTCCTTTGTTTTGTTTTCTTTTCCCTTGTTAGTAGTGGGTGTTCCACAACAGAAAAAGTAACTCTCAAGAAAAACTCAGAACACTCTACGCATATCGTAATCAGTTCAGACGAAGATAACAGACTGACAGCGCTTGAGATCATGGAAAAACTTGAGACCGTTAACATGACAATGGACCAAAGCTCTCTAGTAACGATGATCCTCATTGACGCTCAAGGCAATAAAAGGAAGATTGAAACCCTGCGCCTGCACAAACATTATGGAGGGAAGAACGGACTCGACAGTAAAAGTGTCTTTTTCACCGAATTTCCTCCAGATCAAAAAGGGACAGGGTTTTTAATCTGGGATTATGCTGTCGAAGGCAAGCCTGACGATCTTTGGCTTTATCTGCCGACCCTAAGGAGTGTACGCAGGATGAGTGTGCGCGATCAGCATGATTCCTTTATGGGTTCGGATTTGACATTCGCCGATATGGGAGCGAGACGGCTGGATGAAGATGAACACCATTTGCTCCATGCGGGATCTGGGAAATGCCGGAGCTTGGGCGAAACCTGCTATGTAGTAGAAAGTGTCCCAAAAGAAAAAGACAGCCCGTATGGAAAGAAGCTGTTTTTTATTTCTAAAAAAAATTGGGTTGCCCGCAAGGTCGAGTTTTATGATCGTAATAATAAACCTCTCAAAATCCAACACATCAAGTGGCAAAAGGTCGGGGAGGTGCTTGTTTGGGAAAATTCGGAAATCATGAATGTTCAGACAAAACATAAAACAATCTTTGACATTAGTGAGGTTAAAAACAACACAGGGCTTGTCGATGCTGACTTTTCAGAGCGTATGCTTGTTCGAGGGGGGCGCAGATAATAGGTCCAAGGGGTATCTGCCCCCCCCCCCTTCGAGGGGGTTGACTGGCTTGATGGATTACAGTAACATCAAGCTATTCTCATAGGAAGAAATTCTTGAATTGTTGTAATTTAATTTCAAAATCTCTTGATAAAATCGAGAGCAAAGGGGGGAGTATAAAACGATGAAAAGGATCATTGCCTTCACTGCGGCGAGCATAGGGCTTTCCATATTCTTAGTCGGTGGTAATGCCGTGGCTCAGAACTTTGTTGTAGAGACCGGAACCAGCATATCAGGGAGTACGGAATTTGGATTTAATCCGGAAAGATTGATTAATGCGATAGACGGTACCGGCGACGCAACAAGGTGTTTTACCTGCAAAAACCCGAATGCCGGAGGAACGACTGCCGGGGCCTTGACAAACAGTATGTTTGGAAAAATCAGGCCAAATGCCGAGGCTGACCTCGGTGACAAGTCATTTCACGCGCAGAATCAAGGCATGCTCATCCCCCAGGCAGCGAGTTGCGGTACTAACTGTAATGATTCTAGTGCATTCACTTTTAGTCTCCCGCTTCCTACCCAAAACTTCCTCAGTACCGGGGATCTTGTCGCCACCACAAATCCGAGCACCCCTGAAACTGTAGGGAATAAAGGCGTCAAAATGGAATTTTCTAATACATTTAACTTCCTTGGAGATGTCGATGGTGATGGCGTTAATGATGGCTCGACATTTGAGCAGTCAATGTCGCAGACGACTTTCACTGAAGGAATGGGTGGTAATGAAATTCAAATTGTCTCTTTTGAAGCCAGTGGCTCCAGTCCGGAATCTGTCAGTGCCAGTACAGCAACGGCAAGTGTTAATTGGTTACAGAGTATTGAGGAAGGCGGTTTCAATTTGGGTCTATCGTCTGGTAATTTTGACTACGATCCGACATCCGGTTCTCTTCCCTCAGCCTCAACACCCACCGGTTCGGGTCAGTCGACAGGAGCTGATGGACAGCAAATCCCTTGATAGGTATTGCTGAAATAAGGTATTCCTAAGCATCGTGTAAGCGTGGCAAGTTTTTTCTTGCCACGCTTACTTACATTGAACTTTTAGCATGGAGAAATGGGAATATGAGATTTATGAAAAAATTAACCTTCATAATTGCTGGATTCGGGCTGATCATTTTTTTCTCCGGAAATTTAGTCTTGGCTCAGAACTTTGTTGTAGAGACCGGAACCAGTATTTCAGGGAGTTCAGAATTTGGATTTGATCCATCAAATTTGATTAATGCAGTAACCGGTGCCGGTGACCCGGATAAATGTTTTACCTGTGTAAATACAACATCTGAAGCAGGGGGAACAACAGCTGGCGCTTTAACAAATAGCATGTTCGGTGAAATCAGGAGAAACAATGACGCCGACTTAGGCAAGCAGTCTAGCCGGCCAGAGGATCAGGGAATGATTATCCCAACAGAGTCAAGTTGCGGCAGTAATTGCAATGATTCAAGTGCATTTACTTTTAGTTTGCCGCTTCCAGTGATGAACTTCCTCAATACGGGTGAGGCAGTATCACCGACGAATCCAGTTGTTGCAGAGGCGGTCGGAAAATCGGGTGTAAAGATGGAGTTCTCGAATAATTTTGAGTACTTTGCGGATGGAACCTCTACCTTTGCGCAGACCATGAAGCAAACCACTTTCACCGAAGGCCTTAATTTTTCGGGTATCCCAAGCGCAGGAAATGAGGTTCAGATTGTTGAGTTTGAGGCCCACAGCACGAATCCGGCAGCTCCGCGGATTGGTGGCATAGGTGGCACAATCTTTTGGAGCCAATCCATCAAGGAAGGTGGCTTTGATTTAGTGACCGATGGTTCCTTTGTTTACAATGTGGGGAATTTTCCCGAAGCGTCTGCCCCGACGGGTGCAGGCCAGTCCGTCGGAGATGATGGTCAAGAGATCGGTGGTGGCGGCGGTCGATGATGATTTGCTAACAACGTAAAATTATTTTTTTTACATTCTAAAAAGGGAGAGACATGAAAAGAGTTTCTCCCTTTTTATTTGTTTATCTAGGCCTGATAGTCGTTAATAAATGCTATACTTTTCCATATAATCGTATGCTTATTCTTCTAAGATCTGTCTGTGCCGGACTCGTTCCAAATAAAACGTTACAAACTGCGGAAAAATCCAGCTCACTTTTTCCAATTGAAACTATTTCTTCTGACACTGATCTTATTTTTTTTTAGATTCGGTGTTCCCACTCTGACCTACGGCCAAGTCCCTGTCCCGTCGACCGAAAGGGAGTATTTTGAGGAAGGCCGTAGACGGATGGAGCAGGCCGACCTCGACGGTGCACTCGAAATGTTCCGGTCTGTTCTCTCAAAAAATAGTAACCATACTCCTTCATACCTGAGTCTTGGTGTGATCTATACCCGGAAAAATCATCTAAATCTTGCGATTGAAGCCTTTGAATCAGCCGTCAGGATCGACAAAAAATTACTGGTAGGCCAACTCTTACTTGGTCAGGCTTATGCGGCTAAAGGTCTTAATGAAAAGGCAAAGGGGGCCTTTGAACGTGTTATCGCCATTAAACCGGATTATCCAAGAGGCTATCTCCTTCTAGGCATTCTCTACGAAACTGAAGGAAATATTTCAAAGGCAAGGAAGCACTACCAAACCGTTACTTCACTCAATGGGAAAACGGCGGAAAGCAAGCAAGCGCAAAAACGGATAGAATTGTTATTAAAGAAAGGCAAGCAGTTTTTTGATGAAGGGATTGAAGCTCTAAACGCTGGTGATTTTAAGCGGGCGGAAGATGTATTTCAGAAATCCCTTTTAATGGATCCGGACAATGCCTTTGCTCTTTATAATCTCGGAAGAATTTATGAGGTGAAAAAACAACTTGATACTGCCTCCGATTTTTTGAAGGCCGCGCTCAACAAGAAACCTGATTTTTTATCTGCACGTCTGTTCTTAGGCCAGATATACGAAACAAAGGGTGAAGTCGGCCGCGCAATTCTGGAGTATAAAACCGTTCGTTCGGAGGCAAAAAATCAAGATGAAGGAGATGGAAAACTCGCATCGCAAAAACTGAGGCAGATCGGTGAAACGGAGGAGATTGCCAAAGCTGTACAAACTCTCTTAAAAAAGGGAACTGAGCACTTAGAAAAGGGAAACATTAAAAATGCAAGGACGGAATTCCTTCAGGCTGTAGTATTTCTGCCGGAACAGGTCTACGCCCATTACAGTTTGGGCCTGATTGCGCTTCTCAGGGGTGAGTTAAGCCTCGCTGAGAGACGATTTAAAAGAGTGATCCAGATCAACACAACTCACCTTCTGAGTCGAATTGGGCTGGGTGAGGCTTATGAACGCCAAGGAAAGGTCGTGCCTGCCCTGGAAGCCTTTCAAGAAGCGGCACGTATGTACCCCTACCACGAAAGACCCAGACTCGCCCTTGCCAGTCTTTATGAAAAACAGAATCGGATAGACGAAGCCTTAGAGGCCTACCACCAGGTCACTGATTTTCCCGGAAAAGAAGACAGCAAGGGGAAAAAGCTTGCCCAAGGCAGAATCGATTTTTATGAAAAACGTTTCCACGTTGATTTTTCAAGTACGTCCCTTACCTATGATAGCAATAGCAATCGGACAGAGCAGCATGTCCCTGAAATTGAATCGAGTGTTTCGCTCGGTTTGATTTATTTTCTTAAAAAGAAAGAGCGTTTCCGGGTCTCACTTCGACTCGCACTGAACACCAAGCTGTTTCATCGTACTCAGATTTTTTTTATTAACGAAGGGCTTTCCCTTGTTTCACTTTGGAATCTTCCGAACTATATGTTGGTACAGGGTCTTGATTTTGACACAGGACGGAGCGGTGGGGTTCGAGAGCCGAATGAAAAATCGTTTTCGAGTACAACCTACAGGGCGGAGGTGATCAAGTTCAGGGCTTTCCCGAGTGAGACGAACCTGCATTTTGATCTCCAGCGATTAAAACTTTCCAACAATTCGATTTTCAACTCACACAAAAGAACGCTACGTCTTTCCCTATTTCAAAACCTTAAACTCAATCAAAACAACCTCGGACGGATCGGACTCAGCTACAGCTTCCTTGACAATGACATCGATGCAAATGATCAGCGGAGACGCGCTCAAGTGTTTTCCATCAACTATTCTCGTCCTATCTTGCCGAGCTTAAGTGGAACTGTCGGTCTGACAAAGCGCTATATAAGATTTCGTCATCCCGACTCACTTTCCTTGAGCAGGGGAGAGATACAACGGCGGCGGAATGAGTTTACAAATTTCAATGTGGGCTTGAACTATCGACCCGAGCCGGGAGTTTCCCTCTTTCTCGGCTACGTGAAACAGAAAAACCGATCGAATCTGCCCACGGCAGCAGCGATCGATCCGCTTAGCCTAAATGCCGGACAGGACGGGTCCTCCGGGGCAGGACAGACCCGTTCTCTCGCTGACGGACATGTCGCTTCCCTCGGAGACTATGATCGCGAACTTTTTATCTTTGGCGCAAGTGCGGCGATGGACCTTAAACGTCCCTACCCTCGATGGAGAAATTTTCAAAAACAGATTTCAGTCGCACTGACCGTCGGATATTTTGAACCCTCGCTTAAAAATTTAAATGCGATCATCGGAGATCCTAAGCATGTGATCATTCAGGATCCGAACCACCTTCTTCCTTCAAACCCTACTTTTTTGTCGGATGAGAAAAATCTTAAAACAGAGCCTATCGGAGGAAGCTTGAGCAATGGCATTGAGATTGAGTGGGAAATGAAGCCACGTCATGCCCTCGTGTTTTCTATTTCAGAATGGCAAAACAAGACCGTTGCCCACGATACAGTACCACTCCTGCTTTCTCCGACCGAAGATGCGATTCCCGTCCCGAGAAGCACGCGTTATAATCTGGCGATCAATCAGCTATTATTGACTTGGCGATACGCCTTCTTCAATGATCCGGGTGTCGGACGCTTTTATCTCAATATCGGTTTGTTCGGCGGGACCTTTTCTAATCTGACAATTGACTCGCTTGTGAAGGTGACGAATCCTCCGATTGGCAATGCCTTTGCGTCAATGGGCTCAATAGAGGCGCGTTCGACGAGCTTTTCAACGCATTTTGGCTTTGGAGGTGCTTTTTTTATCCGGTCATGGCTCTCGCTTGGTCTGGATCTTAATTACCGTATTGCTGAGGCTGCGAAGCTTGAGGTGAAGCGGGAATTTCCCGCTGATTTCGCAGATTTAACAGGTGTTCCGGCAGTCAATGACAATCCCTGTAGGCTGAGAGATGATACATCGGTACAGGGCGACACCCTTTCCACTATCGACTGTGCAGCCGACCAAGTTGTTGAGGGGGGCCGGGCGAAGTTTCTGAAACTTCGTTTAGATGGTTTCGAAGCGAGGTTGATGCTCCGTTTTCATTTCGGGGAAGGTCTCTCTGGAAAGACGTCTTTTGAACGCTGGGTCGGCTGGGACCAGGATGAGGAAAAATCTATTGTAGAGCGTTTGCTCCCTTCATCGGTTCGGGAAAACCTCAGACTAAATGGTGTTCTTAAAAATGAAACGGCCTACAGGTTCAAGGAACCGGTTACTTTTACAAAATCACTCTTTCTCTTTCGCCTGAACAGCCGATACGCCCTCTCACGCCAAATCTCTGCCACAGTCCGGACACGCAGTTTCTACGATGCAATCTACGACCTGGTTGATATCGATACAATCAGCCCCAGACGTTTTCCAAATACAATCTTGACGCAACTCCCTCAAAACCCTAGCTCTGAAGAAGTCGCCTCCATTGAGATTGAGAATTCAAGGTCGGTCGACATCAATCGGCATGGATTTGAATTCAGAGAGGTTTTTTTAGATATTAACTTTCAAAATGTCGATTTTCGTATTGGACGTCAAATTGTTCGCTGGGGAGTTGTCGCAGGTGCACGCGTAACCGATGAGGTTAATCCTTTTGATTTCTCAGAATTTATTCTTCGGGAAACCGATGACCGTTTTATTCCCCTCATGATGCTTCGCACTAACTATTTTTACGGGGATAGTCGATTTGAATTCATTTGGATTCCGGAGGTTGTCCCACATCGACCGGCCCCGAAAGGCTCTGAATTCGAGCAGTTTGAAATCCTTCCGGGCTTTAAGGCAACCCAATCTTTCATTGATTCCGAACTATCAGTCAATCTGGAGGCTTTCGATAACAGTGAAGTCGCTTTTCGTATGATGGAGAATTTCAACGGTCTTGAGCTTGGGATGACCGCATTTTATACCTGGGACGATTTTCCGACAAGCTTCCGGTCACTGGATGGCAGTTCCGGGGGAGGATTCGGAGCGGCGATCAGGGCGCCTGACTTTTTCCCGGAGCAGAGGCGAATCACGATATTTGGAACAATGCTTTCCAAGAGTATTGGCCGCTTTGTGCTTAATGCTGAATACGCTTATGTCTTCGATAAATTTTTTGGCACGCTCCTAACGGTGGGGACTTCAAATCCCACCCTCGGAGAGGCGCAGAGGGATTATATGAAGTATGCCGTCGGTCTTGATGTGACGTATTGGGGGACTGATCTGTCGTTGTCATTTCTACAGCAATATATTCTCAATTGGACCGAAATCATCCTTCAAGACCGGGTTGATACAGTTGCCTCTCTCTTTCTGAGGAAAGCCTTTATGAATGAGCGGATTGTTGTTCAATCTCTAATATTGTATTTTGTCAATGAAGATGATATTTTATTACGCCCAGTTGTGGAGGCACGCATTTCAGACAATGTTAAGTTTCGCTTCGGCGCTGACTTTTTTGTCGGTGATCGCGGAGCGCGGGTTGGCGAGTTTGATTTTATCGGATTTTTCAAAGACAGTGACCGATTTTACTTGGAGATCATCCGGAGTTTTTAGGCGGAGTTTTTAAAAGCGAGCTTGAAGAGAGTCATTATAAAAAAAATATTCCTCCTTTTCTGTTTTGCCCGCTTATTTTACGGCTGTAATTCTGATCCGTTTCCGGTTGGAGAAAACTTTTCCGGGATTACGGAGGTTCCCTTCGTCACCACGCATACTTTCGATTTCAAAACCGGCACGGAAGAAATCTCCGGGCTTGAGGCGAATCTTCAGATCATCTCAGCTGCAGATGTGACCAACCTTGTCGTCGCATCCAGTAGCCCGGCTCAGGACCCGAAAAACGGCGTGATTAGCGGCATTGTCGTGGGTCTCACTGGAACTGGCGTGGGAAATGTCGCCATTGGAAGTACCGACAGCACCGGAAATATCCTTCTTGATACAAAGGGTGACATCAAGGCAGGGTTAAAAGATGCTTCCGGGGAAATCGCAGGTCCTATTATTTATAACAGCATTAACGGTGTGCCAGAGTTTATTAACGTGAACGGTACCGCCCCTTCGGGGAGTTTCACCGCTTTGAATGTTCCCCCCGGTGAATATTACCTCAAAGCGGTTCGGGGAGGTCGAGGCGGCACACAATTAACCTCCTTCGGCGGTGGTGTCTCCATGGTCAAGATGTCCGTCTTTCCGGTTGCCATTCCGAGTGTCGGAATGAACGGTCTAGTCCGGGAACGGGACGATGTCACTCCAATTGCGCTGGCAGAACTCATCTTTTCAGGCTTAGGCGGCAAACTAACATCAAGCGAAACGGGTGCTTATGCTGGCAGCGGGTTCGGCTCGGAGAGTCTTTTTCTAGTCAAAGTCACGGCTGCCGCCCACCATGATACCTATCAATTTAGAAGGAGCGATCTCAGTCTGATTCAGGCGGGAACGATTACCCAGGAAATTGTTCACAACCTGAATGGCATTTCCATTCAAGAGATCGCATCGCTTGCTAGCGAAGCCGGCGTCACATTGCTTGCAAATCGCGGAATTATTTTGGGATCGGCAATCGAATCAGGAGGAAAAAAGGAAAATGCGAAAATCTTTGCGACTGATGCCTCTGGCGCCGAAGTCGGTAAAATTATTTATTTTGATGGAAAAGCGCGTCCCCATTGCTGCCTGTCCCTGACCACGAACAATGGAGGCTTCCTGATCTTCAACCTGCCGCCTGGAGATATTTTTCTCAAGGCCGACGCAATCGTCGATAGCAGTGGCCCTACAGGAAAAGACAAATCGTCCGGTAGTCTCCGAACGAGGGTTTTTTCGGAGGGAGTCAGCTTGGAGCAAGTTGAGCTTTTTCCTATCCAGCGAGCAGATCAATCCAGCACCCTCGCCCTGTCGGGCAATGTAGTCGATGAAAATGGAGCGAAGATCGATGGTGCCTCAATCGACCTGCTTGGAGTTGCCGACATTATTCCAAACGCCAGTGCTACCGGCGCTTATGCCATTCCACTATCAGCCAATGTAAACGATGTTACGCCCGTATTGGCCAACAGCCGCTTTATCACTCGTGTCGATGCTGTGGGTCATGTGCCAAGCTATCAAGAAATAATCACCGGAAGCGACGACCTGGTGAAGGAACTTCAGGTGATTTCGAGTACTTTGATCGGGGAAAGGAATGGCCTTGGAGCGATCCTGGGGCGTGTGCGTAATCGCCGTGTGGGTGGACGTGTCGACCAAGTCAAACTACTTGTGACTCAGGTTGTCGACAGTAGCAATAATGCAATTGGAACTGGAGATGCTGTCGGAAGGGTTTTTTATTTCAATAAACAAGGCATTGTTGACCCAACTCTGAATGAGAGCTCGGAAGACGGTCGCTATCTCATCAAGGGTCTGCCATCCGGTTTGATTATGATTAAAACCAACTCCTCAGATGACTCAGGAAACATCATCTCCAGAATCTACAACGATGGCGTTACCCTTGCCTCCATCACGGTCAATCATGTGCCTGTGAATGTTTCTGTCTCCGGTACGGTGACCGACTTGCGCGGTAACGACGTATCCGGCGTCAGTCTCTCGATCCTGGGAGAGCAGGGCGGCTTTTCATCGGAAGACTTTAAAGTACCGTCCGAGGGCGTTCCCTTCCCCAGCAATGCGACCTTCGTTGTCAAGGCTGAGAAAAACGGTGCAGTGAGCACTTTGAATACTCGGGTCAAAACCACACTGAAACCCCATGGCGGTGAGTCCCTTTTTATAACAAGTCAAGCAGAGCTTCAGGCCTTGGCGGAAGCCTCTGGTCTGGGCCTTGATTTAGAAAAAGGACTCGTGGCTGGAAAAGTGATTGAAAGTCGGCTTGATGCGGTCACAGCCCCGGTATTAAGTGGGACTGCCCCCCAGTCAATCGTCGCCGGGTTTTTTAATACCGACAGTTTTCTGGACATTGCAGTGGTGAATGTTAAAGGGCCTGTGGGACAAGTTGAAATATTTCTCGGCCAGGTGGGGGGCGGATTTTCCCCCCATGCCGTTATTCCTGTTGGTGCGGACCCACGATCGATTGCCCTTGCCGATTTTAATAATGACGGCCGAGGTGACCTCGTTGTTGCCAATTACGGGCATAACAGTCTTTCGTTGCTCATCGGCGAAGGAGATGGCCGTTTTACTCCGCTGCCCGATCTAACGACTGGCGGCCTGGAAAGGCCTGTTTTTGTGTTAGCCGAGGATCTTGACCGGGATGGTAGCGTCGATTTAGCGGTCGCTAACGAAAGCTTTAGCCCTGGCCGCATCACCGTTATGATCGGGGACGGAAACGGCGCTTTTTCACTTACCCGCTCTCCCTGCGCATCTACGCCCTGTGAGGTCGCTTCCACTCCCCGCGCCATCGCAGCGGGTGACTTTGATGGGGACGGGAGGCTTGATCTTGCTGTTGTCGGTTCCAGTTCACCTGACATTACCTTTTTTCTAAGCCGGGCAACACCAATTACCACCTTATCCGCCGGAGCTGATCCCAGTGCCATTCTTACCGAAGATATCAACAAGGATGGTCATCTAGATCTTGTTGTGAGCAATGCCGGGTCGAATGATATTTCGACCTTTTTAGGGGATGGCAATGGCAGTTTTACCAAGGTCGATTGCAATCCGGAAACAGCGAGTATCGACAATTGTCCCTTTCCCTTCAACGCTGCCATCAGCTTTCCTCAGGCGATGATCCTGCTCGATTTTGATGAAGATGGGCGGAAAGATCTGGCAGTCCTCAATGGAGGAACCCAGCAGCTTGTCGTCCTGCTCGGGCAGAGTAATGGTCTATTTAACACCGTCTCTTCTGTTTTTCCCGTAGGCAATGGGCCGAAAAGTTTCGTTGCGGGTGATTTTAATCAGGATGGAGAAGACGATTTTGTTGTTGTGAATACCTTATCCGACAACTTAAGTCTTCTGGCAAGTAGCGATCGCCTTGCAGATGGTATTGTGATTGAAGCGCGTAACAGCGAAGGAAAAAGCGTCGGATCGGTCCGCTACTTCAACAACGCTTTAAGCATTGATCCCAACCTTGATCGTACGGGGAGTACCGGCCGTTTTATCATTTTTGACCTGCCACTTGAGATGACGACGATCCGCTCGGACCCGGAAAGTTCGACTCGCCCCATGGCCGGCAATGTGCTGGTAAACCTCTCAGAGCAGGGAAGCCTTTCAAGTGTTCGTCTGAAGGTCGATGACGGAAAGTCATCATCGGTTGTGGTAAAAGGGCGTACATGTAGGACATTGGGGATCATCTGCTCCTTTGTGGGCAATGTTGAGTTTTCCTTTCTGGGAGAAAAAAAGGAAGACAGTTGTGTGCCAAGCACAGACTGTATTTCAAGCCTTTCCACCGGAGGCTTTGAAATTCGTCTTGACCCGCACAGTAGCTACACAGTGAAACTCACTGCGCCAAACATTGCGTTAGCGAGAGATACGGACGGAGACGGCGTTCCCAACACAGAGGATAACTGTCCTAACATCACTAATCCGGATCAAATTGACACCAATGGTAACCGGATTGGAGATGCCTGCGAACTTCGGATCATCGATAATGATAACGACGGTATTCGAGATGACCTTGATAATTGTCCCTTCACTCCGAATCCGGACCAGCTCGACACGGATGGCGATGGCATCGGTAACGCCTGCGAGGCGGGTGGTGGATGAGTAAAATCCCGGCACAAATATTTGCTCATGCCTGTCATCGGAAGTGATTCTTACAGATAAAGATTCAAACCAGACTTAATCAGGGCTTCCCTAAACCGGTCTCTTCATACTGGGGCGACAGACACTTGTGATGTTTTTTCCGTCGTCTTCAGGCCAGCAACAGCGCGGTCAGACCGCAGCTCAGTGCGATGAGCATCAAAGGCCTTGATTGCCGGTAGAGCCGCACAGCGCGTTCATCGATTCCCTGAGAGGGTTCAGAGTCTTGGCCAAGCTTAAATTGTTTTAATTGGGGTGAAATTTTAAAGAAGGCATAGAGTGAAACAGCCGTCATCAGGGAGATGGCAACATATCGGGTCAGATTCCAGGGCGTTAGATTTTCCCAGGACCAGAACTTGATAATGCCCGTCAAAACAAGCGCTGCAGCACAGAAGAGGGTAAGCTGATGAAAGCGCTGAAGGATCACTGCAAGCATAGCGGATGAAATCTGTTGAGAGGGCTTGATGTATGAGAAGCTCGGGACGACGACTGCCTGGATGATCAGTATGCCGCCGACCCATACTGAGAGGGCAAGCAGATGAATAAACTGAACCCCCATGAAGTAAAAATTAGGGAGGGGTGTCTCCATACTAAGGGGTAATTGAGGAATCCGCCCACATGCCTCGTTTGTCGTGCCATGCCATTTCTTCGATGGACCAGAAGCGTTTTCTGTGTTTCATGAAAACGGGAAGTTTTTCAGCTTTCGCCAGGCCCGCTTTAAGTAATTCTTCATTGGCCAGAAGTTTGCTGCCGACAAGATAGACATAGGCTGTGAGACGCCCAAACTTATCCCTCTTTTTGGCCGGGTCCATTTCGATGAGTACCTGTTTTCCTTCGACCAATTTTTTATTGAAGGACGTGGCTTCCTCGGCGTAAGGTTCTGGGCTGAGGATCCAGCGATTATTGACCTTTTTCCGAAGCTCGGGGGCATCAATACCGAGGTAGCGTACGACGCGACCGTCTTCAAGGCGAATCGTGTCTCCGTCGATGACTTTTAATACTGTTGATTCAAACAGACCCTGTGCGGATGCAAAGGAGTCACAACTTACAACAAGGAGGAGAAGAAGGAAAAATCGGATGGAAAGACGGTAATGAAAAGGTGCTTTTTTCTTGTGTCGCATCATCATTGGATACATTCTTTCTTTTCTTCTTTGTCGACCCATTTGCCGATGACCTTTTCCTGCTCAGGCGCCATATCAAGAAACTTGATGCCGATGCCTTCCGCTGCCTGGAGACCGTCTTTTTCATATTTTTTCTTCCACACCACCTCACTCATGCAGGAAACGGTGGTTTTATTGTCCGGAAGGACGAACTCAATCGGAAAAAGATCGCCCACTTTGAAATCCTGGCGACCCGGGAGAAAGGCCCCTCCTTTGCCGAGATTTTCGGCAGAGGCGAGAAAAACCTTATTGGCGTGCTTCCCTTTAATTTCCACGACAAGGAAAGAATTCCTCGCAGAACGTCTGCGATTGATTCCGATATTTTCTACCGCAGACTGGAATTCTTCCTCTGCTGCGTCTTCTTTAGCGGTCATTTTAGATTCCTACTCACCCTTGGGATTGTCTCCTTAGCGTTCCTGAGCAAAGGCTAAGAAAGCGATATTTCTAGCTCGTTTGATCGCCCGGGTAAGATCCTTTTGATGTGAGGAACAATTTCCGGAAATACGTCTTGGAATAATTTTACCGCGTTCCGTAAGGAAACCTTTCAAGGTGTAGGTTTCCCTGAAGTTGATTTCTGTTTTCTTTTCATTGCAGAACCGGCAAACCCGTCGCCGGTTAAAATATCTTTTTTCCACTTAAACTCTCCTGAATGTTGATCACACGAATCTAAAACGGCACCTCGGAACTTCCCTGCTCGGGGGCGTAGGGCTCTCCTCCTTCTGGCTGAGAAGCTGCTTGGGCTTTTGAAAGATAGCGAACGGTTTGAGCGATGACTTCGTGTTTACTTCGTTTCTGTCCCTCGTCGCTTTCCCATCGGCGCTGCTGGAGTCGACCTTCGATCAAAACGCTCTGTCCCTTTGATAGATACTGCCCGCTATTTTCGGCCTGTTTTCCAAAAACAACAATATCGACAAAACAGACCTCTTCTTTGAATTCTTCACCCTGTTTGTATCGGTTATTCACAGCCAAGCCAAAATTAGAAACCGCCGTGCCGCTAGGGGTATAGCGGATCTCGGGATCTTTGGTGAGATTGCCAATAAGGATGACCTTATTGAAACTGCTCATCTAAACCTCTGCCCATCGTTTCTCCCGCGGGAAGAATAAACCTTTTCTTCTCGAACCGGAGCGGTTTGTCCCAGTTTACCCTCATCAATGATGAGGGTCATATACTTGATAATGGGTTCTGTGATGCGGTAGTTCCGTTCTATTTCAAAAATAGATTTGCCGGGGCCTTTGAAATGAATGACGATGTAGACTCCTTTTCGCTCCTTCTGGACTTCATAGGCCAGCTTTTTCTTGCCCCAATTATCCACCGCAACGATTTCTCCGCCTTCTCCCTCAATCACCCCTTTTATTTTGTCAACAATGGCGGTGATTTCGTCATCGCTCAAGGATGATTTAATAATGAAAAATGTTTCGTAAGGCCTTAAGATGAGTGGTCCAACTTCTTCTAAGGGCTCGCTCACAGGCTTACTCTTACTTTTTGTTCCCAATAGATTCCTCCTTCACCAAGATACAGTCAATCTTTCCGACCGCTAACGATAACAAACGGGAAATACCTGTGATCGGAAAAGAGGTTTTGTAGCATAGTAAGATGCTGTCAGTCAATCGCATTACACACCATATTCGAGATCTAAACCCTGCAAGCGCTCACAGATTGAGTCGTCGAAAGACCATGCTAAGCGCCAGCAGAATAACTCCGAGGCTGATGCCTTTGAGAATCTTTTCGTATTTGACTTGAAAGGGAAGAAAGTTAGCTTCACCGGATCGTTTGATCTCTTTGTAGGGACGAGAGGCATTGATTTCGACGAAGCTGAAAAGCCCCATCGCCGCTGCAATAACGATCACGGACAAGGAAAGCTGGTTGGTCTGGATGATGTAGCCCCCTAAAACGGGAAGCACTCCCCAGGAAAATGCGAAATAGCCATCGGAGTGAAACCGTCCATCAAAGGGCTCCAGATTGTACGCAAAAAGGAAAAAACCTTCCAAGACGGCAATCACAAGGAGCAGGGGTGTAGCAAATAGGATGTAATAAAATCCAATACCGTAGGCCGGAATCAGGCTGCCGAAGGCAAGTAACCAAAGCGTTTTTTTTTCAAAGTGATTGCCCCAGGGTAAGGTCTTGCCCTGGCCGCCAATCGCATCAAGGGCATGGGCCGCAATGCCTAAGGCAAGAAAGTAGATCATGATAATCGCGGCAACCCGATCCCAGAAGATTCTCTCTGCCAGCATCGCCCCGATAACAGTAAAGGCGAGTACCATCCCGGTGTAGGGGAGAAAGAGCAGTCCGACATAAACCCGGAATTTAAGGGGGCCAAAGCTGGGCACAAACCATTCTGCCCTGCGATCTCTTGACGTCTCCCTCTTCACAAGTACATCATATATGATGGTTTAACACGAGATTATCATTAGAGTGCCAAAACATAGAATGCCAAAACAAAATTTTCTCACCCCACCGCAAGTGAGAACAACACGACTTCCAGCTTGGTTTAAAGTCAAGCCCACGACCCAAGAAAAATACTTGAAAATTCGTCGCCTTGCAAGAGAACTCAATCTACACACGGTTTGCGAGGAGGCCCACTGCCCGAATATTTGGGAATGCTGGAATGCCGGGACGGCTACCTTTATGATCCTCGGTGAGATTTGTACACGAAGCTGTGGATTTTGTGCGGTAAAACTGGGGCAACCTGGCCCGATTGATCTTGACGAACCGATGCATGTGGCTGAAGCCGTCGCCAAACTTGGACTTAAGTATGCTGTGGTTACCTCAGTGAACCGTGACGAATTGACTGATGGCGGTGCAGAAATCTTTGCTGAAACGATCTATAGGATCAGGGAGCGTAGTCCGAATTGCACGATAGAAGTCCTGATACCTGATTTCCAAGGAAAGAAGGTCTCCCTTGATCTTGTGCTTGCCGCACGCCCTGATCTAATCAGCCACAACATCGAAACAGTTCCGTCTCTCTATCGCCGTGTCAGGCCACAGGCTCGTTACGAGCGTTCACTTAAGATCCTTGAGTGGTCAAAAAAAACGGGATTTCGAACGAAGACGGGTTTGATGTTGGGGCTGGGGGAAAGCAAAGCCGAACTTCAAGCAGTCATGACTGATCTTGTAGAGATCGACTGCGACATCCTGACCCTGGGTCAATACCTGCAACCGACGGCTCAACACCTGCCGGTGGAAGATTTTATTTCACCGGAGGTTTTTCAGCATTTAAAGGGTCTTGGCGAGAACATGGGTCTTGCCCATGTCGAATCAGGGCCGCTTGTGCGAAGCTCCTATCATGCCGCAGAACAGGTCTCTGCCTTAGCGCTCATACAAATTTCTTCCTCGAAATAAAGAAAGAGACATTGTTATTTGTTCTGTGCGGGTGTTGGCTATTTTTCTTGGTTTGTAAAGAGAATGCCAGCTTCAGGAGAGTAACCTCCTGAAGCTGGCTGAGGTGTATTGGTTTCTACGGTCTAGTTGAAGATTGCATTCAAAGTTGCACTCGGACGCATGGCTGCACTCGCCTTTTCTGTGTCCAGCTTGTAATAACCGCCGAGATCAACGGCTTCTCCTTGGGCAGCAAGCAGCTCCTCAGTGATTTTGGCTGCATTGTCCGCAAGCTTCTGTGCGAGAGGGGCAAAATGGCTTTGCAGTTCCTTGTCTTCCACCTGTGCCGCCAAGGCCTGTGCCCAGTAGAGGGCAAGGTGAAAATGGCTGCCGCGATTGTCTATCTCATTCACCTTGCGGGATGGGGATTTGTCGGTATCCAAAAACTTGCCGGTTGCCGCATCAAGCGTCTCGCCTAAAATGCGTGCTTTTTCATTGTGGGTGTTCTTGCTCAGATGTTCCAAGGATGCGGCAAGGGCCAAAAATTCACCCAGGGAATCCCATCTTAAATGGCCTTCCGCCTCGAGCTGCTGAACATGTTTAGGGGCCGACCCGCCTGCGCCGGTTTCAAACAATCCGCCGCCATTCATTAAGGGGACAATGGATAGCATCTTTGCACTGGTGCCCACCTCAAGAATCGGGAAGAGATCGGTATTGTAGTCACGAAGCACGTTGCCGGTAACCGAAATCGTGTCCTTGCCTTCCTTGATCCGCGTCAGTGACAAGCGTGTGGCCTCTACCGGAGACATAATCGGGAGTTCCAAACCCGCTGTATCGTGGTTCGGCAGGTAGGCTTTCACTTTTTTGATGAGTTCGGCATCATGCGCTCTGTTTTCATTCAACCAGAAAACAGCCGGTTCGCCGGTCGCCCTTGCTCTATTGACGGCCAATTTCACCCAATCCTGAATCGGTGCATCCTTGACCTGACAGGCCCGCCAGATATCCCCTTCTTCGACACTGTGTTCAATTAGGGCGTTTCCTGAAGCATCTACAATACGAATGCTTCCCGTACCGGGGGCTTGAAATGTTTTGTCGTGAGAACCGTATTCTTCAGCTTTTTGAGCCATCAAACCCACGTTCGGCACACTGCCCATCGTGGTTGGATCAAAAGCGCCATTTTTTTTGCAGAATTGAATGACTTCCTGATAAACCCCGGCATAAGAGTTGTCGGGGATGACCGCTTTGGCGTCGTGAAGTTCACCATCCGTTCCCCACATTTTACCGGATTCACGAATCATCGCAGGCATTGAGGCATCAATGATCACGTCGCTGGGCACATGCAGGTTGGTGATGCCTTTGTCGGAGTTTACCATCGCAAGCTCGGGTCGATCTTTGTAACAGGCCTGGATGTCGGCTTCGATTTCGGCTTGTTTATCCGCAGGAAGACTTTTGATCTTTGCATAAACATCGCCCAGGCCGTTTTTGAGATCGACACCCAATTCATCCAGGGTGGCACTGTGTTTATCCAGGGCGTCCTTATAATAGACAGCAACGCAATGGCCGAAAATAACGGGATCGGAGATCTTCATCATCGTGGCCTTCATGTGCAAAGAAAAGAGGATGCCTTTATCTTTGGCGTCACAAATTTGCGCCTCAAGAAACTCACGGAGGGCCTTTTTGCTCATGAAGGTGGCATCAAGGATTTCTCCTTTCAGAAGAGGCGTCTTTTCTTTGAGTACCGTTACCTTGCCGTCTACGCCAACAAACTCAATTTTCGCGTCCGTTGCTTCGCTGAGGGTGATGGATTTTTCGTTGGAAAAGAAATCCCCAGCGTCCATGTGTGCGACATGGGTCTTTGAGTCCGCGCTCCATGCACCCATTCTGTGCGGGTGCTTTTTTGCGTAATTTTTAACCGCAGCGGGGGCACGACGATCAGAGTTGCCTTCCCTCAAAACAGGGTTGACAGCGCTACCCAGTACTTTTCCAAATCGGGACTTGATTTCTTTTTCAGCCTCACTCTGGGGATCTTCCGGGTAGTCCGGCAGATTATAGCCCTTTTCCTGCAGTTCCTTAAGCGCTGCTTTGAGTTGGGGAATAGATGCACTGACATTCGGGAGTTTGATGATGTTGGCCTCCGGCGTTTTTGCAAGCAGACCTAAGGCAGTCAGTTCATCCGGTATTTTTTGATCTTCCGTGAGATGATCGTGAAAATTTGCAATAATCCGGCCCGCAAGGGAAATATCTCTTTTTTCAACGGTCACACCGCAGGGCTCTGTAAATTTATTGATCATCGGCAAAAAAGAGTAGGTCGCCAATGCGGGGGCTTCGTCTGTCTCGGTATAAATAATTTTCGATGTTTGATTCGTCATGGTTTTCCTCAGAAGGTTTAAAGGTTTTGGTTGCTGAGAGTATCTAGTAAAGGATTCCTGACTTTCTTGTCAACTGATTCTGTGTTCAGGCAAATTCTTGATGACTGAATTCAAATGCGTTATGGCGCTTTGATCATTGTAGGTTTATATGATTACATGCGGAATAATTTCCAAGATCAATCACCGATCCTGGGTTCTCCTCACAGATTGACATGAAATATCTCTGAACCTATAATCCGGGTTTGTTCTTTTGAGGCACACAATATCGCGACGATTCAGAGCATGACGGGTTTTGGAAGATCTGAGGGACAGCACAAAGCTTATGCCCTGACTGTTGAGATGCGCTCTGTGAACCATCGATACTGTGATGTCGTTGTTCGTCTTCCCCGTCTCTTCAGCACACTCGAGGAAAAAATAAAAAAACAGGTGAAGGGCCGTTTTACTCGTGGTCGGATTGAAGTTTCAGTGGCAATCAGCGGTGCATCAGACTCCGAAAGTCGTTTGAATCTTGATCTTGAAACAGCTGAATCTTATGTGAAACTTCTTGAGAGTTTAAAGAACCAGTTGTCCCTTTCGGGAGAAATTGACATTGCAATGGTCAGTCAATTTCGAGGTGTGATTACGCTGTCCGAGGCAAATGAGCCGCTTGAAGCATTGACGAAGATGCTGGATAAAACCCTCAT
Organism: Nitrospirota bacterium; assembly: GCA_029261195.1. Taxonomy (GTDB): domain Bacteria; phylum Nitrospirota; class Nitrospiria; order SBBL01; family JAADHI01; genus JAJDBU01. The sequence goes on along the minus strand of JAJDBU010000048.1, from coordinate 89,088 downwards.
TCATGCGATGTCGGCTCTAGAGAAGATGAGAAAAAATGAAGGGAAGGCCCTTTCAGCCGACCTGCGCGCCCGCCTTCAATCGTTGTCAAAAAGGCTTTTTGTAATCAAGTCAAAAGAAAAAGAGATTCTGGCGACCTATCACGAACGTTTGACAAGCCGTGTTGCGGCTTTGTCTCGGGGCATAGAGATTGATCCACTGCGCCTGGCACAAGAGGTCGCGATTTTTGCGGAGCGCTCTGATATTTCAGAGGAGAGAACGCGGCTTGCAGCGCATGTAGATCAGTTTAAGATGATACTGCGCAAAGAGGGTAGTATCGGCCGTTCCCTGGATTTTCTCGTGCAGGAGATGCATCGGGAGGTCAATACGATCAGTTCGAAGTCAAGTGACCAGGATGTTTCGATGCAGGTTGTTGAGATGAAAAGTGAACTTGAGAAAGTCAGGGAGCAGGTCCAAAATATTGCATAGTGAGCAAGCTGCTTTTCCGAATAGAAGAACAGGGTGCCGAAGGGGCGTGTGTGGATAGAAAGGGCATCCTGTTTGTTGTATCGGCACCTTCTGGAGCTGGAAAAACATCCTTGTGCAGAGCTGTGAGCCAGCGACTTGATCATCTTCAATATTCGATCTCTTATACGACTCGTCCGTCGAGAGTGGGCGAAGTCGACGGCAGAGATTATTTTTTTATTGATGAGGCTTCCTTTAAAAAGAGAATCGAGCAGGGAGATTTTATTGAATGGGCTCAGGTGCACGGCCATTTCTACGGGACCTCTCAGAACTTATTGGCGGAGTGGACTGCTTCCGGTACTGATGTGATCCTCGACATTGACTCTCAGGGCGCGATGCTGCTCAAGCAGCGTTCCGCAGAGGGTGTCTACATTTATGTGTTGCCTCCGTCATTTGATATTCTAAAAAAACGTTTGACTGCACGAGGCTCGGAGTCTCCGGAAGAAATGTCGAGGCGATTGATAAAGGCTAAAGACGAGATAAGGTACTATAAAGAATATCAGTACTTGATCATTAACAAGGCCGTTGAAGAGGCAATTGACAATTTGGAGTCGGTAATCCTTGCGGAACGTATCCGTATGAGGCAAGATGATTATCAATGGATTGAGAATCGCTTTATTTCCTGCAAACGGTAGTAGACAACTGAATACCTAGAGAGGAGCAGCATGGATATCGTATCAGTACCGATTGACATTGATCGCAAGATCATTGATTCGAGGTTTCGTCTGGTGATTGTTGCCGCCCAGCGGGCAAGGCAGATTATAGAAGGCGCAAAACCGATGGTTACTCCCCGACCGGCCCAGAAGGAATCCACTCTGGCCATTGAAGAGATTCTTTCGGGTAAACTGGACATCCTTTATGGTGCGGATGCCGTTTCTGCACACCGGGAAGAGAGACGGCGTCGTGAAGAGATCAGACGTCAGGCGATGCTTGCTGAGAGGGAACAGCAATTGGCGGGCGATGTTAAAAAAGATCTCAGCATTTATCTCGGGGAGGCAATGAAGGCGGTCGAAATGCCGGAGCCCGAACAATCTGAAGAGCCTGACGAAACGGAATAAGATTTTTGTAAGGATTCAGCAGGGCCATACTGAATCCTTACAGCTTTCCTTTCGATCTCTCCGTGATACCTCCCCCTGAAAGAGGCAAGTCCGTGCTGGCAGGAAAAAAAATTCTGCTGGGTGTGACCGGCAGCATCGCCGCCTACAAATCCCTCCACTTAGTCAGAGAGTTGACGAAGGCGGGAGCCTGTGTCAATGTTGTTCTGACTGCGACCGCCCATGAATTCGTTTCCCCGCTGACCCTGAAGGTGTTTTCCGGTCAACCGGTACTCAGCAGTCTCTTTGATCCCGAAAACGACATGGCGCACTTGCGGCTTGCCGAGGAAGCTGATCTTGTTCTGATTGCACCGGTGAGCGCCCACTTTATTGCAAAGATGGCAGCCGGTTTAGCCGATGACCTGCTTTCAACCCTGCTATTAGCCACAAAGGCCCCGACCCTCATTGCCCCTGCAATGGACCTTGGCATGTGGGACCATCCTGCCGTTCGGGAAAATATTTCTCTTTTAAAAAAACGAGGTATTCAGGTAATCGAACCTGAGAGCGGTCCGCTTGCCTCGGGCAAAGAGGGAGTCGGCCGCCTGGCCTGCGAGCAAACAATCACTGAAGCGGTGATGACCCTGCTATTTGAGAACCATCCTCCTTTATCCGGAGAGGTCGTTTTGATTACAGCCGGGCCGACAGAGGAAGCGATTGACCCGGTGCGTTTTATCTCAAACCGCTCTTCCGGAAAGATGGGTTATGCCCTTGCGGAGGTCGCATCACAATGGGGTGCTGATGTCACCCTCATCAGCGGCCCGACTCAACTCTCCCCGCCTTCGGGTGTGGAGCGGATCTCCGTTAGAAGCGCTGCTGAAATGGAAAAAGCATTTAATCTCAAACTCTACGCATCAAGCATCGTCATTATGACGGCGGCTGTGAGTGATTATCGTCCGGTTTCGACTGCAAAGCAGAAGATCAAAAAGACCGGATCGGTGAGAACACTTGACTTGGAAGAAACCCCGGATATTCTGGAAACACGGGCCTTAGGGCGAGACGACCAGCTGGTCGTCGGCTTTGCGGCGGAAACGGAGAACCTGATCGAAAATGCAACAAAGAAACTTAAGAACAAGCGTCTGGATCTGATTGTCGCAAATGATGTGACTCTGGAGGGGGCCGGTTTTGACGTAGAAACCAATATTGTGCATCTGATCAAGCGAGCGGGCGAGGCCACTGCCCTGCCGAAAATGTCGAAGCGGCTGTTGGCCGGGAAAATCCTGGAAGAAACGCTCAAAATACGGACCATTCCCCTTCCATCCCTCCCTTGACTTTTTTCTATGATTTGCTATGATCCCAGCTCATTAAATCGAAAATCCGAGACCCCGGATATTAATCCCATTGGCCGAAGCCGGTAAAAATTGATGAAACCTAAGATTGTGTGCTATTGCCATGAATAGTTGGTGTTCCAAGAGACCCCGGATGCGGAGCATCGGATGAGCGGACAAGCGGCATTTCAAGATGTTTTTTCGACTGCAACCCTTGCAAGTCTTTACTTTGATCAAGGCGCTTATCGGGAGGCAGCGGAAATCTACAAAAAACTACTGCTGAAAAATCCTTCCGACTTAGAGAGCAAAATGCGGCTGGGACAAGCCTTGTCTCACATGCAGGGCAAACCGGCGATGTCAAAGACCCCGGTAGAAACGGGCCGCCAGGACAGCGCCAGGGCATGGCGGATCTCATACTTGCAAGCGTGGCTGGAACGCATTCAAACGGCGCGTCGGGTATGAGTTTTCAGGAACATCTACAGCTTATGGCTTCCCAGGTTGACGCACTTATCGGTGTCGCGATTTCAGATATGGACGGCATTATCGTCGATGAATACAAGACTGATCCTTCCCTGGACATGGCGATGCTTGCAGCCGAGTATGGTCGCTTATGGTCTGTCGCAGATCAGGCAGGGAATGCATGCGAACTCGGTGCAACAGAAGAGTGTTGCGTCTCAAACGAAAAGTTTAATCTTGTCATTCGAAAGATCAGTGCGGACTATTTTCTTTTGATGACGATTTCACCTGAAAGAGGGTTTGGGAAAGGACGGTTTTACGCAAAAATGAGTGTTGCCTCCTTGCTGGAAGAGATCGAAGTCTGATGCGAATTCTTGTCTTGCATGGCCCGAACCTGAACTTGCTCGGCGAACGGGAGAAGGCGCACTATGGCTCAATACGGCTCTCAGAGCTCAATGAGCAACTCTCTGTCTGCGCCAAAGAAAACGGAGCCGATGTCAGCACTTTTCAATCGAACTCGGAAGGGGTACTTGTTGATCGTATTCAGGAAGCGAGGTCTTCCGGAATCGATGCCATCGTCATCAACGCAGCAGCCTACACCCATACAAGCATTGCGATTCGGGATGCACTGCTAGCCGTAAAAATTCCGGCTGTCGAGGTGCATTTGTCCAATATCTATCGCAGAGAAAAGTTTCGGCATCACTCACTGCTGGCAGATGTAGTCATCGCTCAGGTGACAGGCTTTGGCCCCCAGAGCTACATCCTGGGAATGTTAGGCATCATCAAGCATCTTGAAGAAGACTTAAAAAGAAAAGGACAAACCCTATGATTTCAACCGCAAATTTTCGAAACGGAGCCAAGATCGAAATCGACGGGGATCCTTTCCAGATCGTGGAATTTCAACATGTCAAACCGGGAAAAGGCGGGGCCTTCGTTCGCTCAAAACTCAAGAACCTGAAAACCGGGAACCTACTGGAAAAGACCTTTCGTTCAGGTGAGCGTCTCAACGAGCCCGATCTTTCAGATCAGGAGATGCAATTTCTCTATGCGGCGGACAATGAATACCACTTCATGAATACCGATACTTATGATCAACTATTCATCACAGAGGCCCAAGTCGGATCGGCAAAGGATCTCCTTAAAGAAAACATGATTGTGAAAATCCTGTTTTACAAGGGCAAACCCCTGAATGTAGATCTGCCTCTCTTTGTGACCCTGAAAATTACAGAAACCCCTCCGGGCTTTAAAGGAGATACGGCAACAGGCGGAACGAAACTGGCCACTTTGGAAACAGGTGGCGTGGTCAAAGTGCCTTTGTATATCGAAGAGGGTACCTTGATTAAAATTGATACCCGAACGGGCGACTTTGTCGAGCGGATCAAGGAATAAGGGTCGGCCCCGATCAGTAGGTGAGCAAGTCAACCATTATTCAAAATTAGAGGATGGGCATGAACTTAGAAGAGATTAAAAAATTGATTGCCTTGTTGAACGAAAACGACTTGACAGAAATCGAAGTGGAGGATTCAGATCAACGCATTCTACTTCGCAGGGAAGTCGCTGTCGCCCTGGAACCGAGAGGCATTCCAGTGCCTGCTCAGGCGCCTTCTTCAAGCGAATCTACTGAAAAAACGCCCAACCAAGAGCCAGACTCGAACTTACATCAAGTCACTTCTCCGATCGTCGGGACCTTTTACAGATCCTCCTCTCCCGACGTCAGCCCCTATATCGAATTGGGTGACCTGGTCAAAAAAGGACAGACACTCTGTATTGTTGAGGCGATGAAATTAATGAATGAAATTGAATCCGATGTGGACGGCAGAGTTGTGAAGATCAACGTGGATGAGGGCACTGCCGTCGCGTTCGGTGAAGCCCTATTTACGATTGAACCGGCTTAAGCGCTATGTTTCGTAAAGTACTAATCGCAAATCGCGGAGAAATTGCGCTCCGTATTGTTCGTGCCTGCCGTGAATTAGGCGTGCAGAGTGTCGCCATCTATTCAGAGCCGGATGCGGCATCCCTTCATGTGCGCTTTGCCGACGAAGCCGTTTGTGTCGGTCCGGCCGATGCCGCCCTTTCCTACCGAAACATTCCGAATATCTTAAGTGCCGCAGAGATTACCGGCGCCGAGGCCATCCATCCCGGTTACGGGTTTTTGGCCGAGAACAGCCACTTCGCGGATGCCTGTGAATCGGCCGGCATCAAGTTTATCGGCCCTGCGCCTGAGTGTATTACCTTAATGGGAGACAAGGCGAAGGCCAGAGAGCTGATGGAAAAAAACGGCGTGCCGATTATTCCAGGCAGCGACGGTGTCATTACGGATGTGGAAGAAGGGCTTAAGGTTGCACGGAGAATCGGCTACCCGATTATCATTAAGGCCGTTGCTGGCGGAGGTGGTCGCGGCATGCGGGTGGTTCATGAAGACGGCGAATTCCAAAATGCCTTTCAGGCGGCAAAAATGGAAGCGAAAGCAGGATTCGGAAACGACGGCGTCTACATGGAGCGCTTCTTCACGGAGCCCCGTCATATCGAAATACAGGTCCTGGCTGACGACAAAGGGAAGATGATCTACATGCCGGAGCGAGATTGTTCCATTCAACGCCGACACCAGAAACTGATTGAAGAATCCCCCTCTCCCGTCGTTGATGAGAAACTGCGCAGGGAACTCGGCAAGGCGGCCACCGCAGCAGTGAATGCTTCGCACTATGTCAATGCCGGAACCGTTGAATTTTTACTCGACAAAGATCACAATTTTTATTTCATCGAGATGAATACCCGTATCCAGGTTGAGCACCCGGTGACCGAGTGCGTGACCGCCATTGACCTGGTGAAAGAACAGATCCGAATTGCAGCGGGACAATCGCTCTCTGTCAAACAGAGCCAGGTAAGACTCTTAGGCCACAGCTTTGAGTGTCGAATCAATGCGGAGTCCCCGGAAAACTTCACCCCCTCTCCCGGAACCATCAGCGCATTTCACATGCCGGGTGGGCCGGGTATTCGTGTTGATTCTGCCAGTTATATGGGGAGCGTCATCAGTCCTTATTATGACTCCCTCATTGCAAAACTCATCGTCCATTCACGCTCTCGTGACGGGGCAATTGCAAAGATGAAAGGCGCCCTCTCTGAATTTGTCATCGAAGGGATTCAAACCAGCATCCCCCTTCACAAACGGGTCTTTAATGATCCGACTTTTATCAAAGGACGTTTCTCCACAAACTATCTTGATCACTTCCTCGCGACACCGAAGTCCTAGGAATCTGCCCGTTTAGAATGGATTTTCCGGCCCTATACCTCATAGCAGACCCTTGCCTTTATGATTGCAGCGGGGACGACTCCGGATCCTTTTTTCAGACCATTCAAGCGGCAATTGACGGGGGAGTCCGTCTGATCCAATACCGGGATAAATCGGGCTTGAGAGGGCAAATCTATGAACGCGCCGAGCGTTTGCGTCTGTTGACCCGTCAATCCAATGTGAAGTTGATCATCAACGATGAGGTCGATATCGCAATGGCGGTCGAGGCCGACGGGGTGCATCTCGGGCAGGACGATTTCCCGGTGTCGGCAGCCCGAGCCTTACTGGGAGATCAGGCAATTATCGGCTTATCAACGCACAGCCTGGAAGAGGCCCTTGAGGCTGAAAAAAAGGCGGTTGATTACATCGGCTTCGGGCCGATCTTCGCAACTGAAACAAAGCTGTCCGAGCGCCTTCCCTTTGGCATTGAGTCTCTAGGTGTTCTTTGTAAGAAGGTCGTCCTCCCAGTCTATGCCATTGGTGGCATTCAAGAATCTCATGTTCACTCGATTCTGAGCAACGGCGCAGCAGGCGTCGCAGTCGCGTCTGCCTTGGCCGGAGCCTCCAAAGCGCAGATCCGGCAGTGGACTGTCGTATTCTGATCCGATCTCAAAAATAGAATGTTGTGGCAAGAAAGCTCTGACTCCAACAAGCATGTAGATCTATGCCTGAAAGGTAGCCGCTAATCATTTTTATCGTCTTAGATTTGTATTCGGTGGAGAAAAACTTGAGTCACTTCAAACCGTCGTGTTCTCCGGTTTGACAGCAAACCACTTATAAAGCGCCGGCACCACCAACAAGGTTAATATTGTCGAAGTCACCAATCCGCCGACGACCACCGTTGCAAGTGGGCGTTGCACTTCGCTCCCCGTACCCGAAGAATAAAGCAGAGGCATTAAACCCAAGGCGGTCGTAATCGCTGTCATCAAGACAGGTCGCAGTCTTCGGCAGGCCCCTTGAATTGCGGCATCGTCTATCTCAATGCCTTTTTTCAGTAGTTCGTTCAGATAGCTCACTAAGACCATGCCGTTTTCCAATGCAATACCAAACAGCGCGATAAAACCAACCAATGCTGGAACAGACAGGTTTTGTCCCGTCATCCAAAGCGCAATGACGCCGCCAACCAGGGCAAGCGGAATATTCAGTAGAATCAGCAGGGAATTTTTGAGGGAGTTAAAACTGCTGAAAAGCAGGAGAAAAACAATCAGCAAAGAGCCTGTAAAATAAATTGTGTAACTGTTGATTGAATACTATTCTTCAAGAATTTGAAGAGAGGGGATGGACAGTATGCAGGACGAGAAAAAAATAGAGGCACTTGCCAAAGAATTGGCCAAGGGCTTAAAAGCAGAAAAAGACCTATCTACCCTAAGTCGAGCCTTGTTGAAGTTGTCGGTTGAGGCGGCTCTAGGAGGCGAAATGGAAGAATCTCTGGGCTATGAGCCCTACGCGAGTACAGGTCGCAACTCAGGGAATAGCCGCAACGGCTATTCTAGAAAAAGGCTCAAAGGGGATTTTGGAGAAATCGGAATTGCGACACTCCGGGACAGAAAGGGGTCTTTTGAGCCTCAAGTGGTCAAGAAAGGTCAAACCCGATTTACTGAATTTGATGATCAGATATTGGCCCTCTTTGCTCGAGGGATGACCAGCAGAGATATTGCCGCAGCCTTTAAAGAGATGTACGGAGCAGAGGTTTCACACACCCTCATTTCTCGGGTGACGGATGCTGTTATCAACGAAGTCCAAGCCTGGCAAGTAAAACATGGCGTTCAATCTGTTCCGTCTATTTGCATATCGTGTTACTTTTCTTAAAATAATAACACATTTCTGCGGCATATCAATAGAATGAGTCGTTTCACCTGAAATGATCGTTATTTAATCTCCAAAACACTTGCCAAAACCAATACCCTGCGCATCGCCTTAGCAAGCTCTTCGGAAATTTTTGGATAACCCGAAATTGGTCGAATCTTATTCGGCAATGAAAGGAAATCTGAAGGGACTTTTGCCATTTCCCATGAATCTCCTAGAGACCGCCCGATAAATTGCTCCAGAAATTCAGCAGGTATCACCCGCTTGCCTCCGACAACGAAATTGCTCTTGAGTATCACCTCATCAACTCGCCCTTTTGTTGTACAGACCAGAAGTGTCAATGATTTATTCTTTTCCTCATTTGTATGTACCAGGAAGATATTACCCTTTGTGAGCGGATACAAAGGCTTCATATGCCGGGCATTGTAATAAACTATAAAGTTCCCTTCTTGACTAATCTCCTCTCCGTAGAGCTTGTTAATCGTCCGACTTTCCTCAAGGGATAATCTTTTATGTGTGTCTTTATGACGGCTGTGAGGATGAATTCTGTTGGCATCTTCGCGGCTCATGGTAAAATACTGGACCTAAAGAAGTACAACCTGAGGTCATGGTGGAAAACATCAACAATCCCATGAAGTATATGGTCAATCTCTTCATTATATTCTCACTTTGTTTTTGTCTTACCTTGGTTTCACGAACCGCGCCACCCTTAAGCCATTAGCAACCGCCATGAGTTCGCTGGTTTCATGAAAAAAGACCGCGGCGGCGACACTCAAAACACCGCCGAGCGCCGCGGGGATCAGCAAGCCCAGAACAATCAGAGAAAAAATAATGTTTTGTTTGCTAATTCGGCGGGCTACGCGACCCAAACAAAGGGCTTCTTTGATTTTGGCGAGGTCATCTGCCATCAAGGCGACATCTGCGGCCTCAATTGCGGCATCACTTCCCGCTGCGCCCATCGACGCGCCGCAGGTCGCGGCGGCCAGGGCAGGCGCATCATTGACGCCATCGCCGACCATTAAAACCGCTCCACTTTGTTTCTCAAGGTCTTTGATCGCCTGCACTTTTTCTTCTGGTTTCAATCCTGCCCGGACATCATCAATGCCGAGTGAGTTCGCGACGGCATTTGCAGTTAGCAGGTTATCCCCAGTCAGCATAGCGGTTTTTATGCCCATTTGATGAAGCTTGGCTATCGCATCAGATGCCCCGGTCCGAACTTGATCCTGTAACCCGATCATGCCATGCAGCTCCATTTTAGTCCCAATGAGGACAACGGTATTTCCCAATGATTGAAGGGTCTTAATCTGTTCGGAAACGGAATCTAAAGCGGTTCCCATGTCCAAAAAAAGATCGGGGTTTCCGATATACCAAGTCACCCCAGCTAAAAGGCCTTTTGCGCCCGCGCCGGTCAATGCCTCAAACTGAAGGATTTTTGCCGGTGAACTTCCCGATGACTTTGCCTTCTTGAGAATCGCTTTTCCAAGGGGATGCTCGGAATGATCTTCCAATCCGGCTGCCACGGAGAGCCATTCTGCTTCATTTCCTTTCAGTGTTACCAGGGCGCTGACTTCGTGCACCCCCTTTGTTAGGGTACCCGTTTTGTCAAAAGCCACCACACGAATCACACCCAAATGTTCCAGATGCACACCACCTTTGATCAGGATTCCACGTTTCCCCGCCGATCCAATTCCCGCAGCCATCGCGACCGGCATCGACATGATCAATGCGCAGGGTGCTGCTGCCACAAGTAGGACGACGGCACGCAAAGCCCATTCAGAAAGATTCAAGCCAAAAAACCAGGGGATGAGTACCATGAAGAATGCAATCCCCAATACTGCCGGACTGTAGCGGCGACCAAAGCGGTCGATCCATTGCTGCGCCTTTCCCTTCTGTTCCTGGGCTGACTCGACGAGGTGGATCATCTTGTTCAGTGTATTGTCGGTAAAGGCAGCAGTGGCTTCCACCTCCAGAGATCCCTGGCGATTGAGTGAACCGGCAACAACCTTCATGCCCAAACCTTTATCGACGGGTACGGATTCACCGGTAATTTGAGATTCATCAAGACTCGATGTGCCGCCTCGTATGAGACCGTCTGTCGGGATGGACTGACCCGGACGCACGCGAAATAGATCTCCGGGCGCTAGTTGCTCGGCGGGTACAATGATTTCCTGCCCCCCTTTGAGTAGACAGGCTTCTTTCGGGGCCAAGTCGAGCAGAGCACGAATGGCCGATCTGGTACGGGCATAAGTATATTCTTCCAAACCTTCCGCCGTTGCATAGAGAAAAACAAGAAAAGCCGCTTCATCCCAAAGACCGAGGATTGCAGAACCTGTGGCCGCGCCGATCATCAGGAGGTCAATGCCGATTTCTCCTTCCGAAACGAGTTCTCCAATACCTTTCCAGACCCAAAAATACCCGCCAATCGGCAAGGACAGCATGTACAGAATATTTTCTGAGGCCTCCGCAATAAACCCCAGGTGTGCCAAGGCAAAAGCCATGCTTGCCAGCAAACCGGCAATCAAACCGTTGCGCAAGGGAGGCCATCGCCACCAGGTTCCGTTAAAGTGTGTGTCGTCTACTTCTTCCACCCTTTTTTAATGCGACGGTCCGGTTTCAGGATTTACAATGATCGGCAGTCCGTCTCTGCCCGTTGGCACATAGATAAATTTAGCGTTAGGACTTTCAAAAGCCTTGAACTGCAAAAACTGCGGCGTCAGGGTAAGATCAATAATCCGCTGGGCTTCTGCCTGGCCTGCTGCCCGAATCTTCTGGGCCTCCGCTTGTCCGATGGCTCGGATCTGAAGCGAATCGGCCTCTCCTTTTGCTCTGGCCCTGGCGATTTCAGCATCCTTAACAGCGATTTCAAGCTCAAAATCCTTTTGAACCTTTTCCTGCTCCTTCGCAAGCTTCGTCTCGATGGCCCGCAGTACACCGCTCGTGAAATCAATGTCGCTGATGGTGACATTGTCAATTTCAATATGCTTTCCCTTCATCCGCTCTTTCAATCCTTGTAAAATCTGGCGCTCAATCTCCGGACTGTTTTCTGGAATTTCCACAAGTAAATAGTTTGCTAAGGTATTTCTGGCAACAGTGAGAAACTCAGGTTTTACCACGCTTGGATAAAAATTTGATCCGATCGTAAGTTTCAGTTGAGACAATTCCTTGACCAGAGGTTTGACTAGCACTGAAGCCTCTATCTCAATATGAAGATCATCCCGCGTCAGCACATCAATCCGCTCGGTAAAATTCTGCCACTGGACTGACATCACCAGGACATCGTTCCACGGCATATGTGCATGGAAACCTTCTTTCAGCGGTTCATTTCCTAATCCAGAGGTCAGAGGCTGCCATCGAAGACCCATGTTCCCAGGACTGATCGTAGAACCACAGCCCATAAACAACAGGGCAGGAAACAACAAAATTGCAATCAAGCTGATTTTTCTTTTCATGATATCCTCCTTTATTTGTGTTGAATCTATTATAAAATTGATTCTCAAAAAAGAAGTAGATCGCCTAGAACGCCGAAATGAATCGACCTGCATATTGATGCATTATTGTGCTTCCGGTCTTACACCGCGCTCTCGCCGTGTTCCCCGGTTTCGATCCGCACGGCGTTTTCGACAGGGCTGACATAGATCTTCCCGTCCCCGCGTAAACCTGTGTAGGCGGCTTTTTCAATGGTCGTGACCACGGTATCGACAAGATTGTCCAGGCAGACCACCTCTATCTTGACGTGCGGGACGTAGTCTCCCACTTGTGTCCGGCTTCGGCCATAACCCCGTGCGTCAATTACGCTCATTCCGCTGAGTCCTTCAATCTCGTGTAAGGCCAAGGTCACGGGTGAAAGTCTGTGCGGTTTGATATAGGCTTTTACTTCTTTCATCATTTCTCCTTTCAGGTTGTTGTTTCATTTTTAATTAGCTTTAAATCGTCGATTACTCGGGCTGCGCGGCGGGCACAGGTTTAACCGCAAACCACTTGTAAAGTGCAGGCACCACCAATAGGGTTAAAATCGTTGACGTCACCAAACCACCAATCACCACGGTTGCAAGAGGTCGCTGGACTTCACTGCCCGTTCCGGAAGAAAAAAGAAGAGGAATCAAACCCAAGGCCGTAGTAATCGCTGTCATCAAAACAGGTCGTAATCTGCGGCAAGCCCCTTGAATCGAGGCTTTGTCGATTGAGACGCCTTCTTGCAGTAGCTCATTCAAATAGGTCACCAAGACCATGCCGTTCTCCAGGGCGATGCCAAATAAGGCGATAAAACCGACGGAGGCGGGAACCGAAAGGTTTTGACCCGTCAGCCAAAGACCGACCACACCGCCAACCAGGGCCAGCGGAATATTGAGGATGATCAGTACGGAGTTTTTAAGTGAATTAAAACTCATGAAAAGCAGCAAAAACACAATGCCTAAAGTCACGGGCACGACGACGGCCAGCCGTTTGTTGGCCTCTTGCTGCAACTCGAATTGTCCGCCCCAGGTCACTAAGTAGCCGGGCGGTAACTGCACTTTTTGATCAATGGCAGCTTGCGCCTCTGCAACAAAGGAACCCATGTCGCGTCCACGGACATTGCATTGCACCGTGATAAAACGCTGGTTGTCTTCCCGTGTGATCTGTCTCGGACCGACGATCTCATCAATGGTCGCGAGGTCGGACAGCGGTACCATGACGCCGTCAGGCGAAGGAATCAGAATTTGACGAATGGCCTCTGTCCGATCCCGGCTCTTGGCTTCATAACGCACGAGGATGTCGAAACGGGGGATGCCTTCAAAAATCTGCCCCGCTTTTTCTCCGCCGACCGCCGTTCGGATGACCATCTGTACGTCTTCGACATTGATGCCGTAACGTGCAATCGCCTCCCGATCCACGATGATGCGAAGCTGAGGTGTGCCGGTGACTTGGTCTTTCTGCACATCGGCTGATCCCGGTACGGAGCGAATGACAGCTTCTATCTCAGCAGCCTTTTCTTTCAAAACCTCCATGTCTTCCCCGAAAATCTTGATCGCCAATTCGGCCTTAGTTCCGGTTAAAAGTTCATCAACTGCTGCTGCAATCGGCTGGGTAAAGTTGAAACGCACACCGGGGAAATTTTCAAAGGCTTCGCTCATCTTGGCGTAGAGTTCGTCCGGTGTTTTAGCGGTGGTCCATTCTTCTTGCGGTTTGAGGCCGACAAAGGCTTCGGCATTATTCACAGGGTCGGCATGGGCACCCACCTCACCACGACCGACTCGTGAGACCACGCGAATGACTTCCGGAAACTGCTGTTTCAGACGGCGTTCAAATCGGGTGATCGTGATCGCCGCTTCATCCAGTGAAATTGAAGGAGCCATGGTCGCACGTACCAGCAAATCGCCTTCATTCAGGCGTGGGACAAACTCCGAGCCCAGTTGTCCAAAAATCGCCACACCGCCAAAAAGCATCAAGACCGCCAGTCCCACGGCCAAAGAGCGGTATCTCACAAAGGCGGTGACAAGGGGACGATAGGGCGCTAAAAGCATTCTCACGATGAAGCTTTCTTTAGCCATTTCGCTTCCCTTGGGCCGCCGCATCAGAAAGCTTGAAATCACAGGCGAGAGCAGGATGGCAAAAATAAGTGATCCGCCCATTGCAAGGGCCACGGTATAGGCCAGGGGTTTGAAGGTTTTTCCCTCAACCCCCTGTAGGGTAAAGAGGGGGATAAAAACGATGATGATGATGGCGATGGCAAAAAGAATCGGACGTGCGACCTCTGAGCAGGCACGGGCGATGACATGAATGCGTGATTCCGATTCCTGCGATTCCCTTAGGCGCTGATCGACATTTTCCACCATGACGATCGTGCCATCGACCATCATACCAATGGCGATGGCCAGTCCTCCCAAGGACATCAGGTTGGCAGAGATGTCGTAGAGATTCATCATGATAAAGGCGAAAAAGATCGAAAAGGGGATTGAAAGTGCAACCACGATGCTGGGTCGGATTCCCCCCATAAAAACGAGCAAGACCAAGGCGACAAGGACAATCCCTTGAAACAGGGCCTCGGTGACTGTCTTGACACACTTGGCAACTAGCGTGGCCTGATCGTAATAAGGCACCATTTTAATGCCGGGGGGGAGAATCTTATTAATCTCTTCCATCCGTATCTTGGCATCACGAATGACGGCTGAGGTATTGGTACCGATCAATTTAAGTACCATGCCGACGACGGTTTCGCCTTGGCCGTCCTGTGTCGCCAATCCCTGCCGGATTTCCCCGCCGATTTCAATGTCAGCGATTTGATCTAAAAAAATGGGCGTGCCATCAACAGACTTCACAATAATACGTTCCAGATCGGGAATCGACTTTGCCAGACCGACGGAGCGAATTAGAAATTGTTCGGCATCTTTCACAATGTATTGTGCCCCGACATTGGCGTTATTCGCTTTGACCGCTTCAACGACTTCACTTAAAGACAGCTTGTAGCGCAGTAAATCATTTGGCCGAACCAGGACATGGAACTGTTTCACTTCGCCGCCCAAGGAGAGGACTTCTGTAATGCCGGGCACGGTCTGAAGGTTGAACTTAATCAACCAGTCCATGATTTTCCGCATTTCCTCTGGACCTCGCTCCTTTGTTTCGTCTTCAACAAAAAAGAAAAGAATCTGCCCTAAGCCGGTGGATATTGGACCCATTCCCGGTTCCCCGAAACCTTCGGGGATGGATTCTCTTGCGAGTTGTAAGCGCTCGTTGACGAGCTGTCGGGCGAAATAGATGTCGGTGCCGTCTTCAAAATAGATGTTCACCACTGAGAGACCGAAGTTTGAAACGGAGCGGATTTGCTTGAGCTTAGGCAGACCGTTCATGGCCACTTCGACCGGATAAGTGACGTAACGCTCGACCTCTTCGGGGGCAAGTCCTTCGGTTTCTGTAAAGACCTGAACGAGGGCCGGAGTCACATCGGGAAAGGCATCCACGGGGAGACGAAGGTAACTGGCATAGCCTCCAACCAAGATGAGCGCCCCGAAAATCATCATCAAGAGACGATTACGGAGTATAAAATCAATCAGTTTCTGCATTTTTATCTTCCTTCTTTTGTGAGAGATGTTTTAGATGTCATCATCGAATGTAGGGGCGGACCTACGTGTCCGCCCTATCCTTTGTTTCCATTTATCCCGCAATATGTGCAGAAAATATCCCGCGAGAAGGGCGGACACATAGGTCCGCCCCTACGGAAAAAAAACCAAAAAATCAATGATTATGCCCATCGCCCAGCTCTCCTTTGCCAAGTTGTGCCCGCAGCGTAAACCCGCCTTCCACCACATAGGTATCACCCCGATTAATTCCCTCGGTAATTTCGACATGGGTTTCATCGATCCGGCCGAGTTGCACCGGCTGCGGTTTCAATTCACCATGTTCCATCACAAACAGGACGGTCTGATCTTTCATTTTTTGAATGGCCGACTTCGGAACAATAAGGTCTAAATCGATTTCACCCACTGCAATCTTTGCATTAATAAAAAGACCTGGCCGCCACTTACCCTCCTTGTTTTCGATGACGATTCTGGCAAGGGCCGTCCGAGTCTCCTCTCCGACGATTGGCCCGACATAGGCGATTTTCCCCACCGTTTTAATGTGTTCCTTGCCCGCTTCGATGACGACTTCCTGGCCTTTTTCAACAAAGGGGAGGTCTTTTTGATAGACACTGAGATCAACCCAAACCTTGCTCAGGTCGGCAACGACGAAGGACTTGTCATAGGCGTCAAGGGCCTCTCCCAGGGTAATATGTTTTTCGATAACGACACCTTTCTGCGGGGAGCGAATCAGATATAAGGCGATATCGTCATCCGCTTCTTTTTTCTTCCGAAGCTTTTTCAACTCCGCAGGGGTCATGCCGTCAATACGAAGGCGGCCTTCGACTGCCCGCACTTCAGAGCGAGACAGTTCAAGGTTTTTTTCAGATAAGCTCATGTTCTTTCTAACAATATTCAATGATTGCTCTTCGACCGTGACATTCTGCTGTGCGGCCTTCAAGCTTTGTTCAGCGGCCTTCACCGACTGCTCTGCGGTGATGATGGCCTGTTCAGCGATTTTTGTTTCCTGTTCTGCCCGTTTGACCCCTTGTACAGCAACTTTCACCAATTGTTCCTTTTCCATCAGGGCAATACGATTTTGAAATTCCACCTCTTCGTGAATCGATTCCGAGGTCGATTTTGCTTTTTCGTAGTTCTTTTTGGCATTTAAATACTCCGATTCGCTCGATATTTTTTTCTGCCAAAGATCTTTCTCTCGATCGAAGGCGGCTCTGGTAAAATTTAAATCAGCATAGGCATTGATCAGCCGCGCCCGGTTTTCTCCGACGGCCCGTCCCTCGAAAGTCTCTGAAATGGACTCAAGCGATACATGCTCATGGAGCTTGTTAAGCAATGCCTTGGTATTGTCATGAACTGTCGTTTGCCATTTGAAATTGGTTTCAGCAATATTCAGGTGGTTTTTTTCGGTTTCCAGATTGATCTGTGTCACCTTTAGGTTGTTTGCGGCAACGGTCACCTGGTTTTTTGCTGCCTCAATTGCTGTGCGGACAACCTTGACCTGTTCTAAGGCGACGTCTCGTTTTGTCCGTCCGACATCGACTTGTGCGCGGGCAATTTCAAGATTCGCTTCGCTGATGTCTATCTCGGTTTTTGTCTTGAAGTAGGTGATTTTTGCTTCGCCCATCTCCTTGCTTTCTAACACCGCCATGATCTCACCTGTACGAACGGTATCGCCGACTGTTTTCCGAACCTTCCGCACAACGCCTGGAATTTTAGGACCGATGTGGACGAGTTGGTCTTCGTTCGCACGGACTTCTCCCGGAAGCGAGACATAACGACTGAGCGTCCCTGCATCGGCTTTCGCCAGTCTGATGCCAAACTCCTTCATTTCCGCTTCCGAAAGTTTGATGCCCTCGTCTTCATGTTCATCGTGCCCTTCTTCATCTCCGTGCTCGTCATGTTCTTCGTCATGCCCGTGGCCATCGTCTTCTTCGTGTTTTTCTTCACTTTTGTGGTTTTCTTCATTTTTGACCGCAAGGGCAATGTCTTTTTTTGATGGATTCGACGAGATAAACCAGGCCACCCCTACACCGATGAGAACGAGGGTGACTATAATAGGGACGACCGGCGTCCCTTTTTTTTCTTTATCTTTCTGTGTGTCCTTGGTTTCCATGAACAATCTCCCTGTTTAAACTTACATACTATTTTGTAATAAACTTTTTCCGATCCAAGCGTTCTCCGATCAAGCGTTCCACATCTGCAAGTGATTGCTGGTGATCAATTTGTGCCTGTAGGTATTGTGCCCGTGCTTGCGCCAATGTTCTCTGCGCATCCAGCACATCCAGCAGGTCAAATTTTCCAAGGCGATAACCTTCACTGACCGCCTCAAATGTAAGTTCCGCACCTGGAAGCAGCTCATTCTTTAGCCCTTCTGCGGCAGCATGGGTCGTGGACAAGGTACGGTAGGCCTCGGAAAGCATGGTTCTGAGCCTAAGGACAGTGGCATGTTGCTCTGCGAGAGCCTTAGAGTGCTGCGCCTGGGCTTCACCAATGCGGCCCTGGTTTCGATCGAATACCGGCAAATCGATAGAAATGCCTGCTACAAATGCGGTCGCGTCGGATTCATTAAACTGTCTGAAGCCTCCTCCGATTGTGATATCGGGGGTCGATTGTGCCTTTTCGAGATGGATGACTGCTTTGCGCCTGGCGAGTTCAGTCGCCCAACGTGCAAGTTCTGGGTTTCGCGACAGGCGATCAATCAGTTGATCGAAGGCCGGAAGAGATGTCGGCACACTCAGTGCGCCTTTGACGGACTGGAACTTAGGAAAGGTGCTTCCCCACATCGCTGCCAATACTTTCCGGGAGGCCTGCAATGTTCGCTTTACACGGTCTAAGTCAATTTTAGCCGATGCGAGTGCCACATTTGCTTTGATTTCTTCGACTGGGGAAACTTTACCGGCATTCACCCGCTTTGAAACGGCCTCTGAAAGCTGCTTTGCCAGCTTGAGTAAATCCTCAGAGAGCGCAACTTTTTTCTGATCACCCAGTACTTCGATAAAACTTTTGGTGACTTCGGTGAAAAGGTCAAGACGCAGGGTTTCATAATCCCATCCGGCCAGATCGCGGTTTAAGGATGCGACTTGTTCTCTTTTGCTTCGCTTCCCTGCCAACTCGATCAATTGGCCCAGCGAGATCGTTGTTTCTGCTTGATCCACACCTTGAAGGGGGGAGGAGCCCGCGAAATTTTCAATTTCAAAGTTGAGTTCAGGATTAGGAAGCAGGGCGGCCTGAATCCTTGCCGCATCGCGGGCCTTCATTTCCCAGGAAAATGCCGCAAGCGCGGGGTTTTTCATCAAGGCGAGTGAAAGAGATTCGCCCAGGGTGAGAACCCCGGTGGTCTCTTGTGCGTTTTCAGAAACTTGGTCGGTTTCATTCGGTCGAAATGAAGGCGTGCTTGTAAGCGTATTGTCGATTGGATTGGGCTTTTTCGGATTGGGATGCACGTTGAACATGCAGCCGCTTAAGCTGATTGCAGAAAAAACAAATAATAAAACAAGTGCTTTGATGGACATGGTCTCCTCCAAAAATGATTAAACAGCTCTGCCCTTGCCTTGTAAAAAGGAACAAAACGGAAATCAGGTGTGACTATTTTGGAGGAATCAGATGATGAGGATGGTCGTGCGAAGAGAAAGATGTGACTCGTTTTTTACGGGTGGTGAAAGCCTCGAGAAACGGGCTTGTGTCTCCCGAGAAAAAACCGGCAAAGCGTTGTGTGTGATAAAGAAGGTCTGCGCATCCGGAGCAAGCTGCGTTTTAGAGCTGGTCGAGAAAGCGTCTTCCACAGAGGAAATCTCAACTTCGTGATCGCTGTGGGAGAGGCCGTCTTTTTCGGAAACACCGATCACGGCGTCCAGCAGGTCATGTTGATGTGTTGCGACGGAGGCTGCTTCGTGTGCGTCGTGGTTGCCGGGGTGGTGCAGGATGAGGCGGATTCTATGGTTATCCTCGGAGACAAAAACAGGGTGGGCATGAGCCACCGCAGTAAGGAAGATTGGCAGCCCCTGAACCATGCCGATTCCGGAGAAAAGGAAGCTCAGTAGAAAAGAAAATATAATCAGACGCTGTTTTTGTATTCCTGAGAACAATGGCTTCATCTTAAGTTGTAATAATATTTAGGCTTCTTTACAGATTTCACCCCAAGGTAACATTGCTCTAAAAGATTGGCAAGTCAATATGAACTGCATTATGAGCTGGAACGGGGAAGTTGTTGTCTTCACAAGTGGAGTACTTATGCGAGTATCACCGCAGATTCCTTTCAAATACTTTATGTCTCGCAGTTTACTGCGGGGAATTTCATTTCTTGAAACCTCAGAGCTCCTCAACGCAAACATCGCAAAACATAGAATATTTACTCTTGATGTATACTGAAAAAACATGTAAATATGTCTCATAAAGTCAAGATATTCTTATTGAGACTTATCTGTTTCATCTTTTCCCGCAAGGGTAAGAGCTTCGTAGTAGTACCCTAATCATAGTTGTTTGGTTTCACTTGGCGAGAATGGGCAGGGATTTTCCCTTCTTCCTTGAGGAATCCAAATGGACCTTTGCGCCAGAAGTTTACACCTACCACGACAAGGAGCCTTGAGATGACTACACATAAAAAATTGATGAAACGCAAGAGGCTGACGCGCCTTTGCTTGCGGTACTTGAATCTTTCTTTTTTTATGGCACATGTCCATTAAGGCCGGAATCACGCGTTCCGCTTTGCCATTGGTTTGAGGCCGCTTGCAGCGTGTGAACTTCTGGCCGATACCGGCCTTCCGGCATCGCGTAACATAGGCATGCCTGTCTGTCCCTTTGTATTCCGTGCCATTATCCGAATAGCTGAATTCCCCTGTGTAGGGACATTCGTCAAGAACCCGATGAAGAAATTCCGCCGAGCTGTATTGCGTCTTATCCAGATAAATTCCTGCTTCCTGGCTCTCTCCAGCGCCTTGTAAATTGTTGGGGGTGAAACTTGGTAACGGCTTGAAAGAGCCGCGACCTTCCACTGACCTGATTGCCATAACTCCCATATCTTCCTTCGATCTAGGGGTGTTAAACGAATTCGTTTGTGCATCTCCATATCTACAGAACCTCCTCATATTAGTAATCTTCAAATATGAAATTCTGTAAACAACGCTGTCAAATCTTACAGCTTATTCCTTCTCGATTCCCCGCGTATTTTCCATTGCTTCAACATTGCCCTGCCTGGAAAGTCTTCTTATTAAAAACAACAAGAAGCTTGCAATTAAAATTGAGCCTTTGTTTAAAAAAACGAAGTGCCTGTCGGAAAGAATTTCAATCTACGCTTTAAGGTCATTTATGACAGGAGAAAGCAGGCACTTACCGAATTAAAAGAACTGCGTATCTTGACATTTAAAGTGCCGGGCACTTGGCAGAGACGGGGATGGGCCAAGCATATTAAAGATGGTATTTATCAGATAGAACTCAAGCTGCCGGAATCTGGGATCTATCAGATTTTTTTCGGTGTGCCCTCAATGCGGGTTCGATTTGATCAGATCCCTCCCCTTAGCCTACGCATAAAGGGTCAGTCTCATGCGGGGAGATAAAGATCCAATAACTTAAAGTAAGGTTTGACCGCAACAAAAACTTGGTTTGCTATCTTTCCATATTGACTCTTAGTATTTTCATGCATACCATACACTTCCTCTGTGATTATGTCGGCGTATTTCTGTGCTTTTTTGTGAGCTTTACCGATCATCAATCTCTCATCTTTTTGAATTGACAAGACTTTAGGCCCTGACTTATGATTGTGAAAATTTTGGCTTCGATATCGCTGGTAGAAGTCTAAACTCGGTAGTCAATTTTCTAGAAGTATTCTTAAATTTAAGAAGGAGTCACGATGGGAAAATTAAATGGCACACCATATCGCGTTGTCACCGGCCCGGAGGGCCTGCTTCCACCTGCTGCAACCATTATGGGCGTTCCGCTCCCTGAAGAAGGCGAAGGGCTGGTAGAGGGTGGAATCGTCACAGAGGCTGAAGCACTTGAGAAGGCAGCAATTGCAATGTTGACCAGAAAAAATGCAACCCTTTTTCCCGGACCTTTAGTACTCTGGGGCTGGAATGACCATACCAATGAAAAGGCAAAATATTTCTTCGATGTCGCGGATGAAATTCCAGGTGTTCGTATTATTCCGATGCCCGATTATCGTCCGATCTATCCGAAAATCGACCCGGAAGCCGTGATCAACCCCTGTCATCCAAATTTGACCATCTCCCATAATAAAATAGAGGCCTGCGTTTTTATCGGGGTGCATTGCCATTACGCAAGCATCACCCTAAAGATGATTCGAGCTGGAACAAATTGTTTTACGATTGCGCTCTGTGCGGAAGCCGGTCATGAAGATGCAATGGTTTCTGTTCCTAATTTTGACATTGAAAAGTTGATCCTTTTTAAAGAGGCCTTAATCAAGGTGAAGAAGAATGGGATCAAGCCTTTATACGAAGGTAAAGGTATTGTTCCAACTGGATGGTCTCAAATTGCCGCTTTAAAAGGGGAAATACCCATTAAACCGGAAGATGAATTGGTGGAGGCGGGCACAGGAGCTTTTTCCAGTGAACTGGAGACGGGTTTAGATGATACCGCAGAGTAAGATCTCAGAATAGATGGAGGTTATGTAAATGTCCGAAGAAGTCAAAGAATCAACCGAGCCTCATGTCCGGAAGGATGATCCGCGTTCTCATGTCCTTTCCGATCCCGCTTCTAAACCGGAAGACATTGAAGAAAAAAAGGGTGCTGCTGCGCAACGTGTTGTTGATCCCGACTATCTCTTTTTAGAAGCGCCGAGAGAAAAGGAATTTATTACGGGGAGTGAAGCGGCGAAAGAATCGATCCGCCGTGCAAACGTTGATATCGCAATTGCCTATCCGATTACCCCTCAAAGTGAAACAATGCAGCAGGTTGGCTATCTCTACGCCGAAGGTTATATCAGGGATTATTATCGCGGTGAAGAGGAGATCGGCGTGATGTCTGCCGTCGCCGGAGCTTCCCGGGCAGGTGTGCGTGTCCTGACTGCGACCGCAGGTCCCGGCCTGATGCGTGGCATTGAGGCCATTGCTGCTTGGCCGGGCGGTCGTTTGCCCTCTGTCTTGCTCGTGATGTGTCGTGTTGTCAATGCGCCTCTTGCGATTCAACCTGATAACGTCGAGATTTCCTATCTCTTGAATGCCGGTGGTATTGTTCTGCATGGCGAAAACCAGCAGGATTTTTACGACTATCCCCTCATTGCTTTTATGGTGAGTGAAAAACCGGAGGTTTCACTCCCTGCGGCTGTTGCTGTCGATGGATTTTTTGTGACTCATGCCAGGAACTGGGTCAGTATGCCGGCTGAAGATCTGAAGCTGCCCATGCGTGATTGTTACCACGAAGCGGTTCCGATGATGGACAATGAAAACCCGCCGATTCGAATCGCCCGTGATGCACCCATTCAGAAATCCAACTTTATATCCTATCAGATGCACGCTGCCTGGCAGCAGGAAATCTGGGCGGCCCAGGAACGTTCAAAAAAATGGTTGAGCCGCTGGCTGAGAGGTTTGATTGAGGTTGTGAATCCGAAAGCAAAAACAATGATTGTCGCCTCAGGTTCGGCGGTGTCTCAGTCACGTGAGGCGGTTCGGCAGGCCACTGAACGAGGTCTGGACGTAGGTCTGATTAAAATCAAATCCATCCGTCCTTTCCCGACGCAGGAGTTAAACGAAGCGCTCGACCATGCCGAAAAAATTGTCGTTCCGGAATTCAACTACATCGGTTGGTTGTCAAAAGAGCTGAAAGCTGCGATTGACCGTACAGACCGGGTTTTTGCTGGGCCGAGGGTTTATGGTGGCATGACGATGCCGACAGAAATGATTATAGACGCAATTACAAACTCTAAATAGGGAAAGGAAATTTCAAATGTCATTAAAAACGATTGAAGCTGCGCCCGGATTTAAAGATTACCTCCCGCAGGAATACAAGGATCTGATTGATGATGGTCCCTTCCTCAAGCAGCGTAAGGTCTCTGAGCTTGGCTCATTTAAGGAGGCCATCGAAGAGCATCCAATGTGTTCCGGTTGTGCGATGACGCTCTTTATTCGGCTGGTCTATGTCGGACTTCCAAGTATTGAGAATACGGTGATTTGTGGAACAGCTGGATGTGGACGTTTGGCCATCTCCCAGGGAGCTGTTCCTTTTGTCTATGGAAACTACGGCGATACGAATGCCGTGGCGACCGGAATTAAGCGGGGTCTTGACATCCGCTTTAAGGAACAAAACAAGGATGTGGTTGTCATGGCGGGTGATGGCGGACTTGCAGATATCGGCTTCCACGCGGTGATGCATAGCTGGTTCCGGAAGGAAAAGTTTACAACAATCATGCTTGATAATGAAGTCTACGGAAATACCGGTGGGCAGGATAGTGGGATGACGCAAAAAGGCATGGTTATGAAAATGGCCCCGACCGGGAAAAAGTTTGAGAAGATGGACATGCTGGGTCTAGCAAAAACGGCAGGCGTTGCTTATACCGCAAGACTCGCACCGACAAACCCCACTCGTGTTGCGAATACCGTGCGAAAAGCCGTTCTGATCGCCCGGGAAGTTGGACCCACATTTATTCAGGCCTATACCTCTTGTAACATTGAGTACGCCATACCGACACCTAAAGTCATGGATGATGCCCGAGCGGTTGAGAAAGATCGCTACCAATTTGTGGAGTATTTCAGCGACGAAGCTAAGGCTTACTGGGACGACAGCGAAAAAGAAAGAAAAAGACTTCGCAAGGCAGCAAAACAATCAGGCTAAGTAGACAAAAGTTTTAAGTTTAGAGAGGAGTTGTGATGTCGAAAAGAGCAAAAAGATATAGTGTTCGGATGGCCGGAATTGGTGGGCAGGGTGTCGTGACCGCCTCTCATGTCTTAAGTAACGGTGTCATTATCGACAAAGGGGAAAGCACGATGGTCCCTTTTTTCGGCTCTGAAAAACGAATGGCTCCTGTAGAAAGTTATGTCCGGATTTCCGAAGATGCCATTTATGAGATCGGAGAAATTATTTATCCGAACGTCATTGTGATCTTTCACACTCAGGTCATCACGCACGGTAAATCCTACACCATGCCGTTTTATACCGGCCTCAAAGAAAACGGCGTCGTCATCATCAACAGCGAAACCGTGCTCGAACTTCAAGCGGATGAAGAAAAAGAGCTTCGGGACATGAACGCACAGGTTTACCATATTCCTGCTTCCCAGCTGGCGATTGACTTTGCCGGTACAGAACTTGCGACCAATATGGCGATGGTCGGAGCCATTTCCGCCATTCTAGGCATGCCTGGTCCCGAAGCGATTGAAAAATCGATTCGGGAACGTTTTATCGGGAAAGGGATCGTGACTTCCGGTGGGACCGCAGCCCTCGACAATGTCATTGAGAAAAAATTTGCTAAAAAGGCGGTTTTGGTCGAAAAAAATAATGATGTAGCCAAAGCAGCTCGTGCATTTGTGGTAGAAAAAGGCTGGGATAGATGGTTTGCAGAAGGTAGGCAGACCACATCGGTTAATTAGATGACTGTTCCACGATTTAGATTTTGCAGGAGGTTAGTATATGTACTCAGTAGCTGAAGTTGATAAGGAAATTTGTGCTTCAACAAAATGTCGTCTATGCACCCAGTTTTGCCCCGAAGGCAATACCATTCTCTATGATGATGCCGTTGGAACCGCTTATGTTGCTGTCGACCGTTGTAAAGGCTGTGAAATTTGTGTTGGCATCTGCGACGATCTCGCGAAACACCATGCCATAAAAATGGTGTCAATTGATCAAGTGAAGGATGGTTTTGAAATCAGTAAAGTCGGGTTTAAAGCCACTTTTGCTTAAATAATGTCTTCCCCATAGCTTTGATCTTTTTTGTCTTAAATTCCGCTATGATCCCAGTTGTTTGGGTCACAAGGAATGTATTCGACCTTACCTGACATATTAGAAGGCGATCTCGACATTGTCTTTGTAGGGATCAATCCCGGCCTTCGTTCCTCGAAGGCCGGGCACTATTACGCTAATCATTCTAACCGTTTCTGGCCTCTGTTATTTAAAGGCGGTCTCATACCAAAGCCCCTCAAACCGGAAGATGACTGGAAACTACCGCGCTTTCGACTGGGTTTGACCGACATGGTCAAGCGTGTTTCGTCCGGATCTTCCGATCTCTCTTTGGATGAATTCAAACAGGGGGCTGAAATCCTAAAAAAAAAGATCGGCTTTTATCGTCCGCGCATTGTCTGTTTCAATGGCCTAGTGGCTTACCACACTTTTTTTCCTCAAGGTAAGGGCGCTGGACAAAAAACAGAGTCGATTGAAGGAAGCCATATTTTTGTCATTCCCTCGACTAGTCCAAGAAATGCCGCCTATTCTGATGATCGCCTCCTTGCCTATTTTGTTGAGCTTTGTCGATTCCGAAACAAGGTCTGCACGTGACCCATTTTGATCGAATTCTCCTTCCCTCGTTCCTGAAATTCATGGTCGGGCTGATTATTGTTGCCTGCCTCTTTACGAGCGCATCTGCTTACGGCAGAGGACTTGATCATCGGGATAACGTACTACGGATTGCCGCAGCCTCTAATTTGCGCTTTTCAATGGACGAGATTGCCACTGCATTTGAACAGGAACAAGGGACAAGACTCGAAGTCTCTTACGGCGCTTCAGGAAATCTTTTGGCTCAGATCATTGCCGGCGCTCCTTTTGATCTCTTTTTTTCAGCAGATGAAACAATGCCAAAGCGACTGATTGAGCAGGGATTCGGAACATCCGATCACTATTTTATTTACGGGACGGGGCGCATTGTGCTTTGGGTCCCCCTAGGCTCCCCTATTAACCTTGAAGCCTTAGAGATGAATGCAGTACTCCACCACACCATTAACAAGATCTCTATCGCCAATCCCCGCTATGCCCCCTATGGGCTTGCTGCGGTTTCCAGTTTAAAACACCTTAATCTCTTTGAGCGTTTGGAGGAGAAACTGGTTATCGGAGAAAATGTCAGCCATGCGGCGACCTTTGTTCGGAGAGGTGGCGCAGAAATAGGGATACTCTCTTATGCTTTGGCTTTGGCCGTATCCCTTCAAAACTCTGGCCGTTACTGGTTGATTCCCTCGAACTACCATCCGACATTAAATCAAGGAGGTCTTATTCTAGACCGTAGTCAACATCAATTCGAAGCAAAATCACTTGTCCGCTTTATAAAGTCGGGAGAGGGCTTAAGCATCCTGAAAAAGTATGGTTTTTTTGAAGAGGAGAAAGTTCGGTGAGTTGGGAGGCTTTTGGGCTTTCAATCAAGTTAGCCTCAACGACATCCTTCATTCTACTTTTGATTGCTTTACCACTGGCGTATTGGATTGCCTACTCAAAATGGCGATGGAAATTTCTGGTGGAGGCGGTAGTGGCGCTGCCCATTGTCCTTCCCCCGACGGTACTCGGGTTTTACCTTCTAATTGCAATGGGGACACGCAGTTTCTTCGGGCGAATCTATCAGGAGGTCTTCGGTTCAAACCTGGTTTTTAGCTTTGAGGGCCTGGTGATCGCCTCAGTCTTCTATTCCCTCCCTTTTGCGGTTCAACCCCTCTCTGCCGCATTCTTAAGCGTCGATAAACGACTGATTCAACTCTCTGCCGTTCTGGGCGCTGCGCCCCTGGTAACTTTTATCAAGGTGATTTTGCCCCTCTCCACCCGAGGTATTCTGATGGCCCTTATCCTAAGTTTTGCGCACACAATCGGTGAATTTGGTGTTGTCCTGATGGTAGGCGGCAATATAGCGGGAGAAACCCGGACAATCTCTATCGACCTCTATGACCAGGTTCAGGCGATGAACGATGGGGCTGCCCTGGAAACAGCGCTCTTTCTATTGATGCTCTCTTTTTTCTTTTTATCTCTGGTTTATTTTATAGATCGAAAAAAGGGGAGGACGATTGCTGGACCTAAGATTTGATCTTCAATATCGTTTTCCCAAAGGAGGGATGCTCACAGCAAGTCTTTCGATTTTAAGCGATTCCTCCTCTATCGCTGTCATTCTCGGACCCTCTGGTAGCGGGAAGACGACCCTCCTGCATTGTCTGGCCGGAGTGCAAAAACCGGACAGCGGATACATTCTTACGGGAGGCACGACTTATTTCGATTCGGAGAAAAACATCGATTTTCCGGCCCGGGATCGCTCTATAGGTCTTCTTTTTCAGGATGCGCCCCTCTTTCCTCATTTGAGCGTCTCAAAAAATATGACCTATGGACTCAAGGAGGAATCGGCATCGGATCTAAAGTCGATCGTTGGCGAATGGTGTAAACGCTTTGGATTGTCCGAGAAGGCAGATCGTCATCCTGACGAACTTTCGGGTGGAGAGCGTCAGCGTGTCGCTTTGGCGCAAACACTGGCACCCAAACCTTCGCTTCTTCTCCTGGATGAGCCGCTTTCAGCATTGGATCCCGTCACGCGGACCGATATCAGAAAAAAACTCAGAGACTGGTTGATTCATGAAAAGAGATCGGCCCTGATTGTGACGCATGACCTTGCGGAAGCCCTGGCCTTAAGCGACTATTTAATTATTATGTCGGAAGGATGTATTTTACAGCATGGCGATCCCATGGAAATCTTCAGTCGTCCTGCGGTGCCACAAGTGGCAAAAATCGTCGGCGTCGAAAACCTGTTGCCGGGAATAATCCTGGAAGTTACGGAGGGGATTGTTCATTTGGGAGTTGGAAAGGCGGAGCTTGCCGCCATTGGATCAGGGCTTCCTAATGAGTCCTGCTTCGTAGCCATTAGAGCAGAAGAGGTGATATTGGAAAGAGGCCAAGCCAGGACAAGTAGTGCACGCAACCACCTACAGGGCCGGGTTCAAGAAATAATTCCGTATGGCTTTCAGGTGGGTGTCGTCATTGACTGTGGTTTTTTGTTGACGGCACGGATCACTGAGCAGTCGAGGCAAGACCTCGGACTTTGTCTCGGTGCAGAGATTACAGCAGTCATCAAGGCATCGGCCATACAGGTGCTTACGGGGCATTAGATCCGCTTGAGGGCTTCTATAAGAATGGAGAGCATGAACCCTGAAATAAAAAGACTCCTCAATCTCTTTCTCAATTTCAAGCAAATCTTTGAAATATCAACTATGAAATTCTGTAAACAACACTGTCAATTTTTACCGATAAAAAGAATAAATGCCCTTGGAGAGTGCGTTCTAACGATTGATCTTTTCCGTCAAAAAGGGTAAAATCCCGAACGGTTTTATCTAAAATTTGGAGGATGATAAATGTTAAAGAACGTGATCATTATTTTTTTTGTGTCTCTTCTCATTCCAATGGGAAGCAATCTAAGCGCAAAATCGCCTGATGCAGTGGCGACTGTCAACGGCGTATCGATTACGACCGAGCTTTTTGAAAAACGGATGAGCCGCCTGACACAGGAACGACAGGGAAATTTTGAATCGATTGAAACAAGAAGAGAATTGCTCGACATCCTGGTTTCGCGTGAGGTATTGAATCAGGAGGGAAGGCGACGGGGTCTTGATAAGAGCAAAGAGGTAAGGGAACGCATTGAGGAGAGAATGACGGAACTGGTCATCAATGAGATGGTCAACAGCATCGCCAAGGAAAAAGTAAGCGATGGGGCGATGAAATTGTTCTACGGTCAGAACAAAAATGAATTTCGTGAGGTGCGGGCAAAACATATTCTTGTGAAAACGGAAGCTGAAGCAAAGGCTGCGAAAAAAAAACTTGATGACGGCGCCGATTTTTCTGTGGTCGCAAAAGAGCTTTCTATCGATCAGGCCAGTGCCGCGAATGGCGGAGATCTTGGTTTTTTTTCCAGGGAACGGATGGTTAAACCGTTTTCTGATGTGGCCTTTGCCCTTAAAGAAAATGAGATTAGCGAGCCGGTAAAAAGTGATTTTGGCTATCATGTGATTCAGTTGCTTGAGAAAAAAGAGGCGGAGGCCTTTGAGAAGCTTTCACCCGCTTACCTCCAAAACCTCAGGGGACGGATGATTAATTTTGAAATCGATCAAATGAAGGCCACGGCAACTATTTTAATCAACGAGAAGCAGTTGGCGGGCGCTGCCTCTTCCCACAGTCATCCCGAGGAGTCCCAAGCCTCGGAAGGCAAAGAGAATCACTCTCACTGAGCTTTAAGGAACTTAACATGAGGAAGCTTTTCGGAACAGACGGCGTTCGCGGCATTGCCAATGTCGAACCGATGACAGTGGAAACGGCAATGAAACTTGGTCGTGCCGCAGCCCACATCTTTAAGCACAAGTCGGGGCGCCACCGCATTGTCATCGGAAAGGATACCCGGCTCTCCTGCTACATGATTGAGTCGGCCTTAACCTCAGGCATCTGTTCACTGGGGGTCGATGTGATCCTGGTGGGACCAATGCCAACGCCCGCAATCGCCTTTCTTGCAAGGTCTCTTCGAGCCGATGCCGGGGTGATGATTTCAGCCTCGCATAATTCTTTTCAGGATAACGGGATTAAGTTCTTTTCAAAAGAGGGCTTAAAGCTCCCTGATGAGGTGGAAAAGCGAATCGAAGACCTGATTTTTTCCGGCGAGATTGATGCCATCCGACCAACGGCAGAAGAAATCGGCAAGGTCTACCGAATTGATGATGTCGAAGGTCGTTATATCGAGTTCGTAAAAAACTCCCTACCCAAGGGCCTTGATTTTCAGGGCCTCAAAGTGGTTATTGACTGCGCTAATGGTGCATCTTACAGGGTGGCGCCGATGGTTTTGAGTGAACTCGGCGCCGAGGTAGTGGTGCTGAATAACCAGCCCAGCGGAACAAATATCAATAAGGATTGCGGGGCTCTTTATCCTGATCAACTGAAAAAAGCGGTTGTTGAACATGCTGCCCATGTCGGTATCGCCCATGACGGTGATGCGGATCGCACGATCTTTGTGGATGAGAGAGGAGAAGTGGTTGATGGGGATGCCCTGATGGTGTGTTTCGCCCTTGCCATGCAGCGGGAACAACGCTTAAAGGGTGAAGCCCTGGTAACGACTCTGATGTCTAATATGGGGGTTGAACTCGCCCTTCATCCGAAGGGGATTCATGTCTTCCGCACGCAGGTGGGTGACCGCTATGTCCTGGAGAAGATGATCAAGGGGGCCTACAACTTAGGCGGTGAGCAATCCGGACACATGATCTTCCTGGATTACAATACGACAGGTGACGGCATTGTGACGGCACTACAATTTCTTTCTCTAATGGTTCGTACGGGGAAACCCGTCTCCGAGCTAGTCGCCTGCATGAGTCCCTTGCCGCAAATCTTGAAAAATGTCGCTGTCTCCAGTAAACCCGAACTCTCGACCCTTCCGGAACTCACAAAAAAGATATCTGAATTTGAAAAAACACTGGGAGGCCGCGGGCGCATCCTCGTTCGCTATTCGGGAACGGAAACCCTCCTGCGTGTGATGATTGAAGGAGAAGCGCAAGAGACCATTACGGAGATGGCGGATGTATTGATTGAAATCATTGAGAAAAAAATCGGAGCGAAAAAATGAGGGAAAGAGCTTTTTACCTGCTTCTGGCCGTCTTTAGTCTCTCGTTACAGGCCTCAAAAATAAATGCTTCTCCGCTTGAAGGGGTCAAGAGTACACGGCACAATCTGATTGCCCCGGAGGCTGTGGATGGAAACGCCTGTATTGTCTGTCATACCGGCGACCTGCCCTGGAGCGCGTCAAAAGCCCAGCCTGAAAAAATATCCAAAGAGCAAGAATTGCCTGAGAACTTGGAAGGCGCCTCTGGCTTAAAACGCAGCCCGGCCGACATGCTTCCTCAAAGCCCACTCTGGAGTCGCGTGGAAATGAAGGACTCAAAATATCTCGCCATTCAGACTGCACCGCTTGATGAGCATCCCTACAACCATCCAACGGGTTCTTCCCTTATCTGCCTCTCCTGTCATGACGGCGCCCTTGGCGGCGACATGCACGGCATTAATGTGGATAATCCCCGTATCGGAGCCTCTGCCTTACCGGCCTGGAAGGGCATGGCGGGTCCACTCGGCGCGCCCCCTTTAAGTCGCGTCGATCATCCGGTCTCCATCGTTTATCCCAGAAAACCCAATGGTTCCTTTGCACCTCACAATGCAACAATCACCCGAACACGCTACTGGGCACTACCCGATCGGCAGGCAGAGGGTTTGACCCTTCCGACTGCTGCCACATCGTCCTACCTTGACCTTCCAAAGAGTGAAATTTCCAATCCGGCACACCTTTCAGGGCTCGTCCGTACCACTGGAGGCTTGATGGAGTGTGATAGTTGTCATAACCCTCATAGCGAGAAAGTGCGACCGTTCCTTAGAGTCCCCTCCAAGACGCTATGTCTTGTTTGCCACGATAGATAATCCTTAGTGAGGCCAGATAACGGTCAGATAAATAATGTGTGTGATTTAAGCTAAACTCGGAGCCTTTCACTTGCGCGCCCAGTTTAGCTCTCATCCTCATTCAGCGTTTACTCACGGGAGTTTCTGTAAATGAAAGCCTTAGTCGTAGAACCCTCACGCGTCTACAGCAAAATGCTAGCTGCCCTGTTCAGCGCCCACCCCTTTGAAACAGTCTTTTTTTCGACCGGTGAAAAAGGGCTTGAGCAACTTGCGCATGATACCTTCGATCTTGCTTGTATCTCCCTTCATCTTGATGACATGAGTGGCATCGACTTCTGCAAGGCTTTACGCTTGAAAATAGGGAACACACTTCCCATCATCATGAGCACTTCCAATGAAGAACCGGGCATCGTTGAACAATCGATGCTTGCCGGTGTGACAGAGATCTTCCGAAAATCCGATCTGGAGGGTATCGGAAACTACCTGAGCACCTTTGTCGAGCAGGTGGAAAGCGACCAGAAATTACGGGGACATGTGCTCTATGTGGAGGATGGTCTTGCCGTCGCCGAGTTAACCAAATATCAGCTCACCTTGATGGGACTGAGCGTCGATCATGTGGTCAGTGGGGAAGAGGCGCTGATTAAATTCAAAGAGAACGACTATGATCTGATCATGACCGATATTCTCCTGGCGGGACACATGAGCGGCCTGTCACTGCTCCGGGAGGTTCGGCGAAGCGAAGGGCGAAAGGCACAGATTCCCATTCTGGCTGTTTCCGGTCTTGATGATGCGGCTCGACGCGTCGAATTGCTCAGAAGCGGTGCAAACGACTTCATCCCAAAACCGACGGTGACGGAGGAATTGGTCGCGCGTGTGAAAAATTTGATCACCAACAAACAACTGCTCGACCAGGTGGAGTTCCAGCAAAAACAGCTCCAGATGCTTGCGATGACCGATCAGTTGACAAAACTTTACAACAGACATTTTCTGGTTGATCAGGCCCCGAAGCGATTATTGGAAGCAAAGCGCCATCAGGTTCCACTGAGTCTGCTTCTCATCGATCTGGATCACTTTAAAGCCATCAATGACACCCACGGCCACGATGCGGGAGATGCCGTTCTCTCTGAAGTTGCAGCCGTCATTAGGGAAGGTGGCAGAAAAGAAAACATCGCCGCCCGCTTCGGTGGAGAGGAATTCGTCCTGATCCTGCCCCACTGCAAGGGGGAGGACGGGGTGAAGTTTGCAAACCGGATTCGTCTTAAGATTGAAGCGCTCAAACCCAGAGAAATTCCAATAACGGCCAGTTTCGGTGTTTCCGAACTCCCCTTAGATGTGCCCTGTACCTTCGATACCCTCTTCAACGCGGCGGACAAGGCCGTCTATGAAGCCAAAGAATCAGGTCGAAATTGCGTGGTTTTTAAGCCGGTAGGGTAAAAGTTAACGACGACCATTCTGGAATGACGCATAGGTTTCGATCAGCCGTTAAAAAATATTTTTAATCAAATTGATCGGCGTACTGAAGATAGGAAAGCAGGAGGGGCTGATTCTTTCTTGTCAGTGAATTGAAGCCGAGCCCCATCGCTTTGAAGTTTCCGTCCTTGTGAGACCAGATGATCTTCCCAGGAACATCCTCTTGGGCGAGCTCCCCGGAGCGTTGCGGAAAATAAAAACGAATACTCACTGCTTCCCCTGCTTCAATCAGATTCGGAGTAAAGCCTCCGGCGCCGCCGAAGCCGATATTTCCCCGAAGCAGATCGAAGGATTGCTTGCTGGGAGCATGAATGACTTCGACGCGTTGGTGGAAAGGATGTCGTGTTGATTCTCTACGTTCGACCATAAACGACTAGACCTTTACCGGCATCACTAGACCTTTACCGGATAGATATAATACAGCATGATGTAGGTTGCCGTACTTGTCACAAGAGCGATCACATAGAGCCACATCGTGAATGCCCCGATTTTTCGGTGTCGATTTGCTCCGTCTGGCCACCTGCGCTCAATGCCGCGCTCCAAGAACAAAAGCCCCGCAACAATTCCGAACCCACACAAATAAACGATCACCCTTGCGAATGATCCTGAGCGGATGATGGCCAGAAGGCCAAAAGGTATTGCGGTGCCGATCATCACATATTTAAAGGCCTTGCTGCTCATCGTAAGTGTTTCTGACTTGAGAAAGCGGGTCTTCATCTTTTTTGCAGAGGAGCGAAATCCGAGCACAATCATGTAGATGGCGAGAATCAAGCCCACCGAAATGACAATGACGTGAATCAGGAGGATGGGAGAAAAGATATAGTCATAGACCCAATCCGGCCCCCCGAAACCTTCCTTCCCTTCGATTGAAAGGGCACCCAATCCTCGCGCCAGATAATAGATTGTGAAGTAGGCCAGCATTGCGAGCATGCCCCATAAGGTCACCAGGTGGTGGCGCTGCCCTTGATGTTTTCGCGCTGCCATCCATCCATAGATAAACAAGAGAGTGAAGAACCAGGCCATGACCGATGAGAAATCGGCGCCGAACGTCCCATAAGGCGAAAGAAATCCGGGTGCGGTTAAAAAGTCTTTCATGCGTTTCCCTCCGTCGGTCTGATTGCAACAAAAACCGTGTTGCGTTCAATTTCGTTAATCTGTTGAAAACCGGCTTTTTCAAGCCAGGAGCGGACCGACTCTCCCTTGAAGCACCGTCCTTTTTCACTATACACCAGCATATGAATCGAGAAGACGGCATTCCAGCCGGGAGAACTGCTATCTGAGCTAATGAACATGTCTTTGACGATAATCTTGCCACCGGGCTTGCAGAGGGGATAGAGCTTTTGAATCAGAGCGGCATTTTCTTCCGCTGTCTGGTAGTGAAGGATATCGGACAGAAAAACAGCATCATAGTTGCCCGGAATCGGATCGGTGTTGAAATTTCCGGGACAGAGGGTCATGCGATCTTCTAATCCGGCGGCATTGATTTTTTCCTGAGTCAGTTGGAGGGTTTGCGGGAGATCAAAAAGAACACCTTTTAAATGAGCGTAGCGTTTACAGAAGGCGATGGAAAAGGTGCCTGCACCGCCGCCGACATCAATAAAAGTTTGCGCCTCCGAAAGGTCAATCTTTTCGGCGAGACCGGGGGCGACGCGTTGGGCCATGCGATCCAGAACACTCAGGACTGTCTTGCCCAGTTCCGGACGGTTCATAAAAATGTTGCCTGTCATCGGAGGGCGGCCGCTTCGGACAATCTCTTCCAGCTTGCCCCAATGGTCCCATTCGGCATCCTGCAATAACATCAATTCACCCATGTAGAAGCGGCTGCTCTTCACGAGAAACTCTGCAAGCTGGGGCACATTTTCATAACCGGCTTCGGTCCGTCTCAAGACCCCGATTGAAACAAGCGCATCAAGCAAGCGTTCCAGATAGGCCGGGTCGGCCTGAATCGCAGCGGCGATGGCCTTGCTATCTTTCGGGCCGTCGGCCAGCGGCGTGTAGATATCGAGTTTGACGGAAGTCAGAAAAATCTTGGCTTCCCAGTAGTAACCCAGTTGAAAAAGAGAAGGGACTGAAATTTCCTGGCTCATGAATTAATCTCTCAAATTGAAAAACGGCGATTATAAGCATGAGCTTCATTCTAGGTCAAGAAATCGCCTTGCCTTGCCTCCGGTATTTCCGTATGATGTCGCGAAATTTGTATCGTTTTGGCTGGTCCATCACAGTAAATTTTTAGGAGTATCGAATGAAAAAAGTGGTCATGTTTGCATTTTCAATTTTATTTTTTGTCGTGACAGCAGCACCGTTTGCAATTGCGCAAGATACATTAGATGTCCAGTCAGGTGGCAAATCGGGTGCGGAGCAGGCTGCCCGGGAACTGTTTAAAGTTGCACGATTGACGGAGGTCGGAAAAAGTATTTCAACACAACTCCTCCAGATTCAGAAAAAGAAAATGCCGGACATCCCGGATCAATTCTGGAGTGACTTTTCTAAAGAAGTGGATCTGAAAGCCCTCAATGAAAAGATTGTTCAGCTCTACATCAAAAACCTCACAGTTAAAGAGATGAAAGAAATCACGACTTTCTACAAAACTGAAACGGGCCAGACTTTCCTGAACAAATTGCCTGTACTCCAAAAAGAGACAATGATGGTGGGACGTCAGTGGGGCATGGCCTTGCGTATGCAAATTACAAAGCGGCTTCAAGAGGTCGACCTGAAGGCCATGAAAAAATAAATCTATCGCATTTCACTAAGAGGCCAGGCCGTGGCAAACAGAAAAGAAAATTCTAAAATCAAAGCCACCCTATGCGCCCTGCTTCTGTTTTGCGCTCCGTTTCAAACGGTCCTGCAAAGCGTAGAGGCCTCTGAAATTCCCCTTTTGACCGGACGGCTTACCTCGCCATCAAGAGGGACCTTTCTGGTCGCTGATCCGAAAATTGGCGACCAGAATTTCGAAAAAACGGTCGTGCTTCTTTTGAAACATGACGTAGAAGGCACGGTAGGGCTGATCATCAACCGCCCGACAAATGTGCCACTCTCACAGATTTTGCCCAAAGTCGATATGCATCATCAGCCTTCAGCTTACCTCTATGACGGGGGACCGGTGGCTCGAAAGACTCTGACCTTGCTTTATCGCACTCAATCGCCTCCAAGTAATGCAGTCCCTCTCTTTTCAGATGTCTATGCCAGTCAGGCGGCCCGTGTCCTTGCAGAACAGCTCCGCATCTCTGGGGGCAAAAAGGGCTTTCGACTCTACGCCGGTTATGCCAGATGGGGAGCCGGACAGCTTCGCAGGGAAATGAAACGCGGGGACTGGCATCTTGTGAAGGCCGATGTCTTAAGCCTCTATGAACGCCCGGCAAAGCGGATCTGGCAGGAGATGTTCAAGCGAAGCCAGTCATTCAGGGTGGATTCAGACAGGGAGGATTCAGAATCTCCGGAATCCATTATCCATCCAGCCTGAAGTTTGTTCTATTCAACTTGCCAAAAACTGCATAATGAGACACACTTAAGGCAATGCCATATTTGGGGTGTCTACTTCATATTTGAGATGAATGAGGAAAATAAGATGACTGCATTTTCAGTGCGAACCACGCTTGTAATCAGTATTTTTTTAATATTTGTGCCTATCGCAAATTCCGAACCCCTGAAAGGGAATATCGGAATATCTGAACACTCAGATTCTTCCTGGCTCGACCTTGAGAAAGTAAGGGACTTCAAAAAGGGAGACCGACTAAGATTGAAGGTCGGTGGCACCTCAAAAAAAATTATCGTACGATTTCTTTCAAAAAAAACTGACCCCAATACCCCTTCTGGAGTAGATGGAGATATCATTGAC
The DNA here is from genome assembly GCA_029261195.1 of Nitrospirota bacterium. Lineage (GTDB taxonomy): Bacteria > Nitrospirota > Nitrospiria > SBBL01 > JAADHI01 > JAJDBU01. The sequence continues at coordinate 52,005 of JAJDBU010000048.1, read as the reverse complement.
ATTCCGCAGGACCGCATTATTGAGATCGTCCTGGAAGAAAATCATAACGAGGTCGTACAGATATCCGTACACGGTGGTACAAATCCCTGGGGGCTTTTTTTTCTGGGACCGGGGAATGGATCTGCAACAATTTTATATGCCCAAGGCCTTGATGAATAATCTCTGTCGGTATTTTAAGCGATCTCTCATCAAGCCGTGAATTGTGAGCTCAGGGCAAAAATTTCGCCTCTTCTATACTGAAAAATTTGAATATTTTGAACTGTTATTTATCGTTTGTAACTTGAACCTATAAAAATCAAGTTGGAACACAGCAGTCCACACTGAAGGGGTCGAAACCTGCGAAGCACTCTCCAGCCTCATGGCACTGGGCTGTGACAAGGTTCAAGGATATTACTTCAGCAAACCTCTTTCAGCAGAAGACTATGAAATGGCGTTGCAAAAACAAGAGATTGATTCGGCCTGATTGTGCGGCTTTTTGCCTACACGACGACCTCCTCATCAATCCTAAGCTTCCAGGGTATTTAAGGTGCTGTTGTCACCCTCTTTTCTTGCTTTATAGTTGATCAAAAAATCACCTTTGCTTCGCCCCTGATCAAAACTGCTTCCATTGAGGCGAAATCGGGTCTTTGCTCTTGCCTCCTCATTGCTGCTTCCTTCGTATTCGATTCTGTACAGTGCAGAGTAGATAATGGCCCGACCGGTGCCGTGATAACAGTGAATCAGTACCGGATAGGATGCGCTGTCATCCATCACTTCAAAAAATTTCACCAGGTTTTCTTTGGAGGGCACTTGTCCGGATGGAATGTTGATATGTCTGACACCGGGCAGTTTTTCGATTGCCTCTCGCTCCTGGTCAATGCCGTCCTGTTTTCCGGGGTTTAAGGCATCGTGCAGTTCAGGGTGTCGTAGATCAATGACTGTTTTGATCTTATATTCATTGAGATAGTCCGCAATTTTTTCTGGAGGGATTTTCCCGGACTTGTAGACCTTGTTTTCTGTGATGACATCGAAGCGGTAGTTAAAATGCACATACCACACATAAGGCAGTCCGATAATGATGACGAGCGCCAGAAAAATTTTACCTGCTTTTTTCATTGTCCTCTTTTGACCTGTGACTGTTCGTTGTGATGCAGCATGTATTGCGCAGTTTTATAATACGCGAAAGTGAGGGATTTTATTTTTTTTGCCAGTTCCGGATGTTGGGAACTCAGGTCCTCACGCGGCGTATCACTGCGAATCGCATACAATCCGCCATGGGTACCATCCGCCAGGATATTAAAGTAGTGGTCCTCCCCGATCAAGCCGATGCGGGGCGGCGTCGAGTGCTGTATCGTAAAGGCATAACGCCGATCATCATAGCGCCGATCAAATATATCACGGCCCATTGTCGTTGCCGTGTACTCCTGCCCGACTAAGCCCGCGATACTCGCCATGACATCGACCTCCGATACCACCGTATCAAAGACTTTTGGCTCTGCAATCAGTTCAGGAGCCCAGATCACAAGCGGCACCCGGTATGAGCCCAAGCCTAAGTAGGAGGTACTTTCTCCTTTAAATGTGTGCTCGCCTGTAAAGCCATCAATGCCGTGATCGCCCCACAAGGCAAAAATCGTATTCTTGTCATAGCCTGTTTTTTTTGCCAGCGCAGAAAAATGTGCAATGGAATGATCCATTAAACGGTAGGCGTTGAATTCTTCTTCATCCTGAAAACCGTAGGATTGCACCTGCTCATCACCCGGATGCCGGAGTTTAAATCCGTAACTTTCATCCGGAATGGTGTAGGGGCGGTGGTTGCCCGATGTTTGAATGATGGCAATGAAGGGTTTGTCCTCTTTTTCGAGTAGGGCATGGGCTTCGCGGAAGAGGTCAATATCCGAAATGCCCCAAACATCGTTGCGTGGCGAACTGTAATCGCCCTCTTCGTAGAGCTTCAGCCCTTCAATATTCTTTGTCAAAATGCCCCGAATATTACCCCATGAAGCCGATCCGCCAATAAAATAATATTTTTCATATCCTGTAAATTCATTCATGATGCTGTGTTGATCAACAATCAGGGGGTTTCGGCTGGATGTCCCGACGAGTTCCACATCCGGCATACCGGTGATGGTTGTAAAAACGGAGCGAGCGGTGCCGGTAGAAGGCGTGAAAAAGTTTTTAAAATAATAGCCCTGATCGGCGACTGATTGCGTAAAAGGTGTCGGGTCAAGCGGGTTTCCGGATAATGAAGTTTTGTAGGAAGCATAGGATTCGACCAGGATTAAGATGATATTCGGCTGGTTACCGAGACCGGTCTTCGCAGGGACGTGTCGTTGATAGTATAGGGACGAAGGGTCTTTATCTTCATCTGCAACGCCCAGGAAATCTGCAATGCGTTCGTAACTTTCCCTTGTTGCTTCAAGATCATAATTGACTCGACCGTTTTTCCATGTATCAAAAAAATAGTGGACGGGATTATAAGTCAACTGCGCTGCAAAGGGGTGTTTGCTGAATGCCGCTTCAGACCAGCGCAGGGGATATTGAGAAAATCTGCCGTGGATGCCGAGTCCGATCAATAAAAAAGCAATGAATCCGACAAGCGCTCCCCGTGGGCGTGTCAGTGTTTTGGGTGAACTTAAGGCGACCCGCTTGTGAAATTGTTTTATCAGACAGACGAATCCAAAAATGACAGCAGCATAGGCAAGTAAAATCCACACAAGGGGATAGCTTTCCCAGACCATCACGGCAGAGATGGCTGCATCTTCTAAAAACCGGGTTGCTGTAAAATCGAGTCGGGAGTTCAGGTAGGCGTAATGGCCGAAATCGACGATGTAGAACATCGCGATAAGGGAAAAAGCAAGCGCGAGGTAGGACTGCCAAATGGCATGAAATGCCCTTGAGGCAAAGGGGTTCAGGGCCTTGATCCAGCCGAGAAAAAACAAAGGCAGAATGATGGTGATGGCGATGCGAAGATCAAAACGAAGACCGAGCCACATGGCCTGAAAAAAATCACCTGTGGACAGGGGTGCATTGGCGTCCCCGTAAATCATCCAGAAGATCAAGCGCAGCAGCGCAAAGAGGCTGGTCAGGCTTCCGACAAGCAAGAGGATGTATCGGAGTATTTTCGGGGTATTGGCCCATGTTCTTTTTATGAGAGTATTTTGCGGGGACAATTTCTTTTGCTCTTACAAATACTGAAAGATGCCTGAAAGCGTGGCGATGCGTCTGCCTTGATAAGGTGCAGATGCATCGCCTCTGCGGTCGAGCAAAATGGGCATGATCCCGACTTTTTCTGCACCTGCCATGTCGTGTTTTATGCTGTCGCCCACATGGATTGTTTCGGAGGCCTCAAGTCCCGCCCGTTTCAGTCCGAGTTCAAAAAATTCAGGGGCCGGTTTGGCAAAACCCTCCCGGCTCGAAAAGAGGATATCATCAAAATCATCTTGAATGCCGAGCAAAGTACAAATGGCGGGCAGTCTTGAGTCAAAGTTTGAAATGATGCCGAGAAAATAACCCTTCATTTTTAGATCGGATAGCACCTGTTTCGTCTCCGGAAAAAGTTGCCAGGCAGCCTCTTGTTCATAAAACTGGTAAAGATCCTCAAAAAAAAGATCAAAGTCCTCAAAATGAATGTTCTCGAAAACGGATCGTGCCACCCGTCGCCACCAAAGGAATTCAAGTCTTCTTCTCTCCTGATCCGCCAAGCCGGGAAAAGACAAGGGAGGACTTTGACTGAAAGCGGTCTTAAAACGCCCATTAAGCATTTCAGCATCTTGTTGCACGCCGTGCTTCGCTGCAAATCGGCTATAGGAAGTGCCGATGCTTTCTTTCGCCTCAAACAGGGTATCTCCTGCATCAAAAAAAATCCCTTTGATTGATGCTGTTTTTATCGGGGTCATTTAAGCCGCCGCTTCATTTCCAAACCCTTGATCAGACGATAGAGCATATTGTGCGTGGGTGTCGGAATCCCGTGTTTTTTCCCCCGACGAATGACTTCGCCGTTCAAGTATTCAATCTCCGTCTGTGTGCCATGGTGGTAATCCTCGTACATTGAGGTGTAATAATCCCGAAGCGCCGCCGTGACGCTGATTGTCGTTTCGACGACCTTTTCACTTAGGATCATTCCCTCTGCGGCGGCAACTCGAATGATTTCTCGAATCCCTTCCCGCACAATCGTAAGCAGTGCCTCCGAATCCAGGATGAGGGAAACCGGATGATCAAGAATAACAGAGAGCGGGTTGAAGGTGGCGTTCCAGCAGAGTTTTTCCCACTTGGTCCGGCGAATATTAGATTTCAAAAAACAGGAAATCCCTGCACTTGAAAGTAATTCATAAACGGCTAAGGCTCTGGGTGATTTTTCACCCGATAATTCCCCCAGCGCAATCATGCCGTTTTCCGAATGCACAATGACGCCGGGTGAAAGCCGCTTGGCGGTGATAAAGGCGACGCCGGCGAGCAAAGAGGCCTCTGGGTAAACGGCCAGAATTTCTTCCTCCGCCGTAATGCCGTTTTGCAGGGTCAATAAAATCGACCCGTTTTTTATCAGTGTTTGAAGCGATTCCAAGACTGCCTCAAGGTCAAAACATTTGACGGACAGGATGATCAGATCAACCGCGCTACATTCAGAGACATCTTGAATCAATGGAGGGTGGACGTGGAAATCGCCATCGGCACTCCTGATCTCAAGGCCATCAGCTGAGATGCGGTCATAGGTCTTTGGACGAACAAGAAAGGTGACATCGGCCCCGGATCGAAAGAGGAGAGCCCCGAAATAGCCGCCAACCGCACCCGCACCGACAACCAGAATTTTTTTTGTTGGGCGGTTATTCAATGTAACTGAGAGGCTCATGGAAGATTGATCAGAGGAGGGAATTAAGGCGTATCGGCGATGTGGGAGCGGCGGGTTTTTCCCGAGCCGCCGTAGACCATGAAGACTTTCTTGCTTTCTCGAACCTGAATATCGGACCAGGCATTTGCTTGCCCGTCGTAATAGGCATCCGGATCTTCCCCTGAGGCCTTGAAGAAATCCGGATTCGAGATCCCGGCATCCATGACTTCGCCGACAAGGCATTCGCTCACAAAACCTTTCCCCTTCAACTCAATTTTTGAAAGGGTCTGAAGAATCTCTTGAGCATTCGTTAAAATCAAATCTTTCATAAGGTCCGTCTCTCCCTTCCAAACAATCAGCTTATTGCATCTGTGCGGGCATTGTATCAAAACCGACTTGAGGGCAACATCAAAAAAATTCGCTCAATCTGTAGCCATTGAAATGATTCCCGTAAATCAAGTGCATGAGTAAAGATTTTGGGCCTCGGCTAAAAACATAGCGGAATGACCTTGAAGACCACTTTTAAATTTTTTTACAGATCCCTTAAAAAAAGGAGTAATGATGAAAAGAAAAGTGGGTCGATATTTCCTGATGGTGAGTGGCCGTTGTTTCTTGATAAGATCGGTTTTAGCCGGAGGGCACACTGCCTCCGCAGAAACAAGCCTACCCCTCTTGGCCCCACAATTTGAGAACAAAATCAAACTAAATTCTTAGGTCTGTTCAATTTCTTTTTGGAGTCTTTCGATTTGATCAAGCAGAGAGGAAAACTTTCTTCCAAAGGGAGTGAGTTTATATTCAACATGAGGGGGTGTCACGGGATAGATCGTCTTTTCAAGAATTCCAAACCGCATCAGCTTATTTAGCCGTTCATTGAGTACCTTGGTCGATAATCCGGGTGTGCGCCTTTGCATTTCTCCAGGACGATTGACCTCATTTCGGATCAACTCCATCACCCGAAGCGACCATTTACACCCGATAATGCTCTCCACCATTGCATTTACTGGAAGAGTGTTTGGTTCTTCAAAACTTTTTTTCTCAATTGTTTTCATGAAATTAGACCATTTTGTGCTTATGTGACCAGAATGTACTTACTTTTGGAATTCCTTCCGCCACATTATACTCCCGCTGTCAAGAAGATCAACTTGGCAATAAATCAACTCAAATTATAGGGAGAAAAAATGACAAATAAAAAGACATCCAACAACATGCGTTTGAATCTTATGCTTGTTGGGTTGATGGTTCCTCTGTTTGCATTGCTTGCACCTGCATATGCCGGTTCGGGCTCAGCAAAAAAAGTGATTAAACAAGTCACAATGATTTCTATCGTCGATCCGATTCCGGGTCATGGGGCGCATCAATTGGCTCTTCTTTTACCCCCGGAACCGGGCAAGATTTTCACCGGTACGCTGACTTATACCGCAAGCAAGCCGGTAGAAGTCGTGGTCTTCCATGAATATCATCTGAATAAAAAACCGGATGCGGCACATGGCAATGTCTTGATTGGCGAGATTGGCGGAAAACAATATGCGATTTCCGTGATGCAGTTTTCCAATGATGTGAAGGCAACCCACTCAACAACAGTGAATTTCGCTGGCAGTGGCTTGGCGCTACATACCCTGAATGGCGCTCAGTTTACAACGTCGGCAACAATCAATGTTGTTCAGGAATCGATACAAAAATAATGGTGTTTGATCTTTTTCATCAATCACTATTCTAATTCAAGGAGGATTACATGAAAACAAATGTCAAGTTTTACCATGCCGGTTGTGCAGTTTGTCAGGATGCAGAAAAAAATGTTGCCAATGCACTTGACCCCGAAAAATTCAATGTTGAGGTCATCCATCTGGGCGAAAACAATTCACGCATTCAGGAAGCCGAAAAAGAAGGCGTGAAATCGGTTCCAGCACTGGTGATGAGTGGAAATGCCTACCATATCAACTTTGGCGCAGATCTTTCTGCTCTGAAATAGCGGGTTCACATTTCACGGGAAGTCCGTTTCAGTATAAACGAGGGACGGGCTTCCCGATCTTGTGCATGAAAGAGAGAATTCCTTTAATCAAAAAATCGGGGTCCAAAAGGCAAGACCTATCTGGGTTTAATCGCTCAGGAAGTACAGGAAGTTGCCCCCGAATTGGTCGGACAAAAAGAAGACGGTTTTCTGACCCTGGATTACGAAAGCATTAAATGGATGACCCTTCAGGCGGTTCAGGAACTCAAAGCGGAAAACGACGTCCTCAAAGCAGAAGCTATCGAAGTGGTTATTTCTCGGAAGTCCCCCTGAGAAATGATGGAGACCGTCTTGTTTTCTCCAACGAGAATATATGACTTAGCCTCTTCATCGTTGCTCCCAATTCGGGACCGTGTTATAACCGTGAGAATTATAGCAAAACGCACTTTATGGCGGTTCTGGGTGTCATCGCAACAATATGCGGATTCAAAAGGGCCACTTGAGGCCTGGCATGCGGAAGCACTGACGGCCCGCTGGCAAAGCCCTCAAGACATTAAATCTCAATTTCGTTCGGCCAGTATTCTAAAAAATAGTCCTGTTGTTTTTAACATCGGGGGCAACAAATATAGACTTATTGTTGCCCTTGATTATATTCGACAAACCCTTTTTATCAAATTTATTGGAACGCATAAACAATATAACAAGGTTAATGCGGAGGAAGTTTAATGAATATTTACCCCATCAAAACAGAACTTGATTATGAAAGCGCTCTCGCTGAGATTGATCAGTTGTGGGGTGCGGAAGAGAATACGACAGCAGGAAACAAGCTGGATATTCTTTTAATTTTAGTGGACGATTATGAAAGAAAACACCATGCGATTGATTCACCCGACCCGGTGGAAGCCATTAAATTTCGAATGGAACAAATGAATGTGTCTCGAAAAGAATTAGAACCCTATATCGGAAAACGAGGTCGCGTTTCTGAAATTCTTAATCACCAAAGAAACTTATCGCTCAATATGATTCGGAAGCTACACGCTCATCTGAATATTCCACTGGAGAGCCTGGTCGGGAAAATGGCATAAAGCCTTCTTTAAATCTGAGCGAAAAAATACAATGACAAAAACAGATCGTTATGAAAATGCAATCGCCCGTTTTGATGCGGTCAATCGAGAAGATCCGAATCACGAGAGCCTGAAAGGGAAGGTCATCCCGAAGGAGCTGCTTTATGCCCAACGGATGAGCCGGTGGCTTAAGCGCCATGCACCCGATGCTTCGGAAGCGCTAAAGCTTGCTGCCCGAAGCCAGCACATCGCCCGGTGGAAAATTCCCCGCACAGATTATCCGATGGATCGCAAGGGTTATCATCAGTGGCGGACGATTTTAAATCGCTTTCATGCCGACAAGGCCTGTGAAATCCTGGCTGAAGTCGGATACGATGAAAAGACGATCCAGCGTGTCGAGGGCTTCCTGCTGAAAAAACATCTGAAAATCGATCCGGAGATGCAGGTTTTGGAGGATGTGATCTGTCTCGTTTTTTTAGAAAGTTATTTTGCTGATTTTTCAAAGAAGTACAATGCAGAAAAGATGATTCCTGTAATCCAAAAAACCTGGAAAAAAATGACGCCGTCCGGTCATCGTGCGGCTCTTGCCCTTGACCTGCCCCCCGAGGCCTTAGCGCTGATCAAAACGGCTCTTGGAATATAGGCGCTTTACCACACCTTCATTCAAGACGAAAGAATGACGCTCGCTTTATCTTTTTTTTCGGCAGGATTTTTTAAATGCCAGGAAAGTGACGACATCAAGACTTGCGTCGTAGAGTTCGGGGTGATTTGAAATATATCCCGCAACAATCACATCCAGTTGATATGGCTGCTTCTTGGCGATGCACCCATGTAGCCAGGGCACCATATCATCGCCCTCTTCCATCGGCCTGGCGAGTGTCATGCCATGCACCACACCCGTTACATAGAAGATGCGTTCACCCATTGACATGCTTGCGTAGTTACGGCCAACGGGTGAAATCTGGAGATGACGTATGTCGGCATTTGCATTTGAAGGGTAGGACCCAGGCACTAATATTGAGACCAATACCAATATAAGCGAAATCTGTTTCACTCGTTTTCCTCCGATTCATTTCAGCGTTTATATGGAAATTATAGCAGGTGGTCTAGGAGCCTGTCGGACGATAACGCAAGTACCGGCTTTGGGAAGCTTTGATTACGAAGTCATTACTTCACTTCACCCTACTTCACTTTACTTTTTCCCAGGTATCCGAACCCGCAGATTTTTCCATGACCCGCCCGGTTCTCAGCCATAATTTATTGCCGTGAATATCGCCATATTTATCGGAGTGTCTTTTGGAATGTGTATAGCGCACAAGCGTTCCATCCTCAATGCGATTGGTTTCTACCGAGATGGTTTTGACGGGAATTCTTGATAGCATAAACTCCTGCAGTACAGACCACTGATTAATGCGCCAGCGACGATAGGCATCGACAGTCGCTTCTTGATAATCCGGGCTTGTACTAAATGAAAGGGAAACATGTTCCTTCGCAGCATCGTAGGAAACATTTGCATTTTCGGAAGGCGCGACGAGAGCCGTCGCCCTCTTGATTGTACGTTCCAGGTTCATGGGGTCGATCGTGGCGGCATCGGTGATGTTGGTCAATCCGAACAAAAAACTTAACAGACTCAAGAATATAATTCGTTTCATCCTGCCCCTTTTTTTTAATAATTTTTGAACGCGCCTTTAATAAAGCGGCGCGATATTATCATACCGAACCTTGTTTTTCACCTTTAAGCGATAAAAATCGTTTGGGTGAGGAAAAGACAGGCAAGATATTACTGTGCATAGTGAGTTTAAAAACTGATCGGTGGTTCAACACCCTGCTGAAGACAAATTCAGAGATGAATAATTCATAGTCGGGTGGTCGGGTTTACCACGATTCTATTGTAATATTGTGGTTTGCAGGCGCACGGATGTCGTTGCTCCACACCTTTTTTATTGATCGCTCAGGCACGAGGAACAACAGGTCCTGATATAAATTACCTGTGTGTTGGGGACTGTAGGCCTTCTTTATTGGATAATTTTGGCCCAGTTGTCCCCTGTGCCACCGGTCTTTTGAATCAATTTGGCGCTGTTGCCTCCTGTCAGTTGATCCACTTCGAGTTCGTTCTTTCCCGTGGTGGTGAGCTGATAGGCCCCCAAGTCATTGCTCCCTGATTTCTGAACGATGTCGGCATCGTTCAGGTCGGAGCCCTTTTGGAAAAGACCGATATCATTGTTGCCGCCTTCCTGCAAAACCAGCAATTTATTAATGGCGGTAGCGGCTGCGCCGGTGGCCTCCTGCTTAGCAGTTGAAGTAACCGCAGCGCTGATATTTCCGCTGGACAGGGCGGCCCTGAGTTTGTTTCCACCTCCCTTTTGTGTGACCGTTGCGCTATTCGTAATGCCGCTTAAGGTGGATTTTGTTGTTTGCTTAATGCGCGCACTATCTGCGTTGGCAGCGGCGCCGCTTACTTCCTGATTGATGGTGGCGGTATTTTTTCCGGCCGATCCTGTGGGTGAATCCTGGTCCAAGTCTAGTACATGGTTGTTGCCCACCTGTTCGGCATCCAGAAAATTGGTGCCGCCGGTCTCCTGGATCGATTCGATATGATTGAGGTCTCCGGTCTGGATGCTTGTCGCAGTGTTGCCCGGAGCCACTTGTTCGATATCCGCTACGTTTCCCGCCATTGCGGCGCTAATGACCAAAAGTATCGCTATCCCAATTGCTAAAATGCTGGACAAAATTTTCATGACATCCCCCTCCTTCATTTGCTGGTTTATAATCGAAAACTAAAAAAACTAGGGCCTTTGAACAACAGTGGCGGAATTGCTGCCTGTTGTGCCGTTCGATTTCTGGATGATGCGGATTGTGGACTTTCCGCTTTGCTTAACATTCAACTTGTTGCTCCCACCTGTCTGCTGAACGTCGAGCGTGTTGCCCTCTCCGGACTGGGTGACAGAGGCCTTGTTGTTTCCCCCGGCCTTTTGATCGACTTGATTGATGTTGTTATCGCCTTGCTGAGAAGTGAGGTTTGTGTTATTTCCGTTTGTTGAATCCTGATTCACCGCATTACGGTTGCCCTTGCCGGATTGTGGCGCAGGGGTATTGGTGTTGGTCTTACCCCGTGGTGCCGTTTGTGTGACATTGGGGGCGGGACCGGTGAGGGCCTGGGCCGATGGGACATGGAGGAGAAAAGGGCTTGCCATCAAGCATAATAAGGACATTGTGCTCTTTTTCATCGTTCCTTCTCCAGAGTGCTTAAAAGAAAAGGCGTGGAGCGGAACGGCTTACGCCGCCTGCTCCACGCCTTTTTATGCCCCGGTTCGAGGCCGGTTCAGGAACAGTTTACAGCACCTGAGGTGTAGGTTTAGGGGTGCTGCACGAGTGTGAAGCTATTGCTTCCCGCACCGCTCTGGAAATTGGTGGCGTCGTTGGCGGAAGCTCCAGTCTGGTCAACGTCAACATCATTTTTGATTGATGCACCACTGCCGGTCGTCGCCTGGTAAGTCGCTACCGTATCGCCACCATCTTGGACGAAGTCGGCTGTGTTTGCCCCACCAGCGGCAGAACTGTCTTGATACAGACCGATATCATTAGTGCCGCTATCTTGGTCGACAACCAACTTATTGTCGCCTACTTTCGATTTTTGGGTGGCAACTGAAGGTGCGGCACCAGTAATTATTGACGCAATGCCAACAGTAGCACTAGCGCCCCTTACTTTGTTACTGTCACCATCTTGGTTAATGTCGACCGTGTTAGTGACAGTCCCGCCTGTTCCATCTGAATCTTGCGAAACATTCACAATATTACTGTCACCGTTCTGTATAACCTTGCTGTCATTTACACCACTAGAGCTTGCTAGCGACGAATCTTGTGCCACATCAATATCATTGCCATCTCCCGTCTGGGAAGTGACAGAATCGTTGTCGTCACCGATCTGCGTGATATCAGCAGTGTTGCCAGCCAACACAACATTTGCCATGAAAAAGGTAGCAACAAACATTCCAAGTACTTTTAACATGCTTTTCATTGATTTTCTCCATTTAATATTGATAAGCTCACCAATTAGTGAGCTTATGGCTGGCTGTTGAGTGCTTCGCTTGGAACGCCCTGTTCCTGCGATGCTCACGAGCTCAACAGCCAGCTTCGTTTCGATCCCGCCAATCGGGACCGTTTTCGATAGGGGCGCACTATGCTCCCGCTATCGAACTGTTCTGCAAGTATCGACACGCAATACCCGCATTCTCTTCTTTAAGTCTTGTCTCTGGATGTCCCTTCAATTCGAACTCGTTCCCTTTTGCCTCAACACGGGGGATCGCCGGGGCAGGTCAAGCTGCCTCCCGCATCCGGGCCATGCTTGATGATTGCAGTTGCACCGCCTGTCTGGGTGACGGTAATTTTATTTGCGCCCCCGACATCTACATGGATTCCCAGTTCGCTCCCGCCACTCTGTGTGACATCAAGCAAGGTTTCGTTTCCTTTTTGGTACACACCCAGTTCATTGCCATCCCCGGTCTGCCTGACGATGAGGGTATTGGCACCTCCCGAACTTGAACTGTCCTGCAAGGCCGCAATCGCCGGATTGATGGCGCCGCCGCTTGTGGCGCCGGCGATCAGATTGTCATCGCCCACCTGAGAGGTGGTCGCAGTGTTGATGTCTCCCACCTGTTCGATATCGATTCGGTTTTCTGTAAAACCCGGGCGATAGAGCGATCCAATTAGTCCTATCACAATCAGCAACTTAAGCATTTTTTCTCCCCTATTTTTTGGCCTTGTTTCATTTTCCCTCAGGGGCAGAAAGCTTCTATCCCTGTTGGTTATTCGTTTTCTTTTTTTTGTCCAGTATTCTTATCCCGAATCCCTTGTCTTCCGTTACTTTTACCGGAACCGGGCTTTCCACATAATATTGCTCAATCAATTTCCGGCCTGCAAGGGGAGACTCAAAGTTCCAGATTTCATTTGCCGCTCCCTCGATAATCAGGCTATGAACGGCCTTTTCGATGGCTTCTAAGACTGCCATCTGGGTCGGTTCATTTACACTGAAGCCGGTTTCGACCTCCAGCAATTTTTTAAAACTCACAAATTTAAACAGGCCCAGGTCCAATTCTCTCGACAGAATGGTTTTACTCGTGGTAACGGTTTTGAGTACTTCGCCGTTTTTCACCGAGATGAGCCGCAGGAAAATGGTCACGGCATCCCGTCGGTACTGGGCGTTGGCACCGACGCCCAGATAGCGGGCACCAAAGCCGCCTGTGACCAGGTTGGTCTCATAGGCAATAATGCCGCCCTCTAAAATCACCGGGGCATAAAGGAGGGAGGGGAGGGCTTTAAACTTTTTATTGCCGCCCTGGTCCTTGTATTGTCTTCTTGTGGAACGGATAATCTTCCGTTCATTTAAGAGGTTCGGCAGGCTCTCTCGCTCAAGAGTAGTAAACCAGCGGCCCTTCCCGGCATCCTCCAAGGCCTTCATCAACATGGTCGTCGCCCCCTGGGTGACGGCGGTTGAAAAGGTCGATCCGGCTGCCACCGGTTTGTATTGCCCGGTTTGATCCCGAAACTTGTAGACGGCGATGACAATTTTCTTTTTGGGCGGCGGCAGAGCGACCAGGGCCTGATGGGTTTCTGTTTGGTATGCCTTTCCGGACGTTGCAGGCATGGTTCTGATCATGCCTCTTCCAATACCGCAAGCCGATAGGCTCAGTAACAAGATCAATCCTGCCACCATTTTGAGCGTAAAATTCATAGGGTTCATCCAATCATTTCCTTAATCTAATCGTAGACGGGGTCCTAAAAACGAGGGACCGTAACGGTGGTGGCAGCACCGGTCCCGAGGTCGGTAATAATGACTGTGACATTCAGTCCATCATCAATGACCTCAATGCTATTGTCGCCGATGGTGTGCACCCCTGGCTGTAGACCCGTTTCACCAAAGGCCGAATTGACGATAGTTCTTGCCAGGCGGTTGAGCACCTGCCGCCTCAGGTTCTCCGAAAACAGTTCCGCCTCACTCAGTTCCGGGGTTTCGAGGCCGGGAGGTTTTGTCGGCGCCTTATGCGTGTTGATAGAATTGGCGGTATCCAGAAGGTGCCGTCCCATGAACGGGTTTCCCCCGAATGAGGGATTATCAAACCCGAAGACCAATTCGGATGCGGTGGCTTGCCCTGCTCCCAGGGCAATGCCGAGGACAAGTCCCGCCCCCACAATAAAACCCGATTTCTTCATCATCCCTTTTACTCCTTATCTTTATGATGGCTTCAGATGAAGCTAATTTTCAGGTAGCACAAGATCAAACTCGGGTCGCTGTGCTTGCACGGATGGGACAGCTTCCGGGAGTTCGGGGCTTTTTGCCGCATTGATCTCTTCCAGAAATTCCCCTTCAACAAAGAGCCCCGGATTGTTCTTGAAATGAATCTCATCCTCATTGAGGGGCGGATTTTTTTGCAATGTGATCGTCTTCAGTAGAGACTGTTCAGAGAATTTTTTCCCCTTGATCGCATCCGTAAAATCCTTTCCCAGCAGAATTTCACCGTCACCCACTTGAGCCTCCTCTGTCTTGTCGTCCGTACCCCGATCATTGACTAAAAAAGTATTTGACTGGATAAAAGGTTCTCCCTGCCCCATATCTTTCTCGTTTGGATCGATATCCTGTGCGGGCGCTGCGGATGTATTTAAACGCTCTCCCCGGCCCAAATCCTTTTCTTTTGGATCAATATCCCGCCGGTTTGAATCTGAGGTACTGAGTAATTCCTCCCGACCCAGATCCTTTTCCTTACGATCAATATCTTCCATAAGAGATGAGGTCGTCACAACAGGTGAATCGTCCTTTGCCGAGACAGAGGGACTGTTCAGTAAATAGAAGGCGAAGCCCGTCAGGATAAATAATCCAGCCGTGATTTTTGTTATTTGATTGGCTTCATTTACGAAACACGCCGCCTTATGCTTCATGTGCCCTTCCATCTTTCATTGATGTATTTTTGGGTGTCGTTGACCCCCTGTTTCGCAATCTCATCGAAGTTTTGACCCCTGGCGCGAAGAAAGCTGTGATGAACAACGACTTCATTGACCTTAACAAAAACCCGAACGCCGGCCCGGGCGCTCGACTGCTCTATGACAGTGATGACAAATGGATCGTTCTCGTCCCCCTGCCAATAGCTTGTGAAATGTTGAAAGAAGGTATACCCCAAGGACGTCTGCGTTTGGTCGAGAATCAAACCGCCAATCTCCACATCGGGGTCGAACAAAAAGCGACTGGTATTTTTCTTATGTGCCGGGCCGGGCGCAGGTGGCGCAGGCAAAATATTTTCCTTTTTTTCTGAAGCAATTGTGTCTTTCCTTTGTTTAGGGGCAGTCGCAAGCATGGGTGATTTTGCATTTTCCAGCGGCGCCGATCCGCCTTTCTCTTGCTTCACTGGAGAGATGGCCGCCAAAGTGACTTCCTCTCCATTTTTTCCCCAGGAATCTTTGTTCTGTGCAATGAAGGCCTGAAAATCGCGTATCGTGCCGGTACCAATGAGATCTACTTCAAACAGACGCTGCGCATCATTCCAAAAAACCTTGGTCCCGGCATCAACCCAATCAATTTCGTAGATCGGCACCTTGTGACCACGGATAATTGTATAGCTTTCATCCCAGGCCTTAAAAAACGTGCTGTCTTTCAGCGACAATCGGCGGGCAAGGGACCGGGTGGCGTCCCAGACGCTTTCCCCTTCGCCGACTTCTACGCTCATATTTTTTACTTCTCTGCTGTAGGCCTCAAGGGGTAAAACCAAAGCCATCATGAAAAACAACACAGCAAACAGCGGCAAACAAAATCTAATCGGGTTCACTTCCGTATCCTCCTTAACTCACTCAATCCAAAAGAAGTCAAACGATTTTTCCTCCGACCCGGTTGCAGTACCTCAAGGCCCCGAATGCAGAAATCTCGAATGCAGGATAAAGAGTATTGGAGACGCAAACCTGCCTCCTTATAATTGACGGGATTGAAATAAATTGATAGCCTGAGAGTGCAATGTCCCAGTGAAATAAGTCCATTGGTGTCCTTGCAGAGGCTGCTGTCCCCCGGATCTCCAAATCATGCGGACAGCAGCCTCACCTTTTTCGTCATAAGCCCTGCGGGGAGTAGACTTACCGCAGAGCAATGCTGGGGGCAAGTCCCACCCCCACAATAAACCCGATTTCTTCTTAGCCCTGTTTACCCCTTATTTCTATAGACATAACTTTCGATATGACTAAGCCTCCCCTCAATATAAAACGAAGGGAGAAATAGCCCCATCTTTATGAAAAATTAATGCTGCCTTATGGAAAGCTCAAACCACTTAAAAAGGTGGAAACCGATTTAAGTGAAGAGCTGACTTTTAAGCAATGATGTGAGGTTTTTAGAAATGAGCGGTAATGGAAACGGAAGACGCCTGACTTACATAAAACAAGCAATGATCAGGAGCAGGTGACTGCTTGAGGCCATGCCGTTTACATCCCGGACTCAATTCTGTAATGGAATATATCCTAGACTCTGAGAGGGGTCAACCCCCTCGTTTGGGGGGGGTGACCTTGCCTGCTTTTCTTAAAAAAAAGGCCCTTCCAGTAAGCTGGAAGGGCCTTTTTTAGTTCAGGGTGACAAGACTCTATTCTTGTGCCGTAGGCTTCAATACGATGAAGAAGGCGCGGCCTTCACGTGAAACGCGCATCAGGATTGTTTCAGTGTTCTTTGTGGCGCGCATGATACTACCGAAATCTTCCGTATTCTTGATCTTCTGACGATTGACCTCCTTGATGAGATCGCCTTCCCTAAGCCCTTCAGAGGCAGAGACGGATTCTTCATCCACCTGGGTAATCACCACTCCCTCGTCGCCTTCCTTCAGCTTGTATTTCTCGGCGATTTCTTTGCTCACATCGACGACGCTCAAGCCCAGGAATTTTTTTCTGATTTTCGGCGCTGAAGCAACGACTTCATCTTTTCGCTCGACAAGGTCAACGTTGATCAGGACATTTTTGCCGTCGCGCAGCACATCGATCCGAATCGTTTCGCCGGGAAAGTATCCGGCGACCAAACGTGCCAGGGTGTTCGGCGTGTCGACCTTTTCGTCATTAACCGACAGGATGATATCACCCGGTCGAATGCCGCCGAGATCGGCAGGGTCGCCTTCAAAAACTTCGTTGATCAGGACACCGGAGCCTTCGTCTACTCCGAATTTCTGAGCTAACTCCAGGGTCAAGGGCTGAATGCCGACACCGAGCCAGCCACGACTCACGCGACCCCTCTCCCTCAATTGTCCTGAAATGGCCTGGACCATATTCGAGGGAATCGCGAAGCCGATGCCTTGCGCGAAATTGATGATGGCCGTATTGATCCCGATGACCTCTCCTCTGATGTTAAAGAGCGGGCCTCCGGAATTGCCGGGGTTAATCGCCGCATCGGTCTGAATAAAATCTTCATAGCGTGAAAGATTGACGTTTTCCCGTCCCAGCGCACTGATCACGCCGACAGTGACAGTACGGTCAAGGCCGAAGGGGTTTCCAACAGCAATGGCCCATTGCCCAACCTTTACTTTTGAGGAATCGCCCAGTTTCACCGAGTGGAGTTCTTTCCCTTCCGGCTCAATTTTGACCAGGGCCAGGTCGGTGTCGGGGTCTTTCCCGATGACCGTTCCTTTAAACTTTGACTTATCAGAAAGTCGTACCTCGACAACAGAGGCATCACCGACCACATGATTGTTCGTAACGATATACCCTTCAACATCAATAATCACACCCGAACCTGAACCCGCCGGGGCATCTTTCGGCCCGCCGCGTCGCTGTCGTGGACTCGGTCGGGGTGGACCCGTTGTTGAGGGTGAGATATTGACAACAGCAGATTCAACACTTTCAGCAATATGGATAAATGCCGATTGCATTTGTTCAATGAGATTAATACCTGCTTCCGGGCCGGCTTCGGCTTTGACCCCGGTGGACATCCCCTGTAACAGAAAAACAATGGTAAGCAGTGGTAGTATGATTCGCTTCAGCATGATCCCTCCTTTATCGATTCGCTGAACAGACTTCAAATTTTTTAGCTAACTCTTCAGTATAGACCCAAAATTTTGATTATACAATGAGTTGCAATTGCTTTATGCCGGGAAAATATGGGGCGTCTCTGCCCGAGTCGGCCTGTGTCGCAGATAGATGAGTGACTAGATCACACGGGTATATTCCGGTAGGCCGATTTTCCAGACCTTGACTCCGCAGTAACGCTCTCCTTCAGGGCAGACCGGGCGGATATTGGCCATTGCGCGAGAGGTACAAGGTGGCAATAGGTAGGGACCAATCAGCGGATTGACCGTCGTAATCTGACTGGCTTCGTCCAGAGATGCCCGCCATATCTCTTCCTGTGCGTTATAACACAGGCGCATGGCATGTTTATGACGCAGATTCAGCAAATCGGCCGACTCGGTAAATCGAATCGAAAGGGCATTCGGTAGCAGATAAAGGGCATATTCAACAGGAACACCGAGTTGCTTCAGATCTTGAAAGCGTTCCCAGGAACGGGTCATCACTTCTTGATAATAAGTCTCAGCAACAGGCTCGGTTTTAATCAACTCCGGTGTCACATAGTCCGGCTCATCACTAAGATGGGCCGATAGAACCGGACGCGATCCGGGCGTCATCCGGTGTCGTTGATCTTGAGAGTCTGCCGTGTGCGAGAGCTTTTTCTTGAAGGTATAGGCAGGATGAAAGAGGGTGCGGCTTAGTTTTGAGAGGGTCGTTATATTGAGCGATTCCCCTAAAAGCGGGTTTAGGGCCGGGTCGAGTACTCGACGAATGGCCGAAGGATTATCCAGCGCCGCTCGCGGCAGTCCGAAGACCTCTCGAACTGCGTCGGCCAAAACACTTTCCTGATTGATTTTGTAGTCAACCAGTTTTGAATTGTGTCCATCAAGATCTGAATCGAACTCGCTGAGAAAATCATTACGCTCCTTCGATGTCGTTTCTTTGGCCTGG
The DNA here is from genome assembly GCA_029261195.1 of Nitrospirota bacterium. Lineage (GTDB taxonomy): Bacteria > Nitrospirota > Nitrospiria > SBBL01 > JAADHI01 > JAJDBU01. The sequence continues at coordinate 33,227 of JAJDBU010000048.1, read as the reverse complement.
GATGCAAAAAAAGCATATTCGGGTGTTGATTCGATTTCCAGGGGGGCTTGCAGAATGGTCTCATATTCAGGGTCGAACTCCAGGAGGGCAGCCACCATCTTCTCAACAACGATCCGCTGTTCCAAGGGGCTGTCAAACTGTTGGCAAAGCCGGTAATAACGAAGCAGGGTAATGCCGGAAATCGTATGATAGAGATAGGCCGTCGCCCCGATTGGAATGACGTAGCGGGCGATCTCCTGAGATTTTTTTTTCACATCGCGCTCAAAATTCCGTCTTTTTCGTGGAAAGCGTAGGGCGTATTCCGCATCAACAAGAGGCATCAACAAGGCATTAAGCTTTTCATAGGCCGCCATCTGGGCCTGCACGCCGACCTTATAGATGGAGAGCGCTTTTTCCGAAAGAGGCGGGGTGACGAAGGCTTCCGGTTTCATCGCGACATAGCGCTGGCTGACCTGTTCGGAGTTGTAATAGGGATGACTATGCAGAAAAGACCAGATGAATTGGCGGGAGACATGCTGAAGCGAAAATTGGAAATGGGCATGTTGAAGCGTCGTATGGTGCCCGGCCTGATAGATACTTTTAGCAAGCGGTTTGTAGCCGCCCTTCACATCCTCATCCCGGACAATGCCCTTGCTCGAATAACAGGTCTTTGCCGTCGCGACAAAGTTTTTAAAGGGATTGAGGAAGGCCTTTTCGAGGCGGACTATAGGTTCGGGCGAGAGGAAACGATCCATTTTTATTCCTTTAAATCTTTGTTTTCATAGGGGAAAATTCCACATTCGCTTGCGTTGACAGGCCGCATTATATGCTATAAACTCACGTCCGGACAACTTGTTTTTCTCCGAACGCTCTCAATAATGAACTCCCCCAATGAACTTTTCTCATAGGCAAAAAAAAAGAACAATCAAGATCGCCGGAGCGGGTCCGGCGGGCCTGGCGGCTGCGATCCATTTAGCCAGGGCGGGTTATGCCGTTGAAATATTTGAGGCGAGGTCAACGGTCGGCGGACGCTTCATCAATGACTTTCAAACCATCGAAAATGCAAGCCGCCCCGAAGATGCCGTTGACATGTTGGCGAGAATCGGCATTGAGAAAAATTTCTTCTTCAAAGCTATTTACCGTGCCGAATTTTATGACCATCGTCTAAAATCTCAAACGGTAAAAAGTGAGCTCCCTTTTGCCTATTTCATCCGGCGGGGTCCGGGAGAGGGCACACTCGACCGAGGCCTACTGGCCCAGGCGATGGAAATCGGCGTTCAAATTCACTACCGCACGAGAGCCAAGGCAGAAGCCGTCGATATCGTTGCGACAGGTCCCGCTGTTCCGGACGGCTTGGCCAAAGAGATGACCTTCTCCTCATCTCATGACAACACCGTTTCAGTGCTTTTTGATATGGACATCGCGCCCGGAGCCTACAGCTATCTTTTTATTATCGATGGCAAAGGGACATTCGGCTGCGCCGTTACACGCGGTTTTGATCGTATTAATGACTATTTTGACAGGGCATTGAAACGTTTTCAGGAAATCTCTGCCTTTGAAACCAAAGACGAAAAGACGGGCTACTCCTTCATGAATTTCTGCCTCAAAAAATCGGCGAAAAGTGGTGGTCGTCTCTATGTCGGAGAGGTTGCGGGATTTCAGGACTACCTCTTTGGGCTCGGTATCCGCTATGCCTTAAGCACCGGTTTCGCCGCAGCGGAAAGCATTATTCAAAACCTCGACTACGATGTGCTCTGGAAAAAGGAGGTCGGACCGGGTCAAGAGGTCGGCCTCGTGAATCGATTTTTTTATGAACTGGGTGGCAATGCAGGACTCTCCACCTTTATCAAGCGCGCCGGGCGTCAGGATCTGCGACTTTATTTAAAAAAATGGCATCGGCTCGACAGATGGAAAGCGCTACTCCTGCCTCTGTTAAAAAGGGCCTGGCGGCAAAACGACGCCTGCCGCCACCGCATCCCAGAACATTGGTGTCGTAAAAAAACAGAGGTCTCCTCCGAGATGGAACTGGGACCGATTGTCAATGAGTCTTAAACAGAGCTTCCCTAAGCCCAAAAAATCAATGCGGTCCGATGTTGCCTCCTTTACAAACGCAACAATAAGTGTATATACTTTTATGTGCATACATTCATTGGAAGGTAAAATCCTATGTTAGCCAAAGTCTTTCAGTCGGGTAACAGCCAGGCCGTGCGTTTGCCGAAAGAATTCCGGTTTGATGTTTCAGAAGTCGAAATTTTCAAACGAGGAGAAGAGGTTATTCTGCGACCCAAGGCAAAAAATCTGGCTCAGGCCTTTAAATTATTGAAGCAAATGCCGGATGATTTCATGCAGGCGGGGCGAGAAGACCAAAGCCCTCAGGAAAGAGACGCTTTGTGATGGTGCGGTATGGTGATATTCAGATTGCCTAATTTCCCTTTGTGGCAAGGCGCGAGGAGGGGAAAATTGGAGCGTATGTGTCGATACGTGAGGATTTGAGCACCACATCACCGCCTCCACGGAGGCTTAGGTGGGTGATATGAATAGTTGCCAGTATGTTTTGGATACCAACATCTGTATCTACATTGCCAAGGAAAGCCCTCCCGAAGTCCTGAAAAAGTTTTCCAGCCTGCGCCTTGGCTCGGTGGCGATGTCCCTGGTCACCCACGGCGAACTGCTTTATGGCGCTTATCGAAGTCAAAACAGTGAAAAGGCAAAAAACATATTAGATGAACTGGTGGCGATGATATCGGTGATCCCCATCGGAAAAGAGGTCGCACGACATTACGCAGAAATCAGGGCCGACTTGGCATCAAAAGGCCTGCTTATCGGGAATAATGATTTATGGATAGCGGCCCATGTGCGCTCACTCCATAAAACCCTCGTGACCAATAACGTGAAAGAATTTGAACGTGTGCGAGGTCTAAGCATTGAAAACTGGTGTGCTTAAATGCTGGAGAGTAACATGCATTATAACAAAGCGCTGACTGTGGATTCCCGCCTTCTCGGGAATGACACTGAACCAACATGATGATGAATAACATGACTGACACACTGACCTCCGCCCATAAATACTGTAAAGAACTCACCAATCGTTCCGGGCCTCATTTTTCGATTGGCTTCAAATTCCTTCCCCCCGAAAAGCGGCAGGCGATCTATGCCGTTTACGCCTTTTGCCGCTATGCCGATGACATTGTCGATGAGGGGCAGGAACAGCCGATGGAAGGATTACTTCAATCCTGGGAAGAGGAACTCGACCGTTGCTACAATCAAGAACCGACACATCCGATTACCATCGCGCTCGCCGATGCAATCAAGTCCTACCCCATCCCGAAAGCAGGTTTTTTAGGTTTGATTGAGGGATGCCGGATGGACCTCAACATCAATCGTTATGAAACTTTTGAGGACCTGATGGTCTATTGCGATTGTGTTGCGACGACCATTAGAGATTTGTCCCTGCCCATTTTCGGATGTAGCGGTGAGAAAGGAAGTGCCTGTGGCCGTGCCCTCTCGACCGCCCTGCAATTGACCAACATCGTTCGGGATGTTGGAGAAGATCTTGAGCGCAACCGGATTTATCTTCCCCTCAAAGAAATCGAGGCCGCAGGCTATTCAGAAGCCGAATTACTTCAAGGCGTCAAAAACGATGCTTTTTTACGGATGTTGGATTTTCAATGTCTTAGAATCAGAACCTGTTTTGATCAGGCTTCGGGTTTAATTTCTATTGTCGATCAAGACGCCCGCACGGCGATCGCCCTCATGATGAATGTTTATATTGCGCTGATCGACCGCATCGAGGCCAAGCCCTTTGATGTTCTTGACCGTTCAATCCGACTTTCCTTAAAAGAAAAAGCAAAGGTTCTGGCGCAAACCCTCCTGCAAACAGGGGCCAACTCGAAGCCTGAGTGAAAATCGTCAGACCTCTCTTCCGGCGAAAATCCCGGAAACGACCCGTAAAGCCTTGTATCCTCTTCCCCTCAGTCGATGAAAATAAAAGTCCTCCCCTAATTCACAGTAAGCTCTGCGTCTTGTGGCGATCTGTTTGTTCTAAAGCGAGGTATCCCTGTTTTTGTGGTATATCCCCCCTAAGAATGAATGGTATAAAAACCCTTAATTTTGATAAATAATAAATTATTATTGCATATAATATAGTATGATGATATTTTATCCAGACAAGACTCATCGTAATTATTGTTCAAAATGGTAACGAATGAATAAAGAACTCAGGAAAATCAGCGATGCCTTTGTCGAAGCCTTGAAAAGAAAGGAGGCCCGACTTCATTCGCTTCTTCAGACCGATAATCGGGTCTTGGTCTATCTGTCTCCCACTCACCTCATTCTTGAATTTAATAAAGAGGCAGAGCAGGTTTATGGACTGAGACGGGAAGAGGTTCTGGGAAAGGACTATTTTGAACTTTTTCTTCCGAAATCTAAATGGAAGAAGGCTGCAGAGGATATCAGGCAAATTCTGGCAGGAGAGCCCTGCATCGGTTTTGAAGGGCGAGTGATGTCTAGTGATTTTCGAGCGACCCACTTGTCATGGAATGTTGTTCCGATTTTAGGTAAGCAGGGGGCCTCTGTTGGTATTTTTGCAGCAGGTCTGGATATTACCGAGATTAGGCGTCACCGCGAAGCCCTTAAAGAAATCGTAAAAAAGAGAAGTTCAGAAATTAATACAGTGATGGAAACCCTGAGGCCTAAAATTGTAGATCGAAAATATGCGGAGGAGGTACTCCGAAAAAAAAAGTTACCTAAAGACTTAAGATTTAAAACCTCAGGTCCTCTCTTTGTTCAGATTGATGCACACGGAACCATTATCTCAATGGACGATCAAGCGGAACACTCCCTGGAAATCCTGAGAGCTAAAATTGCAGAACGAAAACATGCAGAGGACCTACTCCGAAAAACCCGCTTGTCCAAAGACCTCAGGCTCAGGAAATCCCGCGCCCCTTTTATTCAAATTGATGCAAGCGGAACAATCATTTTTTGGGACCATCAGGCGGAGCTTATCTTTGGTTGGTCTAAAAAAGAGGTGATTGGAAGATTGTTCAATGAAATCATTATCCCTCAGAGATTACGAGAAATACGCAAAATGAGCATTCATCATTTTCTGGCCGAGGGAGACGATGCCTTGTTCAAACGCATATTCCTGTCCGCCGAACATCGAAGCGGAAAAGAGTTTCCGGTAGAGATGGTGCTCTGGATGACTAAAATAGGGCCATCTTATTTTTTTAATATTTTTATGCAAGGCATTGCAGCACATAAAAAGGCTGAAAAAAAAGAGTACTTAGCCACAACGCTGATTAATGCCGCAAACGAAGCCATTATTTCAACAGACCTTCATGGCAACATCTTGTCGGTCAATCCGGCATTTTCGCGGATTACCGGTTATTCTGTTGAAGAAGTGATCGGAAAAAATCCAAGCATTCTAAAGTCTAAAAGACACGACAAAGGCTTTTATAAAGCCATGTGGGATAAAATTACAACAAGCGGTCATTGGGCTGGAGAAATTTGGAACCGCCGTAAAAATGGGGAAATTTTTCCGGAATGGCTCTCAATTACGGCGCTTAAGGACAAGCAGGGGAATGTCATACAGTATGTCGCTTTCTATATCGACATCACCGGGCGTAAAGAGGACGAGACGAAGCTCTATCGCCGTGCCCACTACGATGAACTGACCGGCTTGCCAAATCGCACTCTTTTTAAAGAGCGCCTCTTACAAAACATCAAATTGACCAAACGAAACCGAAAAAAATCAGCGCTCCTATTCCTAGACCTCGATAAGTTTAAGCAAGTCAATGATACCTTCGGTCATATGGCCGGAGACCGGATTCTGAATGAAGCAGGCAAGCGTATGCTGACCTGTATTCGGGAGGCCGATACGGTTGCCCGTTATAGCGGCGACGAATTCCTTGTCATCCTTTCAGATATTACTGACCGTAAAGACAGTGTTGTTGTAACGAACAAGATTATCGAAAAGTTGTCTTCTCCCTTCCTTATAAACGACCGTAATATATCTATTAGCGCCAGTATCGGCATCACCATCATTCCGGACGACGGAGAGGAGATTGCGGTACTTTTGAATAATGCGGACAGGGCGATGTATCAGGCAAAATCGCTCGGGCGAAACCGCTTCTATTTCTTTAATCGGGAACTCAGGACAGAAAAGTATTCTCCCCTGGAAAGTGACATCAGAAGAGGAATAGAGCAGCAGGAATTTGTCATTTACTACCAAGCGATCATTGATCTGGTTTCATCAAAAACAATCGGCCTGGAAGCCTTAATCCGCTGGGAGCATCCCGATCACGGCCTCATCTTACCGGATCAATTTATGCCGACTGCGGAAAAATCGGATCTGATTTGCGAAATCGGGGAATGGGCGCTTAAAAAAGCCTGCAAGCAGGCCAAGCATTGGCGTGATGACTATCGGTATAGCGGCGCTATTTCTGTAAACGTATCAAATCGCCAGCTCAACGATAGCGATTTCGACGCCGTCCTCAAGCAGGCCTTGGAGGAGAGTGGCCTTTTAGCGCAGCACTTAACGATTGAGATTGTAGGCGGTTTTCTGCTTGAAAAAGACGACAAATGGAATGCAAGATATAAGAAACTTAAGGATCTTGGGGTTAAATTATCGATTCATGACTTTGGGAGAGAGCACATTCCTTTAAGCAAGCTCTCCAGGCATCCCATTGACCAGCTGAAAATCGACAAACCCTTTATCCAAAACTTTTCCCTTGATCCCAAAAAAATCTCTCTGGTCAGTGCGATTGTGAGTATGGGCCATCATCTCAATATGAAAGTTTTGGCAATGGGCATAGAGACAGATCAGGAGATGTCCTTTCTGAAAGGTCTGGGATGCGACGGAGGACAAGGGTATCTCATAGCGAAACCGCTTTCTGCCGAAGGCTTTGAAGCGGTGCTAAAGGAAAAGATGATCGCTTTGTCTCCCTAATTGAGAATGCTCCCTAAGCAGAATATTCACAGAACTCCAGGATATTACCTTCGGGGTCGTGAAAATAAACCAGACTTTTTTTCACTCCCCCGGCATAAGTCACCTGAATGTCCGGCACTGTTTGAATGTCGCCGAAAAAAGAGATCCCTTCTTTTTTCAGTCGGGCAACCCACGTTTTGATATTGCTGACTCTAAATGCCATGTGGCGTATCCCCATCGTATTCGGAATATTTAAAGCTTGCGGTCGCTGACCGCTTGGTGAAAGATAACGGATCAACTCAATCCTCGGGCCGGAGGGCAATTCGAGATAAACCACCTCTGCCCGCGCCTCTTTTAAACCCACAAGCTGCTCAATCCAGGCCCCGCTAATCTCAACACGTTTTGAGAGTTTGAAACCAAGTTGCTTCTCGTAAAAGAGGATCATCTTTTCCAGATCATTGACGACGATATTGATGTGATCAATTTGCTCAATCATGTCGCACACTCTCCACTTGCAGGGTTTAGGTTTGAATCCACAGCACAGGCTATGATACCTAAACCGGAGGGTAATCGGTACAGCTTGTTTTTCTCAAGCCCTAAGACGAAGGAAGTGACTTGCTTAAAACAGGCAAACATTTTTGGCATCAACTTGAAAAACCCATTATCGGGCTGTCGCCGATGGATGGCGTGACGGATCCCTGTTTCAGGCGCATGATGGCGATTCACGGGCGGCCGGATCTCATCATGACTGAATTTTTAAGTGTAGACGGCATCTGCCACGGGGCAAGAAATGCCCTATTGGGACTTGCCTTTCATGCAAGTGAATCTCCCGTAATTGCCCAACTCTACGGCCCGAGGCCCGAGCCTTTTTTTCATGTTGCCCAGTTGGTTTGCGAATTGGGTTTTGACGGCATTGATATCAACATGGGCTGCCCGAGCAAAAAAGTCAGTGGCATGGGTGCGGGGGCGGCCTTGATTAATGACGCTGCACGTGCAAAGGCCATCGTCGAAGCAACGAGGCGAGGGATTGATCATTGGGCCAATGGAGAGCCTCTTTCAATTGTTAAAATTTGTCCGGAAGTGGCGGATTGGTTTCCCGACATTGAGCGACAAAACAAATCCCGCCGATCCGAGATAAAAAGGCCGATTCCTGTGTCTGTCAAAACCCGCATCGGTGTGACTCAGGTGGTTGTGAAGGAATGGATTGCTGAACTTCTTACGGCCGAGCCTGTAGCAATTGCAATTCATGGCCGTACCCTGAAACAGGCTTATCGCGGCGAGGCCGACTGGGGAAAAATTGCTGAAGCGGTTGAGGCGGCTCAAGGCTCAGATACCCTCATCCTGGGAAACGGCGACTTGCATTCTCAACAGGACATCTTTAAGCGTGTTTGCGAAACCGGGGTTGATGGCGTTTTAATCGGTCGGGCCGCAATGGGTAATCCCTGGATCTTTCATCGCAAAGAAATGACGCGGGCTTTATTAAAACAGCAGGGAAAATTCGGTGGAGAAGACTGCGACAGCGAAGTCGATATCCAGAGTATTGCGGAAAAACCAATCAGCCATCAAGAACGTTTTGCTGTTGCCCTTCAACATGCCCGTCTTTTTGAATCGATGAACGGGAAGATCTATTTCACCGGCATGAGAAAACATCTCGCTTCCTATTGTCGTGGGTTTGAGGGAGCGAAAGCCCTGCGCGCGCTCATGGTTCGGGTCAATGATACTTTAGAGGTAGAGCATTTGATTAAGGATTTTCTAGCCGACCCGATTTCTAAAGTGACACTGCAAACAAAGGAAACAAGTGATGTCCGATATCCCTACTGAATTGATTCTGGTGTTCATGTATTCGCGATACCGAGAGATCCTTTGCCGACGACGCTTTTCCGAGGAATAGTTGCAAGAACCTTCAAAAAGTGCCAAACACCTTCGGTATAGGATTCAGCCAGTTTCTTTGCTCGACAGCTAAACAAACTAAACAAACTAAGAAAAATAATATATGCGTCAGCTCTTCTTAAGATGCGTTATCTCCCTCAAGATATTCTGATTTTTTTATCAGCGGAATAAGGGGCCAGGATGATCGGAGAAAATCTTGTTCTAGAAACAGAGACCTTACTCTCTGTTTCTTCATATCAGCTTAGTTTGCTGCCCATCACTGCGATCTCCCTTTCTGAAAATAGCGGCTCAACGCTTCGAGGGGGTTTCGGCAATGCCTTGAAAGCGGTCTGCTGCAACATCCCTCGCACCCCATGCCCAGAATGCACACTCTTCCGGGTCTGTGCCTATCCCTATATTTTTGAGACGCCACATCCAATAAATAAGACACGCATGGCAAAAGGAAAAGCCGTTCCGCGTCCTTTCGTCATTGAACCGCCGCTGGGGGAAAAGCTGACCTATGAACCGGGGGAGAAGATGACGATTGGTCTGATTTTGATTGGAAAGGCCGTCTCCTACCTCCCGTATTTCATTCGGGCTTTTGAGGTACTAGGGGAACGCGGCATTGGCATGGGGAGAGGAAATTTTAAAATCAAGGAAGTCCAGCCCCTACAGCTTGATCAAAAACCGGTCACGGAATGTCGCAAGATCACAGTTCGCTTTCTGACGCCAACCCGGATTGTTGTAAAGGGGCGGCCAAGCGAAGCGATCGACTTTGCCCTCTTGTTTCGGACCCTCCTTCGACGGATCGAAAACCTGAGGTACTTTCATGGGACAAACCAGGAAGAGATTGTTCCATTAAAGATTCCTTCTCATATAGAAGAAATTCGCGTCGTCTCTAGAAACTTGCGCTGGGTTGACAAAGAGCGCTATTCCCGGCGGCAAGGACAGAGCATCCCGCAAGGTGGGTTTGTCGGGGAGATTGTCTTTGAAGGCGATTTAACGTCTTTTCTCCCATTTTTGAAGTTGGGGGAAGGGGTGCATGTCGGAAAAGGAGCGACCTTTGGGATGGGGCGGTATGAGGTCAATGCAAAACCGGAATGAGCGCGGATTGCTAAAACTTGTAATGCTTCAGTTCGGGGAAGTGCTCGCTGATGAAGTCATAGTCACGATCCCGGTGAAGGAGGAGGCAATCGGTGTCGATGGTGACACTTGCGATAAGCACATCCATCGCGGAAACTGTAATTCCTTTTCTGCGAAGGTCGAAGGCCAGTTGCGCAGCATAAGACCAGTGATGATCCTTGATCGGAAGCCATTGAAGCCCCTGAAGACAGCCTTCGATAGTCGTTTTTTTCTGCACATTTCGGCATCCTTGAAGCAACTCAATGACAACCGGCCCCGCGACCGCCACCCGGTTTTCGTCGAGGAGCGTGCCAATGGCCTGCTTGATCTCCGCAAAGCCTTTTCGAGCGAAGAAACAGATCCATGCGCTGGTATCCACAAAAACCTGCCTTTGATTCATTGCCCGTCTTTCATGAGTCGGGTCTGCGTTTTTTCTCTTCGGTGCCTTGCAGCCTTCAGGTCGTCAAGACGCCATTCGATTGCCCCGCTTCCGGCCATCTCCTTTAAGCGCTCCCGTTGCCGGAGTTTGACGAAGGCCTCCAAGGCCCGATGGACTGTTTCCTTCTTCGTTTTGGTCTGGGAGAGGGCCATCGCTTTTTCAAGGAGTGTTTCGTTGATATCAATGAGGGTTTTCATGAGGGGGTCTCCTGATCCTGTTTTAATTGAGTATATATAATATAGCTTAAATCGTATATATGCATCAAGAAGGGAGGAAAGGATGGAAAAGCTGGAAGCGACATTTCGAATTGTGACGCCGATGTTCATTGGCGGTGCGGATCAAACACCAGACGATGGGATACGGCCTCCTTCGGTGAAAGGGGCCTTGCGGTTTTGGTGGCGGGCCTTGAACTGGGGGCGGTTTTATAAACAAGAACAAGATGAGACTAATGCGCTGAAGGCACTTCACAAGGAAGAGGGGCGGCTGTTTGGTCTTTCGGCGAAAACAAAAAAAGGCAAACCGCTTGGTGGGCAAGGGACATTTTTGATGACCGTTAGGCATAATGAGCCCAAAAAAACAGAGGAAGATACTGTCCACACGAGCTTCAAGCCGACCAGACAAAAGACAAACCAACATGGGAATAGAATGCCGGATGAAAATCATCTGGCCGCTGCCCGTTATCTTGGTTACGGTTTGATAACGGCGTTCACAAGTGTAAATAGAAATACTGGAGAAATAAAGAGGAAGGCTGGTCAGCTGGAGCGCGGTTGTCTGAATGAAAATCAAATCTTCACTGTTACTCTGGCTTTTCGCAAGCAAGTTGACGAATCTGTTCTAGCTGCACTCAAAATGTTTGGACTGTTGGGTGGTTTAGGCAGCCGTTCCCGTCATGGTATGGGTAGTATCGCCTTGGAAAAAATGGTTTGTGATAAAAAAGAGGAAAAAGAAACATGGACTGCCCCCACTACCCAAGAAAAATACCAAAGTGAGGTTAAGCAGTTACTTCTCAATCTTTCTGACGTGCCTCAACCAGAATACTCGGCCTTCTCGAAAGAGAGTCGCGTAGATTACCTGCTCTCGGAAAGTTCGCCTTACAAGGTGTTGGACGAGTTTGGACTGAGAATGCTGGACTACCGCAGTTGGGGAAAGACGAAAACAAACCCAAGAAGAAGTAATATTCTTCCCAGTGGCAAGAAATCCGAAATGAGATTCAAAGATGACCATCACTGGTTCAGAAAGGTGCCACCATTCCGGTCAAAATACCCGAATTTTCATCCCGAACGAATTGTGTTTGGACTCCCTCACAACTACGACAGCAATGAAAACAAAGTGAATGCAGCAACGCATGAACGCCGTGCCAGCCCGTTGTTCTTTCACGTTCACCGCTTAAGTGATAAGAACTATATCGGTGTCAGCGTCTTCCTGAAATCACCCTTCCTGCCAAACGGGGAGAAGATCAATGCCGGCGGCAACCATGTTGACCTGAATATTAATGCATGGAAGGTCATCACCAATTTTCTCGATGGCAAGATTGGAATTCCTGAAACCAAGAAAGATCGCTTCCCCGATAGGAAGGAGGTGTTGCCATGAAATACTTCCACTTCACCATAGGCCCTGTTCAGGGCTTTGTTTCGCAGGCGCGGCGGACGCGGGATTTTTGGGCGGGTTCGTTTATCTTGTCGTGGCTTTCAGCAGTTGCCATGAGGGCAGTTCAACAACAGGGCGGAAATGTTGTTTTTCCGAAACCGGATGCAAAATTCATGGAGGCCATTCGAAAAGGCGGCAAAGGTCCGAAACAAGGCAGCATCCCAAACCGGTTTATGGCTGAAGTCGATGATAAATTTGAAGCCACAGAAGTTGTGGATGCCGTGAAAATGGCATGGACGGTATTAAGCGAAAAGGTTTGGGAGCATGACCTTCACAGGCTTGAGAATAATAAAACCAAAATAATTTGGAATCGACAGATTTCCGCATTTTGGGATATTGAGTGGGCGATAGTGAAAAATAAAGATGCGACCAATACCCTGGACCGCTTGAAAAATATGCGCAGCCACCTGCCACCGGACGAACCGGGTGTGAAGTGCATGATGATGGACGGTTGGCAGGAACTTTCAGGAACCGAGCGTCCCGGTAAGAAAGGAAATAGTTTTTGGGACAATGTACGTGAGTTAGGTCAAGATGGCATAAAAACAGACCTGCGCCCCGGTGAAAAACTCTGTGCAATCGCCTTCGTAAAGCGGCGCTTCTCGCGCTGCTTCAAAGACGTCAGCGAAAAAATGCCGGGGAATTGGATGGTCAATGGCTGGGAACTACCTAGTGGCGTCCCCTCGGTGCATTACATGGCTGTTGCACCCTGGTTAGCGCAATTGATTGAAAAGGCAAACGAAAACGAAGAGGTGTCTACGGGATTGTGGGACTTCCACAACGCTGCTCATAAGCTGACCGGAAACTATGGTGAGTGGAAATCCAACATCCGTTGTGTCCAGGATGCGGACGGTCACAAACAATGGAAAGCGCTGGATGGTACGGTCTTCTTCGATGCCATGCTGGAGAATAAGAATCTTTGGGACAAACAAGAGAAGCAGGCAACAGAGGTTCTGAGCAAACTTAAGAAAGTTCGCGGTGAAGCCAAGCTTGATCCGCCTTCTCCGTTCTATACCGTACTGCTAATGGATGGTGACGAGTTGGGGCTTCAAATGCGTGTGCCCGATAAACAGCAGGCGATCGCTACCGGGTTGGCGGAGTTTACCAAGGAGATTCCTAGCATTGTGAATAAGCACAACGGCTTTCTGATCTACGCTGGCGGAGATGACGTGCTGGTGTTGCTGCCCCTGGAAGATGCACTGAATTGTGCTGCGGCTTTACGCAGACATTACATGGGCTGTTTTGCCACCTCAGCCATTATCACTTCTATTTCTGCCGCCATTGAATATGCCCACGCCAAGATGCCGCTGGGCAAGGTTTTACTGGATGCACACGATTTGCTCGACAAGGTGGCGAAGGAGGGGCGGGGGCGTGATGCGCTTGCCTGCCGTGTCTGGAAGCCGGGTGGCATGACAGTGGAGTGGGCTCAGCCCTGGCAGATTGCCCTTGAAGATTGCAACGTCGTTGTAGAGAGACTGGCAGCAGACTTTCAGAAAAATGATCAATCCGAAGGGAAACAAGGACATTTCTCCAGCAAATTTTTCTACCGAATCAGAGAACGCTTTGATCTGCTTAATCCCGGCAAAGACAAGGAGAAGGAATTGTTGGAACCCGTTCTTAAAGATGAGCAAGCCATCTCGCTCATGGCAATGGTGAAGTCAATGGAAGAGGCAAGGGTGATTGTGAAGCAGCTTCTTGAACAATGCCGTCCCCGTGTACGAGACAAAACAAAAACAATAGATGCATGGGAATCAAAACATCTCGAAGCGGATGGTGCGCTGCTAGTACGTTTTTTGGCAAAGAAAGGGGTGGAACGATGAGCACAATCAAAAGATTATGTCTGACACCGCTTGATACTTTGTTCTTCCGTGAGTCACGCCCCTTCGACACCATAGGGGGTACAGAACTGATCAGCGTTTTCCCTCCGTCGCCACGTACCGTACTGGGGGCTTTACGCACGGCCATCGGCGATGCACTGGGTGCGGACTGGAATCAATTTCGAGACAATGTAGACTATGCACTGCCTGATGGACGAAAGCTGCGTGAAATGATTGGCTATGCCGATAATTTAGGCAATCTCAGCCTTGATGGACTTTGCTTGTCACTAAATGGTGAACGCCTTTATCCCTTACCTCTTTTTCTAATGCACCGAGAAGAAAAAGGCCAGAACCTTTTAGCCCGACTGCGTATCGGTACTGCCATGGAAACGCATATTGGAAGGGTTTATTTGCCTGAAATACCTGAAAGAGCGAAAGGCTACAGGTCAATCAAAGGTGCATGGCTTACCCGAAGTGGACTTGAAAAAATATTAATGGGTAGTCTGCCGGGTATTAAAGAACTACACACGGAGCAAACTCTGCTCAGCAGGGAACCACGCTTAGGCATTGCACGAGACAACAGCACACGCACAGTAGAAAACAGTTTGCTCTATCAAACCTGCCATATTCGCCCGAAATCCGGTCTGGCTATCGAGGTCGATATTTCCGGTCTGAATGGAGTGGAAATCGAGAACCGCATCGTACGCTTAGGAGGCGAAGGACGCATTGCGGCAATTTCTTCTCTAGGCCTTCCGAAACCACCCGCAAAACCGGAAGTAAACAAAACAGCAACACAGGGATTGATTCTGATCCTGCTGAGCCCGGCACGATTTAAGAACGAAGAGGGCAATTGGCTACCAGAAGGCTTCAAGTTAAAGGAGCTTAAGGGCGTGCATGTTTGGCAGGGGGTCATTGAGGGTATTGCTCTTACCTTACATGCCGCCGTGCTCGGAAAAGCGCAGCGCGAGGGAGGATGGAACATGCTCAAACGCAAACCGCGCGATGTGCAAAGTTTAATTCCGTCCGGTAGTAGCTATTACTGTGCGGTAGATGACGGTAACATCGCTAAGGCCATTGATGTTTTGCAGGGTAAATACATCGGAGAAGATCGGAAGTTCGGACGTGGTGTCATCGCTTGTGGATTGTGGAACTCAAACGAATTCCCCACTGACTATTTAGGAGGAAAAGTATGAAAAACCAAGCAACGGCCCTGTTGGGCCTGTTGACAGAAAGCAGTCTACATGCCGGAGCGGGTAGTTCCGTCAGCGGAGTAGACCTACCCATTCAGCGCGAAGGTCACAATGGCTGGCCCTGTGTGTTCGGCTCCGCCGTCAAAGGTGCTTTGCGGGATAAAGCGGAGGAGGTGTATGGCAAAGATCAGGATCGTGACGAGGTTTTGGTTACATTTGGTCCGGAGACAAAGAACGCCGACGCCAATGCCGGAGCCATCGCCGCCGGAGATGCCAGGCTGCTGCTTTTGCCGGTGCGTTCCTTGACCGGCACCTTCAAATGGGTGACTTGCAGCGGGGCATTGGAAAGATTAAAACGGGATGCAAAACGCATGGACTTGGGAAATGACTTCAGCTTTGACCCACCGAAACCCGATTTAAAAGATGACGAAGCCATCGTCTCAGAGGGAACAGGTTATCTTTTTCTGGAGGAGTATCGATTTACGCTTATTGAGAAAAAAGGTGAGCTCGAAAAGTGCGCCACGGATCTCGCCAAATTGATGGAGAGAACCGAGGCCGAGGACGAATTAAAAAAACGATTGGTCATTGTTTCCGACACGATGTTTACCCACCTGACTCAGGCGGCCGTCCCGGTTAATGCGCACATTGCGTTGAATTCGGATACCAAAACGACCCAAGATGGCGCGTTGTGGTACGAAGAAACGCTCCCGCCCGAAACCCTGCTTTATGTGCCCTTGCTTGCGAATAATTCGCGCAAGGCGAAAAAGGACGAGCAGGATAAAGCCCTTGACGCTAAGGGTATAAGGAAATGCGTACTAGACTTGTTCACGGGAGACAATAAACCCTATCTGCAACTGGGCGGTAACGAAACCGTGGGTATGGGCTGGTGCGCTGTTGAAATTGTTGAGGCGAAAGGAGCATAGCCATGCAGACGATGCAGCAGAAGCGCGCTAAATATGCACTGGATAAAGTAGAGGAAGTAAAGGAAAAAGACAGTAAAGATCTTAATCAAAAAGAATATAAAAGCTATGCACAAAATTTCCCGGCCATGATTCGGATGAATGGGTTGGGACAAGCGGCGGCGTATTATTTGAGCAAGGGATCGGGCGAAAAAGGGAACCCTGCTTATAATGCGCTTTACGAATTGCTTTCCGACTGGATGAAGAAACCGGGACAGCCCTATGCCGGACTGGATAATCTCATGATAGGGATTACCACCAAAGATATGCACCACTACCGTCAGGCACAAGCCGAAGCACTTCTGCTACTCGACTGGATAAAAAAGTTTGCAAAGGCCTTTATTGAGGAGGAGAAGAAAAATGAACCCGCCAAATCCGCCGCTCTATAAGGAAATGCGGGAAGCCCCTCCCGTGTTTGACAATAGGCATCATGGCCTGTGGTACGACCGCTTCTTCAATCAGTATGACGAGCAATGGCAGGTCTATGTCGAAGACAAACACAGGGGTACCACTGACGGAAAACGAGCATGGATTAGCACTGTTGAAAAAGATGTCGGAGAAAAGGAGGCCTTGCAGAAGGCCACGGATCGGCTCGCAATGCTCTGCCATTTTCGGAAAGGTGATATTCATATTGCTACCGGCTCATGGCATTTCGCCACCGGCCTGGGCAATCCCCACCCGGTTGAAAACGGCTTCCTCTGGCACCCGACATTGGGTGTTCCTTACATTCCAGGTGCAGCGGTCAAGGGTTTACTTCGTGCCTGGTTGGAAGGGGAGTGGAAAGAAAGGAGAGACAATCACAAACTGCATCGCTGGTTCGGCAGCGAAGACAAAGATCCAAAAAAATGTGACAACGACAATAAAGCCGGTGCCTTTATTTTTTTCGATGCCTTACCGCTTGAACCGGTGACACTCAAGGCCGATATCATGACACCACACATGGACGAATGGTACGAAAAGGGGGGTGAAAACCCCCTGGACCAGAAAGTCACCCCTGCCGATTGGCACAGCCCCGTTCCTATTCCTTTTTTAGTTGCAGACAAGCCGAAATTTATGTTTCCTGTGGCGCCCCGCAACGGGAAAGAATGTGCCGAAGAATTATTGAAGGTCATGAAGGCATTGAAAAGCGCGCTTGAATGGCTTGGCGCGGGGGCCAAGACGGCGGTGGGCTATGGACACATGCCAGATGAAGACAAAAATGAGCGGAGGAAAATTCTTGAAAGAGTTGAACGTGCCTCCATGTCGGATGATGAATGGGTTGCGGATGAAGTGAAGAAACTGAATCCAGAGGAACTTGCGAAAATGCTAGGGAAGAACCGTGCCAAGACCAAGAAAAAACAGGGAGATTTGTGGCCTGTTTATCTGGAGCAAGTGATCAAGGTTTATGGCGAACTCATACATAGCTGGGAACATTCATCCATTCAGAATGAAAAAATGGCATACAAATTCATTTTCAAACACAAGGAGATAGATCAATCATGAAATACGCCTCGACTTTTTTGTCCCACAACTCTGCTAACAAAGCCCTTGTTGAAACCGTAGCACATGAATTGGGGCGGCGAGGGATTATTGCGTGGTTGGACAAGAACGACTTTGTGGCGGGTGCGGCCATGGACAAAGTATTGGAAGAGGCCATCGCACGTCAAACAACCTTCACCGTATTTCTTTCAGAACAGGCAATAAAGTCTCCATGGGTTCAGGATGAGCTTGAGATTGCCCTGGAAAAGGAAAAAAAATGGGGTAAAGAAATCATCGTCCCGATATACCTCGGCGACCGTTATAAACTGGTCAAATCCCACACTCTTTTGCGTAGTAGATGGCTAGATCACCGCGGTACGCGGGTTACCCGACTTGGGATTGAGTCTTCCGATGCGGTACATATTGCCGATGAACTGGCACGCCGGGTCTACACGACATTAGAAATTCCAAGTCAGCGAACGATCATTATATATATAGATCAGCGGGGCACTGCCGGTAAACGGAGCGAGGAACCTCTAGGCATTCCAGAAAATTTGTCCAACTTGAACGCCCCTGCCTTGGTATTCGTAGCGATCATGAGACCCTGTATGGCGACAAATGGCGGATGCTTTGCTCAACAATGCAATCCGCCTTGTCTACGGCCATGGGGAATTTGGCGGGTCCAGACCCAAGAGAGATCCACATTGTCGGGAATGCCCAATTGGCGTTTTTCTTTTTCCTCGGTTGTCGTCTGTTCAACCGGAGCACATCCGCCCGCCTTTTTTGTCACAATGCGCGTTACGGCACCATATTCAACAACGAAGCCCAGGAACGCCGTACCCCACTCATCGGAGGAGACGCCCAATGCGAGTTTTCCCATAAACAGATCACTCCTATTACTTCAGAAGAGAGATTGGATACTGTAGCACTCATCCTTGTAAGTCAGGAGAAGTATCTGCTGAATGTACTCGACTATATGAAAGCAATGAACATGAAAGCCCGTCCGATTTGGCTAAAGGATGAAACCTTTGACACAAACGAGCAGTTGATGGGCTACGTGAAGAATGTCGTTGCTTTGCTATTGCGAATCCATACTGAAAACGGTGTTCGTCGTGTCTACCTGTTTTGTGGACTTCCGGACAACGTGCTCCCCTTGCTGGCGGCGAACCTCGTGCATGTCATGGACAATGTGGTTTTTATGGAATATCGCAAGGATTTACAAGGCAAGGAGGCCAGTGCCGGAGAAATGTACACTCCTCTTTTAATGTAATTCCTTATTATTTTATGTGAAAGGCGGTTAAGCTAATTTAAACATCACCTGTTACTGGAGATGTTGTCATTTTTGATCACAACCCGTTTTAGCAGCGTTATTAGAGATATTGAGTTGTGGGTAGCGATATTTTGTAGTAATGGAGGTTTGAAAAACTAAAATATTTATATATCACTCTAATTCTGAAATTTAGAAGAATTCTGAAAGGAGGTGATTTTAGGCATAGCTTTGTACTTTTGTATAAAGTCTTGAATAATATGATGAAAAGTGATATTGAGTGCTTGGCGGTATCTCCCAAAGGAATAACTTATCTGTGGATAACTGGGGGTTTGTATTTTGGCCCTTGTAATCCATTGATTCTAAAAGAGAAAAAAGGGGTGCTGTCGGAAAGGATGCCTCGCTGATAGAGGATTGAAACTTGAAACGGTCTGTATGAGTTCGCCCTTTGCAGGAGGGTCGGAAAGGATGCCTCGCTGATAGAGGGTTGGAACGCGATCCCCCCTTGATAAGGGGGGTGGAAGAGGAGGGTGTTGCTTGTTGGGAAAGGTCGAAATTCAGGGAAATTTAAACGGGCTTTAGGGACCGGCCTGCTACAAAAGCATTCTGTTATAAAAGCGCCCCCCTTATTAAGGGGGGCAGGGGGGATCATCTTGATGACCATGAGGATTGGGTGGCGGAGTTGAAAGGAAGCAGGCTGACCGTTCCTGGACTGAAATCGGAATGCAGGATCTAAAAAAAGAGCCAAACCTCACCTCCACTGAATTGATTCTGGCCTCAAACTCTCCGAGACGCAGGGAGATTCTTTCCCGGCTTCAAATCCCTTTTCGCGTTGTGTCGCCCCGTTTTGAAGAAATCTCAAATCCGGCATTATCCCCAAAAGAAGAAGCAATCCATTTCGCAGAGGGCAAGGCGCGATCCGTGGCCCAAGATTTTAAAAATGCCCAAGATTTTAAAAATGCCATTGTCATCGGGAGCGACACCCTCATTGAATGCGACCAACAAAAAATCGGTAAACCAAAAAATCCGGAAGAGGCAAAGCAGATTTTGCAGGGTTTACAGGGACGCTCTCACTGCATCTGGACGGCAGTTTTTATGATTGATACCTTGCAGGATAGATCGGAACACTCGATTTGCAAGATTGAAGTCAAAATGAAGTCGATGACAGACAGCGAAATTTCGGACTACGTTGCGACCGGAGAACCGCTAGATAAAGCCGGCGCCTACGCCGTGCAAGGTGAGGGACGTCAATTTATTCAGGAATTGAAGGGAGACTATCTGGCCGCTGTCGGTTTACCCCTGGAGGCCATTACACGATTTGTGGAAAGGATGCGATGAATACTTCACCTCCCGATCTCCGTCAGCGCCTTTTCGGCAAGTTCCGACAAAAGTGCGTCGTGTTCGTGGTCCAAGGCGTAGATTCGGCAGCGGACGACACGCGCCGGGACCACATCGATAAATTCGCTTAAGGCTTCTTTTGAAATGGACCCGGTGGAAGGATTGAAGACGTAGATCTGTCGTTCACCCATTTCCATTGGATTGTCCGGTCGTTGATCTTTGCTGGCAAGATCCACTCGAAAGGAGAGATCTTTCAAGGTCTCCGGCAACAAGGCCTGCATCCGTTTTTTTAGAAGGTTTGCGTGTATCATCCGCTCTGTCCCGGTTTTCACCCTGCGGGAATTTCCCGCAGAGCCGCTTGTCGATAATGTCGTATCACAGGCCATCTTCCACTTTACATCCCGGCCCCAGATTTTTTCCCATTCTTTAAAAAGCGCCCGGCGTGATGCTGAGCGGGAAGCTTTCCACGATTTCACCTTGATCAGAAGCGACCAATCCGTTAAATCGGCATAGGCCTGTAGACGTTCAAGTGGGTTGTAAGGAAAAATTTCTTTAAGCGTCGCTCGAAAAATGTCTTTCATGTGGGTGTCGAGCGCGCGCGTGGTGCGATGATAATAGACATTAAAATAAAGGTAGGCACGGGCGTTTAAAAACATGGTCAATGCCGGAAGCCCCGCTTGATGCAGCGTCAGTCCTTTTTTGGAAAAAAAGCTGTAGTGCATCAGGCGGTCAAGATCAATGGGGCCGGTTGAAACCCCGCACATAAAGGCATCTCGAAGGACGTAGTCGAGGTTGTCGGCCGTAAATATGCCTGAAAAAAGCGGTTTAAGCATCACAAGCCATCTCGGATATTCAAGGGGCGTTTTATAATCCGGATCTTTATGTATTAAAAAGGCGACCTGTTCCGGATCAAGGCTTTCGCCAGGGGCAAAGGCTCCACCCGGACTTCTTCTAATCCCTTTGATCAGTACACCCAGTTCCCTGCGGATAATCTCCTGCCCGAGTTTTTCGTGGCTCAGGTGAAAGGTATTAAGAAAATTGTGATCAAAAAAGTGACAAAAGGGGCCATGTCCGATGTCGTGCAGCAAAACGGAAACACGGAGAAGCGCCTCTATAAATGCCGGAGAGGGTACATTGGGGACAACCTCTTTTAAGGAAGGGTAGAGATGTTTGGCAAAACGCCCTGCCACATGCATCGCTCCCAGAGAATGCACAAAACGGGAATGCTCGGCGGAGGGATAAACCCAGCGTGCGGATTGCAATTGATTGATGTATCGAAGCCGCTGCATCCACTTTGAATCGATGAGATCTTTTTCGCTCGATTCCTTATGGCTCCCGAAGGAGACGGTGAATGGAATATAACCGTGAATGGGGTCGGCCATCAGGGCCTGCCCCTCAAAAAGTAATGCCTTGCTGTCGACGACTGAAAATGACTTTGAGTAGTCCATATTTGACAAAAATCCTCAAAAATGAGCCGATCATATCGGAATCCATCCTGCCCCGCAAGAAGCGATAAAAGGAAAATGAACTTGGAAAAATAGAAATATCAATAAAAAGGTGAAATAAACGCAGAATCCCTTGACCGCGCAAATCTTTTTCTGCTACTTAAAGACGATGAAAGTATTCTCTTCCGCAACAGTCCGCTTGAAGCAAGCCTCCAAAATAAAACAGATTTTTTCTTTTGCCCTTCTTGCCTTCTTCGTTTTAATCGCCCGAAGTCAGGCCCTCGAACCGGTTTCAAAGCCCAGCCAAAATTTAAAAACCCTTCGTTCCTTTCGTTCCTTTCAAATGGGAGAGCGCCTGATCTACAAGGTGAGTTACATGGGGCTTCCTGCGGGTGAGGCCGTCATGGAAGTCTCCAAAAAGATGCAGTTCAGGGGGAGAGAAGCCTATCATATTGTTTCGACGGTAGAGTCCAATGACTTTATTTCCGTCTTCTATCCGGTAAAAGATCGGGTCGAATCCTTTGTCGATACTGAGGAATTTTATTCGCATTCCATAAAAATCAATCAGCGGCAGGGCAGGAAAAGAAGAGAAAAGACCATCGATTTTGATCAGGTTCGGCACCGTGCAATACAAATCAAAACCGACAAAACCAAGAGTGAAGTCAAAACAGAGGTTTTTCAGATCCCGCCTCGCGTACAGGATTCACTGAGTTCCCTCTATTATTTTAGAATGCACCAGGATTTAGTCCCAGGAGAATCTGTCTTTATTGATGTGCATGAAAGCAAAAAAAACTGGGAACTGGAAATTCAGGTGCTTGGCAGGGAAGAATTAAAAACATCGCTCGGTACATTTAAAACGATTAAGGCAAAAGCGCTGGTCCGGTTTGAAGGGGTCTTTATGGACAAGGGCGATGTCACTCTCTGGTTGACCGATGACGAACGCCACATCCCGCTTTTGATTAGAACAAAGATCAAGATCGGGCACATTAACGCAAGCCTCATAGAAAACCGCACAGTCGATATCGATCCGCTTCAACAAAACCAATCAATGTAGAAACGGTTTGCCATGAACCCCTCACTCGTTTCTCATTCTTCATACTATTGGTAAGGTCTAGATGGAAATCTCCTGCCCCGTTTGTAAAAAAATCGCCCAATGGAAAGATAATGTTTCCCGCCCCTTCTGTTCCGAACGCTGTAAGTTGACTGACTTGGGCCGTTGGGCAGAGGGGGCGTATGCCTTGCCGACGGATGAAATCATCGAAGAGGAGCAGGCTGAAAATGAGAATTGAAAGCCTTGCGTAAGCGACTTGATTCAGGCGGCTTCGAGTCAAATTGACTCCCAAAAACATATCTGATAGCATCCCGTCCATGCCAATATCAATTGATTTTCAAAGACTTAAAACCTCCCTGCCTGGCATGGTGATCACCGGAGTGACCGGCGCCGCTGTCGGTTTTTTTATGGGGAATATTGGGTGGGTGCTTGTCATGGCTATAGTCGGAGCTGTTTTGGGGGCGATTGTCTGGCGTCTGGGAGGGCAGAAATTTTTTCTCTTTGTCGTAGTGGGTGTTCTACTCGGAAGCGGCCTGGCAATTTATATTGACGGAATGACCTCCGCCCTGCTCGGTGCCGGGACAGGAGGGGCCGTGGGCGGTTTTGTCGGCGTCAATGTCAGAATGCTTCAACCGAAATTCCCCCAAAAATTCTAAGGGATCTGAGCTTCCCCCCCCCCCGATATGCACGTCCATTGAATCGACCCATCACAGGCTGAAAAGCCGTATAAGAGTAGATGAAGATAAAAGAAGGCATTCATAATGACAGTTGGAAGGGGCCACTTTCCTGGTTTCTTCTTTGTTTACTCGCGGTTTTTTCACTCTACCTTTCAAAAAGCATCTTAAGTCCCTTTATTATAGCGCTTCTACTGGCTTATGCCTTCGATCCGGTGATTGATGCGCTTGAAGAGAGGCGGTTTCCAAGGCTCCTGGCGATTGCTCTGGTTTTTGTCTTTATTATTGTTATCTTTGCCGTATTCCTTTTTTTCGGCGTTCCGACCCTGCAAGATCAATTGACGAGGGTTTTTGATCAATTTCCCGTCTACTTGGAACACCTTCAAAAAAACTGGCTCCCGGCGATTGAACGTATGTTCGGCTTTAAACTGCCACAGACTTTTGATGAAACCCTGAAAACAATTCTGCCTCGCTTGAAAGAAGATGCCCCCGCCATTTTCAAACCAGTCACCACCTTTGCTCTGAGTTTCTTCACAAACACAATCGGTTTGGTGGCGACAATTGGAAACTTAATTATCATTCCCTTCATGTTTTATTATCTCCTTAGAGATTTTGATCGGATCAAAGTATCTCTGGCCCGTTTTATTCCTGACCGCTACCGCACAGAGCTTGATAAGCGGCTTCACGAAATTGATCTCTCTTTAAGTGGTTTTGTCCGTGGACAACTTTTGATCATTCTCTTGCTCGGCATTTTTTATGTGGGTGGTCTTTCAGTGATCGGACTCGATATTGCGTTTGCAGTGGGCATTGTTGCGGCAATTGGAGAGCTTGTGCCCTACATCGGTTTTACTGTCGGCCTCCTGCTTTCCCTGACCTTTGCTTTTTTACAGTTCCAGGATTTCATTCACCCCCTCTATATTCTGCTTCTCTTCGGGGGCATACAAGCGATTCAGGGCTTGGCCATTGCGCCTCTCATCATGGGGAAACAGGTGGGGCTCCACCCGCTGGTGATTATCGCATCCATCTACATCGGGGGTGATCTTTTCGGTTTTGTCGGGATTTTACTGGCAGTACCGGGGGCGGCAGTGCTTGTCGTTTTGTTAAGGGCTTTTGCCGAATATTACCGGAGATCGAAACTCTACCTTGGAACTCCGGAATAGGACTTTTCAGCATAGAAAAAACTTGAAACATGCTGAAAATGTCTGCATATTGAATCAATATGATTATCTCTCAAATACCGGATATGATTCACTTGACGAGCGCTTTTGCGCCGGTCGTCGCCCTGGTGCTGGCTTACCTGATTATTTCATTTTTAAAAAAGGGATAGTAAAAATATTTTTAGGGAGAGAACGAAATGAAGGCAAGTGATCTATTTGTTAAATGTCTTGAAAATGAAGGCGTTGAATATATTTTTGGAATTCCGGGAGAGGAAAATCTTGACCTGCTGGAATCGCTTCGAACTTCTTCGATCAAACTCATCCTTACCCGTCATGAGCAGGGGGCGGGCTTTATGGCGGCGACCTATGGTCGTTTGACGGGAAAAACCGGGGTTTGCCTTGCGACGCTTGGACCGGGGGCGACGAACTTTGTGACCTGTGCCGCTTATGCCCTTTTAGGAGGGATGCCGGTTTTGTTTATTACCGGGCAAAAACCGATTAAAAAAAGTAAGCAGGGACAGTTTCAGATCCTTGATATTGTGCGGATGATGAAACCCTTGACTAAGTTTTCAAAACAGATTGTCAACGGGAACACGATTCCCTACCTTGTTCGAGAATCTTTCAGAGTTGCAGAAGCAGAAAAGCCGGGGTCGGTTCATCTGGAGTTACCTGAAGACATCGCTGCCGAAGAGACTGATCGCCGACCTTTTGCAACCACTGAGGTTGTTTCACCGAGGGCCAGTTGGACAGCGATCCAAAGGGCTGTGGAGATAATCGAACAGGCCAGGCGCCCGCTGCTGCTGATTGCATCGGGTGCGAATCGCAACGAGACCCATGAAGAACTGAAAAACTTTATCGATACGACCGGACTCTATTTTTGCACAACGCAAATGGGAAAAGGGGTGATTGATGAGCGGCACCCCAAATTTCTTGGAACGGCGGCGCTTTCAGATAGCGATTATTTGCATTGTGCAATCAAGCGCTCCGACCTGATTATTAATGTAGGGCACGATGTCACCGAAAAACCACCGTTTTATATGGATGAAACAGGACGTTTAAAAGTGATTCATGTCAGCTTTTATCCTGCCCAGATGGATGATATTTACTTCCCTCAGCATGAGGTCATCGGGTGTTTGAAAACAAATATTCAAAAATTAACCCAAAAGATAAAAGTTTCCGATCATTGGGATTTCGACTATTTTCGACGCGTCAAGGTGGATATCGATCTAAATGTCTATCACACGGTCCACAAAGACACTTTCCCAAATAGCCCTCAGCGCATTGTGAGTGAAGTCAGGGAAGTGCTTGACAGTCGTGCGATCCTTTCTTTGGATAACGGCACCTATAAAATCTGGTTTGCACGAAATTACAGGGCTTATGAACCCAAAACGATGCTTCTGGATAATGCTCTGGCGACGATGGGCGCCGGTTTACCCGTTGCGATTGCCGCAAAATTGCTTGAACCGGATCGACAGGTTCTGGCAATTTGCGGTGATGGCGGTTTTATGATGAATTCTCAGGAAATGGAGACGGCTGTCCGACTCAAGTTGCACTTGATTGTAATCATATTACGGGACAATGCCTACGGTATGATCAAATGGAAACAGGCGGGCGGCGGTTTTAGCGACTTCGGCCTTGATTTCGGGAATCCCGATTTTGTGAAATATGCCGAAAGCTACGGGGCGAAGGGGCATCGTATTTCTAAAAACGGGGAACTGAAGTCGGTGCTTTCCCACTGTCTGAAAGCACCTGCGGTTCATCTGATTGAAGTGCCGATTGATTATTCTGAAAATGAAAAAGTTTTGTTGGAAGAGTTAAAAAAGAAGACTTGTTTAATCTAGGAGAATCTGGTGTGGCTTACATTCAAATCCGAAATCCATTTAACCAATCACTGATTGATGAAATAGCTCTCGAAGATGAAGCATCGGTTTTAAAGAAATTAGAGCAGGCTGATCAGTTATTTAAAGATCAGTCGAAACAACTCCCTAAATTTGAACGGATTCAGATCCTTGAACGACTGGCGGAAAAAATAGAAGCTACTGCGGAGCGTTTCGCACAAGAAGCTGCGGCAGAGGGCGGAAAGCCCATTGTCGATTCTCGTGTTGAAATTACGCGAGCGATTGACGGGATTAAGATTGCCATTCGGGAACTCTGCCAACTGAAGGGTGAAGAGGTTGTGATGGGCATCACGCCAAGTTCGAGCGAACGTCTGGCTTTTACTGTTCGCGAGCCTAGAGGGATTGTCCTTGCGATCAGCGCTTTTAACCATCCCTTCAATCTTATTATTCATCAGGTGATTCCTGCCATTGCGGTGGGTTGTCCTGTCTTGGTGAAGCCGGCCACGACGACACCGCTTTCCTGCCGAAGTATCGTCAATCTACTCTACGAAGTTGGGCTACCGGAGGCATGGTGCCAAATGATCTTTTGTTCCAATGAAGTCACGGGTCGCCTGGTCAGTGATGCGCGCATCGCCTTTTTGACCTTCATCGGTTCTGAGAAAGTGGGTTGGATGTTACGATCCAAACTTGCCGTCGGTGCATCCTGCGCTTTGGAACATGGCGGTTTGGCTCCTGTCATCATAGATAAAAATGCTGATATTGCCGCAAGCCTCCCCTTGCTGGTTAAAGGCGGTTACTATCACGCCGGTCAGGTCTGTGTTTCGGTGCAACGTATTTACATCGAAAAATCTGTGGCTCCGGATTTTATTGAGCAATTTACTGAAAGCGTTAAATGCCTGAAAACCGGAAACCAGTTAAGGGACAATTGTGATGTCGGTCCCCTGATTTTGCCGAGAGAAGTAGATAGGGTCCATTCCTGGGTTGAAGAAGCGGTCACTTCCGGCGCAAGGCTTGCCCTGGGTGGCGAAAAAATTTCGGAGAGCTGTTATCAGCCGACGGTTCTGGTGAATCCTAGCGATGAGTCCTCTGTATCCTGCAAAGAAATCTTCGGCCCTGTGGTCTGTCTTTATACTGTTGAAGATTTGGATGAAGCGATTGCTCGGGCCAATGCGATAGACGTCTCTTTTCAATCGGCAATCTTTACACAGGATATCGATAAAGCCTTCAAAGCAGCAAAATCCCTAAATGCCCTTGCGGTGATGATCAACGACCACACGGCCTTCCGGGTGGATTGGATGCCCTTCGGCGGGACAAAAAGGTCGGGACTTGGCGTTGGAGGCATCGGACACACCATGAAGGACATGACTCTGGAAAAGTTGCTCGTCTTTCGCTCTAAAAGTTTATAAAAACTGAGATGAGTAGGCGAAGGTTCGAGCGGGTTTTAGAACCTTCTGGTATCCTATAGTCTGAAGATTCGAGAAGATCAACCCTTTTTGTAAGGAGACGGCCATGTACGATGATTTGTCTGTAGCACATTTTATGGAAGGGCTCATCAAAAGAAATTCCGGGGAAACAGAGTTTCATCAGGCGGTTTATGAATTTGTTGCCGATGCCATTCCCTTTATTATTGAACATCCTCACTACAGGAAGGCGGGTATTATTCAAAGAATGACGGAGCCGGACCGGACGATTATTTTCCGGGTCGTCTGGGAGGATGATGAGGGACACATTCGTGTAAACCGGGGTTATCGCGTTCAATTTAATAACTCCATTGGCCCTTACAAGGGTGGACTTCGCTTTCACCCCTCGGTCAACTTAAGTATTTTGAAATTTTTAGGTTTTGAGCAGACATTTAAAAACAGCTTAACAGGTTTGCCGATGGGGGCTGGAAAAGGAGGGTCGGATTTTAATCCTAAAGGGAAGTCTGATCGAGAGGTGATGCGGTTTTGTCAGTCTTTTATGACGGAACTAGCCTTTCATATCGGTGAACATACGGATATTCCCGCTGGAGATATCGGTGTGGGGGCTCGTGAAATCAGTTTTCTGTTTGGTCAATATAAACGCCTGAGCCGGGAATTTACTGGGGTACTCACTGGCAAGTCTTTGGAGTTTGGCGGTAGCCTTATTCGTACTGAAGCGACCGGCTATGGCAACGCCTATTTTATGGAAGAAATGTTGAAGCTTCACGGGACATCTATTTCAGGAAAAACCTGTACGGTTTCCGGTTCTGGTAATGTGGCCTTATACTGTGCGGAGAAAATTACCCATCTCGGAGGTAAAGTACTCACACTCTCAGATTCTTCTGGATTTATTTATGACCCTGAAGGGATTGACGCTGAAAAACTGGCCTATGTGATCGACCTGAAGACCGTTCAGCGGGGTCGAATTTCTGAATATGCAAAAAAATACAATTGTGAATATCATGCAGGTAAGCGCCCGTGGGACATTCCCTGTGATCTCGCCTTTCCCTGCGCGACGCAAAATGAACTTGAAAAATCAGATGCCGAACAACTGGTTGTCAATGGCTGTCAGGCGGTTTCTGAAGGGGCTAATATGCCTTCAAGCGCAGAGGCGATCGAAGTCTTCCACAAGGCAAAACTACTCTATGCTCCGGGAAAAGCCTCTAATGCAGGCGGTGTTGCTGTTTCCGGCTTGGAGATGACTCAAAACAGCATCCGCATGTCCTGGGGAGAGGTGGAGTTGGAGGAGCGTCTTAGGGAAATCATAAAAGGAATCCATCGTAAATGCGCTAAGCACGGAAGCGATGGCAACGGTTATGTCAACTACGTCAAAGGGGCAAATATTGCCGGTTTTGTGAAAGTGGCCGATGCCATGCTGGCTTATGGTGTTGCCTGATTAAGAAATGGATCGTGCAAGAAGTGGAGTGGTGAATGAGGATACGGGTCAATGGTGTTGATCAAGACCTTCCTGAAGGGGCAAATATTTTACAGCTGCTTAAACAGCTTGATATTGCGCCGGAGCGCATTGCTATCGAAATTAATTTGACTGTTATTGATCGCACGGCTTATCATGAGCACATTTTTCAGGAGGGAGATAAGGTGGAGATCATCAGTTTTATCGGGGGAGGGCAATATGTCGCCTGACACGCCCTTGGTTGTTGGCGGTATAGAATTTAAATCACGTTTAATTGTCGGTACAGGCAAGTATGCTTCCTTTGAAGAGACGAAGAAGGGGGTGGAGGCTTCAGGGGCCGACTGTGTGACGGTTGCGGTGCGGCGTGTCAACATCCTCGATCCCAAGGAAGAAAACCTGCTCGACTACCTTGATCCGAAAGTCTACAAGATCCTCCCGAATACGGCAGGCTGTTATACCGCTGAAGAGGCGATTCGTACGGCACGTTTGGCGCGTGCGGCCGGTATTTCCGACATGGTCAAATTGGAAGTGATCGGTGACCAGAGAACGCTTTTCCCAGACAACGAGGCCCTTCTTGAGGCAACGCGCGTGTTGGTGAAAGAGGGGTTTATTGTGCTGCCTTATACCAATGACGATCCGATCATGGCCAGAAAACTGGAGGATGCGGGTGCGGCGGTGGTTATGCCTTTGGCGGCTCCGATTGGTTCGGGTCTTGGAATTCGTAATCCTTACAACCTCCAAATCATCATGGAAACAATTTCTGTGCCCATCATTGTTGATGCGGGTGTCGGCACGGCCTCGGATGCTGCGATTGCAATGGAGCTCGGCTGTGACGGCATCTTGATGAATACGGCGATCGCAGGGGCAAAAAATCCGATTCAGATGGCCGAAGCCATGCGCTACGGTGTTCATGCTGGTCGCTTAGCTTATCTTGCGGGTCGGATCCCGAAAAAACTCTACGCCCAGGCCAGCTCTCCGATTGAGGGGATGATCGAGTAAATCAAGTGAAAATGACTGATTATGACGAAACTCTAACTTAAGAGAGATCAATGATTCCGAAAGACCTCCTATATCATAAAGAACATGAATGGATTCGCGTAGAAGATGGCCGAGTGATCGTTGGTATTTCCGATTTCGCTCAGGAGGCACTGGGTGACATTGTTTATCTGGAGATTCCCGAAATAGGAAAATCTCTTAAGCAGGGCGATGAAATTACTGAAATTGAATCAACAAAAACCACTTCCATGCTTTATGCCCCCGTTAGCGGGAAAATCGTTGCTGTGAATCGGGATCTTGAAGAGAAACCCGAATTGATCAACGAGGATACCTATGGAGGCGGGTGGATTCTCACAATAGAGGTGGATCAAGCATCTGAGCTTGATCACTTGATGGAATGGGGCGATTATGAGAGATTTTTGGAAAATGAAAAACAGGACTAACTTTTTCTCGGAAAAGTCTTTATTGAGCGATGTAAAGGCCTTTCGCAAGATTTTGGTTTGTTGTCTTGCTTTTGTTTCTGTCTTTTCTCTTCGCGTTGTTGCAGAGAAACAGCAAATAGATTTTTCTATCGCCATTGCAGCTTCAGAAACGAATCAAATTGAAACGGTTGTAGACACCGTGGTTCGGCAGGATCGCATTGATCTTAATTCCGCCCAGCTCAGTGAATTACAGACGCTTCCGGGAATCGGTCCTAAGCTAGCCGCTACAATCATTAAAAGTCGAAAAATAGATGGGCCGTTCCGTGAGGCAAGTGACCTGCTTCGCATAAAAGGAATTGGTTCTAAAAAGTTAGAAAAGATTACCCCTTATCTTCGTTTTGACCCTCTGGAAACCAAGTAGCGGAGTCTTTCCTCTGAGTTTTGATCATCGCATCTTTTGATTGTGATTGTGATTGTGATTGTGATTGTGATTGTGATCTGCGTTGATCCTCGTTAAAGATCATTGTTCGGGTGTTTATGAAACTGTTGATGTCAGATGAAGAAGCTATAGCCGCCTCTGAAAAAGATGTAGCACTTCTTTCGCGTGGTTCGGCAGAGCTGATACAACGCCCTGCACTTGTAAAAAAACTGATGAAGTCAAAACAAGAGGGAAGACCGCTTAAAATAAAGGCGGGTATTGATCCGACTTCTCCTCATTTGCACTTAGGGCACGTGGTTCTTTTTCAAAAAATGAAGCAGTTTCAGGATCTAGGGCATGAAGTGACCGTGCTCATCGGAGATTTTACCGGTATGATTGGTGATCCGACTGGGCGATCTGAGATCCGTAAGCAGCTTACACGCGAAACTGTTCTGGAGAATGCAGAGACTTACAAAACCCAGATTTTCAAACTACTTGATCCGAAGCGGACAATGGTTCGATTCAATAGTGAATGGATGGATTCGATGCCTGTGGGACAGTTGATTGAACTGGCGTCACAGTACACGGTTGCAAGAATTCTCGAACGAGATGACTTTCAGAAAAGGTATCAAGCCTCCCATCCGATTGGCATCCATGAATTTCTCTATCCCTTGATACAAGGTTATGATTCCGTCGCATTGAAAGCAGATGTGGAACTGGGCGGTACAGATCAGAAGTTTAATCTCCTGGTGGGGCGGACGCTACAAAAGGCCTATGGTCAAGAACAGCAGGTTGTTTTGACAATGCCGCTTCTGGAGGGGACTGACGGGACTCGAAAGATGAGCAAGAGCTTTGGTAATGACATTGCCTTGGAAAGCTCCCCGTTTGAGATGTTTGGAAAGACGATGTCGATTCGAGATGAATTGATGTGGCGTTATTTCGAGTTGTTGACTGACGAGTCCCTCCTAAATCTCAAGAAGAGACATCCGATGGCGGCCAAGCTCTATTTGGCGCATACCCTTGTAAAGAGATTTCATGGCCTTGAGAAAGCAAATGAAGCTCAGAATCGTTTTGATCTGACCGTAGGCAGAAAGGGGAGCGTTGAGGGTGTACCTGAGATTGTTGTAGGGGCGCAGCCCCTGAAGCTTGCCGATCTAATCCATGTCCAGGGCTGGGCTGCCAGCAAGGGAGCCGCAAGGCGGCTGATTCAACAAGGTGCAGTAACAATCAACCAGAAAAAGATGACGGATCCGGCTTGTGAAATCGTCGTTTCCGGTAAAGATCGGTGTGATATTAAGGTAGGAAAAAAAAATCGGTATTCATTAGTAAAAGGGGATTGACAACTCTGTTTTGGCTATGGTAAAACTCTCTTACCAAATGGGCATCGCGAAATTGTTGCGCCTTGCCGGATAGAAACACCAAGAGGCACCGCAATCAGAAGTCTTTTTTGCGGTGTTTATTTTCGCTCTTTGACAACTAAATAGCGTGTATTGACACATAGCGGGTCAAGTAACAATTTTGCAGTGAAAAAGGTTCAAACCTTTATTTGGAGAGTTTGATCCTGGCTCAGAACGAACGCTGGCGGCGCGCTTAACACATGCAAGTCGAACGAGAATTCTTTCTTCGGAAAGATAGTAGAGTGGCGCACGGGTGAGTAATATGTGAGTAACCTGCCGATGGGTGGGGGATAACTCCGCGAAAGCGGGGCTAATACCGCATGGTATCTTGAAGTGAAAGCCGATAGATTAAAGGTGGCCTCTATTTATAAGCTATCGCCTGTTGAGGGGCTCACATCCCATTAGCTAGTTGGTAGGGTAACGGCCTACCAAGGCGACGATGGGTAGCTGGTCTGAGAGGATGATCAGCCACACTGGCACTGGAACACGGGCCAGACTCCTACGGGAGGCAGCAGTGAGGAATATTGCGCAATGGGCGAAAGCCTGACGCAGCGACGCCGCGTGGGGGATGAAGGCTTTCGGGTTGTAAACCCCTTTCGATCGGGAAGAAACGCCCCAAGGCCAATACCTTTGGGGCCTGACGGTACCGGGAGAAGAAGCCACGGCTAACTCTGTGCCAGCAGCCGCGGTAAGACAGAGGTGGCAAGCGTTGTTCGGATTTACTGGGCGTAAAGAGTTCGTAGGCGGTTGTATGTGTCAGATGTGAAATCCCAGGGCTTAACCCTGGAATTGCATTTGAAACTGTACGACTTGAGGACAGGAGGGGGAAGTGGAATTCCCGGTGTAGCGGTGAAATGCGTAGATATCGGGAAGAACATCTGTGGCGAAGGCGGCTTCCTGGACTGTCTCTGACGCTGAGGAACGAAAGCGTGGGTAGCAAACAGGATT
>JAJDBU010000047.1 GCA_029261195.1 Nitrospirota bacterium | reverse complement strand
GTGCTGCTTTTCTTCCGCATCTCTCCATAGAGATCGTACTCCTCTATAATCGCCAAAAGGCTGGATCGCCTCATCACTCTTTGTTTTATAATCTGGATGCGCTGATCGGCCATACCGGTTACAATTGAGCGGATGAGCTCTCGGGGAATCTCCTGCGCTTCGATCAGGATGGTAGCCGATGAACGGTACACTGACGGTAGTTTCAGGGCAATGACTACACTCAATGAGAAGATCAGCATGATCGGAAGAAAAAACATCAGCTTCCGTCTATTGAAGATCTCAATATACTCTTTCAGCTTTTTGGGCTCTTCGCTCATAAGGGCAACCTTATAATCTGTAGGGTGTTCTTTACGTAAAGCTTTTTGTTGGTAGGACATTCTTTAACGGAAATTTCCACGATGATCATAACGATTTCACTTCGACAATTCAACCTACAAATATTGTTATCGTGTCAATATCAGTTTAGATTGACATCCGGCATGAGAACATTCCTTCCACAAAAAGACGGGCGCATCAAAATAGTCGCTTTGATCTGCTTTTTGGGATTGTCCCCGCTCAAGGGTCTGGCGCTCGGCGCTGTGCCCAGCGGCGCCTCCCCCCATGAACTGGCTTATCAACATTCCAAGTATATTATTCTGGCGCGGGTTATCTCCTTTGAACGCTCTCGAGGTCTACTGATCAAGGTGATCAAAACGCTTCGTGGTGATACTTCGTCCAAAGAACGCTTTTATCTTTCAGGTACGGAACGATTTCCATTTCTAAATGCACCCGACACCAAACTCACGCTCTTTATAAATGACATCAAAAATGACGAAGCCACACTGTGGCAAGGCCCGACGACAGGCGGCATTATTTGGGGGGAACACCAGACTATCGCCTTTATTGCAAGCGCTCACGCTAAACCGGCGGAATCCCTTCGGGCCGCCCATCCACGCGAAAGGTTGTCAGCGGCCTATTTTATTATAATGGGCCTCAAAAGAGAGGGGGAGGGTTTTTCAAAAGAGCAACGATCCATCATAATGGAAAGTCTCATCTGGGGATTGTCCCAACAAGAACAGGCGACCAACCAGGCCGCATTGGATGCCCTTAGGTTACTCGGGATTGATGTTCAAAAGCTTGCCGGACCTTATCATCCGGGCTTCAAACAAGAGATCAAAGAAGCCACAGCAAAAAGACTAAAGGCCTGGTGGAACCAAAAGAAATAAGTCTCTGAGCAAATCTGTTTAAGCTTTCTTTCTTCTGTGCAGAAAAGCCAGCCCAACAAGACCGGAACCAAAGAGTAAAACAGCCGATGGGATGGGCACCGGTGCCACATTATAACCCATGACATCAAATGCTGTGATATCCAAGGCCGTAATGAGGCCCAGTTCACCTTGTGCAAATGTCGGATCCATAATGCCCAGACCGAGGTTGTCCTTAAAATGGCTTGCCTGCCGACCGTCTCCATCATACCTACCCGTGGAAAATAGACCGAGGTTAGTTACGCCGCCATCAATGGAGAGATAGGGTGCGCCGCCGACAGACAAATCGGCCACACCTGGGGCAGAATAGCGGTAGAGATCCAGCACACTGAAAACTGCAAACGGGTCAAGATTAGTTAATCCGCAGGGGGCAGTGGGACCAGTATTACAATCAACGGAATCTACTCCACTGGCAAAACCAAGGGCATGCCCGATTTCATGGGCTGCAACACCGACAAAATCAAACTGTGAGGGGTTGATCCCGTTATTGCGGTCAAAATCAAATGCAAATGCGCTGTTAAAGGTAATGTTAGCGTCCTTCAAGCCATCATCAGACAATAGGCCAATCGCTTTGGCATTCGCACGATTGACTGCCAGGAAGTTATTATTATTGCCGTTACTGTTATCAAGGACGCGAGTCCCCGAAAGATCTGTGGTAAAAAAATCTAAATCCGGTCCAAGCTGAAGGTTGGCAACTGCACTTGCATCGTTCGTAGAGCTCAAGTCTCCCGACAGTGCAGTGCGAATGCTTGCGTATGAGCGGACACCCCGCTGAGAACTCGCCTGGCCCAATATTGTGGGGGAACCCAGGTCCCGAAAGTCGATATCAACTCGAACGGTGATCGGATCAAAAAACCGGGATTCAAAAAGTAAAGCCGCTTCGTTAAATCCGGTTAAGGCTTGAGCAGCCATGCCACCTGTCGTCACATCATTAAAAACGATGTTGAGCGCGAAGCCGGGTGTTGCATTCAGAACAATTAGAGAAAAGAAGACAACGACCCTGACTATTTTTCTTGCCATCCTGCCTCTCTCCTGGAATTTATTAGGCTGCGAAAAAATACCAACCCAGACTGAATAATGCAAGGTCCCAGTCCAACTCAATCTATTTCCCAGCGATAGCTCACGAGGATATTTTCGGCGTTAGAGATGCGACCCGCTTGACGTGAATAGCTGTAGCCGAACCGGATATCGGAGCGCTCCGCCCATTGCCAGCTTAAACTAGAGCTCGCGCTGTAGAAACGGCTCTTTTCCCTTGGGGCATCTTCTCTCAAGAAGCGGTTTTCAAAAAATGATGCCGAAAGTGTAGCGTGCAGATCCTGATCGATTGTCCTCGAAAGTGAAACGGTATATTGATCGTTTTTAAGGAGCGAGCTGGCCCCGCTCGGGATAATCTGGCGACTGACACTTGCAGAAATCTGGGTCATTTCAAAGGACTTTGAGGTACTGCCCGACAGCAATATACCTCGGCTCGTATTCCCTTTTCTTCCAAGCGAACCGTGCTGAATTGTGTGAAACCCCCCGAGGGAGAGGCGAGCTTGGAATGAATCTGAAAAGCGATGACCCCCGCCAATTTGCGTGGAAAATGTTTCGCTACGCAGATTCAGAACCGACACTTTATTTTCGGAATAGGACAATGAGGCGGTTAAATTATTCACGTCTGTGACCTGAACATTGAGGCTGGCCGATGCAGACTGGTCTTTAAAGTCAAAAAGCCCGAACGCAGGGCCTGACACAAAATCAACGCGCTTGAAATTGTAGGAGAGATGAAGTGAGCTTCTTTCTGTAAAGGAATGCCGCCAGGTGGGATTGAGGGTCAGAGCGCTTCGGTCCGCTCGTTTAAGTGCAAGACCGGTCTCCAATAGCTCTTGCTGCAAGCTCGTATCCCTCAGATAAGATGTGTTCAATGACCCGATTCCTCGATCCAGTCGGTATTGCGGAGAGAAACTGAACAAATAGTTCGTCGTATCAAATCTTGAGGCCTTAGAATAACGAGTGACCTTACTCGACAGTGTTCCTCGGAGATCAAGCTTCCCACTCAGGGAATGGAAGGACAAAGCGGGAGAGAAGCTGCGACCATAAACCTCTCTTTTATCGGGATCAGAGAGCAATTGAAGATTATCGTTGTATGATCCACTGAGGGTAATGGATGGGTCAAGGCGCCACACTGCAGCATCGGCAGACAAGCTTGCTAAAAAAATAGCGAATGAACCCAATAAAATGCTGACAATGACATTCTGGAATCGCCTCTTCACGCTCAACACTAGGTGCAGGGCGTACTCAACGCGATTCCATGACTTTCCTTCATCATGGCACCACCACGATGTCTCCGCGATGGAGCATCATATTTTGCTCAAGATTTTTTCCGACCTTGACCTCTCCGTAGCGAAAGGCAAAGGCCTTTTGGAGCCCATAGTCGTTCTTACGACGTAAAACCTTGATCTTGTTTTCTGAGGCAAAAGGGGCAAGCCCCCCTGCCATGCTAAGTGCCTGCATCACATCCAGCCGGTTGCCAACCACAAAAACGCCTAGACGATTGACTTTTCCGGTGACATAAATTTTATAACTATTAATTTTTTTTGACCGAAACCAGGACCGAGGGTTCCGGAACATACTTGGAGTGATGCACGGTAATGCGTTCGATTAATTCTTCGGTCCGCAAGCCTGCCGCAGAAATCTCCCCGATTAAAGGGAAGGAGATCATTCCGTCCATGCGAACCACAACCTCTTGGCGGAGGCGCTCATCTTCCCAGACAGAAATTTCCAGGATATCCTCAGATCCCAGGACATAGCCCGGATCGGCCCCGGTCTGCTCCTCCGCATAGCTGAAATTACTCCATGTAATAAGTGTGAAAAAGACAAAAATCCATTTCCACACCTTCTTTCCATTGGTGATAGACGACATGTGCTATTCCTTTCCTACGGTCTCAATTTCATTGAGGAGTACTCGCGCATCCGCTATACCGGAAAACGACTTTCCAGTATGAAGGGCCTTAGCGAGATAGACTTTTGATTTTGCCTTGTCACCCGTCTTGTAGTATGCCAATGCAAGGTGATATTCAAAGAGGGCTTGCCCCGGCACTTTTTCAACGGCCTCCTTGAGTAAACCAAGGGCCACTTCCTCCTGCCCAAGCTTGATATAAACCCATCCAAGGGTATCCAGAAAAAACGGATTTCGCAGGCGCTTGTCAAAGTCCTGTGCCAAGCCGAGGGCCTTTTCCAAACTCGCCGGATCTCCCTTCTTATCCGCTAAGAGGTAGGCGAGATTGTTGGCAGCAAGCATGGCATTGGGATTCTTTTGCAATAGTTTTTCATAAACCTGAATGGCCTTGTCGACCTGATTATCCTGTTCATATGCAGAGGCGAGTAACATCCCGAGGTCGCTTGAGTCCGGCCTTGATGCTAAACCGCTTTCCAATAACACCGCCGCTTCGGATGGTTTTTTTTGGATTAATCTCAGTTTAGCTAAATCGACCCAGGGTGCAATCCATTGAGGGTTGATTTTAGTCGCCTCAATGAGTTTCATTTCTCCCCTCTTAAGGTCTTTTTGTGCAATAAGAAGTTCACCCAGGAGACCGGAGGCAAAGGGATGATTTGAATCCTGCAATATAATTTTACGAAGCCGATTCATTGCCTTTTCTCCCTTGCCTTGCTGGATATCGACTCGGGTCAAGGCAATAAGAGGTTCTAAGGACTTCGGTGAGGCGGCTGCAACTTTCTCGTAGAGTGCAATTGCAGGTCCCCATGCCTTCCGGGCGCGATACAGGTCACCCTCTGCCATGTCTGACAGCAGTGGCGGCATTCCTGCCTCGCGCATCCTGCCAAGAATTTTTTCCGCTTTTTCCCAGGACTGCTCCTTCGAGTACATGCTCAACAACATCCCTAAAGTCTTCAGGTCTTTTGGAAGGACCTCCGAAAGCTTTTCAAGTCGATCCCGCGCCGCGTCCTGTTTCCTCTGCGCGAGGTCAAGACGAACCAGAGCATGCTGGGCATCGACCTGTGCGGGATTCAAAGCAACTGCTTTATCAAAACTTGCACGGGCCAGGTCCGTCTCACCCAGCATCTGGTGGGCGGAACCCAGCATGGCATGAACAGGGGCTATTTCCGATTGATCTTTTAACAAGGTTCGAAAGGTCTGCACTGCGGTTTTTCCATCATTCAGTGAGAGCGCCAATTTACCTTTTAAGGTCAGGGCCATTGCTGAACGAGGGTTTTCTTGTAGCGCCCTCTCAATACGTTCCCCGGCCATCTCAGGTTTCCCCTCAGCAAGATCAAGCGCAGCCAGCTTAATATCAGCCTCCAGTCCCTCCGGCTTAATCCCGGCATCCTCTTTGATCTTTGTATATATCGCACGTGCATCGTCCGGCCGCTGGGTCAACTCGTAAAGACGGGCAAGGGCAAAATGAAGCTTCTTCGAGTCTGGTAGAAATTGATTGGCTTCTTTTAAGGCAGTTTCTGTTTCTTTGAATTTCTTGTTGTTGACAAGAAATTCGGCCAATACCAGCCGCCGAACCTCATCTTTCGGTTTGTGTCCAACCGCATCCCGAAGGACCCTCTCAGCCTTGTCCGGTTTTTTGTTCTTTACATAGGGCTTGCTGAAAAAGTCAGGCCCGCTTACCCCTCAGAAGGAGCACAGCGATTTCGTGAGAAAAATTTCTCACGTTTTTCTGATCTGATCCTTCACTCATGTCACTCGGAAGCACATAAGCGGCATCTTTTGTCCTAT
>JAJDBU010000046.1 GCA_029261195.1 Nitrospirota bacterium | reverse complement strand
TTAACCCGAATACACGACTCGCATGGCGGGAACTGTGACCTTCTACGAAACAAAACCTTCGAACTTTGGCATAGACATCCACGTGATACATCCTTCCCCTTCCATCAGTGTTGTTAATCCTGATGGAGAGTTTAGACGGTGCCTCTCTTTTACGATGCCTTTTGCACCGACCACGTGGACCATTATCCCAATGCCATTCTCACTATTCAGTTACATAGAAATTTATTACAATCGCAGAAGACGTCATTCAACAAATGGGTACCAATCTCCGGCCAAATATGAATTTGAATGGGGAAAAATGCAAAATGCTGCTTAACTGCCTGTCCATATTATTGGGGTAAGATCACTTTGCCCATCCACCTCGCTGGTTTTGCGGGAATGCTTTGATCCAGAGACTAAGATCAGGCGTACCAAACTTCATGATTTTTGTAATAAGATCATGATCCCAGTGGGCTTTTTGGAGCAGCTTGGAGAGGGCAAAGACATCCAGCGAGGAGGCCTCTTCCCACTTGCCTCCATCTCTGATCACTTTTTCCAGTTCGGATCGTCCACCATCTTTTCTCCCTGGAAAACGGATATTGTCATAGACCTTGATGCGAACTTTGTGTTCTTTCGTGAAGACGACCTCAACCCCGTTTTTTTTCGCATAGGCCCAGAGCGCTTCTTTGATTTGAGCGAGCTCTTCTTTCAACTTTGTTTCTTGGTTCTGTAAGTCGACGAGACGTTCCGCGAGTTTTACCCCTTCATCACCCATGTAGTCGTTTCTTGAAAGTGCGGCTGTTTCGTGCAGATGTTTAAAGAGGGGACATCGCGGCTGATGTTCACACCAATTGCAAAGGCCGCTTTGTTTGGCCGGAAAATCAGTCGCCGATTCAATTTCGTCAA
This sequence comes from Nitrospirota bacterium, assembly GCA_029261195.1. Classification (GTDB taxonomy): domain Bacteria; phylum Nitrospirota; class Nitrospiria; order SBBL01; family JAADHI01; genus JAJDBU01. Next base: position 6,581 of record JAJDBU010000046.1, on the reverse strand, counting down.
TCAGGGCGATGGTCTCTTCTCTAAGCGTTTCTAATTCCTCATGCGTTCTGCGTGAATGAATTTCCTGATCAAAGATCAGGTAGTGCCAGACCAGTTCGATTTCTTCCGTGTCTGGCCAGAGGGATTGGATCGCCATCTGATAATAGGCCAACTGCCGGTCTTCATCGAGTTCCTGTTGAGTGGGGAAATAGCCCTTTGCTTTATAATCGTGAATCCAGATGACCTTGTCTTTGGGGCGACTCAGTCGATCGATAAAACCCTTCATGACATACTTGTCGTCTTTGTCGAGACTAAACTGGACCCCATGCTCTATGCCTAGCGTTCGATTTTGATCGAAGGGATGATAGCGATGATAATAATCGACAATGCAACGCTTTCCCATCGCAAGGTATTCATCCGGAGTCAGCTCTTCACGGACAATGCGGATGTTTTCATGCCATTCTTTTTCCCAGATCTGCCGGTAATATTCGAGCAGCCCGTCCAGTGAAACCGATTTGCAGAAACGAAGGTCGGTATAAAGTTTTTGAAGCACTTCATGGACACGCGAGCCCATGAAAGCCTCTATGCCTTCAAGCGGTGATTGGATTTTGTCGATGTAGGTGAGCTTGAATTTATGCGGACATTGCCGGTAGCTGTCTAATCGTGAAGCAGAGTAGATCAATGTTGTTTCTCTGTAGTTCTAGAATAGGGTCGGATTTTACGCAGGCGGTGGGGTGATGTCAAAAAATAGATCGTTGTTTTTTTACCAGCCTTTGCCATAGCCCCAATAGTTTTTTTATATCAAGTTTATGAGAGCCTGAGTCCTTCTTTGTCTCTTTTCTTCTGTCGGAAAGGAGAATCCTATTTTTTAGCCATCTTTCCCACGACTTCATACATGCTGAGGAGAGAGATCAGCCAGGAAAGGGTCGACTCAGCGCCCTGGTTTGCATTGACGCCGTTGGCTTGTATGCCGTCGCAACAGCCTCCCGTCTTAAAGTCATACACCTGTTCGTTCAAATCATTACTGCCTAAAAACCATCCGAGACAACGATGCCCTTGGTCAACCCACTTCATCTCGCCGGTCGTACGGAAGGCTGCGGCACAGGCCTCAATCAGGCACATGGCCTCGATAGGCTGTTGGTCGAAGTTAGAGGTGAGGCCGTCCCTACTGTGCCAGTTCAAATTGCCAATGATTGAAAGATGACCTTCCGATGCCTGCTGTTTTTCCAGCAGCCAGGCAAGGGAATCGATTCCCATTTTCAACATTTCTGGATGGGGTATCTCCTGCCCGGCCAAGATCAAGGCATGGGATAATTTGGCGTTGGCGTAGGTCAGCGTATCTTCACACCATAACCAGTCTGCAGTGAAATGTTTCTGAAAGAGTCCAAAGAGTTTTTCAGCGAGCAGCGCGCGTAACCTGCGGGCCGTGGTATCCCCATCAAAAACCGCCATATAGGCGTGCAAGCCGATGAGGGTAAATGCCCATGCTCTGGGGGATTGAAAGTTTTCCACTGCCGTCAGTCCATCCAGAAAAAGCCGTGCAGCCATGTTCCTGATCGAATCATGGGGGGCGTATTGGATGGCAATGCCCAGCCCCCAGATGGAGCGCCCGTGTGAATCTTCACTCCCAATCTCTTCGAGCCATCGCCGGTCATAGGACATGAAATTTCTGAAACGCCCATTTTCAGGATTGAAAGCATGGTACAAAAAGGAGAGATAGTTCTGAATCAGGGGGATAACCTCCTTCTCCTTACGGAGAGAATAGTACATGGAGGCAACAATGAGGGCTCTGGCATTATCATCCACACAGTAGCCGTGAATGCGGTTCGGTATAGAGTATTTTGCGTGCTGGAGAATGCCTGTATCATCGGTCATGACCCGCATATGGCAGAGGTTGATCTCAGGCAGTCCGCTCACTATCCTGGCCTCCGGCCTTTCCGTATACTGCGGAATCGGTCGATCAATGCTTCGTTCCGATATCTCACGGACCAGATGGAGGTAATTCGAGGACACTGTTTCCCAGATCGCTGAACGGCTGAACTGATAGCCTTTCTTCCGGATCTCATTACATTCTTCATCGTGATCCAGAAGATGATTGATCTTTTCGGCCAAAACGACCGGATCGTTAAAAGGAACCAAGCATCCTCTTCCCTCCGCAAGCAATTCCAGGGCGCTCCAGTAGGGCGTGGAGACCACGGTCATCCCCATACCCACAGCATAAGACAATGTTCCAGAGGTGATCTGTTCTTCATTGAGATAGGGGGAAACATACAGATCGGCGCTGGTTAGATATTGAGTCAAGGTCGTAAGATCGACAAAAAGGTCATGAAACAGCACATGATCGTCAATGCCCAGGCGGCTAACCAATTGATAGAGGCGCTGCCTGTAGGCATCTCCCGAATCTTTTATACTGTGCGGATGGGTCTTGCCAAGGACAATATAGGAAACATCAGGATGACGCGCTATAATCCCGGGCATGGCATTGAGCATGACCTCAATCCCTTTGCCGGGACTTAAGAGGCCGAAGGTTAGCAGAATTTTCCTGTTTCTTAAGCCCAGCTTGGCCTTGAATGAAGATGAACCGGATTTGGCAAAGGGAACGTCCGGGATACCATGGGGAATATAGATGATTTTCGAGTCCTCAATACCATATGAATCGGTGAGCAGGGACCGGGCCTTATGGGCCATGACCACCAAGGCGTCGGCATATTGCGCCAACTTTTGCGTAACGGCACGCTGCCCCTCCGTCGGGTTTTTGAGAACCGTATGCAAGGTGACAATCACCGGCATACGCAGATTTTTTATCAGATGGAAGATGTGAGAACCGTTCTCTCCCCCGAATATGCCGAATTCGTGCTGGAGAATCGCGGCATCGAACTGATGGACATTTAAAAATTCAGCGGCATGAAGATAATCAGTCGGGACGTTTTCTCGTACCTTGAATCCAACCCGGTCCGGATAAGCGTATCCATTCTCAATGTCATCCATAGCCACGGCAGTAAGACATTCACCGCTCTTCGTAAGCCGCTCGGCGAGTGCGTCACACAGGTCGGTCGTGAAGGTGGCAATACCGCACTTTCTGGGCAGGTAATTGCCGATAACCGCTATCTTCATATTTTCCATTGGAACTCCATAAGCAATAGCCGTCTAAGCCGACAACCTGGCAAGTAAATCCTGCACCGAAACAACCGCAATGCCGGATGATGTATCAGACATGGAGTAGGGTATGACCAATTCATCGTTGTGAATGATGGCGCCGCAGGTGTACAAAACATTCGGCACATAACCTTCACGTTCTTCTTCCGTGGGGCTGAGCAGCGGCTCTGCAAGGCGGCCTATCACCTTTCTTGGGTCTTTCAGATCCAGCAAATAGGCGCCGATGCAATATTTTCTCATCGCCCCAACCCCGTGGGTCAGCAAGATCCAACCGGCCTCGGTTTCGATGGGCGAACCGCAGTTGCCGATCTGGATGAACTCCCACGAGTACTTCGGTTCCTGCAGGATTTCGGCTTTGTGCCAAAAATGGATATTGTCCGAAGACATGATAAAGATGTTCTCCCCGTCCTGACGGGAGATCATCATATATTTCCCCTTAATTTTTCTTGGAAAAAGGGCCATCCCTTTATTCTGCACCGCCTTGCCGTTGAGGGTCCTGATCGAGAAATTGACAAAATCCGTTGTCTCTAGCAGCATCGGCAAAATATTGAACCCGTTATAAGCCGTGTAGGTGGCGTAATAGGTGGTGCGCCCGTCTGGATAGCAAAACCGCACAAACCTGGCGTCTTCAATCCCTCGGCTTTCGTTTTCCGAGACGGGGAAAATAACCCGCTCCGAGATCCGTCCATCCGCTCTGAACTTTAACTGGTAATTGGATCTCGCGAGCCACCGTATCTTCTCTATCGTTTCATGGAGCAAAGTGAAGGGTTTTTTATGTCGGTCGAGTTCTTTTTGTATCGCGGCTTGCAATTCAAAAAAAGAGAATTGTGTGCCCAGATCCCGCAATATTTCCCCGGAAACACCATTCATGGATTCCATATCCATGAGTTTCAACTGAAAAACATACTTGTCATACCTTGGGTTTTTAATGACCTCAGGCGTTTTTAAAAACCGGCTCACCGTGTCAAAACAGATGTCGTTTTTTTCATCGAGAGCGCCACTTCTGAATTCAATAGAGGAGATGTGCCCTTCTCCGGTGGAGCGGAAACTCAAGATAAAGCGCAGGCATTTTTTGTCTCGATAACTCTGGTCCGGATGCATCACGATAGAAGGGTTAAAAAAAGCGGCTGCCTGGACCGAATACTCATGCGTAAAATAAGCCCCGATCAGACATTTCCTCTCCTCTGAAAGCGCAAGGCCGTCGGGCAAGTACGCTTTGATCTCTGCAAAGTGCCTTTTAAATACCTGCGAGATGTCTTTATGGCGCGTGCCAAAATTGGCGATGACCTCTTTCAGGTTCTGACGGCTTTCCCCTTCCGAAAGCCCGAGAATGCGAGTGATGATATGCCTGACACGGTCTTCGCCGACTGGGAGATACATTTTGGCAATCACTCGGGAGGACTCCGATGAAAATCTTTCCTGTTTTCTTATTACCTTCAAAGGCGCTCGATGCATCTGGTTCTCCTTGAATTAGGATGTTCTTGTCGCACTCACCGGCCCGCTTGCTAATAAGGCGGTCTTGGGTTATTAAGACACATCTCCACAAGATCCTGGATTCGGGCCGACCCCGCACACATGACCGTGTCTGCGCCTCCCCAGTATATTTTCACGGTGCCGTCGTCTTCCGGGACGGCGCCGCAAGTAAACACCACATTGGGCACATATCCGGTGGTTTCCCAGGGATCTTCGGGCTGCAGGAGCCAATCATCCGAAACACCGATAATCCTAGAGGGATCATCCCGGTCATGCAAGGCAGCGCCGAGCCGGTAGATGGCCCCGGCCATTGTCTGAAAGACCCCGTGGTAGATATGGAGCCATCCTGCTTCCGTCATAAACGGCGTGGCGCCCGGGCCGATCTTCAACTGATCCCAGTGATAGGTCAAGGGCTTCATGACGACCTTGGAGTCTCCCCAATGGACGAGATCGGGAGAATAAGAGATATGTATGGACCAGGGGGATATTTCAGAATGAGGGCGGTCAAGGCGCACATATCGCCCCTGGAATTTTTGAGGAAAGATCACGACGTTCCGCATGTCCGGCTGGGAGATTAAGGCGATACGCTCGACCTGCTTAAAATCCCCGGTCCGCGCCAGGGCAATCCGAACCCCGTGTCTTGAGTAAGCGCTGTAGGTGAGTAGATACGCTCCTTCCAGGGCAGAGATGCGCAGGTCTTCCACCCCGAATTCTTCGTACTCGCCGAAAGTCCCCTCTGTAGATGGCAAGAGAAAAGGTTCCGGACAGACCGTGAATGAAAAACCATCGTCGCTCTCCGCCATGCCGATAATAGATCGACCGTTTCTCCGGTGAGAACGAAAGAGCATGACATATCTGCCGTCATGCTTGACCATCCCGGCATTGTGAACCGTCTCCACCGGATAGGGAACATCATGCTTGGTCAAGATCGGATTTTTTTTATACCGCTTCACTACGGGATCCTGCATCACCGCCTCCATTATGTCCGGCCGAAGTCATCCTCAAGCCTGACGATATCATCTTCCCCGAAATAATCTCCCAACTGCACCTCGATAAAGGACATGTTTTCGTTTGTCCGATTCTCCATGCGATGGACCGCTCCCTTGGGGATATCGATGGATTCACCTTTTTTTAGCCGAATCCGCTGCCCGTCCATAGTAACAATCCCCTCGCCGTGAATCATGGTCCAGTGCTCCGAACGGTGCCGGTGCTTCTGCAGGCTCAGGCGCTTGCCGGCATAGACGTGAATTCGCTTGAGCTTATAATCCGGTTCGTCTGTAAGTACCGTGTAGTATCCCCACGGCCGATGATCTTCACGTTTTGTCTGGTCAATGATCTGATCATAAACCTTGATGTAATCCTCCACCATCCGCGCTGTGGAAAAATTTTCTTCCACATGCTTACGGCAGGCAACTCGGTCTATCCGGGGTATTTCCTTAAGGGCTTCGACCGCTTCCTCTACATTCGAAACCAGGAAACCGTTTACTCCGGGATGAATTAACTCGGGCATGCTGCCTCGGTTAAAAGCAATTACGGGCGTACCACAGGCCATCGCCTCAACAACTGAAAGACCAAAAGGTTCATCAAAGTTGATAGGGTGCAACAAGGCAGATGCATTGCCCAGCAATGCACTCCTCTGTTCCGGACCGACGCTGCCGACATAGTCAACATCCTCGCCAAGATGAGGTTCGACCTCAAGTTCATAGTAATTTTTATCCTGAATGATACCGGCCATAATCAACTTCCTCCCGGCAGCGCTGGCAATCTTAATGGCTTCTTTCGCCCCTTTGTCCGGATGAATACGACCGAAAAAAAGGAGGTAGTCTTCCGGATCCGCTTCGAATGTAAAATCGCTGAGGTTGATGCCGTGGTGGATGGTTGCCGTGTAATTGAGCTTTGGAGAACGGTCGGCCTCACTGATTGCCACATAAAAGACCCTACCATTATATTTTTCATAAACGGGCAGGATCTGA
>JAJDBU010000045.1 GCA_029261195.1 Nitrospirota bacterium | reverse complement strand
ATGACCACGCTAACCTGCGGGCAATTCTGCACCATTGATAAACCGGTCTTCCGCAGTGCCACTCCTATCTTGACACAAAGGAACCTTCGCATGTTTCTTCGGCCCGATTTGCGGCTAAATGCCGATTACGGCGCTAACCTTGCTGTTACTCGTATATCCCCTGCTAAAATTAACTTTTACTATCGTCATTTCAGAGAGAATCGACTACTCAGAGAGTTTTCATGGACTTCAAACTCTTCAGAAACCATCAACTTTGATAGCATTGTCCGTTGAGACAAAACTACAAGGTCCAATAGCATTGGAGTAGATATAGAATTCTACACTTCTGAGACTTGATCAGGGATGAATGCTGCCATATTCAAAAAACTTAGATCCCTTCCTGATTTGGATAGACTTTTCGAATAGCAACTTCGGAAGCCGGGAAAGAGAGAGGATCATTCATCTCTGCCTCAGTAGAATTTTCGAGAGGGTTATGAGATCAAAGACAGGCGTATCTAAATAGATGACTCAGTTTTCAAAGAACAAAGACCAACGCGGCGAAACACCACGGCTATCATGAGATGGATTGTAGATGTCTCTTTTGGTTTTGTCAATAAAATTCAACTAATAGTTAAATTTTATTGAGCCTAAGTTCTTCAGCTATTTAAACGCCTGCAAATATTGCGTGTCGTAAATACAGGGGCAATACAGCAGGATGGAACCAGAAAATTATTTGTGAAAAGATATTGAGTGAGACCGAATTACTCATTCTGTCTCACTCAAGGGAAGCCTCGCAAATATAAGCCCATATCGTATGTAGTAGCTTAAACCCGTCAAAAGGGTTCCCTTTTGGTGGGTTAAGATACTTCCTGAAATGCTTAAAAAATATGTTTCGTTCAATGTCGTAGGTTTTAATCCGAATTCAATATTTTAGATTCTAGGAGTGACTTCAAATTGAACCCGTATAAATCTACTGGCAGCCCAGTTATTCTTTTGGAACAGTGCCCCAGATATGGTATGATTTATTCATACTATTAATAGTCGAAGGATAATATATGGGAACTGCAGTCAGAAAAACAATTTCTCTCCCTCCGGATCTTGCGAAAGAAACCGAAGATATTGCACGTGCCGAAGGAAAGACCCTGAGTGCTGTGGTGCAAGACGCCCTTCGAATTGCTCGGATTCAACGTCTCAAAGACGAGTTCAGTCAAATTCAAGGTTACTGGAGCAAAAAGGCAAAAGAAAAAGGGATCCTCACAGATAAAGACTTGGCTCACTACCTCAAAAAGTGAGAATCGTATTCGACACCAATATATTCATTTCTGCTCTGGTATTTCCAGGTGGTCGTGCTGATGAAGCGTTGGGGCGCGTTCTTGAAGGAAGGGCGCATCTCATTCTCTCAAAGGCAATTATCAATGAACTCTTGGAAGTGCTTTCCCGAAAATTTGAGCGTGACAAAGAAGCCCTCTCCCGTGTTGCTGTTTTCCTTTCTGAAATTGGTGAGATGGTTCACCCCCACCGCAAACTATCTGTCTTGGAGGATGAACCAGATAATCGTATCTTAGAATGCGCTATTTCAGGGAAGGCGGAGCTGATTGTTACAGGTGATCGCGCGATGCTCAATCTTGTAAAATACGACGAAATAATAATAGTTTCACTGAAAGAATATCTAGACCTTCCATAAAATGGAGGAAAAGTTGTTCTTCCTGTAACACTCAAGAATCATATCCTTTCCAGCGTCGTAGGTTTCTAATGGCATTTATTAGATTTTGATCTCAGATAGATAGGCTTTTCTCCCGATATGCTTGCCCTCAGATTATTGATTGACTTCAAAAATATCATTTACAAATCAAGATTAAGTTAATGTTTTACTGGAAGCAACGTTTGAAAGAAATCTCGGCAAGATGTATATTCCAACTGGTTTCTTCGGATTGTACAGCATGATGCTGGGATGCGGAGTCGATATCGTGGTACCGAGCAAGTATTCTGACATTGAAGACGCCTTTTTCTTTGTGAGTTCTCAACCAATCTACACAAATCAGGCTCTACTTCGTAGAGATACAGGAGAAATATTTTACATTTCCGGGTACGGTGATTCGGATGAACTGCCGGATGATGCAGAAGACCAGAAAAGATATATCGAAATTCCTCATAAGAATGAACTGGACCTGGGCATGAGACTGGTTCAGGAATTTATGTCGCAACGTATGCCTGATATTCAGGACGAAGTGGCGCGCATTTTTAGGCACAAAGGGGCATATTCACGCTTTAAATCTCTGCTCGACACAAAGGGAATGCTCGAAGCCTGGCACGAATATGAGAATGTTCGAACTGAAGAAGCCTTGAAACAATGGTGCAAAATGGAAGGGCTCATTATTGAACCCGCTTCAGATCAGCCATGACAAATTGGTTCCTAGTCTGGTAAGTATGAATTGGCTTTTTATTGGTGAAAAATGGGCGACACTTGGATTACAGATTTGACACACTTCCTCGACAAGGATGGAATGCTGGCTCCGCTATCCGGCCCGGCTCGAAAGTTAGCGGAATATCTTGTGAGCATCGTGGTAATGGCATCAAGTACATTCGAATCCGCACGAGTGATGCCGATAGTTCACTGCCGTCGACGTCCTGGTCGGAAACCGTGCTCTGGTGAAATTGAAACCGACATTGATTTTGAGGAAATAATCTGGGAATGCCCGGTGTGCGGAGACAACGGTTACATTCGGAACTGGAAGGGCAGCTCATGGGATTGTCGGAACTCAAACAAATGCCATACATCGTTTTAAGTAAATTATGAAAAAGAACCCAAATGGAGGTCCATTATCAAGTCTTCCTCTCTCCCCCAAAAGCCAATTTCATATTGCACTTAACCGCATAGATTGGAAAAGTCTACATTCCATATCCAAGCCATTTAGACGTAATTATGCATCGATTCAGCCTCTCAGAAGAATCATCGGAATGATCCTTCTAAAAAAAGCTATGCAGGTTAAATATAAAATTTTGATATTAAATTGGCTTGAATTTCACGGAATGCAGTATTTTACTGGTGAAGACATTTTTCACTGGGAAGCTCCGATAACTTCTGACGAAATTTTAGAAGCCGAACAAAATTTAAGCGACGACTCAGTTGATTTTATCCAAAACTCATTTGAAAAAATAAAAGACATTAAGTTCATCAAACCAATTCAGTGAACACCCACGGCAATTCTGCAATCGCACAAGCAATATCACCAAGGAGCCTGCCTTGAGCAAAACCGGCCGAAACGATCCTTGTCCATGCGGCAGCGAAAAAAAACACAAGAAGTGTTGTCTTGAAAAAGCATGGGAACAGAAATCAAAAGCCCATTACTTTTCACGACAATATACGCAAAAAGATCGTGCCTCTGCGATTCAAAAACTACTCTCTTTCTCAACACGTCCAGAATTTGAGGGAGATCGTGAAATCGGGTTTACTCTTTTTTGGGGCAATAGCCTTACAGATAGAACAGAAGAGGAGATGAAAGAACTTGGAGCGTTGGAACAGACCGAGATTAATTTTAACACTTGGTTCCTCTGCGATATGAATATTGAGGAGGGAAAAACGATTACTGATTTTTTCCTCACCAAGCAAGAAAAACGTCTTAACAAAGGAGAATCGGCTTACCTGAAAATAGCCCGACAAACTTCCTTACGACTCTATGAAGTCCATCGTGTTGAAAAGGATAAAGGGTTTCTCCTCGAAGATCTCTGGAATGGGAAACGATACCAAGTCCGTGAACGTGCCGCGACACATTCCTTTGTCCAATGGGATCTGATGGCCACTCGCCTGATTGATACCGGAAATAATAATTGGGAAATCGAAGGCGGCCTTTATAACTACCCGGCCCGGACCAAGGCATTTCTCTTAAAGGGATTGAAAAAACACTATAAACAATATTGCAAAACCCAAGCAGAAAATATGAACGACACGGAATTCTTTAAGCACATTGCCATTTTCTTTAACCGCTGCTGGGTTGAACTAGTGGCCTTCCCAGAAAGCCCGACGATATTAACTTCCGAGCAGGATGAAATAGTTTTTACGCGTGTTGTTTTTGACCAGATAGATAACAAAAAACTAACTGCCGCGCTTGATGCCAGCAGCGAATTTGTACTGTGCGAAAACGAGCAATATACATGGGGTGAGGACACACCGGAATATCGTCGTATCATGGGAACCCTTCAGTTTCGGAAACAACGAATGATCCTCGAAACAAACTCAAAAGAGCGAGGTGAACAGGGGCGCCGGTTACTTGAAGACATCGCAAAAAAGGCAATTCGATATCGGATAACAGAATATCAAGATATAAAACAGGCCTTTGATTCTAAGTCTAAAAAGGGGAAATCTACCTCTCAATCTCTCCCTCCTGAAGTAGAAATTCAGGTAGTCAAAAACCTTATGGACAAACACTACCGAAAGTGGCTGGATGAAAAAATACCAGCGCTTTCTCACCGGACCCCCAGACATGCCGTCACCCTCAAGACTTATCGCAGAAAGGTCATTGATCTCCTTAAAGAATTGGAAAACACGGAGTCTCATTCTGTCAATCGTGGAAAGGCCCCTTATGATTTCGAGTGGTTATGGAAGGAGTTGGGGTTGGAGAATGAAAGAATAGGCCCTCCATAGTCCTGTAGTTTTGTACCCTTTTCTTCCTGAATTCGAGTATTGAGACAAATCCAAATTTGTGTTTTTTTTCAAACGGAAATAGATAAAGCTCTACTACAAATTTTAGTGACTTTGGAACTTCTCTAGGGTTGTAATATGAGCAGATCTGAAGGAAGAGGATTTACATTCTGGGAGCGATGAGTTATTATATTTAATAATGTGGGCCATTAAAGAGCATCGTAACATCAAGAAAGCCTGCAAAAGACTACCCTCTTCTGTGGTCAAGAAATTTGAACTTTGGAAAAAGATTATTATTCGGCATGGTCCTGAAAAATTAAAAGAATTTCCCGGCTTTCATGATGAAAAACTCATAGGAAAACATGCCGGGAAGCGTTCATCCCGCTTAAGTTTGCAGTACCGCGTTATTTATTTTGTCAAACGAGGAATTGTAACTATTTTTGTCTTAGAAATAACACCACATAAATATTAGGAGGACAGATGAAATTACATGAAGACTGTGATTTTACAACGGCAGAAAGACATGCCAGCCTCACTACAGGTGAAGCTCTACGAATGCTCCGCGAATTGAAAGGGTGGACTCAAAAAGAGTTGTCGAAGCGATCTGGGATCCAAGTTTCTAATATCAGCTTATTAGAGAATGATAAGATTGAAATCGGAAAAAAACGTGTCCTCGGTCTCGCCAACGCATTGGGTGTTCATCCAGCTATTATTATGTTTCCAGAGTATGAGGAAGAAGATATTAGAATTGCTTCCTGAGCAACCTTCTCCAAATATCTTTTCCTAAAAAAATGATAATGCCTTCCTGAATTCTTTGTTTTTGATGTAATCTCATCTATGCAAGGTTACGAAGTGAAATCAATAGCTTGCCAAGTTCGCTGCCCAGAAATAGCGAAAACACATTTACATCTTGAGGGCATAATGTTAAACCCAATGATAGAGCATTGAGTGATCAACCTCTAGGTCACGTTCCAATATCACTTCTTCCGGCTCTCGGTAACTGATCCCATATTTGGAAATCCATCGCACACAACCCAAAATAAGATAAATCATCTCGATAGAGCCGCCATTTGAAGTTAGATCCCAGTTGCTCTTCGTATGAAAAATTCGATTTTGATCATTCAATGTTTTTTTTTGCAACAGGGCTTTCCTATGTGTCAACCTGATCTCATACAGTGACTGTATCGCACTAGCTTGACACTCAGGGGCAACAGGAATTTCAATGGAGTGAAAATAATGTTCACATGCGCTCGCACGTTCGTCATAAGCTTAGGCATTGTTTTTTGTGCTTCACTAACCGTATCCGCATCACCATTCAAGATCGAAATCATCGCCTCTGGTCTTGAGCACCCCTGGGGCATGGCCTTTTTACCTGACGGACGGATTTTAGTGACAGAACGCCCCGGACGACTGCGTATTATAGAAGGAGGAAAGCTACTTCCTAAACCGGTTGAAGGCTTACCGGCAATCGAACCTATTGGCCAAGGTGGACTGCTCGACATCGCGTTACACCCCGACTATCAAAACAATGGATGGCTCTATTTTTCATACGCTGAGCCCAACAAAGGACTTCTCTTTTCTAAATATGGCACCGCAGTGGCGAGAGCAAGGCTGGACGGAAACCGCTTAAAAGATCTACAAGTGATTTTCTCAATGAACAAAAAATCCAGTGGCGGACGCCACTTTGGCTCAAGAATTGTTTTCGACCGGAAGAACTATTTATATATCACTGTAGGGGAACGCGGGGAGCGCAAGCGCGCACAGGATTTAAATGACCACGCAGGCTCCGTCATCCGCTTGCACGATGACGGCCGTATTCCTGAAGACAACCCTTTTACTAAAACAAAAAATGCCCGCCCGGAAATCTACTCCTATGGCCATCGCAACCCACAGGGAATCGCCCTGCATCCAGAAACAGGCGAAGTATGGTTACACGAACACGGCCCTCAGGGTGGCGACGAAATCAATCGTATTGGTCCCGGACGCAACTACGGCTGGCCAGTTATCAGCTATGGCGTTAACTATTCAAGCGGCACCAAAATAGGTGAGGGGACACACAAGTCCGGCCTTGAGCAACCCATCCACTACTGGACACCCTCCATTGCTCCGTCTGGGATGGCCTTTTATACAGGAGATGCCTTCAAAGAATGGCAGGGAAGTCTATTTGTTGGGGCGCTTAAATTTCAGCTACTCGTGAGACTTGAGCTAAATAACAACAAAATTATAAAAGAAGAACGCCTGCTCGTAGGTCAACTCGGCCGCATTCGCGATGTTCGCAACGGTCCCGATGGGTTTCTCTATCTATTAATCGATGATGATGAGGGTGCCATAGTAAGACTACTACCTAGTACTTTGGCACGGCTTGATTGACTGTCCATACTATTGGGGTAAGATCAATTGCTATCAGATGGAGAAGATTACTTCCTGAAACATTGTTTTTTGATGAAGCCTCATCCGTGCAAGGTTACAAATGGATATCATTGGGTAATGAATAGTGATTCAGTTTGCTTTTTTTAGCCAAGTAAGATAAAAAACTTCCAACCTGTTCTACAGAAAATAGCTTTATTTCTACCAGTTCACCGGATTAATTGCTGTAGTGCAGTACCCAACAACAATATGATGTCTTTCTGCGGTGTACGGAACTGATTGGCTCGACAACCTTTCGTACGAAAGCATCAGCTTTAAATGGCGATTATATGCCTATTTTCCATATTTACCCCCCTAATACCACAATAAGTGGAAAGTATCAGTTGGAATTCAATCAGGGGAAATATTTTCCATGTTTTGCCTGTAATACGGTAATAAGTGGAATATTTTCCGTCTACAGCAAGTGATATCATGGAAAGTTTTCCACTTATTACACTGTTAGGTGTGTCCGTTTTCTTGTTTCCATTCTGTAATAATCTGATCACGAATCTCTGGAAGTTTTTCCTCTATGCGATCAAGAATCACATTATCATTTGGATAGTCCGTAAAGATGTCTCCGTTCGTATCCGTAAAACAGT
>JAJDBU010000044.1 GCA_029261195.1 Nitrospirota bacterium | reverse complement strand
CGAAGTTTCCCCCCGAAGGGCAGATGAAAATTCTCAAAGGACAGCTGATTCGGGTTACTTTTTCGATACATGGACGCTCCTGGTGCACGCTTTTTAGGGGCTAAAGGTCTTTTTCCTTGCACTTGGAGCAGGATACTACAGATTAAAACCTTTTAAAATCAAAAACTTATCGTTTTTTCAGCAAGCCCTATTTATACTTTGAATATTTGATGTAATTGCAGTCCCAAGTTTATCTTCCTTCCATTCACCCATTGATTTTCACCTTCGCCAGATTCTCAGCAATCAGCGTATTCAGTCTCGCTTCTTCCCTCAACTGCGCCTCAAACTCCGCTTTTAGCTTGCTGAACCGCTCACTGAAATTAAAGTCATCCGCATCATCCGGCAAGCCCACATAACGCCCAGGTGTCAGCACATAATCCAGTTTTTGCACCCGCTCAATGGGAGCGGAATTACAGAAGCCTTTAACGTCGGCATATTCCCGTAGGGGCGAACCTATGTGTTCGCCCTTGTGTTCGCCCTTGTTTCCGGAGTGTCCGCTGTTTCCGGGGAGTTCACCCCTATTTTCGGTGTCTTTGCCCTTATTTGGATCAATCGAATCATGTGTCTTTTGGTATTTCCTTGAATCCGGGCAGACACGCAGGTCTGCCCCTACGGAACGCCATGCATGATAGGTGTCGGCAATTTTTTGGATATCTTCCTCTGAAAACTCCCGTGTTCTGCGGTTGATCAAATGCCCCATATTGCGGGCATCAATAAAAAGGATTTCATCGGTTCTGTTGCGTAGGGGTAAACCTGCGTATTCAAGAACAGCTTAGCAGGCAGGTTGACGATGCAATCCACCAGGCGGGCTTCAATCAGTGCCTTGCGGATGTCTCCTTCACCGGATGTTTTGGAAGTCAATGCGCCTTTTGCCAAAACAAAACCTGCTTGTCCGCTGGGACTTAGGTGATAGAGGAAGTGTTGTATCCAGGCATAATTTGCGTTTCCAGTCGGAGGCGTACCGTGTTTCCATCGGCCATCTTTTCGGAGCAGATCGCCGCTCCAGTCGCTGTCGTTAAACGGTGGATTGGCAATCACATAATCGGCCTTTAAATCCTTGTGGTTGTCATTTAAAAAAGAGCCTTCGTTGTTCCATTTCACCTGGGAACTGTCGATGCCACGTATCGCCAGATTCATCTTTGCCAGCCGCCAAGTGGTCTGATTGCTTTCCTGTCCGTAAATGGAAATATCATTCACCCGGCCCTGATGGTCGGCCACAAACTTTTCCGACTGCACAAACATGCCGCCGGAACCGCAACAGGGATCAAACACCCGGCCTTTGTAAGGCTCCAGCATATCCACCAACAATTCAACAACGCTTCGCGGGGTATAAAACTGGCCGCCCTTTTTCCCTTCTGCCAGCGCAAACTCCCCCAGGAAATATTCAAACACATGACCCAACACATCGGCGCTTCGGGCCTTGGCATCTCCCAAAGCAATGTTGCCCACAAGGTCAATCAAACTGCCAAGACTGGTGGGGTCAAGGTTGCCCCTGGCATAGACTTTCGGCAGCACGTCCCGAAGAGAGGGGTTGTCTTTTTCAATGGCATCCATTGCCTCGTCAACCGCTTTACCGATTTCAGGCAATTTGGCTTTGGATTGCAGAGTGGACCAGCGGGCATTTTCAGGTACAAAAAAGACATTCTCCGCCTTGTATTCGTCCTTGTCTTCCGGGTCGGCCCCGGCATAGTCGCCTTCACCCAAGTTGAGTTTCTCAAATAATTCTTCAAAGGCATCGGAAATATACTTCAGGAAGATCAAACCTAAAATAATGTGTTTATATTCTGCGGCATCAATGTTTTTTCGGAGCTTATCGGCCGCCTTCCAAAGCTGTTTTTCAATCGGCTCTTCAGTGTTGTTTTTTTTTGCTTTTGCCATGTCGTTCTCCAGCGCTTAATCTATTATTGATGATCTTCAGGGAAGTCGTGTGCTCTTTCTGCGCCCTGTCAATCTGTTTGTCATTTACGGCTAAGAAAGTAGAGACGGGTTTCTGAAAAATAACGAATCAAACTTTTAAAATCAATTGTCATGACAATGTAATACGCTCACCTTTCCCCAGGTCATCTTAGAGATGCTGTGAAAGAGGTCACTTTAAGGAAAAAACAGTCCAGAACCGTGACCAATGAAAAAACGGATGTTTGTCTCGAAGGGAAAATTTATTCTAAGTGATTGTTTTTTAATGGTGGGCACGGTCGGAATCGAACCGACACGAGGAAACCCCGGCAGTTTTTGAGACTGCTGCGTCTACCAATTCCGCCACGCGCCCGAAGAAGCTCACCTTGTACCACATCTATGTCAAAGTGATCAAGAATCGCGACCCACAATCAAGAACCGACCTATTTATCTCCTCTCCGTTTACACTGCTTGACCGCTTTTCCTGCTTAAACTATAATTCCGTCCTATTGAACTAGCAATATTCGACCATAAAAAGAAGGTGGAAATTTGAGATCTCAGCATACGCAGTTACTCATTTTACTTTTATCTCTCGCTCTTTTCGGGGCATGTGCATCGGATAAAAAGAAACCCTCGCCAATTGCAACGACGGTGAGTCAAATCCAGAAAAATCTGTCGAGCCTTGCCATCGCCTACAGCAATAAGGATGAGAACGGATTTTTTGGTGGCCTTGATCCCTCTTCAGATGCCCTGGACCTTGTCCGTACTCGGACTCTTAGGGACTTCGAACATTTTAACTCGTCTGAAATTGCTTTTGTTCTTGAACGCGTCGAGGCTGAGGCCGGACGTCTTAAGACGGTTGTTCGCTGGAAAGGTGTCTGGGTGCAAAAGCTTAACGTCTCTTCAATTGAAAAAAGGGGGAAAGCCATTTTTTTCTGGAATGATGCTTCAGACCCCAAAATGATCGAAGTCCGTGGCGATTCTCCTTTCGGAGTCTTCCGATAATCCATCACAAAAAGGCCAGGCACAAAAAGGCCAAGCACAAAAAAATCAATGTTAATCTTGTCTGAAGCGCCATGAAAATCCCGGAGATAAAAACAGATTTTCTTGTTATCGGGGGTGGTATCGCCGGACTGAGGGCTGCCATCGGGGCAAGCCGCGATGGCGAAGTCCTCATCCTGAACAAGGGCCTGACGCATGAGTCGAGTTCGGCAATTGCTCAGGGAGGGGTCGCCGCTGCTTTGGGAAAAGAAGTAGAAGAAATCCAATCCCACTTTCAGGATACGCTTGATGCCGGAAGAGGACTTTGTCGGAAAAAGGCGGTTCAGGTACTGGTTGAAGAAGGGCCTCAATTGATTCATGAGTTGATCGACTGGGGGGCTGAATTTGACAAGGTTGGAGAGCGCTTTGCCCTTGCCAGGGAAGGTGCGCATCGCAAAGACCGAATCTTGAGGGCAAAAGGCGATAGCACAGGCAATGAGATTGTCAGAACCCTCAAGAAAACAATTGCCTCAAATCCTGCTGTGACTGTGCTGAATGGTCATTTTTCATGCGATTTGATCACAATGAAAAGCAGGGATGGCGAAACGCTTTGCAGAGGCGTCCTGGCTCTGGATGAACGGACGGGAGAGTTAAAACACTTCTTTGCCGACGCGGTGATTCTAGCGACCGGAGGAAGCGGGCAAGTCTATAGAAGAACAACCAATCCACCGGTTTCAACGGGTGACGGTCTTGCGATGGCTCTTCTGGCGGGCGCTGAACTGGAAGACATGGCCTTTTTCCAATTTCACCCGACAGCGCTTTCTCTGGCTGCTGCGCCTTCTTTTCTGCTCTCTGAGGCGATGCGAGGAGAGGGAGGGCGTATTCTTGATGCTGAAGGGAAGCCGTTTTTGGATCGCTACCATCCGGATGCGGAGTTGGCGCCCCGTGACCTTGTGACCCGCGCCATCCGGAAAGAAATCAAGGGCAGTCGTCGGCACCATGTCTTTCTCGACATGACTCACCTCAACGCGGAATTTCTCCGACAGCGCTTCCCGAAAATTTATGCAACCTGCCTGCAATACGGCATTGATATTACGAGCGATCGCATCCCGGTGGCGCCGAGTGCGCATTATATGATGGGCGGGGTGAAGTCCGACCTCTTCGGACGAACGAATATTCCGGGGCTTTATGCGGTTGGGGAGGTTGCAGCCACCGGAGTACACGGGGCCAATCGCCTTGCAAGTAATTCTCTTCTGGAGAGCCTGGTCTTCGGCGCACGGGTTGGAGATGTTGTCGGTCCTGATCGTTCAAAATCTCAGCCCTCTTTTGCCGACTGGTCTGAGACGAGGTCTATGTCTCGCACTGCCAAGACAATCCAAAGTAAAGCGCCGGAGGCCTACTTACTTGTGCAAAAAAAATTAAGAGAGATGATGTGGCGTCGGGTTGGCATTATTCGCTGTGAAGATTCCCTTCAAAAAGCAATTAAGCGGTGGCGGCAGTGGCGCGGTTTTTTGAAGGCCTCTCCCAATTCCAGACTTGCACTGGAGACAAGGAACATGCTCTGGGCAGCAGCGACGATGATTGAATCGGCGCTTCGTCGCCGGGAAAGCATCGGCGCTCATTTTAGAGAAGATTTTCCAGACAGGGCGGAAGTACAGCCCCCTGAACATATTACCATCACGCGTGCTTCACTGAATCAGCATTTTCCAATCGAACATTAAGGCTTACTGAAAAAGCCTTGATCAGAGCTTCCTTAGTATATCTTTCACCTGAGCTGAGTTGGCGATAATCCATGTCATTGTTCCAAGCTTGCACGGAGAGAGAAATAACGATTATCCTGATTCTCCTCCCTCCTCCAAAACATGCCGTATCTCACCGCCTGTTTGAATCCGTTTCAAAAGATGGGTGAGCCCTTATTGATGTGCTAAACTACCGCTCACAAAGATGTAAATAAAAGATCTTCCGGAAAATATTGGCAACAACGGTGATCCGAAATATGTATCTCAAAGCATTATTATTCAATATTTTAGTCCTGACTATTTTTATAATCCCTGAGTCGGCAATGGCGAAGGGAAAAGGCCGTATCGGAAATGTACATGTTGCTGTCATTGGCAAGGAAATCGTCGTATCTGCTGATTTGACGAAGGGCTTTAATAACGACATCAGCCGGGATATTCACAACGGTATTCCAAAAGACTTCTATTATTACATCCTTTTGAAACGGAAAGAAAAGCGTTGGTTCGATGAAGAAATTCGCTCAAAAACCGTTCGCTACACCGTAAAATATGACACGCTCAAAAAGGACTATCTCATTCTTCTGAATGACGACGGCAAGGTCATTGAAAAACATACCTCCGATATCGAGGAGATGAAAAAAATCGTCTCTCAAATTGACCAAATACCATTCGCCCCTGCGAAAGTGCTGGGCAATAGCCGACGTTATTACATTAGCGTCAAGTCACAAATGAAAGCGGCGAAGCTCCCTTTCTATCTGGAATACTTCCTCTTTTTTATCCCCTTTCTAGAAATAGACACGCCCTGGGCTGACTCTTCTTACATCATCCCAGACTCTGGCAAATAGTTCGGAACGGTCAATTTGAAAAATTCAAAAATAAAACCCGCCACTCACCAAGATAATCAAGGGCAAGGCAATCAAGGGCAAAATAGTCAAGGGAAAGAAACGCGTACCGGGTTTCGTGCCGTCTGGATTACTGCGCTTTGCTTGGCGCTTTCGGTCTCCTTGACCTTTCTTTTTTTCAGGGGAGTTGAAAGCCCTTCCCTCTTTTCGACAAATATCCTTGTGGTTACCCTGGTCAACCTCAATATTACGCTCGCCATCCTGCTCGTCCTGCTGCTTTCCAGAAACCTCATAAAATTTTATTTTGAACGGAGGCAGGAAAGTAACAAGGCTTCATTAAAGAGCAAACTCATCGCCACATTTATCGGGCTTTCGATCATTCCCTCTATCCTGCTCTTTGTTGTGGCGAGTGGTTTGTTGACCAGCAGCATCGAAAACTGGTTCTCCATCCAGGTTGAGAAGTCTCTAGACCTCTCACTCGAAGTCGCCCAGGATTACTACCGGGAAACTGAAAGAGATGTGTCAGGCCTTTCCTTGCAGATCGGCAAGAAACTGTTACAGCAAAAACAACTTCTCAGCCGCCCAAAAGCCCTGAGCGGTTTTTTGAAAGACCGCAAGGAAGAACATGGCCTTCACAAAATCTATCTTTTCACACCGGAATATGAAGCCTTAGCAGAGACCGGCACGGGTGAAAGTGGCGCAAGTTTAGACCGCTTTCGACCCGGTGCAGATTTTTTAGCCGAGAAACTCTCAGTCACTGACAAGCCGGGAAGCGGACAGGGAAATGTGCGTGAAGAAGGCAACAAGAATACCGATGTTGTTCCGCTTCCCTCAATCATTTCAACCCCAGAGGGTGATTTGATTCGAAGTCTGCTGCCCCTAAAGGCAAAGAACCGGGTTGTTGCGATTTTGGTCGTTGATCATCTCATCCCCTCACTCCTGGTAGAAAAAATGGTCGGCATAAAAAAATCGGTCGAAGAATACAAACAACTCAAGGCCTTTAAAAACCCGATCAAGGGGAGCTACATCCTCTCATTCCTGATTATCGTCTTAGTCATCATGTTCTCGGCGATCTGGTTCGGACTCTATCTTGCCAAAAGTATCACCGTGCCACTCCAGAAACTTGCCGAGGGGACTCAGGCCGTCGCCCACGGCGATTTGAACTTTCAGATCAATGTAAGGGCCAAGGACGAACTCGGTATTCTTGTGGACTCCTTTAATAAAATGACGGCAGATCTGAAAGAAAGCCAGCAAAAGATTGGCGCAACCACCCATTCTCTCGCCGCCTCGAACAGAGAATTGGAAGGCGTCTTGCAAAATATCGCCGCAGGTGTCATTTCCATCAATGAAAAAGGGACGATTACAACATTCAATCCCTCTGCAGAATTAATACTGGATGTCCGAGCCGCCGATGCCATTCAACATAACTATGACGATTGTTTTTCCTCTCCCAAGGTGTCAGGAATGAAATCCCCTCTGCAAGAAATCAAAAGAATCGGTGTCGAATCCCTGGAGAAAGAGGTCAGTCTGGAAGTGCGTGAACGCTTATTGACCCTTCGTATGGTCCTTTCCGTCCTGCACGGTTCGGATGAGAAGCCTCTGGGCTTTGTAATCGTTTTTGACGACCTGACCGAACTGATCCGTGCTCAAAAATTGGCGACATGGCAGGAGGTGGCACGCCGAATTGCGCATGAAATCCGTAATCCCCTGACGCCGATTCAGCTCTCAACCGAACGTCTGAGAAAAAAATTCAAGCAGCGTTCTCCCGACTTCAACACCATTTTTGACGAATCAACACAAATTGTCATCAACGAAGTTCACAGCCTGAAAACCCTGGTTGATGAATTCTCTTATTTTGCACGAATGCCGCCGCCGCGACTTAAACCCGAAAGTCTCTATACACTGCTTCGAGAAGTTATTTCGCTTTATCGGAGCGCCCATAAAAATATTACCGTCGAAACCCGGCATGATTTTTCTTCCCCCGAAGTGAATCTTGATCATGATCAAATTAAGCGTGTTTTTACCAATATTTTTGAAAATGCCGTCCAGGCCATGGACCATCACGGCATCTTAGAGGTGGCGACAACTTACGATGCAGAACGCAAAAAGGTCCGCGTTGATGTGGTAGATGAAGGCATCGGGATCCCGCCTGAAGATCTGGATAAACTCTTCCTGCCCTACTTTTCAAGAAAAAAATCGGGCACCGGACTTGGATTAGCCATTGTGAACCGCATTGTCACCGACCACAACGCACAGATCCATGTTGCGCCGAAAAAGCCAAAAGGAACAATATTTTCGGTCGAATTTCCTGTATAGCTAATTTGACAGCCTCCCCCTTTGTTTAAGGGGGATTGAGGGGGATTAAGGAGAACAACTTTATGTCTGAAAGCATCCTGATTGTTGATGATGAACCGGCCATCTTAAGCACACTTTCCGGTGTGCTGTCGGATGAGGGCTACGAGGTCGTGACTGCTGAGAGCGGCCTGGAAGTCATTCCTTTAGTTCAAGCCAATCCTCCCTCGCTTGTCCTGCTTGATATCTGGATGCCGGAGCAGGATGGCATCGAAACCTTGCAACAGCTTAAAGCCCTCTTTCCGGATCTGATCGCCATCATGATGTCCGGACATGGGTCCATCGAAACTGCCGTCAAGGCGATCAAATTCGGGGCCTACGACTACATCGAAAAACCGCTCTCACTCGAAAAAATTCTCCTTCTCGTCAAACATGGCCTGGACGAGTTTCGTTTAAGAGCGGAGAACCGCTCATTAAAAAAACTGGTTGAGAAAAAATATGAGATGGTCGGGGTCAGCCAGGCCATCCTTCACTTGAAGGAACAGATTCGGGTATCAGCCCCCTCTCAAAGTCGTGTCTTGATTTCAGGAGAAAACGGAACGGTAAAAGAATTGGTGGCACGGATGATCCACGAAAAAAGTCAGAGAAAAAACGGCCCTTTTTTAGAAGTCAATTGTGCGGCCATACCGGAAAACCTGATTGAAAGTGAGTTATTCGGCCATGAACGGGGAGCCTTTACAGGGGCTCAGCAGCGGACCTTAGGCAAGTTTGAACTTGCATCGGGCGGCACACTTTTTTTAGATGAAATTGCTGATATGTCCCTTGCCACCCAGGCGAAGGTCTTGCGGGTTTTGCAGGATCTGGCCTTCTATCGAGTTGGGGGAAGTGCGCGAATCGTAAGTGATGTCCGTGTGATTGCCGCCTCGAATAAAAACCTGCAGGATGAGATTCAGGCGGATCGCTTCCGTGAAGATCTCTATTATCGGTTAAATGTCATCCCCCTCCATGTGCCTCCTCTCAGAGAACGGGCCGATGACATCCCCCTTCTGCTGGCCTATTTTCTCAATGAGATTGCTCAGGAACAGGGCATTCGTGTAAAGCGGCTGACGCCGGATGCCTTTGATCGACTCAAACACTACCACTGGCCAGGAAATGTTCGAGAATTGAAAAATATCACCGAGCGTCTCTTAATCATGTCGCCGACTCCCATGATTACCTCCCACGATCTGCCTGACTTCATCGCAAAACATGTCTCCAGTGGCGAGGCTAGGCCGACCCGGTCTAAAGAAATTCCCCCGCCGCTCAAAGAAGCAAGACGCCTCTTTGAGCGGGAACATATCCTTTCCCTGCTTGAAACACACAAGTGGAATATACCCAAGGCGGCCGAAGCCCTTCAAATCGAACGGACCCACCTGTACAGAAAATTAAAGGTCCTGGGCATCAAAACGAATTTAGACTAAGGGCAGGGCATAGATAGATTTACCCTTCTTTTTCTTATAAAATGTTGTCCGAATGAGCACAAACTATCCTGAGAAAAAAATCATCCGCTGCCATCCCCTGACAACTACACCCTGCATCCTGTGAATGCGTAAAATTGAAACAATATCTTGAACTCTTAAAAATCCCCGGTTTTTCCGCCTTCCTTGGTACTCAGTTTTTCGGCGCTTTTAACGACAATGTCTTCAAAATCGTTATTTCGATGCTGGCGATTAGAAACATGTCCGATGCGAGCGGGGTCTACATCTCTCTAATCGGCGCTATTTTTATGCTGCCCTTTTTTTTCTTCTCCGGCTATGCCGGTTTCGCCGCAGACCGGGTGAACAAACGAACGATCTTGATTGGAACAAAGGCGCTCGAACTGATCGCCATGGTACTGGCCTTTTTTTCATTTATCATTGGCGATATCAAATGGATGCTGTGTGTTCTCTTTTTGATGGCTTTGCAAACCACTTTTTTCAGTACCGCAAAATACGGCATCCTGCCAGAGGTTTTGCCTGAAAAAGAACTCTCCCGTGCCAATGGTTTGGTCGAAATGAGTACTTTTTTCGCCATCATTCTCGGTACATCGACTGGCGGTTTTCTCTTCTCGGTCTGGCACAGCCGGATGAACCGCATCGGTCTGGTGTTAATTGCAGTGGCCCTGGCTGGTTTTTTCTTGAGCTTTGGTATTGCTCGTGGAAATCAGGTAAAAGGGACACATCGATTTCGCTTGAACCCCTGGTGGGAGATCGCACAAGGGTTCAAACGGCTGTACGAAAATAAAATGCTTTGGTCGACGGTACTGGGCATCGCCTATTTCGGCTTTTTAGGGGCCTTTCTTCAGATGGATTTCCTGCTCTTCGGCAGTGAAGTGATGGGCCTGGACGAGTTTTCAATCAGTCTGCTTGGAACCTTTCTTGCCATAGGTGTCGGCATCGGCAGTTTCCTGGCAGGCCGGCTTTCAGGAGACAAGGTCGAGTTGGGTCTGGTCCCTCTGGGGTCAATCGGCATGGGCCTTTTTGCCCTTTTTTTGGGCTTCTCGGGAAACTCCTTTTTTAAAACAGCGCTCGCACTGACCTTGTTAGGTATTGCCGGAGGCCTCTTCAGCGTACCCTTGTATGCCTACCTCCAGCAAAAAAGTGGAAAAGAGGAACGGGGGCAACTCATAGGCACCTCGAATTTCCTGCTCACCCTGGGTATCCTTTCCGCCTCTGCATTGCTTTGGCTTTTTCACGATGTCTTCACTTTTAGATCAGATCAGATCATTCTGATTTTAGGGGCCTTCACGCTCACGATGACACCTTATGTGATGAAGGTCGTTCCACAATACCTGATTCGATTTTCACTCTGGATGTTGACTCATACGATCTTCAGCATCCGCATGGAGGGGCAAACCCATGTGCCTTTCAGTGGGCCGGCCCTACTTGTTTGCAATCACGTCTCCTTTGTTGATGGTCTTTTAGTCGGAGCCTGTGTGCAGCGTTTTATCCGTTTTGTCGTTTACAGCACATTTTTTGATATCAAAGGCATCGGGCCGCTGTTGAGGATTATGCAGGCAATTCCGGCCGGGGATGGAGGACCGAAGGCATCGCCTCATGCCATTGCGCGAGGGCGAGAAGCCCTGAAACAAGGCCATGTTGTCTGCGTTTTTGCCGAGGGGGCCATCAGTAAAACAGAGGATCTTCTCCCCTTCAACATAGGTTTTGAACAGATGGTAGAGGGAAGTGATGTGCCAATCATACCTGTTCACCTTGAAGGTTTACGTGGAACAATTTTCAGCGAACAGCAGCCACGATTGGTCTGGAAATGGCCAAAAAAATTCCTCTTGCCCGTCTCCATTACCTTTGGCCAGGCGCTTCCATCAACGACTAGCGCAAAAGAGGTCAGACAAACCGTGATTCAGCTTAAGGCGGGTTAAATCGAAAAAAGTGTAAGTGACCCACAAGACAATACATCGTAAAGTATTGACTTTTATTGATATTAAAATTTTGTAGGGGGCTTGACTTTTGTGTGTTTAGCTCCTACTATCCCTAAAAACATATCGTTCCACTTGGGAAGTATATCCCTATTTATTGATAAGGTCGCTATGATGAAGAAGATTCGAAGTCAATTATTCGTCCTTTTATTGGTCTTTTTTTACTCTTTTTTTCTCATCCCGGTTTCAACACTCAAGGCTGAAAATGGCTCGCGCTTGTCATTGAGGGAATCCTTTACGCCGATGGTTCAAGAACCTTCCCAAAACTTGAGGCTTGCAGAAGCGCAGATTCCGGCAGATTCAGTGCCGGAGGATGAGATTCTGATCAATAAAAAAAGACCTTTTTCGCTGAAAACCAGACCGGCAAACAAAAAACCCTGGTATAAAAAGTGGTGGGTCTGGACGATTGTTGCTGCAGTTGCAGGGGGGATCGCAGCCGCCAATAGTGATAGTGGCAGCAGTGGTGGCGCCACGGGTGGCGGGGCACAGTCAGGTTCCGTCAATATTACAGGCGATGTCCCGGCAGTCCCTTAAGCGCTCCATATCTTTAGCCCCGTTTTATTCGAGGTCATTATGTTTCAGAAAATAATACGGATTTTACAGAAAAGACCCAGTGCTTTAATGGCACTCTTTATAACAACATTTCTGTTACTTGCAAGTTGTGGACAGAACGGGAGTGGCCCAAGCGGCGGTTCAATCGGGCCGGATGGAGACTTTTCCGTGGATATCCCAAAAGCTGTGCTGGAAAACACGACAGGCTTGGCACTTACAGCGATACTGACCGTTGATGATGGAAGGCCACCTGTCGAGTTAACGATCACAGGTGGGGAAGTGAATACGGTAGTTAACAATCTGTCTCTGGGCAAAACACACACCTTTACCATAAAATATTTGCTGGGTGGTGTACTTTTCGCGAGTTGGACAACAAGCGTGGAGGTCACAGGTCAACAGACGGATGTTTCATTTTCTATCGAAAAGCTTAATCTCAGCCCGACCGCGACAGTTCGTTTCCCGACAAAAAAATCACTGACAAATGGTAAAACACTGACGGTCACAGGGACTGCAAGTGATGCCGACGGAATTGAGGAAGTCTGGGTCAACGGGGGCCTTGCAAACACGACAGATGCTTTTAAGACCTGGACAGTGCCTGTGGATCTCAGTCCGGGGAAAAATATCATTGACATCAAGACCAAAGACAAATCGGGGCACATGAACCCGAAGGCGGAAACCGTTGAGGTGACACGCAGTGAGTTGTTGATTGACCCAAAACAGGTTGCATTGGATATTAACAACAACCGAGCCTATGTGGTTGATGATAGTTTGGATGCGATTCTTGCGGTTGATCTTGTAACGGGAGTACGAACGATCGTCTCTGATGCTACACACGGAAGCGGTATCAATTTTAAAAGTCCAATGGGTATTGCCCTTGATACAAATGGTGATGTCTACGTCACGGACAATGACTGGAAGGCACTCATTAAGGTTGATCTTAAGAATACAGAGACCCTTGGAAATAGAGATATTGTCTCTGGAGGTATTGGCACTATCAAAGGCACAGGACCGCTATTGGCAAACCCAGTGAGTGTTGCAATTGAAGGCGGCAATGCTTATGTGGTTGACCGTGGCTTGAAAGCACTTATTTTAAGCAACCTTTCAAACGGGAATCGGACAGTCGCATCCGGCTGTCCCAACTCTATCACGGCATGTCCTGGACTTGGGTCTCGCGGGAGCGGAGCCGACTTTGAAATTCCTTTCGGACTCGTACTGAATATTGATGGCAGTAACAACAGGGCTTTCGTAACAGACATCGGCCGCGATGAGCTTATTGAGGTCAATCTAAATGGGGGAAGCGGAGACAGGACAACCAAAGCCGGGGGTTTTAATAACCCTTTAGGCATTGCGCTTGATCTTGTCAATAATCGCGTTTTAGTCGCCAATTCCGGTGACAAAAAAATTCTTGCTGTTGACCTGGACGGTGGTGCTGTGACTGCTTTCTCGGATGGGAGCACCGGTAGTGGAACACCCTTTATCAAGCCTCTTGGCCTGGCCTTGGATCCAATCAAGAACCGTCTCTTTGTGACAGACGACGGCTTGGATGCTCTTTTTGCGCTTGAGCTTGCGAATGGAGATAGGAGCATTATCTCTGATAGTGCAACTGGTACTGCAACGAACTTTTTCGGACAGCTCTCAGGTATTGCACTCGATCTTCCCGGTAACCGCGCCTTCGTAGTCGATAACGGCTTGAAAGGTCTCCTGTCGGTTGATCTCCTAAACGGGGATCGAGCGATTATATCAAACCTTAACAACGGCAGTGGAACAAACGGCGATGAAAATAACTTTTTTGTCACTCCACGCGGCATCGCGCTTGATCTAACAAATCGTCTTGCCTATGTAATTGATGAAGGATTGGATGCCCTCCTTTCGGTCAATCTCGCTGAAGGCGTGGGCAAAGGCGACCGAACAATTGTTTCTGATATAAACAACGGTGGTGGGACAGCGTTTAATATTCCGCTTGGCATTGCACTTGACCTTGGAAATAGTAAAGCCTTCGTGATTGATGAGGGATTGGATGCCCTCCTTTCAGTCAATCTCGCTGAAGGCGTGAGTAAAGGCGACCGAACAATTGTTTCTGATAATAGTGATCCCTTTACTACGTTTATAAGCCCCCGCGGGCTTGGTCTTGACCTTAATCGAAACCTTGCCTTTGTGATCGACGATGGAAGGGATGAACTCCTTTCGGTCGATCTCTCAGTTTCAAACGGCAGTCGAGAACCTGCATCCAACGGGGGACCAGGTCCGGCATTGATCAACCCTTTAGGTGTTGCCCTGGACCCGAATCCTAAGGGCTCTCGTGCCTACATAATCGACGAGGGCCTCAATGCACTCCTTTCAGTTGACCTGGCAGATGGCCTGACGAAAGGTAATCGAAGAATCATCTCCAACATCGATAGCGGCGTCGGAACCCATTTCATGAATCCCTCAGGCCTCGCGCTTGATATTGCTAACAACCGGGCCTTTGTCATTGATCCCGGTTTAAATGCCCTTAGCCTGGTCGAATTAGAAAGCGGAGACCGTGTTATCGTTTCGCGATAACGGTTTCTTAACCCGGCAAAGAACTGATATCAAACAATGACAAAAAGCCTCTTTTCAGACAACCTGAACCTAAGCGATCTGTGGGAGGCGTTATTTTCTATCAGGAGGCCTTGATATGGAACAATCAACAAGAAGAACGCTGTCCTATCTTGGTCTGATTTTGACGGTTGTCCTCGCCGCCGGATTATTCATTACCTACAATCAAGCGAACAAGAGCGCCAGTTCTCCCGACACAGGCGAGAATGAAACCCGCTGGGGCGAGATGATCTGGGACGTGGGGAAATGGGGTTGAAATAATCGTGTAAGGACTTCGGATAATGAGGAGAAATGGCATGAAGTTAATACCCGCAAGGCGATTTTTACTTCAAGAAATCGCTGCACTCATCAGCATATTTATTCTGAGCATTGCTGTTTCAGCCTACGCCGAAACACGTATTCCCCATCGCTTTTCCTCCGGATCCAAATCAAGTGCCAAAGAGGTCAATGAAAACTTTAAGGCATTAGCCGACGCCATTGACAATGTCCCGGCCGGTCCACAAGGCCCACAAGGATTGAAAGGCCCACAAGGCCCCGCCGGTCAAATAGGACCTGCTGGACCTCCGGGGAAAACGGGCCCGGTAGGACGAAAGGGGCCGGCAGGGGGAAAAGGATCAGCCGATTCCCCTAATCAGGTTCGTGAGAAATTCCTAAGAGGAAAGTCCTGCGTAAACCCGGATAATCCCAAGGACATTATGGTGAAGGTCGGAGGACTCTGCTTCGACAAGTACGAAGCCTCGGTCTGGACCTCGCCAGACGGGACTGGACTGCAACGAGGTATTTCATCCGATGATTACGGCACAAGTTTCCCGGACAACGGAAACTGGATCAAACCCCTCTACGCAATTTCAAAACCCAGTGTTGCCTCTTCTCGATTTATCACTTGGTTCCAGGCGCAACAGGCCTGTGCCCACAGTGGAAAACGCCTGCCTTCAAATGCCGAATGGCAAATGGCTGCGACAGGCACCCCGGACCCGGGAAAAGATAACAAAACAAGTGACTGCATTGTCGCAAGCCCGCTCTCAACAACCGGTTCTCGTAACAAATGCGTTTCGAGTTGGGGTATGCATGACATGGTGGGCAATGTCTGGGAATGGGTGGCCGATTGGATGCAGGGCACTGCAGAAAAAACAGAAGAACCGAAGGGTTCTGCGACGACCGCTACCTACGGACACGATGGGGTATTCGGAGTCAATCCGGCCTATCCTCCCGGCACCCGCTTTTCATCGGCAATCGTTCGCGGGGGAGATTGGGACAGTGGGCCGGAGGCGGGCGTTTTCGCTATGAGCGCAGGAGACGGCCCTTCCAGTTCCGATGGCGATGTGGGTTTTCGTTGCGTTCGTTAGATCGGGTGCTTTGCTCTGTTGCTTTCCCCCTCTGCTTCAACTATCATCCCCCCCCATGAAAGAAAAAAGTAAGTTATGGTATCTCAAAAAGATCAATCTTTTTAAAGAGATGACCTCAGAAGATATGGGGAAAATCGAGCGGGCCACCCGGATGGAATCGGTCAAAAAAAAGACGCCGATTTTTTTTCCGGGAGATCCCAGTCAGCAGGTCTACCTCTTAAAGGAAGGACGGGTGAAACTCTCCCGAATTTCGGAAGAGGGGCGTGAAGTCACTATTGCTCTGTTGGAACCAGGGGAAATTTTCGGTGAGCTTGAAGTCTTAGGTGATGCGCCCAGGGACACCCTGGCTGAAGCCCTAGATGATAGCAAAATCTGTGTTGTCAGCAAAAAAATCTTCCTTGAAATGGTCAGTAGCAAACCCGATTTCTCATTTCGACTCACCAAGCTCATCGGCTTTCGTATGAGAAAGATCGAAAGCCGCGTTGAAGACCTTGTCTTTCGGGATGTCCCCGCCCGGCTGGCCCATTTATTACTTGAACTGGCGAAAGATTACGGGCAAAAAACAGAACAAGGTCTCTTGCTCAAAATCAAGATCACCCACCAGGAAATTGCAAACCTGATTGGCTCCATCCGTGAAACAGTCAGCGCTGTCCTGGGAGATTTTAAACGGGAAGGCTGGATTTCTTTTGAGGGCAGACAAATTACCCTGC
This sequence comes from Nitrospirota bacterium, assembly GCA_029261195.1. Classification (GTDB taxonomy): domain Bacteria; phylum Nitrospirota; class Nitrospiria; order SBBL01; family JAADHI01; genus JAJDBU01. The sequence goes on along the minus strand of JAJDBU010000044.1, from coordinate 62,955 downwards.
TTCGTCCCGACCTCCTCGAGCAACGCTCGGATTCCCACCCTTCTTAATCCGCTTCGACTACTCTCCAATCATATGACAAAGAATCGACCGGGAATGTTGACTTGTGCGATGTTCATAGAGAAAAACCCCTTGCCAGGTGCCGAGGGCAAGTTGAGCGTCTAATATCGGGATTGAGAGGGACACCGCTGTGAGAGCAGAGCGGACATGGGCTGGCATGTCGTCCGGTCCCTCACTTGTATGATGAAAGAGAGGATCTCCCTGCGGGACAAGCCGATCGAAAAACCGCTCAAGATCTCTCAAAACTTCCGGATCATAGTTCTCCTGGATCAAGAGAGAAGCCGAACTGTGCGGAATATAAAGGCTGAGCAGGCCAGATATGATGCCAGATGTGCCTACCTGTTCGGACAGGGCTTCGCTGATATCGTAAAGGCGTCTGCCACTTGTTCTTATGAAGAATTTTGACTGTTTCTGTTTCATTAAAAGTAATCTCTAAATTTTCAAAAAGCATAATCAATCCTATTGTTTTCTTCAAGCAAAGTCCCTACTCAACAGAAGCCCTGGCAAGCACAGGGCTTCTTGAAACCAATTTATAAAGCATGTTACCGTTTTGCACTTCGGAGCACTTATGCGGCCTAAATCGATCCTCTATATCTTTCTTCCCTGTAAAAAAGTCTATCCGCTTGGCATCAGTTACCTGGCGACCTTTCTGCACCAGCGCCATCCGGAAGCCCCTCAGAAGATCCTGGATCTTTCCCTGATTGCACCCGCCCGAAGGCAGTCGGCGCTGCTTGAGGTGATCGACTCTTTCCGACCGGATCTGATCGCCTTTTCGTGGCGGGATATTCAAATGTTTGCCCCGCACGAGGGAGACGGCTCCTTACAGTCGGCCTTTGATTTTTATTATTCCCTCAATCCGATCAAGAAGGGCATTGCTGCGATTGCTGGCTTGAAATCACTCTGGACCTATTACAGTAATTTGAGCGAACACTTCAGTTATTTTAAGCTTGTCCACAAGAAACACCCTTCGCTCCAGATGGTCGTCGGGGGCGGGGCCTTTTCCGTCTTTTCAAAAGAAATCATCCGCCGTCTTCCAGAAGGGGTGATCGGTATCATCGGCGAGGGGGAAGATGCTCTGCTCAATCTCTATGAGGGCGGATCTGTAGAAAAAGACCGATCCATCCTGCGGAAAGGCAATGAACTGATCACCGGCGTCCAGGAAAAAGCCGTCCTGCTCGATACAAGTATTCAAGATCCTGCTTATATCGAATCCATCTTTCCGCAATACGCAGCCTATCGAGGCGAAACGATCGGCATACAGACCAAAAGGGGCTGCCCCTATGATTGCCAGTTTTGCCTCTATACCTATATTGAAGGAAAGCGTGTTCACATCAGACCGCCCGAACACATTGTCGAGGAGATGAAGGGCTTTTATGATCTCTGGGATGTCCGGCAATTCTGGTTTGCCGATGCCCAATGGGTGCCTGGATCAAAGTTTTATCCGCATTGCATTGAAACGCTTGAGCGTATCATCAAAAGCGGGATGCAGATTACGTGGGGGGGCTATATTCGAACCAGCCTGGTCACCAAAGAACTGGCGCCTCTTATGGTTGCATCGGGTCTGGGTGACACAGAGGTAGCCATCACCTCGGGTTCGCAGGAGGTCCTGGATGGCATGAAGATGGGTTTTAAACTTGAAAAACTTTATGAGGGCTGCCACTACCTGAAAGAGGCCGGATTTAAAGGGCGGGTCATTTTGAATTATTCTCTGAATGCCCCTGGAGAAACGGAAGAAACCCTGCTTGAAAGCATTGCCTCTTATAAAAAAGTTGTCTCGATTCTGGGAGAATCACAGGTCTACCCCGCCCTTTTCTTTTTGGGCATCCAACCGAATACAGGGCTTTCCGAGCGTTTGATCGCCGAAGGCTATCTGCCCAGGGGCTACGATCCGCTCTCCATGAATCCTCTGATGATCAAAAAACTGCTCTACAATCCACAGCCTTTAGGCAAGATCATCACCAAAGCCTGTCTGAAGGCCTGGAAAGACAAGCCGGTTCCTCCGCGTGATCCGATGAAAAAGAACGAGACAACGACCTATGCCGACGACTCCATGGCAAATGTTTTTGAAGGGAACACCGGAAGTGCGGCCCTTCTCAACATTGAAAAGGAACTCCTCTCTAAAAAAAATGAAGAACTGGTTTTTTAGCCTCCCATAAACGAGAACAACAAACGCTTACCTCGCTTGAATTGCCCGTAAGCCTCCGATATAATCGCGAAAATTTTTGATAGAGGAGATTCTTAAGAATGCCGAAAGTCACATTTTACCCAACAGGAAAAAGCGGGGAAGTGCCAAGAGAGATGAGCCTGCTGGATGCCGCAGAAAAACTGGGCGTGATCCTGCACCATGATTGCGGTGGTTTTGCGACCTGTAGTACCTGCCGTATATTGATCGTTGAAGGCACCACTCACCTATCTGAAATTGATCTGGATGAAGAAAACATGCTTGAAGAGGCAGAACTTTCAGCCCCTTTCCGCCTCTCCTGCCAGACTAAAATTTTAGGGGATGTGGTCGCCCGGATTCCGGATCAACAAATGAAGTGGAGCAAAGAAGCCCTACAGGAACTTGAAGACCACACGGCTGAAACACGAGAAATTGTCCGCATCATCGTCGAGGCGAGATCACGGAAGCGAGGCCTATCTATCGTTGATCGAAGTACGGCAACCTTGCTGCTTGATGATGCCAAGGCCCAGGTGGATCGCGTGGGAGAAAACCCCGCCGGGCTGGCCGCTCTGATTAAACAGGCCTATGGAGAATCCTAATCATCGCTCATTGCACTTTGATCAAAAGGGAAACTTAATGACCATTCAAAAGTTTGTCCATAAAAAACAGAGAAAAACGCGTCTCAGCATCCTGTCTCTTATCATCGCGACCCTTGTCGCCATCGGTGTTGTGACCATCGCCCGAGCCCAGGAGGTTCCGCCCAATCTCCCGGAAGGCGTCGAATTTTATGAAAATGACGGGCATGAACATCTCTCCAAAGGGAAACGTTCTTTTTATGCGACCGACCCGCCGACCTCCGGTCCGCATGACCCGAGCTGGTTACCGCCCAGTATTTACAAGGCAGAAGAAACCCGACCTGAACTGCTCGTCCACAACCTCGAACACGGCAACATCGTCATTTATTTTAACCCCGACACCCTGCCAAAAGCCGATATCGTCTGGCTCACTCAACTCACAAAACAGTATCTCGGGCAGTGGGACGGGATGTTGATGGTGACGCGCGCGGACAAAAAACATCCCCTCATCCTGAGCGCCTGGCGTGCAAACCTTCGCCTGAAGGGCCTGGACAAAAAACGGGTACTGGGCTTTGTCGATTTTTTCCGAGGCCGCGGCCCCGAAAACGCCGTTCGCTAAAGGCTTGTCCTGTTTCCCTGAAACAAGTTCTCTTCAAAACATCAGAAATACTCCCCCCAATACTCCCCCCAATACCCCTTTCGGGGTATAGCGTTATTCTCCCGGCAGTGATAAAGTCATATGCTTGATAGTCCTTGATCATTTTTCTAGGAGATTTTCCATAAAAGAGCCGTCAAAAACCTTACGCTTATCTGATCACGCCTTAGCAATCGGGATAGGGATTGCTGCGCTTTATTGGCTGATCGAAACCTTATTGGATGCCTTACTTTTTCACGAAGGCACCGTTCTTCAAAGGGTGCTTCCCCCAGACTTCAATGAAGTCTGGATGCGAATATTAATCGTGTCGCTGATTCTGGCGCTGAGCGGCACTGTCCAGTCCAATGCCAAACGCAGGCGGGCCGAGAAAAAAATGCATGAGAGCAATGCCTTTTTTTCCGGTGTGCTCCAGATTGCCAATGATGGCATTATCATGGTCGGCGCGTCTCAACACATCCTCCTCTTTAATAAAGGGGCGGAGGAAATCTTCGGATACCACGACTCCGAGGTCATCGGGCGCCATCTCAATCTTCTCCTGCCGGAACGCTTTGTTGATGGACACCCTCAGCATGTCAGCTCTTTCGGTACTGAAGATGAATCAAGCCGGTATATGGCCAACCGCCGCGATGACCTCTTCGGTAGACGTAAGAACGGCGAAGAGTTCCCCGCCGAGGTTTCCATCTCCAAACTGGTGCAGGATGGAGAAACCCTCTTTAGTGCCGTGATTCGGGATGTAACTGAACGAAAACGCCACGAGGATGCAATTAAAAACTTGAATCAAAGCCTGGAACATCGCGTCAAAGAACGGACGGCAGAGCTTACGGCATCAAATGCGGAATTGGAGGCCTTTTGCTATTCCGTCTCCCATGATCTCCGCTCACCTTTACGGGGAATCACCGGTTTCAGCCAGGCCCTCCTGGCGGATTCAGCAAGTCAGCTGGATCAACAAGGGAAGGAATACCTCGACCGCATCAGCAAGGCAGGCGTACGGATGGGGGAGTTGATTGATGAACTCTTAACCCTTTCCCGCGTCACGCGAGGGGAGATGCATGTCGAGCAAGTGGACTTAAGCGCCATAGCCCAAAGCATTGCAGCGGAACTCACACGGGGGGATCCGGAGCGGGAGGTCAAATGGTCGATTACTGAAGGCTTAGCAGCAAGGGGGGATACCCTGCTTTTACAGGATGTGCTTCAAAACCTCCTCGGCAATGCCTGGAAGTTTACTTCAAAGAAAGCAGTCGCGAGCATCGAATTCGGCAAGACTCGTCATCAGGACAAGTCGGCCTATTTCATCCGTGATGACGGGGCCGGTTTTGACATGGACTATACGGATAAACTGTTCGGTCCCTTCCAGCGTCTCCACGGGATAAGGGAGTTTCCCGGAAACGGTATTGGCCTTGCGACGGTGCAACGGATTATTCATCGTCACGGGGGCGAGGTCTGGGCGGAGGGGGCTGTTGGCAAAGGGGCGACTTTTTATTTTTGTATTTAATGGGGTACACTTGTATGGAGGCTTGGATGAATCACAAACCGATCTTGCTTGTGGAGGACAATCCGGATGACGAGATACTGACCATTCGGGCGCTTAAACAACACAACATCGTCAACGAGGTTGTCGTTGCGAGGGACGGCGTTGAAGCGCTTGATTATCTTTTCGGAGAAAACCGATCCGAATCCTCTCCGATAAAAAATGAACCGGCGCTGATTCTGCTCGATATCAAACTGCCGAAAATAGATGGCATAGAGGTCTTAAAGCGGATTCGTGCCCACGAGCAGACAAAACTTTTACGAGTGGTCATGTTGACTTCATCGAATGAACAGAGGGATCTGATCGCCAGCTATACCCTGGGCGTAAACAGTTACGTTCGGAAACCGGTCGATTTTTCGGAGTTCGTCCGGGCGGTCAAAGAGATTGGATCGTATTGGCTTTTATTAAATGAGGCGCCACCCAACCGTAATGGAGTGACCCGTGACAAAACTGCTTCGCGTACTAAGCGTTGAAGACCAGGAATCTGACTTAGAATTGCTTTTAATCGCATTACGGCGCGGAGGCTTTGAGCTGACCGTCCAGCGAGTCGAAACACATGCTGAGATGGCCGTCGCACTCAATCAAAACCCCTGGGATGTGGTCCTGGCTGATCATAGGCTCCCCTCTTTTGACAGCTTCTCTGCCTTGACGCTCTTACAGGAGAGAGGGCTGGATATCCCCTTCATTGTTGTCTCCGGTTCCCTCAGCGACGAGATGGTGGTCAAATCCTTAAAATCGGGCGCTCAGGATTTTATCTCCAAAAAAAATCTCAGCCGCCTCGTCCCCTCGATTGAACGAAATCTGGAAGAAGTGGCGATCCGGAAAAAACTCACAAAAGAAACAACAGGACGCTTGAAAAGTGAAGAGCGCTTTCGCAAAATCTTCATGAACTCCAACGACGCCATCTTAGTGATTGATCCCGAAGGGGATAAGATTCTTGAAATCAATCCCAGGGCCTCGCACATGCTGGGCTTTACTAAAAAAGAATTACTGAGCAAACGGGTCTCAGACATTCATCCGGATATGATGAAAGAATTTCGGACCTTTACCCAGGCTGTTTTAAAAAAAGGGCGTGGCTGGGCGGATCAATTCACTTGCCTGACACAAGACAATCGGCATCTTCCGGTTGAGATGAGCGCATCGGTGATTCACATTCAAGGAAGGGCCTGCATCTTGTGTTTAACACGCGATATCTCGGAGCGAAAAGAGGCGGAAAGGCGTCAACGTCTTTCAAACACCGTTTTCAAGAATGCCGCCGAGGCCATTCTTGTCACCGATGCAGATGAAAAGATTCTCTCAATTAACCCTGCCTTCACATCAGTCACCGGTTATTCTGAAGCCGACATCATCGGTCAGACCCCTCGTATCCTGCAATCGGGGAAACACGGCAATCAGTTCTATCAAGAAATGTGGAAAGCCATCAATACAAACGGTTCCTGGGAAGGGGAGATCTGGGACAGAAAAAAGAGCGGAGAGATTTACCCGAAATGGGTCTCGATCATTGCGGTAAAGGACAAAGCGGGCAAGGTCGTCCAATACACCAGCCTTTTTTCGGACATCACCAGACGAAAAGAGGCAGAGGAAGCGCTACGTGTGCGGGCCTACTATGATCCCTTGACCGAGCTTCCGAACCGGACGCTTTTGATTGAGCGTCTCAGCCTTGCGATCAAACAGGCCAAACGAAATGATAAAAAAGTGGCGCTGCTCTTTATCGACCTCGACCGTTTTAAGAATGTCAACGATACTTTCGGTCATATCACGGGGGATGTGATCCTTAAAAAAACGGCCGATCGACTCCTCTCCTGTATCCGGGAGACCGACACAGTCGCCCGTCCGGGCGGTGATGAATTTCTCGTCATCCTCTCAGATCTTGCGGGAAAAGACGAGGTCGTGTCCGTTTCAAAGAAGGTGGTTGAGAGCCTGGCCCAGCCTTTTGAGCACGAGAAACGCGATGTTTTCTTAGGCGCCAGTGTTGGCATTACGATGTTTCCCGATGATGGTGAAGAAGTCGGTCTCCTTTTAAAACAAGCCGATATGGCCATGTATAAGGCAAAAGCCTCCGGCCGAAGCCGATACCACTTTTTCAATCAGGAGATGGGAAAGTCCGCCAAGGCACGGAGTCTGCTGGAATGGGATCTCAGACGGGCTCTGGATCATCAGGAATTAGTCGTCTATTACCAGCCGATCGTTGATCTCGATTCTCTCAAAACGCTGTCCCTGGAGGCCCTTGTCCGATGGCAGCCGCCGGATTCAGAGCTGATTCCGCCTGATCGCTTTATCTCCATTGCCGAAGAGTCCGGCCTCATCAGCAAAATCGGCGCCTGGGTCCTTGAGACCGCATGTCATCAGGTGATGAAGTGGCGGAGACGATACGGGCTCCAACTCTCTGTCTCCGTGAATGTATCGAAACAACAATTTAATCATGAGGGCCTCCTCTTGTCGGTCGTCACCCATGCGCTTCAGCAGAGCCACTTGCCTCCGGAGGCGCTGACGCTCGAATTGACTGAGAGCCTGATGCTCAATCCGGTCAAAGACGTCAGAGCCTATTTTTCGTCTCTCAAAAAGCTCGGGGTTCGGCTTTCAATCGACGACTTCGGAACGGGCTATTCCTCATTGAGCTATTTGTGGCAATATCCCTTTGATTTTTTGAAGATCGACAAGTCCTTCGTCCTCAACCTTTCGAGCGAAACAAAGAAACAATCTCTCGTCAAAGCCATCGTCGGCATGGGACAGAGCATGGAGATTACGGTCATTGCAGAAGGGGTTGAGACCTACGAGGATCTCTCCTACCTGAGGAGCTTAGGCTGCGGGGAGGCGCAAGGCTACTATTTTAGTCGGCCTCTTTCCGCTGAAGCCTATGAAACCGTGCTTAAAGAGCAGCGGAAAGGCTCATGAGCCTTCATCCTTTAAAGACGAGATGAAGGCTTTTCCTTAGCGGGAATCATTTCAAAGCCTTCCCGTCATATTTTAAAATCAAGCCTCCCTTTCCGACGACAAAACCCTTTGTCTTATTCAGAAAATAAAGACTCGTGAGCCGCTGAACGACTCCGCTTTCGACTATAGACCAGGTCTTTCCTGCATCGCTTGTATGTAACATAAGGCCAAGGTTACCGACGGCCCAACCCTCATTTCCCATCACGACAATGTCCCACAGCCCTTCCTTTGTGTCGATGCGCTGAGGTGTCCAGTGCAAACCCCCATCCACTGTCTTCATCATGAGTCCTTTGCTGCCGACGATCCAGCCTCGTTGTTTATCCGCAAAAAATATTCGGGTGAGCATGTTTGTGAGGGGCAATTTTAAGGGTTTCCATTCTTCTCCGCCGTCATGGGTCACTTGGAGTGTCCCCTTGTTTCCGGTAAGCCAACCGTTCTGTTCATCTAAAAAGTTGATGTCGGATAAATCCGCAGTGACATTGCTGAACTTGATTCGCCATGTCCGTCCCCCGTCGATTGTCTTAAACATCACGCCGGTTGCTCCGATAATCCAGCCGACTTTCGGGCTTAAAAAATAGACATTTTCCAGGTCGGCCTCAGTCACTTTTTTTATCTGCTCCCAATGCGCTCCTCCATCAAGGGTATGGAGAATGACGCCCTTGCCGCCAACGGCCCAGCCTTCATTTTGAGATGTAAACTGAATCCCCGAAATCCACTCTTCCGTTCCGCTGTCCTGGAAGTCCCAGCTCTCTCCGCCATCTTCGGTGTGGAGTATTGTTCCGTCTGCGCCGCCAATCCATCCGACTTTTTCATCATAAAAATAGACTCTGAAGAGACGGTCATTAAATCCGTAATTCTGGGCTTCCCAGCTTTCCGCGCCATCGGGCGTGTGAATAATGAATCCGCCCCAGCCGACAGCCCAGCCGTGTTTGTCATCGCCAAAAGAGAGTTCCTCCATTGTTTTATCTGTCGGGACTTTGACCTCTTTCCAGTTTGCTCCGCCGTCTACGGTTTTTAAAAAGACCCCTGTTCCGCCGGAAATCCAGCCTAAATCGCGTGTTGCGAAATGCACATGTGAAAGGATTGATCGGTTAAAGTGGCTTTCCTGCGCTTTCCATGTGAGTCCACCATCTGTTGTGTGACGAATAACGCCGCGTCGTCCGACGACCCAACCGTATTTTTCATCAACGAAATAGATGCCTTCAAGCGGTATTTTTGTTCCGCTGTCCTGCTCCTTCCAGGTGAGTCCGGCATCACTCGTGTGAAAGATTTTCCCGTCCCAGCCAGTGATCCATCCCTTGTCTTTGTTCAGAAATTGGACCTCCAGCAGAGGGCCGTCTTTGTAGCCGATATCGAAGGTTTCCCAGGTCTTTCCCCCGTTCGTGGTATGGAGTACGATGCCATGTGACCCGACCACCCAGCCGTTTTGTAGATCGGTAAAACGAATATACCAGAGCCAGCTTTGGACGGGTGTCTTTTGAATAGTCCAATGCACTCCCCCGTCCGTGGTATGAAAAATTTTCCCGGTATAGCTTGCGGCCCAGCCATTTTTTTCGTCCAAAAAATGAAGGGAAATAATGCGTTCTCCCCGTTTCCGGAACTGAACACGCCAGTGCCTTCCGCCGTCGGATGTATGGAGAATCGCCCCGCTTGTACCCCCCGCCCAGCCTTTGTCTTTTGTAATGAAGTAGACGCCCCAAAGGTCGGTTGAACTGACCTCCCCTTGCTGAACTGTCCAGCCGAGATTCGGTTCATCGGCAAGTAGAGTGTCAGTTCGACTCCCAAGCGACAATAACAAAACAACGACAATGAGAAGATAAGTATTCAGTTTTTTCATGGGCTTCCTAAAATCCTTCAGATATGTTTGATGTTTCTGTCTCCAGATAAAAAGTGCGCCCATTTTTACAAGATCTTCAGGGCAAACGCAAAAAGAATATTGCTTCCATGGTGCCCCCCTAAAAATTAATTGGGCGCAGGGTTGACTCCCCAGTGCAAGCGCTACTTAAGTCGGATTCTGTCGGATTCAATTGTAAGTAGCCGCTTTTTATAAAGGGTGCCCACGGCTTTTTTGTAGTTTTTTTTGCTGATGCCAAATAATGCTCTAATTTCTTCCGGGGGACTTTTATCTGTAATGAATATCTGACCGCCTTGTTTTTTCAAGGTGTCGAGAATCGTTTTTGAAATTCCGTCAATTTTTTCATAACCCGGTTTTTTCAGGCAGAGATCTATTTTATGATCGTCTCGAACTTTTTTAATGAACCCGGTAATGCTCTCTCCCTTTTTTACGGTTTGAAAGAGATCGTCAAAATGGATCACACCCCAATGTGAGCTATTGATAATCGCCTTGTATCCAATATCACTTTGCATACAAATCAAAAGATCGACTTCTTGACCCACATCATAATGAGCCTGCCAGGTATCAAGATAGCGATCTAATTTTGCAGAGGCGGCAATACGAAGACTTGAGTCGAGATAAAGGCGGACGAGGTAGGATTGCCCCGCTTTCATTCGGACATTCTGCTCTCTAAAGGGCACCATCAAATCTTTTGGCAAACCCCAGTCAAGGAAAGCCCCTACCTTATTCACTGCGACGACTTTCAGGAGAGCAAAGTCATCGACTACGGCGTAGGGCATTTCAGTTGTTGCGATCAGACGGTCTTCCGAATCACGGTAGATAAAAACGGTGAGGATTTTGTCGATGCTACAATCATCCGGTACATAGCGCCGGGGTAACAATATTTCTCCGAGTTCCCCGCCATCCAGATAAAACCCAAAATCAACTTCTTTGACGACCCTCAAGTCGTTTGATTTTCCAATTTCTGTCATCTCTATTTTTCCACCAAAACAAGCAGGTCTTGTCAATCCTTCGTAATGTATTTTAATATTTCAAGCACTTGGGCAGTCGTTTCCGCCCAGGCCATTGCTGCAGCATCGACTTCTTTGAGCGGATGGATGATACTTTCATCGTGCAAGGTGATATAGGGTTTCCCGAGCGCCGCACAATAACCGGCATCAAATGCCGCATTCCATTGTTTATATTTATCGCCGAAACGCACGATGGCGAGATCACTTTTTTCAATCAGGGTTTTAGTGCGAATGCTGTTCACCCTGGCCGATTTATGATCACGCCAATAGGGCTTTGTTTCTTTACCGAGCGGGTCTCCTGCGGCATCACTCGCTTCGTGATCCGTTACGGCAGAAGTGAAGGTGATCGGCAAATGCTGCTCCAATGCGCCCTTTATCATTTCTTCACGCCACTTGCTGTGAATCTCTCCTGATAAATAAATCCTTAATGCCATGGGATGTCTCCGAAGAATGAATTGTTAAGGTGAAGCTCTGTACTCGGGATGTTAAGCCGGACCCATAGGATAAACTCGGGAAGAGTCTGCCCGCAAGCAGGTGAAAATAATTTGCGGACAGACTGATGAATTTTTTCTTCAAATGAATGAATTTCAGAGGCAGGGTCCCCCTGAAAAATCAGTCGGATTTCAGAAGTTCACACAATATTTTGCTTATCTTTTCTGAACTTAAGTGATCTTTTCGCTTTACAATAGAGCAGCCTGCATCCGATCAGCCTGCTCCGAATGCCTCCTTGTAGTCTTTCATAGAGGCAGCAATGACGGCTTCGGCGTGTTCGAGGCCGTAGGCGTCGCCAATGGAAACCTTGACGTTCTTACCGGGCACCAGCTTGTAGGTCATGAAATAATGCCGCACGCGTTCAATGAGAATGGGGGGGAAGTCTGAAATGTCTTCGATCCTGCCCCAGACATTGTCACCCTCTAGTACTGCGATGATTTTGTCGTCGGCTTCGCCATCATCCAGCATGGGCAGGCCGCCAATCACACGGGCATTTAAGATGATTTCGGACTTTGTAATAATACGTTCGCTAAAGACGCAGATATCCAGGCCGTCACCATCTCCTTCACTGGAACCTTCCATTAAGGCGGCGACATTGTTTGTGCAATAGGTTTTCGGGATAAAGCCATATAATGCCGGGAGCTGAGCGGAGGTCCGTTGAGGACGGTCAACGCGAAGATAACCCGTTTCTTTGTCAATTTCGTACTTGACCTGATCGAAGGGCGTCATTTCAATGTAAGCGTGAACGGTATGTGGCGTTTCCGGACCCACTTCCAGGCCATGCCAGGGGTGTGGACGCGATTGGGAAAATGAAGCAGAACTCATGTGATACCTCTTTTTAGTGTGTTGATAAAATTTTCGCTGACATGCCTTGTAAAACGGCGACAAGTTTACGGTAGATGAAAGGGGAAATCAATTTTCTTCCGAAAATCGCCTAAGCCTTGGAGCGTTTGCAAACCCTCTGCAATGGGCAAATGTGGCACTTGTCGCGATCCATCTCAATTGGGCATGCGCCGGAGATACCGAGGTGACAAAGCGGAAAATCATATTTCAGGGGATCGACCGGATCGCAGTGTTTCAGGGCTTTGGTGATCTCTTTAGCCATCTTCCAGTTCGGACTTTTTCGAAGGCTCAGCTTTAAATAAGTTCCGATTCGTACAATGTGCGTATCGAGCGGAATGATCAGTTTTGCAGATGGAATTTCGGGCCAAAGTCCGAAGTCGATGCCGTCATTCGGTCGGATCATCCATCGAAGGAAAAGGTTGAGGCGTTTGCAGGCGCTGCCCTTTTCCGGCGAGGGGAAAAGATGACGCAGGCCGGGCGTGATTTGAGCAGGCAGCAGGCGCAAAAGAGTCGCGATGAAACGAGAAAGCGTCGGTCCGATGTCATCGTCCTCTGCACGATAGAGGGATATAAAGAGGGCGCCGATGGTTTCATATTCCCGGATGACCCGGCTCATGAGAGCGATTAAAGCGACAAGATCTTCTGTGGTGTTAAAGCGATAATAAATTCCCTTAAAACGCGGTCGCTCCCTCACCGCATCAAAGCGTGTCAAATAGTCATAAAAGCTTCCATCGGAGAGCGCCAGAATCTTTTCAATCACGGGCTTAAAAAGCGAGACGCGTCCATAAGCGAGAATTGCCGCGAGAAAGGCCACCACTTCAATTTCTTTCGGGTCCTGATAGCGATGGGGAAATTCAATCGGGTCCGATTTAATCCGCTCTTTCGGAGGACTCTTTATAAGTAAGGCGTCGAGGCAGAGACTGAGTTGTGGGTCTCGATGATTCAGGTTTTATGCACTTTCTAAAAAAAGAGATCAGCTCTAAACAATCGACAGAATACAAGGCCAATCTTTAGGCTGTCTACCCGCCCCTAAGTTCCTGAGATTCTTGATTTATAAATATGGTTTGTATACGATGAAGTTGTCCAAACCTTCTTTTACGAACCTTGAAGTGCGCCATGAACCTAAGTGGAATTTGAGTGGGATGAACACAAAGCGAGCGTGCATGAAAAGAAACACGGGGTTTCTTTTCATGAGGCTGCGACTGTTTTTGGTGATCCATTGGCAATTACTTTTGATGATCCGGACCATTCATTAAACGAAACGAGAATGATTACTTTTGGTGTGTCTCAATTTAATCAGAGGCTTGTCTTGTCGCATCTTGAGCGGAAGGGAAGTGTACGAATCATCAGCGCTCGGAAAATGACAAAATATGAGAGAAAAATCTATGAAGAAGGCTGATCAAGCAGACAATTTACGCTCAGAATATCATCGAAGCGAGCTTGGAAAAGGCGTTCGGGGTCGGTACGCCGATGCCTACAAATCGGGGCACAACCTTGTGCTTCTTAAGCCGGAAGTGGCGAAGGCTTTTCCAAGCGAGCAGTCCGTCAATGAAGCGCTGATGTCACTGATCAGGGTGGCTCAAAAAGTGGCCGGGCGGGGGAATTGATTGAACTTGTCCGTCGCTCTTGAGTCACAGTCGTAATTTTTTTAATCGATCTCGTTCGTGTCTGATCTCAACTTTCATAAAGTCAACTCTCCCTCCAAACAGAAATCCCTTGGAAAAACGCTCTTTTATATCTTGTATCAAGTTCTGATCCTGCTTCTCCTTCCGTTTTTGTTATTGTGGCTATCGTCCTCTCTCATCATCCACCCCGCCTATCGAAAGGATGTGGCACAGCGTTTCGGACTCTACCCTGCCGATTTTTTTAAAGCGCTTCGCGGGAAACGGGTTTTGTGGATTCATGCCGCTTCGGTCGGAGAGGTGATGATGTCCCGGCTCTTCATGAAGTCTCTTCGCGCGCGATACCCCGATGCCGCGCTTGTTTTTTCGACATCCACGCCGAGCGGGCGTGCGGCGGCGCAGTCCCATCTTCAGGGTATCGATACCTTCATCTATCTCCCTTATGATCTGGCCTGGATTACCCGTTCCGTGGTTGGGCGGATTTCACCCGATCTCTTCATTTTTATGGAGACGGAGATCTGGGCGAACCTTCTCCGTTCCCTTTCAAAAAAACAGATCCCGTCGATGATGCTCAACGGCCGGATTTCCGCAAAGAGTTTTCCCCGTTATAAACGGATCAGCGCTTTTTTATCCTATATTTTTGAGGAGGTCTCCCTGTTTCTGATGCAAACCGAAGAAAGCACCGGGCGTCTGATTGAGTTAGGGGCCGATCCGGATCGTGTCGAGACAAGCGGCAATATGAAGTATGATCAGGCTGCTACGGCTGAAAGGGGCGTCCGACAAGCGTCTCTCACTCTCGCTATATTGGGCTTAAGTCAGAGCGATCGACTGATGATTGCCGGAAGTACGCATCCCGGAGAGGAGGCAGCAGTCTTAAAGGCCTATGCGAAGATTGTCTCGGACATCCCATCTGTGACGCTCCTGATTGCGCCACGCCATCTGAACCGGCTTGATGAAGTTGAAGGCTTGATCGCAAATATGGGCTTTAAGTCTATCCGAAAAAGCAAAATCGCAGGCCGAAAAAGCAAAATCGTAGGCCGAAAGAGCAATATATCAGGATCACCTCCTCCCGGCTCAAATGGAAAAAAACCGGTGATTCTTCTGGATACCTTGGGTGAGTTGGCACGGATTTATCCCCTCGGAGAGCTGATCTTTGTGGGGGGGAGCCTTGCTCCGATCGGGGGGCATAACCTCTTGGAACCGGCATCTTTCAAGAAACCCGTCTTTTTCGGACCACACATGACGAATTCCAGGGAGATCGCCACCCAGCTTAAGCAGTCCGGCGGAGGCATTGAGGTGTCGGATGCTGAGGACTTATCGGCAAAGATGCACGAGCTTGCAGGAGATAAGGCAGCCTATCAAAAACGGGGCGAGGCAGCCTATCTCGTTGTCGTAAACAATCAGGGGGCAGTTAAAAGAAATCTTGATCGGATAAGCGCCGTCTTCGAGCGGAGTGTTTCTCAGGGTATGAAGTCATGAGGCTTGGAAAAGTTTGAATTTTACGGCGTGGCTCTGGTCGGAGGGAAGCGGATTTCACAATGTAATCCGTTTTCCTTTTACGCTGCTTTCCTGGATCTATGGCTCAGTCATTCGCTTTCGCCTTCTTTTGTATGCGCTCGGCATTCTTCCGAAAAAACGGGTGGATTGTCGAGTGATCAGCATCGGGAATATTACGGTCGGTGGAACCGGTAAGACCCCGATGACAATCTATCTGGCAGAGCAATGGCGGAAGCGGGGAGCGGCTGTCGGCATTGTCAGTCGGGGTTATGGCAGAAAAAAGAAAGACCCGGTAATTGTGGTTTCAGATGGCGTCAATCTGCATGAAACAGCGGAAGCTGTCGGAGATGAGCCGGTCTTAATGGCGAAGTGCCTATGCGACATTCCAATTGTCGTCGCTGCCGATCGCCATCGGGGCTGCCAATTATTGCTGAATGACTTCAAGGTCGATCTGATTTTACTTGATGATGGCTTTCAGCATATTCGGATGTACAGGGATTTCAACATTCTCTTGATTGATGCGGAGAATCCCTTTGGAAACAAACACCTACTGCCGAGAGGCTTTCTCCGGGAACCGGTTTCAGAAATCGGTCGCGCTGACTGTATTGTTATCACACGTGCCGATTTGTCGGGAAACTTGTCTCTCTTGAGCACTCAACTGGACTATTTTGGCCTGCCTGTTTTAAAAAGTCGCTTCCAGTCGAACGCATTGCTAGACCTGTCAACGGGCATATTGCATCCACTTGATATGATTAAAAATCGTCCAATCCTTGCTTTCTGCGGTATTGGAAATCCGACTGCCTTTTTTAAACAACTCGTCGATTTAGGTGCAGAACTAAGAAAAACAAAGGTCTTTCAAGACCATCATCATTATGAAGTTGCGGACCTTTTAAGCCTGATCAAGCATGCGGGAAAAATCGGAATCAATTGGGTCGTGACGACGGAAAAGGATGCTGTTAAAATCAAAGCCCTGAAAGGGGCCGATTTCGGGGCTAGCCCGGCTTGTCAGTTTTTTGCCCTTCGGATTGGCGTCACATTTTTAAATCCGCTTGAAGAGGAGAACATCCTGTTTTCTCAATGAAAGGTCGTACTTTCTATATTGTGGCCCGTTTACTGATGAGCCTTTTCCGGCTCCTCCCCTATGGCCTTGCCGGTTGGATCGGGGAAGGGATCGGGCGCCTGTTTTGTCGACTTGATACACGGCACCGTCTGATCGCCATGGATAACATCCGGCCTTCTTTTCGTGGAGAAAAGACGGAAGCGGAACTTCAAGACATTATCGTCAGGCTTTACAAAAGCTTCGGGCGGGGCCTGATTGAAACGGTTTGTCTCGCAAAAATGAGTGCCGATCGAATTAAGTCTCTGACCGAAATTGAGGGTCTTGAGCATTACCGGGCCGCCCATGCTCAGGGCAAGGGCGTGGTACTTCTTTCCGCTCATTTCGGTAATTGGGAATGGCTTGGCGTTGCCTTGTCGGTTTACGGCATTGCGATGCATGCTGTGATGCGCCCGATGAACAATCCCTATCTCGACAAGCTGGTTCAGGGATGGCGGGTTCGTTTTGGCAATGTCGTCTTAAATAAGAGGACGGATTCGGGCCAGATTATCAAGCTCTTGCGGAAGGGCGTGGCAATGGGTTTTTTGCTCGATCAGAATGTCGGGCATCGGCAGGCGGTGTTTGTGGATTATTTCGGCCGACCGGCGGCGACCAACAAGGCCTTGGCGACGATCGTCCTTCGGACCGGCGCACCGGTACTGCCGACCTTTATTGTTAAGAAGCCGGGCGGTTACAAGGTGATCATCGGGAAAGCCCTGGTGCTACCGAAAACCGGAGGGCTTGCGACGGACCTTCTTGAGATAACCGCCCTCTTTACAAAGGTCATCGAAGGCTATGTGCGTCGATATCCCGATCATTGGCTCTGGCTGCATCGACGCTGGAAAACAAGACCGGAAAATGAAAAAAGCGCTTGAGGGTTCACAACTTTAAAAAGATTCTGGTTCGGGCTCCTAATTGGATCGGTGATGCGGTGATGGCAACACCGGCCCTTTCGGCGCTTCGCGTTTCGTTTCCAGAGGCCGAAATTGTCTTGCTGGCCAAACCCGCCATCGCGGCGGTTTTTGAGGCCCATCCTGATATCGATCGCATCATTTCCTATGAAAAACCGGGTAAGGATGCCGGTTTTTTTGGCCTTTGGCGTTTGTCTCAATCGCTTCGAAGGGAGGGTTTTGATCTTGCCTTTCTGCTTCAAAATGCCATTGAGGCGGCCCTGATCGCCTTTTTAGCCGGAATCCAGGAACGGGTCGGTTTTTCCACAGACGGCAGAGCCTTTCTTTTGACGAAGTCGGCGAAAAAAAGTAAAGCCCCGCCGCATCGGCAGGAGGCCTATCTTTCCCTCATCAATCTTGTTGGAGGGCAAGCGGAAAAACGAGCGCCTGTCCTGTTTGTCGAATCGCAGGAGCGGGAGGCGGCGCATGGGCTGCTCAAATCGAAAAGCATTGCCGGAGCGTCCTGCGTTATCGGCTTAAATCCCGGAGCTGCCTATGGTTCGGCGAAGCGCTGGTTGCCGGAGCGCTTCGCTCAATTGGCTGAGCGTCTGGCGGAGCAGTTTCAGGCGCAGATTCTTATCATCGGTGGACCGAAGGAGCGAGCGCTTGCCGAAACAATCCAAGAGGGAATGCGGCATCAGGCCATTTTGATGACCGGAAAGACGACGGTTCGTGAAATGATGGCCCTGATCAGTCAGTGCGACCTTTTTATCTCGAACGATTCCGGCCCGATGCACATCGCTTCGGCCCTTCGGATTCCCCAGGTGGCGATCTTTGGTCCGACCAATGCGAAGGCCACTTATGCGCGAGGTCCCTCCGATGTGATGCTTCAGAAAGAGGTCGATTGCGCTCCCTGCCGCCATCGGATTTGCCCGACTGATCATCGCTGTATGAAAGGCGTGACGGTGGATGACGTAAGTGAGGCGGCGGGCAAACAGCTTAATCGACATCGTAAGCGCAGGGGGGCGATTTTTCTTGATCGGGACGGGACGATCAATCCTGATCAAGAAGGTTATATCGATTCAAAGGCGCGTCTGGCTCTGTTTCCGGGTGTGGCGTTGGCGATTGCGAAACTGAACCGGAAAGGGATTCCCGTCATCCTTGTTACAAATCAGTCGGGTATTGCACGCGGTTTTTTTTCAGAGACCGTTCTTAAGAATCTTCATCGTCACCTCCAGAGCTTGTTGGCAAGGAAGGGGGCCTACTTGGACGGTATTTATGTTTGTCCTCATCATCCCGATTTTTCTCCCTGCCAGTGCAGAAAACCAGAGCGAGGGATGATAGAGAAGGCTCTCAAGCATTATCCGCTTGATTTCTCCAGATCGTTTGTCGTAGGAGATAAAGAGGCTGATCTGGGTCTTGCCGGGGAACAGGCGAAAGCGATCCTGGTTCGTACCGGTAATGGCGAATCCACGCTTCAGGCCCTGGAAAGCTCAGGAGGGCGTCCGACGCATGTCGTCAAAGATCTGTCAGAGGCGATTGATTTGATTTTACACTTGAAAAATATAGAGAACGAATATGGAGGTTAAGTATGGGAATCAGTAAAGATCTACTTGAAATTTTGGCCTGTCCGAAATGCAAGGGAGAAGTTTTGTTAAATGAGGCGGAGGATGGCTTGATTTGTTCAACTTGCGAAGTACTCTACGAGATCCGTGAAGATATCCCGAATATGCTAATCGACGAGGCGATTCCCTTGTCAAAGAGCTGAGCGAAGTTTATGAGGGCTGAGAAGTTTGTAAAGACTGCATAAAGTCATTCAGCTTTTGAATGACCTCTTTTGCCTGAATGAGGTTCATCGTCTTTGCATCGCGTACCCGTGTTCCCCAGGGGATGTCATCGACCTTTTTATTCAGGAAGGTGCTGACGGCCTCCGGGTATTTGTTGATGACCCACTTTTCACTCAGATAGGCACGGGCTCTGCCGGGATTCGTCGTGGCATAGAGTCCAATCACCGGGGTGCCGACTGCGGTGGCCATGTGAGCCGGTCCCGAATCAGGTGCAATCACGACCGTGCCTCGTTTGAGTAGTGCGAGCAGCGTAAGCAAGTCGGTTAAGCCGATGAGGTTCGTGATGTCGCATGATGTTTTCTTGCAAATCGCCTCGCCGTATTGCTGTTCGATTGCAGTTGGCCCGCCGGTCAGCACAATGCGCATATTATGTGTGCGTGCCGCCGCCTCGGCGACTTCGGCATAGCCTTCGGCTGTCCAGTTGCGGTTATTCCGGAAGCGGGCATTGGCGCAGGGGGAGATGATGAGGGTGGCTTGCTCTCCAGGCAGGGTTTGTTCGGCAAAGGCCTCTGCTTCTTTGGGAATTGGAATGTCCCAGCGTAATTCCCGTTCCTTGATCCCGATGGTTTCGAGGAAGCCGAAGAATCCTTCCAGCACATGCTGATGCGGCTTGGAAATTATCTGATGGGATGTGAAGAGGGTTTGATGATCCTTGGCGCGTTTTGAGTCGAAACCCAAGCGGATTTTAGCTGAAATGAATAGGCTAATCATATTGGCCCGCATGGATGTCTGCATGTGCAGGAGCAGGTCGAAGTGTTTACCGCGCAGTTCACGGAGAAGTTTTGTATAAGCGGTCCAGCCGGCAGATTTATCAAAAACCATGAAGGATACCCCGGAAACATCACCGAGCAACCTTGCCTCTGTTAAGCCGATAATCCAGTATAATTTTGTTTTGGGCCAGTGGGTTTGCAGGGTTCGCACAATGGCAAGGGTATGGCAGACGTCTCCGATTGCTGAAAGCCTAAGCAGGCAGATTGATTTGGGTGCTTTGGAAAGAGGAAGCATCTCTTGGTGACGCCCTCCTATAAACAGCTTGGGAAACAGCATATTCTATTCGACCCCGAGCTGTTCAGGTCTGAGAGGGTCTCGTCTGAGAGGGTCGCGCCTGATATTGTTGAGGTTTCGTTTTTTGATCCCGAGTTTTGGCGTCGGCGTGGGGCATTGGTTGGTCAGGCGCTTGGACGAGGCACGACCTACTTTGTTCAGGACGGAAGTCGTGTTTATGCTCTGCGTCATTATCGAAGAGGAGGCATGCTCGCAAATTGGGTGAGTGATCGCTATATCTGGCCGGGTGTTGCCCGCACACGCCCCTGGCAGGAGTGGTCTCTTTTGAAAACGATGTTTGATGCGGGGCTTCCGGTTCCCCGTCCAGTCGCAGCGCGTGCGGTGCGGCATTGTTGGTCTTACTCCGCTGACCTGGTGACCCTTCTCCTGCCTGATTGTCGCTCGCTTGCAGATATGCTTGGGGAGGCTAACTTGCCGCTTGGCCTTTGGGGACGGATTGGAATGACGGTTCGTCGTTTTCATGATACGGGTATCGACCATGCCGATTTGAATGCCCACAACATCCTGCTGAATAAAAAGGAAGCGGTTTATCTTATTGACTTTGATAAGGGCCGGCAGCGGGTTGGTGGGGAGGCGTGGAAAAAAGCCAACCTTTCTCGCCTGCACCGTTCTTTGGTGAAGGTTGCAGGCAAAGGATCGCATCCGACTTTTTCTGCTATGGGATGGCAGGCCTTTCTTAAAGCTTATGATGGAATGAAGTCGGCACGAATCAGTTGAAGTGTTCATGGCGGGCACTATATCGCAAATATCAATGGGGTGGATAGGCTGTAGTCTAAAAGATACGCCAAAATCCTTAAACCTTGTTTTAATAATCGTCTTTGTTTTCAGTCCATCTCCCTAAGAATCTTTTCCCTCCCATAATATTTGCTCAATAGCGCTTAAGAGCGGGCCGAGACCCTTTTTATTCAAGGCTGAGAGCATAATGGCCTGATAGCGTTCCTCCAAAATCATGACGGTTTCGACATTAACACGGTCGATTTTATTGAAGACGAGCAGACAGGGGGTTTCCGACAGCCCAAGTTCTTCCAGTATTTTATTGACGGTTTCG
This sequence comes from Nitrospirota bacterium, assembly GCA_029261195.1. Classification (GTDB taxonomy): domain Bacteria; phylum Nitrospirota; class Nitrospiria; order SBBL01; family JAADHI01; genus JAJDBU01. The sequence continues at coordinate 41,780 of JAJDBU010000044.1, read as the reverse complement.
ATCTGCTGTTCAAATCGGGCGCTACTGATGTCAACGAGATGAATCAGGAGCTGGGCGTCTCGTAATTCGTCAAGGGTTGAGCGGAAAGCCGCCATCAAGTCGGGGGGGAGGGACTGAATGAATCCAACGGTATCTGTGAGGATGAGTTCTCTTTCCCTCGGGAAGCGGAGTCGTCGTGTAGTGGTGTCGAGTGTGGCAAAGAGCAAGTCTTCCGTCATGACATCACTTTTTGTCAATTGGTTCAGCAGGGTTGATTTTCCCGCATTGGTATAGCCGACGACCGAAAGAATAGGCAGACGGTTTTGCGTCCGTTTCCGTCGCCGTCTGACTCTTGCCTCTGCAAGGCTTTGATGTTCCCTTTCCAATCGGGCGATGCGGTCGCGTGCGCGGCGGCGGTCGATTTCGAGTCGGGTTTCTCCCGGACCTCTTCCCCCGATTCCGCCGGTAAGGCGGGAAAGGGCGGTGGAACGGGCAGAAAGTCGGGGCAGACGATAACGAAGTTGCGCGAGTTCGACCTGAACTTTGGCTTCCCGGCTGTGTGCCCGTTGCGCGAAGATGTCAAGGATGAGTTGGGTGCGATCAAGGACTTTCATCTCCGTGACCTCTCCGATTGTTTTGACCTGGAGAGGACTTAAGTTCTGGTCGAAGATGAGCAGGTCGGCCTCTTGCTGAATCGCCTTCATAATGACTTCTTTGAGTTTGCCCTCCCCGAGCAGATATTTGGGATGATAGACTTTGGGTCTCTGGATGACCCTGTCAATAGGAAGTAATCCTGCTGACCGGACGAGTTCATCCAGCTCATCCATTGAATTTTCCTGATCAATACGAGCCCGTCGGGATGCGCTGATTAAAATGGCCCGGTCTTGTTTTTTAGTACTGAGTTTTTTTGTCTGACCCTGTTCAAACTCGGCTTCAAGCTCCGCAAGGAAGGTGCGACATTCAAGGTGAAGCTGGTGGATTTGAATCGGCTTGTGAATTTCGTAGAGTGCGCCTTGTGGATTAGGGGGAAGAAGGTGAGCGAGATAAAGCCGTCCCGGCATACCGTCTGCCAGAACACCGATGGCGACGATCATGTCGAGCCGAAGCAGGGCCAAATCGCTTAAATCATCTTTGCTGAGGGCCTCGTCTTTCAGGTGGGTGTGGATCAGTCGGATGCCTCGCAGGTGGCGTTTCGCGGAACGGAGCTCGGCCAGATCGGGAATAACAACTTGCCGTTGATCCCCGATGATGACGGCATAAATGACACCGTCTCTTCCAACAAGAAGGCCGAGTTGTTTCTTGATCTCGCTTGACAGGGCAGTGAGAAGGCGGGCAAGTTCAAAGGGGATGACCTGGTCGGTCTTGATTTTGCGATGGCCGATCTTCTCCAAACGCTTGATTTGAAGGGGCTTCAGCCCGCGTGTTGATCCGTAGATGCTCGTATTCGTCACTCCTTTCGTGCCGGTAATAGTAACACCTTGGGAGAGGGAAAATCGATCAGAGATTGTTTTTCCCTCCTTCCGATGCTAATATGCCGCCGTCATTTACCCATAGATGAGGCCTTTGATGAAACAGATTTTTATTAGAACGAGTACGGCTTTTTTCCTGATCGCTTTGGCGTTTGTACTTCTACCCTCTTATCTGTTAGCGGAGACAGCAGAGGAGACGGCAGAATCCTATTTTGAGGTCGGAGTCTCCCTGAACAAGCAGCGACAATTTGACGATGCAATCGTAGAATTTGCTCAAGCGGTGAAATTAAGCATCAATACCCACAAGTATCATCGCCACCTCCATCAAACCTATATTGCAACGCGTCGGGGCAGACAGGGGATCTCTTTTTACAAAGGTCTTGTACGGAAAAATCCGAAAAATTCGGTGGTTCATTATTGGTTGGGGCGCTATTACATGGCGAGCAGACAGCTTGAACCCGCAGTTCGTGAGGCGAAAAAAGCCTCAATTTTTGCGCCGAATGATGAACATCCTTATATCTTGTTGGGTCACGTTCTTGCTCGCTTAAATCGAGATAAAGAAGCCCTGGAGGCCTATCTGAAAGCGGATGAGCTGGTTCCTGATGTCGCCATCGTGAAGCTGGGCATTGGAAATATCTATTTTGAATCGGGTGAGCATGACAAGGCAGAAGCGGCTTACAAAATTGCGCTGGACAAAGATACCTCCTTGCTGGAAGTCCGTTATAACCTTGGTTTGATCTATGAAAAACGGGGCGATTTTGGAGAGGCGGCGGCCCAGTGGAAAATGATGGTCGATGAAGATCCCAACGAATCGGCGGCGCGGGAGCGTCTCGCCAATCTCTATTTTCGTGCCGGGTTTTATATTGATGCTGTCCGAGAGTACGCGACGCTTTCCCTTGTGAGGTTGGATAGCCCGGAAGTGTTCTTCGCCCTGGGTGAAGCCCAGTTCCTTCTGGCCGCAGAACTGCAATCGCAGGAGGATAGAAATACGCTATTAAAAATGACTCGGGAAAGTTTTGAAAGGGTAGTGGAACTTCAGCCCGACAATAAAGAAGCGAAGAAATATCTCGACCGTTTGAAACCTGTCGAGGCCTTTAATGAAACCAATGAGTAAATGAGTGATGATGATACAGGGAGAGAACGGAATGTTTGTGGCGCCTCATAAAAAAATTGACAAGAAATGTACACTAATAATCTCAGTACTGCTTGCACTGGTTTTTGTCGTGCCTGAGTCGCATGCCTTTGTCGCAAAAGAAAGCTATGACTGCAATGCGGAGGCCAGCAAAGGCAATAGAACGAAGATTGATATGAAGTTGGCAAAGAAATATAAAAAGAAAAAGAAGGCGATTAAAAAGGATTTGATTGCGCTTGACGAGTCCTTGAAGGTGCGTTTGACTTTTTTCCCGATGAACCTTGATCCGCCGATGAATCTTGGCATAGGCCGGTGCATTTCAGCCGAAAACGGGCGATTGGCGATTAAAAAGGCCCTGGAGTTTAATCGGGGTATCAATTTTTTGATCATGCAGGAATTTATGCCGCATCATTGGGCAAGGGTCGGGGCGACTGATTTGGCCGAATTGACCTGGATCGCGATTACCCCGGATGAGTTGACTGCTCTGTCCGAACCTTCCCTGTCGGACGAACAATTTCAGACGACCTATCGAAATTTAGCGACCCTGAAAGAGCGCAAGCTTCCTTTTGGTATGGGCACAAGGAAGATTGAAGCGGAGGAGGAGAAATAATAAAGTACTTCTTTTCTTCGATTTTTTTTATTTTTTTTGTCTGCTTTGCTTCAGTTGCGGGTGGGCCTGCTCAAGTTGAGGCCGCGGATCGGGACGCCAGGCAAATCGAGATACTCCATCACGAGTGGTATGCGGATGCGGAGTGGACTTATATCGGCAAAACAAAGTACTTCTGGAGGGTCACTGTCCGAAATCACTCGGATGTTCGGAAGCGGGTTTTTGCCTACTATTACTTATTGGATAAAGATGACGTGCCCCTTGCCCGGAATGTGGCCAATCGATATGTCGGACCGAAGCAGACGGTCGAAATTGTTGCAGACTCCTATGTTATGACCCCTTATGTGCCGGATGTCGTAAGAAGCCGCGTGAAAATAAAGGTCGGCTTTCCGAATTAAAGATAGCGGGTCTTCACCCCGACTGTTGTGTTTTTCCCCCTTCCGTCCCTTTTTTCTTTGAAGTTTGTGCTTTCCGGTAAATCCTGCCTTTCATGACCGCTCTGTCAGTCTTTTTATGTCCACAAGTGTCTAAAAAATTAAGCACTTGTGGGCTTATGTGTAAATGTAAATAAACATGTAAAAAGTTCTTGACACTTATTTAGGCCCATGCTAGATTGCCGAATCTTTGGCGAGAGTATGAGTATGGATTTGTCGAAGTTAAGTAGCAACACCCCTTTCCAAATGACGATGCTGGTGATAGGTCGTTTTCATGAAAAATCTCCACGTTTACAAAGAAGTAAATTCAAGAAGAGAATCAATTCAATAGAAGGAAAAGGAGAAGAATCCATATGGATAAGACCAACAGAAGTTTGAGCGTCTTCTTTGCTTTTTTGTTGATCTTCTCGACGCAGGGCCTGGCCTTAGCCGACAGTGGTAACGATCATCAGCATTCGGAAACTCCGGACGCTGTCATGGTGGCTTCCGCTGACTGGAAGGCAAAATTAAAAGCCCAGATCCGTCGTGAAGAGACAAGAGAAGGCCAAACTGGACGTGCGGCGAAAGTCGACGCGGCGATGGACACCTTGATGAGCGAAATCAAAGGCCATGCCGAAAAGTCGGGTAACACCGGCCCGTTTAGTGATTTAAGCGCAATGCAGCAGATGGACCGAAGCTGGTTCTTAGGCCCGACAGGGGCCGGAGAATCTGTGACTTCCGGCGGCGGTTGCCCGGCCGGAGCGCCGATCAAAGAACTCGACATCACTGCGATCAATGTGGAAGTCACATTAAATCAGTGGTTGGATTTTCACCCGGGATACATGTATGCCATCACTAAAGATATCCCGGCCATTCGCGAAGAAGAGCGTCTGAACACAGAGGCCCGCTCGGCCCCGGGATTCAATCCGGGTGCAGTCAGCCTCGGTCATCAGACCGATTTAATTTCCCCTCTGATCATCCGTGGTAACCAGGGTGACTGCATGGTCATTACCTTACGGAATGAAGTAGAGGAGGAGGATGCCGGTCTCCACATTCATGGTTCTCAACAGGTGATTAAGGCCACGGGTCAGCCGGCAACTTCGGTCAACCCGGATTCCAATATCAGCCCTGGAAAAAGCCAGGTTTTTGAATGGTACATCCAGCCGGATGCTCAGGAAGGCGCAAGATCCTTTCACAGCCATGCCGGTCGTGAACCAGGCAGCTTGGGCTTAATCGGCTCGTTCATTGTTGAGCCCATGGGCGCAACATATCTGAATCCGATCTCCGGAGAAGAAGCCCAGAGTGGTTGGACGATGATGATCGCCTATGACGACAAGATCAATCCACTTTCCAAGGACTTCCGTGAGTTTGTCCTTGTGTATCACGAAGTCGGCGATGAGTCCTTCCGTCCGCTGAACCGGGATGGTGAGATGATCCCTCAGCGTGATCCGAACACCGATGCCTATCGTCCCTCTGCCCGAGCCATGAACTTCCGCTCAGAGCCCTTCGGTATCAACAACCTTGCCATGCAAGAGAAGTACTTCCATTTTGAAGATGAGTCGATGGCTTACAGCTCCTATACCTTCGGAGATGTGCCGACGACGATTCCGCGTTCCTACATGGGTGATCCTGCCAAGTTCCGCTTGGTCCACGGCGGCGGCGAGGTCTTCCACAGTCATCACCCTCACGGCGGATCCATCCGCTGGTTGCGTTCACCGAAGGCCGACGGCAAGGGCGAAGAGCTCCTGACCGCAGCCTGGGATAACCCGGTGAAGTTTCCCGTTATCCGGACCGTCTCTGACCGTGTTGACGTCGAAGTGATCGGACCTTCTGAAGTGCTTGACCTTCAGACGGAGTGCGGATCAGGTCTCTGCCAGCAGTTGGCTGGAGACTTTCTCTTCCACTGCCATGTGGCCCATCACTATGTTGCGGGCATGTGGGGCTACTGGCGTGTGTATAACACCATCCAGTCGGGCAACTATCCTTTTGTCAGCACCGATGCCATGGTGCCGCTTCAGGAGTTGCCGGATCGTAAAGGCCGGATGGAGCCAGGCGTGACCTCTGACAAACTGGTCGGTAAAACCATGGACTGGTTTGACAAGAAATGGAACATCACAAAAGACAAATCAGACTGGTCGAAACCGATTCCGGATATCTCCATCAAAGACTGGGTCACCATGATGGTGCCTCCGATGGGTGAACCGGGTCATACCTCTGACGAAAAAGGTCAGATTTTGGCCTACGACGCCAGTGTCTGGGATTGGAGCTGGGACGGCCTGACGGCTATGGGTGAAAGAGAAGATACGGGTCAGTTCCCGAATCCGAAATATAAATCCCCCATGCCGGGCAAACGTCCCGCCATCCTGTTTGAGAAAAAGACAGGAAAAATTTCCTGGCCGCACTTCAAACCTCATTTCGGCAAACGTGTACCTTTTGCACGTCATCACGGCGGCGCGCCGTGGTTAGAGCCGATCCACATGGAAAAAAACCACGGTACGCCAAGTACCGATCCAGGTGGCATCGGTGCACCGGGTGAAGAGACTACCTCACCGGCGCGTCCGGGAGAACAGGGTCGTTGGAGCCTTTGTCCAGAGGGTGCCGGTCGTAAACAATACACCATCCACTTTATTCAAACCCCGATTACCATGAACGACGCAATCGGTGGCGAAAGCAGAGTGGTCGATCAGGACGGCTTGATCTATGTCCTGCTTGAAGACGTTGCTAAAGTTCGGGCGAATCCCGATCTAGCCCGTCCTCTTGTTTATCGTTTGAATGTGTATGACTGCCTCGACGTCATCTTGAAGAGTGAGTGGGTGGATAACAACCCGACTAACTTCCAGATGTCCAAGATCAACATTCATCCTCATTTCATTCAGTTCGACAACCAGGCCTCAGACGGCGTGATCAGCGGATTTTCCTATGATCAGTCGATGCGTCCTTTCACCATGCTGGGCAAGGAAGAGAAACGTGGACTTCCTGCACCGATGAATGCGCTTCAAACCGAAGACACGGTCATCGGTGCCATTACGATCAAGCTCAAAATGGGTAAAGGCGCAGTGCCTTTCCATGTGAATACCGACATCATGCTCGGTATGCATCAGGTGGAAACTTCTGAGGTCCGTTGGATCCGGAACATCGAGCATGATGCCGCAAGCGGTGTGGACACCCTGACTTTCAGTGAGCCTTTGAAACATGCTCACAAGACAGGTGAAATCATCTCCACCGAGTGGGTGCGTTATCGTCTTTGGGCGGATGCCGATGTCGGAACCGTCTTCTGGCATGACCATGCCTTGGGTGGAACCACCTGGCCTCACGGCGCGGTGGGTGCCATGATTGTTGAGCCGGTGGGTTCAACCTATCATGATCCGATTACGGGCGACGAAATCCGTTCCGGCCCTATTGCGGATATTCACTCCATGGAGCCAGTTGGTTACGGCTACAGCGGGAGTTTCCGTGAGATTGCCCAGTTCCTACATGACACTGTGCCGCATACCGCGCAGGTTGTCACAGACGGGAATCCTCCGGGACAGACCAAACGGGCTGCGATTGATGCCGGTCAGGTGCTGTTTTTCCAGATGCCTTATGATCTCGACTATGTTGCGGTCAAGCATCTGAATGGTGGTACACACACCACGGGTGGCGGTTTCTTCTTCAAGGCGGAATCCATTGCGAAACGCCTGAAGAATAATCCTGATCCTTCCCTCGTCTTCTCTTCGACGGCACACGGGAAAGATCCGGGTACGCCTCTGATTCGTTCCTATCTGGGTGATACAGTTGTCTTCCGGATGCTTCATACCATGATGAACGAATCCCATGTCTGGCACGTCGCGGGACATGCCTTCCGTACAGAGCGTTATGCGAAGCATAGTGATCTCCGGAATGCACATCATATCGGGATTGCAGAACGCTACGACTTCGTCACGAAGGCGGGTGGACCGATGCAGATGGCAGGTGATTACCTCCATTATGACGGACGTCCTTCCAAACTGGGCGAAGGCAGCTGGGGAATTCTTCGTGTCCTTGATGAAGAAACTTCTGATCTTCAGAAGCTTCCGGGACACAGCGTAATTCCGAAGTCTGCAAAGAACGTCTGCCCGGCAGATGCGCCGGTCAAGCGTTTCAACGTCGTGGCGACTGACCATGCCATGAAGTACAATCCGAATGCGCCAGATGTCATTGAGGTGGATTTTGATCGGAAACTTCAGATCTCGAACCCCGAAGGCAAAATCTTCATGCTGGAAGGTGACATGGCGAAGGTGGCTTCAGGCGCTTTGCCTCATCCTTTAACCCTGCGTGTCAATGTCGGAGACTGTATCAAGGTTAACCTCCGCAACAACCTGAAGGGGCTTAAGGCATCCTTCTCGGCTGACATGCTGGCCTTTGATCCGCACGATTCACAGGGTGTGAACGTCGGAAACAACAAGGGAGACCAGACGGTTGCCCCAGGTAAGAGCAAAACCTACACCTTCTATGCGCCGCCGGAATACGGTGAGTTCTCAGCGATTGTGTGGGATTGGGGTAACTTCATGAACAGTGTTCGGGACGGACTCTTTGGTGGTATCATCGTCGGACCTCGTGGCGCGAAATATCGCGACCCGGTTACTGGCGCAGATATTTCCATGGGTAATGCCTGGGCGGCTGATGTCATTCTCGACAGAAGCTCTCCTCTGAGTCAGGGACGTTCCGACTACCGTGATTTTGCCCTCTATTTCCAGGATGAGGACAACATCATCGGAACAGCCTTCATGCCTTACATCCAGCAGATTGCAGGTTTGGCCGGTGTAAACTACCGGATCGAGCCTTGGATGTATCGCGAGGAGAACGGCTGTGAACTCGGCACCATGTTCCAGCCTTGTGTCGCGGGAGCGGGTGACCCTGTCACACCGACGATCAGTGCCCATGCGGGTGATCCTGTTCGGATCCACGTCTTCGGCGCCTTCAACGAGCAGAATCAGGTGTTCTCTCTCGAAGGTCACGAATGGCCGCTGAAGATCAACATGAAAGGTGCAGACATGTTCTCCTCTGAGGAGTTCGGATCGTCTGAAAACCTGGATGTCATGGTCAAATCTGCGGGTGGTCCGACCACCTTGCCGGGTATCTAACTCTGGCAGAACCATCGCTTGCCTTATGCGGCTGCGGGTCAGTGGGGCTATTTTAAAGTCCTGCCGCCTGGTAACCAGTCCATCCTTCCGCTGAATTCGGGCGGGGGTGTTGGCAGCAGAACAGCAGATGTCCCGCAAGAGGGGACCCCTGAGGTATTATCGGGTCTTGAAGAAGCGCCCGGACCTGTCTCGATGCTTGAGAAATAAGCACAGAGATAGCGTAGTCAGTCGTTAACAGATTGGGGCAAGGGGAGTGAAAACTGGCCTCTTGCCCCAATTTGCGTTCATGGGGAAGTTGTTTGATATGGGGGAAATGACAATGAAAATATATTGCATGGCCGGGAAAAAATATTTAATGAAAGGTCTTTGGGGTGTCCTGATACTGGCCCTTGTCGGAATGATTCGACTTCCTATGGCCAATGCTTACGAAGAGATCGACGTAAGTAATGGCGGTACGATTAGCGGTAGAATCAGTATGGAAGGATCCAAACCGGAGCCACGGGTTTTTGTATTGATTCAGTATCCCTTTGGTCCTTTTTGTAAAAAAATATCAGATGGGCAGGGGAATGTCCGTCTGAAAGAATTTATCGTCAGCAAGGACGGCAATCGAGGCATTTGGGAGGCAGTCGTCTCGATTCAAAAAATCGAAAAAGGTAAACCTTACCTCCCGACCGTGGCTGAATTTGTCGCAGTCGATTGCATGTTTCACCCAGCTGATGTTGCTGATGAAGAGCAGTTTTCAATTGATGAAGAAGGGCAACTCCACCACGAACATCCCAATGTGGCCATCATCCATAACAACCAACGGATGAACATGATCAACCGGGACCCGGTGGTTCACAATATCCAGGTGTATCAGAATGAAAAGGGAAATATTATCCTGAATACCCCCCTGCCGATCTCAGCCGAACCCCGGGGAGGTGTGCTTCACTTTACGCGAGGCCGACGGATTTCCCAGATGATCTGTGGCATGCATGAATTCATGCAGAGTTGGGGTTTTGCTGTGGAAAATCCCTACTATGCAAAAACCGCGAAGGACGGTACTTACACTATTGATGGTATTCCGCCAGGAACATATGAAGTTAGCATCTGGCATCCTCACTTCAAGATCTTTAAGAAAACCGTTACGGTGAAGGCGAAGAGCACGTCCCGGCTGAACTTTGCATTTGACGGGAATGAAGTGAGACGGCCGACATACGAGTCTCAGGACAGATTTCGTCTGGATACGGCCACACCTGAAGATCATAAACTTCATGAAGGGGAAGAGCGGATTATTATCGACTAAAGTGCATCAGCGGCATTCGCCTATTTCCCCTCCCGGATTTCTCAGCTCTCTCTGTTTTTCTCAAAATGGTGCCTATAAATCCCCCTGAAGTCCGTGATTGGATCTCGGGGGGATTATGCGTGTATGACTCAATCTTGACGAATTGACCAATTTTTTATATCTTAAGCCGATTGTAAGATCTACAAAGTTATCGCATTGTGAGCCTCGGCAGATTGCTGCCGACTTGTTCATTATGTGAAAGTGAAGGAGAAGCATCGTGATTAGAAAAATAAGTCTGTCTTTACTGGTTTTGTTTGTATCTTTGGGGGTCAATTTACCACAAGGATGGGGCTATGAAGTGGAACGGGTGGAGAATGGCGGGAATCTAAAAGGAAAGATTTACCTGGAAGGACAAGTTCCCCCCGCACGGGTTTACCACCTGATTTTTTCTCCAAATATTGAATTCTGTCGGAGCATTTCGGATGGTAATGGCAATCGATATTTACACGAATTTATGAAAGCTGAAGATGGCGGATTTCAAGATGTGGTGATTTCCCTTGTCGGGGTAGAAAAAGGGAAACCTTTTAATCATAAACCGATTATCTGGTTGGAGGATTGCCAGATTCGGCCCTTTGTGACCCCGGTTCGAAATAATCACCCTGTTACAATCGCCAATAATGACCCGATATTCCATGATATTCAGGCTTACACCCTAGACAGCAAGTATACCTTTCAAATGTTTAATAAACCGGTTCCGGAAAAGGCGAATATTCAAGAAGACGTTGAATTTCGACCAGGGCACTATATTTTTAGAACACAATGCGGTGTGCATGATTATATGCAGTCTTGGGGACTTGCTGTCGGAAACCCGTATTTTGATGTGACGAATGAAAATGGTGAATATGAAATTGCAAATATACCACCGGGCACCTACCATTTGATTGCATGGCATCCCAATATGGAGGTTCAGGCTCAAACGGTGACCATTAAACCCAATGAAACGATAGAGATGGGTTTTAGCTTTAATTCCAAAGAAATCCGTATTCCCTTACATGACCTTCAGACGAGCTACCGCTTACAAACCTGGCTAAAAGATGGTCACTTGGTACCACCCAAGGTGAAGAAACAGGACCACAATTCACCTGGAGATTTACTTGTCCCCCACAGTTGGGAAGAACGAAGTAAATTCTATTTAGACGATTCTGAGCAATAAGCGCTCTGCCGACTCAGTCGTACCGATAAGGTCTCGAAATGAGCTGTCCCTAGAGGGGTGGCTCATTTCGGTTTTCTGTTATATTTTAACCGACATTCCCCTGATTTTTCCAAGTAAATACTTGGCTACTGAAAAGATAAACATCGATATTACCCCTCCCAGCGCTTAAACGAAGCAATGTTAGATGAAAACCAATGAGAGTATTGGCTTGTCCTCATCCCTTGACCCTTGTGTATGCACTAGATACAATCCTAGATATGGATGCGATCATTGATCAATTTTTGAATTATATTGTCGTCGAAAAAGGCTTGTCAAAAAACACCCTGTCGGCCTATTCCCAAGATTTAAAACGGTTTTCTCATTTTTTACAGAAAGACTTGGCAGAATTTAACTCAGCTTCAATCAATATCAAACAGATTAATCGTTATAAAATCCTTAGATTTCTTTCTGATTTGCGTACGGCCGGACTCTCCGCTTCGACAATCGCGAGAATCGTTTCGACCTTGAGAAATTTTTTTAGTTTCCTAAGATCCGAGGGAATGATTGTTCATGATCCACTGGTGCAGATCGACTCGCCTCAAAAACCCTTGCGGCTCCCTAAAATCCTTCATCTGTCAGAGGTTGAGGCCTTGCTGAATTTAAAAAAAGGAAGGACCCTCACTGCACTTCGGGATGATGCGATGATCGAACTGCTTTACGCAAGCGGGCTTAGGGTTTCGGAGTTGATTCAACTTCCGATTAATGCCATAAACCTGGAGGCAGGTTACTTGATTACGCGAGGGAAAGGCGCAAAGGAGCGCATCGTTCCGATTGGGGAATGTGCCGTGGATAAAACTAAAAACTACCTTGTTTCGGTGCGTTCCCTCCTATTGAAAAAGAAGGTTTCAGGCGACCTTTTTATCAGTCGTTTAGGGCGCCGGATGTCGCGGCAGGCTTTCTGGAAAATGCTCGGTCTTTACGCCAGAAAGGCTGGCATACAAAAAAAAATCAGTCCCCACATGCTCAGGCATTCGTTTGCAAGCCATCTTCTAGAGAACGGGGCAGATCTTCGATCAATACAGTTAATGCTCGGCCATGCCGACATTTCCACAACACAAATCTACACCCACGTTGCGCGGGAACACTTGAAAAAAATCCATCGGGAATATCATCCAAGAGGATGAATTCAGCCATCGAAGATCACGCTTAAGGCCCTGTCTGATTTTTGAGGTTCACTTTCGGGTTATAAGAAGTACTTTCCGACGTCAATCTTGTATTTTGCGGGATCAATGACCTTGACGATTTCATAAGCTCTGCGGCCGTGGCGGTCTTCTTCAGAGAGGTCAACAATGCGCTCTTCGCTCGCTTCGTTACCTGATGACTCGACAATGATTCGGACTTTCGGGCGGTCCCCCTTTGTAGGGTTCGGGTGAGAAGAGATGACGACGCCGATTTCTTTGGTATTGAGCAAGGCAAGTGTTCCCACTGGGAAAACGCCAATTGCATTGACAAAAAGCTTCATTAAAATTGGGTCGAAGGCTTTGCCGGAGCGGGCAAGCATAAATCGCAAGGCTCTGTCGGGCGGGAAGGGGATGCGGTTGTAGACTCGTGAAGAGGTCAGGGCATCATAACAATCCACAATGCAGACAATCCGTCCCACCAGGCTTAATTTGCGAGGCGAGGCGAGTTTAGGATAACCGGAAAGGTCAAAGTTGAGGTGATGTTCAAAGGCGCCCAGGGCCACTTTTACCGCCATTTCGTGAATGCCCTTAAGTCGTACCAGTTCTTTCACCGACATGATGGGGTGGCTTCGCATAATGGCCCATTCCTCCGGCGTAAAATCGGTAGACTTATTCAGGATTTCTAAGGGGATATCGAACTTTCCGAGGTCGTGAAAGAGGGCAGCCATGCCGAGTTCGCTTAGGCGCATTTTCCGATAGCCTAAGCGCTGACCGATTGCCAGCGCCAGGATGCAGACGTTGACCGAGTGATTATAGGTATATTCATCATGGCATCGGAGGTTGGTGAGGCCTAAGAGGGTCGTATCTTCCTGCAAAATCGTATCGACCATTGACTGGACGACCCGTTTTGATCGCTTCAGGCTGACCGCCTGCCTTAACTTCAGGCTGTCCATGACCTCTGAGACTGCTGTGACCGTGGATACGTAAGTCCGTTTTGCGAGTTCTTTTTTGTCTTTGAATATGTCATCAACTGACTCTTGTTCTTTCTTTTCCTCATAGGGCTCAACCGAGGGATTGCTAAGTCGGGCCTGTTTCAGGGCTTCATGAAATCGTTCAAAGGGATCGGGCGCTTCCAAGTCGAAGCCGGCAAAAATCGCGCAGAACTTGATGATCTCGGCCTTCTTGATGCCCCGGGAAAAAATAATGCTCCCAATCTGTCGTTTTTTCATCTCGTCGATTAAATACATCAGGTTTCCGAAACCCTCAATATCGATTTTTAAACGAGTCTCACCGATAAAAAGAAAATCGCCTTCAAGATTCAATGCGACCTCTGAATCCCCTGAAAAAAGGGCGTGCAGGCTGTTGTAGACCTTTTCCGTCGGTGGTTCCAGGGCGACATTCCCCTGGTTATGAATTTGACTCGTTCGGATGAGAATTGCCAATTGAATGGTCAGTTTTTTTCCGACCTGGGCGATCTCTTCATCATATCCACGCATTGTTACTGCTCCATTATTCTGTTGTTCCAGGGGCTAATTTTTTTAACGCTGTTTCACATGCCTCCCGAATGGCCTTGTTTTTTGAGCGACTCCCTTGACGGAGCGCTTCCGCTGATGCGGGAGAGGCAAGGCGTTTAAGGGCGACAGCGGCGCAAATACCCCGTTCTTCTGCGTGGACATTTCTAAAAAGGCTCCAAGGCATATCTAAAGACTGTGAAATTTCAGGGAGGACTGCATCTCCGCCGAGGCTGGCATAGGCGGTGTAAATTTCCTTTTTTTCGTAGAGTGCTTTTTCGTCAAAACCTTTGGCCTGCATCATTTTCAAGAGATGTGGCATGCCCGCCTTAATCTTCTTTTTTGCAATGCATTTAATGGTGTAAACCCGGTTTGAGAGGTCAGGGTCGGGCAAAAATTCAAGGAGAAGAGTCGTGGCGCGTTGATTCTCCATTGTATCCAGGACATGGATGACTTCCTTCCGAACCTTTAACTCATAGTGATGAACGAATTGACTTAAGTGGCTGGTTGTCCGTTCATCCTGCATCTTGCCAAGGATGTAGATTAAATTGCGCACCAGAAACCAGCGATCATCATTGAGTCTGTTGACAAGCGCAGCATAATCTTTTTGTCCAATCTCGGCGAGAATGTCGCAAAGGACCCTTCTCGCCTTCATGGTATTGACCTCTGCAAGCAGTTCAATCAAGGGCGAGACGACTTCTTTATTTAATAGCAATAGGAAAGCACTTAGCGCATCAACGTGGTCACTGGAAAGATGGTTTAAAACCGGGGCCAATTTGATGATTCTTTCCGATGTGCCTGCACGAGCGAGGGCCTCCTGAACGAGCAGTCGGTGGGGAGACTCAAGGCCGGGCGGCGCTTCGATCATTTCATGAAAAAAAGCAAGAATTTTCTTCGCATACGAAAAGTCACCCCTGAACATCAGTTGCTGAAGGATGTTGTCGATGATGTCTAAGACTTCTGAAAAAATTCCGGCGTCGTGTTCGATCCGGATAATGTCAAAGAGCATGTTAAGCAACTCATTGACGATATCGATTTCTTCCTCCCAGCGCAGCTCCCGTTTGATCGAGTTGATTTCTTCCTGAGTCAGCTTAAAGATATGGAGAGAGGGGATCTCAATACCTTTTGGGGCAAGGGCGCTCGGTGTGATAGGCGCTTCTTGTTCGTAGACGGCCTGAAGCTGCTTCGTTGATGGTGCCTCACGCTTCATTTCCTTCAGATTTTCGATATCATCGAGTTCGCCTGCCAAGTCATCGACGACCACATACTGGATATGCGAAAAATGCCGTTCCCAGAGCAGCGTGACGATATCGTCATCTGCACTTGAGCCTTGCTCCTCCCGCCCGAGTACATCCAGGAAATAGGTCATTTCCTCCTTGTCCAGTCCCGGGTGAAATGAAAGCTTACGCAAACCATCGACAAAAAATCTGAATGCAATGCTCTCAAGGCGGTCTGCATTTTCGTAGATCACTTGTCCCGAGCAGATGAGTTCAAATCGCTTGATTCTAAGCCGAAGAACGCCAAAGTTTTCAAGATGAGTCTGAAATAATTGCAGGAGTTGACGGGTAAATTTTTGGTGAATCGGGTTATTGGGAAGGTATATTTTTTGTGTTTTTATGGTCTTTGTCAGGTTTTGGAGGATTTCTTTCGCCGACTTGACTTCTTCTTCGTTGTAGTCTTCATCCGCCTCCAATGGCTCCTTGTCTAATTCTGCCATTGTTTGCTCCAAAGAAACTTACAATAGAAAAGGGAATCAAGGGGCTTGGTTTCTCTTGTCTTCGGAAGGAGTGAGCGCATAGGCGAGGCGTAACATGGGTTGAAGAGAGCGGAAGTATATTATAGGACTTTCACAATGTCAAAATGGAGCCGTTTCCAATACAATATGAGTCTGAAGGGAGAGCTGTTGTTTTTATCCTGATTTTGGTAAAATATCCTCCAACAGAATATCTTTCATTTGCTTGCTCAGAGCTCCCTGAGCCACCTCAACCTGAGTCACCTAAAGAGGATCATATAATGAGCAAGGCAATCGTTTTTTTAACACGCTTACTTCCGGAGCCTGTCATGGAGCAGCTTCGCATCCACTTTGATCTTCGTTACGACCCCCTGGATCGTCCTCTCAACAAAGAAGAAATCAAAGAGGGGGTCCGCGAAGCCGAGGGGATGATTACAATGCTGAGTGACCCGATTGACGAGACTCTCCTTAAAGGGGCGCCCCACCTGAAGATCATCGCCAATTATGCCGTCGGTTACAACAATATTGACCTTATCGCAGCAAAAGCCCTGGGGATTGCTGTCACCAATACGCCGGGTGTGTTGACCGAAACCACGGCTGATTTAAGTTGGGCGCTCCTGATGGCAGTCGCCAGACGTATTCCAGAGGGCGATCAAATGCTGCAAAGCAGCCAATGGAGCGGTTGGTCTCCGACCGAACTTCTAGGAAACGATATCTACGGGAAAAAACTCGGCATCGTCGGCATGGGACGCATTGCTCAAGCCGTCGTCCGGCGGGCGGCAGGCTTTTCGATGTCGGTAAACTATTACAGTCGCCGACGTCTACCGGAAATCGAAAGACTACTGGGCGTCAGCTATCTGCCCTTTCAGGATCTTTTAAGTGAATCGGACTATCTTTCACTCCATCTTCCCTTAAATCAGGCCTCCTTGCATCTCATTGGCCAGTCGGCATTTCAGCGTATGAAACCAAACGCGATCTTAATTAATACATCGCGAGGACCGATTGTTGACGAAAAGGCCCTGGTGCAGGCATTGAAAGAAAAGCAAATTGCAGGAGCCGGATTGGATGTTTATGAAGAAGAACCTGTGATTTCACCGGCATTACTCAAGATGAAAAATGTCATCACCCTGCCCCACATCGGTTCGGCCTCTTCAGAAACTCGAATCGCTATGGGACTGATGGTCATCAATAATCTCCTGGCCGTTTTCAAAAATGAACCCCCTGCCAATATGGTAAACTAGGACGCAGTTAGGCTCCTTCGTCTGCGCTTTTATCGGTGTATTGCCCCAATCCGAGGTTTGATCTTGCGGTACACAGTCACACTGGTTCTTTCCCTCCTTTTCCTCATATTCGCTTCCGAACCTTCTAATGCGATCAAACCCCGTCCTCCAATAGAACTGAGATTTTCCTATCGCCATCTCTCAGAAACCGAAACACGTATTGCCCTTATTGCAACAGCAAATGTCGCGGGGGTAAAGGTCGCCATCAGCCTCGAACGGCCACTCGGACTTCGTTTGATTGAGGGAGAAGAGCGCTGGGAAGGGCCGATGGAAAAAGGAGAGCAAAAAAAGCTTGAGGTGACCGTTGAACAAGGTGCGTCTGATTCATATAAAATTATCGGCAAGGCGAGTATTCATCCTCTGACAGGAGGCATCTTCAGGCAGGAACGACGATTGACCTTGGAGCAATCAGACAAAAACACATTGGGTTCCCGTCCCCCAATCAAACATAAGGGGCCCGGGGGTAGTATTTTGGAATTCAGAGAGTAAGGCATCATGTTTATAAAATTTTTCAAGATGCTTGTAGTCCTGAGCTTCCTGTTTCTAACAGATTGCAATGAAAAAAGCTCTGGTAATGAAAACCAGGAAAGTGAAAACCAACAACCTAAAGATCAAATTGAAATCACACCCGGACTGACGACCCTGGTTGCAGGAGGGGCATCGGTTCAATTTTCGGCTCTGTTCAAGAATGCCGCTGGGGAAGTGGTAAAAAATGTGAAGTTTGTTTGGGCTTCGGATGACCCAAGCGTCTTTACAGTTGATCAAAATGGATTGGCAAAAGGGATAAAAGTCGGTATCGCTCGTGTCACTGCGACATTTGAATCGACCGTTAACAGCGCCAGGGTTGGTGTGGTCAGTCCGAATAACGGGGCCTCTGCGATTAATATAGCCGGAAAGGCGAGCTATGAAGATAAAACCTTTGACGAAAATGGTTTTACAGGAAACATTGAATTAAAGCCCGTTCGCAAAGCCCTCATAGAGATTGTTGCAATTGACGGTTTTAAAACAATCGCCACTGGCGCAAGTGATGCCTTTGGCAATTTCAACATTACGGCAGACAACAGCGGACAGCGTGGGGGGGTCTATGTACGTGTTGTCAGTAAAAGTGACCCTGCAGATTTATCAAAACTTGAGATTCGGAACAATCCGGAAGATCAATCGCTTTATTCCTTTTTATCACCAGGCATGGACGACAGTACTGCCACTCCCTTTTCGGCAAACCTCAATCTGAGCGCAAAAGCAGGAGGCGCAGGAGGCGTTTTTAACCTGTTAGACGTCTTTTTAGATGCAAGTGAATTTGTTCAGCAAGCGGGTCCCTGTCCCGCACCCAATACAGCATGCCTTTTGCCCATGCTCACCGGCTATTGGGAACGCGGAAGTGCTGAGGGCACCTATTTTACGAGTCCGCAAAATGAAATCTTTGTTCTGGGCGGGGGAGGAAAGGGCGATGCCGATGAATACGACGATTCGGTGATTATCCACGAGTTCGGACATTTTGTCTTAAGTCAATTTTCTAAAGACGATTCCCCTGGAGGATCGCATGCCTTGAATGAAAATGACCAGGACATTCGCCTGAGCTGGTCGGAAGGCTGGGCCAACTTTTTCTCAAGCGCTGTCAGAGGCACGCCGATCTATGTCGATACCGTAGAGGGGGGATTAGGACTTTCCTTTAATATTGAGGACTACACAACCCTGCCTTCCTCTTCGCTCAATACCTCTGCCCTCTACACGACAAGCGAAATCGCCGTGGCCGGTATTTTGTGGGATCTACTCGATCCGATCAACAACAACGCGACTGATAATGACCGCATTCAATTGGATTTCGTAAAAATCTGGCAAACCGCCATGAGCTTCCCATCATTTTCTCCGGCCACAATGGAGACTTTCTGGCTGCAATTTGAAAAGAATGCCTTAACTGCGTCCTTTACCACTCACTTCCAAACCATCATGACGGGACGGAAGATTGAACTCTTCCCCGATACTTCCGTCCCTGCTTCCTTGAACGTAGCAACGGCGCACCGTACGATTTACAAAAATGGAAACCCGGATGGAGATGAAGATATCATCCCTTTGATGGTGAATAAGGGACTTACCTATACCATCGAAACATTCAATCTCACAAATGGTGCAGACACCCTGCTGACAATCAAAGAAGGCGGGACCATCGTAGGTCAGAATGACAATGCAAGCGGTTTAAGCTTCTCCAATTGTTCAAGTACTTGCCCGCCAAATGGCAGGACAAACCTTGCGTCCTCTGTCTCTTTTGTTTGGACCGGTGGTGACGACGTACCACTGAACGCCCACATCAAACATTCATCAATCGCCCCCCCCTCCGCCGGTCGATTCGGCGCGTATGACATCAAACTAACAAGCTCTCAATAACGCGCAAGCCCGGCAGTTTTCAGTTTTTAGGTTATACTGAATATATATGTCGGAAAAATATAATTTTCACGCAATAAGCTTGATCGTCTTATGCTTTGCCTTTTTATTCGGCTGCTCTGCGGCTGAGTCAGGCGGACAAGGTACGCTCACGGTCAGCCCTGATTTTTTTCGAGTACCGGACAGCGAAGGACGCGTTCAGTTTTCGGCAAAAGTTTCAGGTGTTTTGGACGAAAATGTCACTTGGTCTCTACTGAGTGGCCCCGGTACGATTGACCCAAATACGGGGCTCTATGTTTCGGAAGCCGTCACAGCTCAGGTCGCTACCGCAACGGTTCAGGCCACAAGAAATCGCGATGCGGGACTCAGTGGAACAGGAAAAGTCGGCCTCACGAAAATCAAAAAAGCTATAGGGGAACCTCTCACTTCGGGCGTAGTAGAGCTTGCCGTCGGAGGCCTGTTCGTTCGGGACGGACAGACCATCGACCTGAATGACGACAATAATCTTGATCTGGTCGCACGAAATCCTGATTTAAATCAGGTCTCTTTCCTGCTCGGAAACGGGAACAACACCTTCGAGGAAAAACCGATCCCAGTGACTGACCCCGTTGCAATGGTGGTTGGCGATTTCGTAGGCGTTTTAAACAGCTTCGCCGCTGAACTCGCCGTGGCAAGCGGATCCGATCAAAAGATTCATTTTATTTCGTCGGACACCACAGGCCAACAGCCACCTTCTATTTCACAAACGATCTCCCTAGTGGTCGGACAAACGCCCGTTTCCCTGGCGGCCGGAAAATTTCATGGCAGCTTTCTCAATGATTTCCCAATCTCAGATTTAATTGTCGGCACGGCAGCCGGAGAAATTATTTTTTTCCGACAAGACAGGAGTCAACTACCCTTCACCCACACAGAGACGGGTACATTTCCCGTCGGGGGAAAACCCATTCAGATGATCGTCGCCGATTTTGATCGAAATACCACACTCGACTTAGCGGTGGTACGTGAAGGGTCAAAAGATCTCTTCGTTTTATTCGGAAATGGACAGGGCAGTTTCAGTTCAAATACCACGCTCTCCTTCCCGGGTGTCATCACTTATCTTGCGGAAGGTGATTTTAACGGAGATGATATACCGGACCTGGTGGCTGCCCATGCCGCTAGCAGTCAGATTTCGGTTTTATTGGGAAACGGTGACGGCAGCTTCGGAACGCCCCTTCAAATACCTTTAAGTTCTAAACCCGGAACAATTACAATCGGGGATTTTAATGTTGGAACAAACGACGACATTGCAATCGCTCTCCCGGATACGAATGAACTCTTCGTACTCTACGGGAACGGCTTAGGAAAGTTCACAGGGAACTGGCGGTTCAGCACTGGCGCACTTTCTCCGACCTCTCTTATTTCCGGATTTTTCACCGGCTTTGACGCGCCTCAAGGCTTCCAAAGCATAGATCTAATCTACATGGGTAGCGACCTAACAGGCTCCGCCAACCAGTTTTTTCTGCTTTCGAATCAAAGCAATTAGGGCTTGCAGGCAAATGTTTAAGTTTTTGATTTTAAAAAGGACGTAGTCCGTAGTATGTCCCTCGAAACGCAAAACATAAGCCCATAAACCTCTAAAAAGCTGTAACTGGTCGTCAGGCTTGAGCAGACGGGCCAATAAGGATGAGGGAGCCAAGAGCCTTGAAACGCCCATTTTTCTGCGACGTTTGGATTGTTCAAAACACAAGATAACGCTCCAACCAGCCGTAATTTTTGATGTATTCTGCTAGCTTCTGTGGTCGATATTTCGGGTCTTGTTCCCAGCGCTGTTTCACCGATTTGTGGATCAGCACCTCTCCGCCGTGATCTATTTCTCTCGGCGCAGGGCGTTTAGAACGGTAGATGTGCCGTCGTGACTTGTGTAGAGTCGCGGTGGGTTTTGGTTTCAGGCGCTCCGGTAAGTGCGGCTCCAGTGTCAAGCCGGCGGCCTTAGCCTCTCGCATCATCCAATCCAGCGTAATATCGGACAGCAGGGTACCGTCTTGATCCGGGGCGTAGCCACCCCCTACGTCGGTATGAACGCCAATGAACCAAACCTGTTTCAGATCCATGTTCTTCCTGGACAGCCAGATGGTCGGTTCAAAGTCAGAGCGTAACTCGTCTATAGCCAGGGCATGGCGTGCAATGCGAATGTTGGGCCCCATCTTATTGTCGTAGAACTCATCCTGACTATCGAACAGGCCCAGAAAGGAGAAGGGAATGCCCAGCGCGCCGACGGTGTCCCAAACGCCAACGAATTTAATTTCTCGGGATGGGTGAGCGTGCGCTCGGCGGAATTCTACGGATTTTTGACCCGACGGCGAATAATCTTTTCCAGGTTTTTTATAATGGTTGAAGGCTGTCTGGATAAGTCGTGCATCCGGGCGCTTGAGGATCCCGCAGTTGTTGATCAAGCCGCACAGGCTGCGAATGGTAAAAGCACCACGACTGAAGCCGAACAGAAATAAATCGTCACCCGGCGAGTAGTTCTGAATAATATAGCGGTAATCGTCCATGACGTTTTTATTCAGCCCTTTACCCGTCGCCCCGCCGATTAATGGATCATAGTAGGATCCTACGCCCCAGTCGTAGAATACCTGCTGTGAGTTTTCATCTTCTCCCACAGGCTGAATGGCTCGGGCCAAGCGGAGTACGTTCGTGGCGAAGTCATTCTTTAAATTTTTCTCGGGACGGTTCCATGTTCCGTCCGCACAGATGACAATCCGTTTCTTCATGATTGCTCCCTCCAGATTACGTCGTCAAGCGTTCTCACATTACCAGGACGCGTCACGCGTTGTATGTTTTGAAAAAAGCCACCCAAGGCTGTGACTGCCCTCCCCGACCATCATGTTTTTCTTACTGGGTGGTAAAACTCCTTATTCCGTTTTCTGCCGACTCTCCGGCTCCATTTTTTGCAATCACTTTCCAGAAATAGCTTGTACCGGGGTTCAGCCCGGAGACGGTTCGGGTGACTTCAGAGGCGCTTCCGCCCCCACCACCATCACCATCACCAGGACTGCCACTGCCACCCCCTCCACCTCCGCAAGAGACCAACAGCATCCCTGCGGTGACCATCATGGCGATCAGGAACCCGACTTTCCCCTTGCTTTTCATTCCGCCGAAAAGGGCCATCCCCAATAAGAGCAAGCCTGTTCCAGAGAGACCCCAACCCGCAACCCGGACGCCCTTATTCAAAAGCGAGGCTGTCTGGTCAATGGAGGTGCAATCTGCTCCGGTAAAATTGGAATCATTTTCACGCAGACAATGCTCATAACTCACTGCGCCACCGATCGGGTCTGTGCTCGGCTTCCATCGAAAGGTGACACTGGTTTCCAAGTCCGTTTGACCCTCTCCGGGGAAAAGGAGTTCAGGGAGACTCAGCGGGCCGGGGGCGGAGAATGCCCCACCAAAGACCTTCAGCGCGTACTGCCCTCCGGCGACGCTTCTTCGATGCCCCAGGCCTTCGGTCAGTGGACTGGTGGTCCCGGCTTTATCCACCGCACTGACGACGATCCGGTAGGTACTCGGGTCGGGCAAGGCCTCGCCCGTGGCACTTAATAGTGGGAGCGCAACACACAGAACGGCATTTCTCCCCCTTTCCGGGAAGCGGCAGGCAGGCGGACCGGCACCGGCATCGTCATTGGCGGCGATCAGAAAACCTTCCGGATCATAAAGCACCATCATTACCTCGAACAAGGCATTCTCCGACTGGAGTGAACTCTTTCATGACCCGATTATTGTGACGGCGATTCTCGACAGGCTGCTGCATCACAGCGTGATTATTAACATCAGGGGAAACAGTTACAGGCTTAAAGGAAAAATAGGAAAAGAGGGTTTCGAAACAAGGAAAACTGAGAGCTAAAGTGGCCTACTTTTAACGACCATTTTTGGTAGGTTTTCAAAAGACCATTGACAAACGCAAATAAACCGTCTTCAACATCGGAGAGATCGTACTTAAATTCAGGCCAGTCTATTTGTTGCCAATTATAGAGCATGAGCCGATTGTAATACATAATCAGCGCAAGTAAAAGCCATATTAGGGATTCTATTAAGAAACGATGTTGGTCTTCGGTTCTTATTCGTCTTGACTTCCGCTCCCATTCACAACTCGGAACCTGGATTCATGTCCCCGGCCTGGTGTCTCGACACTCAGGGCGAAGCGACAACGGCGAAGGGTTCAAGATCTACCGCCGTGCCGTGCAAACGGCCATTCGCGGAAAATACTTCAGCGTTGATGCGCAGAATGCGCGGACCGATTTCCGCGTCGGAAAATGCCTGGATTGCGTTATGGGTAAAAATCCCGTCCCCTGCCACATTATCTCCGGCAGAAACGCCATCATCGAAAAATTTCCGAACCGTTACTTTGGAATCCCGACGCCCGTTGAGCAGCGCCACGTTGCCCACATAGTCGATGTTGGTGTTCACCTTGACACTAATGGTCGCATCAGAAGCAGGGTTCACAGCCACAACATCAGGGTTGACGGTGATATTTGTAAGCGCGGTCGCTTCTCCGAGGCTGGCAGGATTGATATCCAAGGTCGCCAACTGCCACCGGCTACCCGGTGGTATCGTATTACTTTTGATGAATGAAAAGAGAACCCGACTACCATCGCTGCTCATGGTTGCTCGTGCAAGATTGCCGACGATGAGAGGCATTCCAGCAGGAGCAGCGGTGTTGGCCGAAAGCTGAAGAACCCCGCTGCCGTCGCTGTTGAACAAATGTCCGCGGAAGTCACCGTTGAATATCACTTTTGAACCGTCGGCGGTCAGGGAAATCTGGTCACCGACGCCGTTTCCGAATACACCCGTAAACTGAAAATCCTTATTTGATGCAATCTTCCGTAGTTGCGAGCCATCAAAATTCGAGGTATACCCTTCGCGATTACCTCCAATCGTCGCGATGAATGCCACCTTCCCACCGTTGCGGCTTATGCCGACTTCTATTGGAGTTGATCGTGGGGGACTGAAAATTTTGCGCAACTGCGAACCGTCGTCCCTGGCCGTAAAAACGTGGCGTTCCCCGGTTTGTGTCGTTTTGGCAACAAAAATAATGCGCGTGCCGTCAAAGGAGACATCCACCTCAGGACCATTCGTGAAACCCTCAAATCTCACATCGCTTGCGGCAATGCCCAGCAGGCCGGCGATGCTCGCGGGCCCGATCACCTGTTGCTGGCTGCTGCCATCAAAATTAATAGAATAGACCCCACGCTCAACCAGGTTACCGGAACCCTCGATTCTTGCGTCGCCAGGCAAATTAAAAAAAACCTTACTGCCGTCACCTGTGAGCCGAAGCGTCCCGATAAACTGATTGAGGCTAAGCAAGGCGCGATCGTTGCTTCCATTCGAATTAACCGTGTTAACCTTTGAGCCATTTCCCCCGCCATCATAGGAAATTCTGGAACCGTCGGCGCTAATATCGACACGTATAAGACGGCCTGTACCCAGGTTCGCCACTTCCCGGATATTGCTGCCATCTGCGTTCGCTGTAAAAACGCCTTTGGGGTTCCTTTGTTTGTACCACACCACATGCCCCCCGTTGTCACTGAGCACATGCTGCCAACCCTGACCTGCTACCTGACTTTCACTGAAGGAGGTGATTTGGTGGTAAACAAGCGTACGGATAGGCGTTTTTCCCGTTGCACCCCCTCCACTTCCTCCGCTAGGACCGCCCGTTGCGCCGGCGCCGGGTGTGTCGCCATTCCCCCCGCCGCCGCAGCCAAACAATGCGGCAGCCAATGAAAAAAGGACAATCATCTGCTTCATTGTACGTTTCATGATGCACCTCCGCAGTTTCAAGATCATGTGATTAAACTTACCCTTCTAACCCTCTTTTAACAGGCTCATAAACGCAGATAAACGATAATGGCCATAATCCCACACCGAAGCTTACAGATCCCTTACAGATTCGCCCTGTTTTTGATTTTTTTTATTTTTTTTCAAAAATGCTTCCCCGATACAGGACGAACGGGTGGAGGCCGCACTACTTTTCCTCGCCAAAGATAAACCCGGCAAGACGGGCTGTCAGGGCCTCGTTCATCTCCTTTTGCAATGCACGGACAGCGCGCCTTTTTGCTTCGGGCAGGCTGAGATGGCCCTCGCGGCCGGACTGGTCGAGGCTGCCAAAGACCTTGCCGGTTTTCTTGTCGATCAGCTCAAAGCGGGCATTCCACCGGATAAATTGAAAGGATGCGTTTTGAATCCTCGCCGGTTGCAGCGTGATCGCCCCTTTGATCAGGACATCTTCCGTTTGAATTCCATCTTCAAGCGCCTCGAAATCGCTCATGTTCCCGCCGGTTCCGATCACTGAGAAACCGCGCTGCGTTAATCCTTCAAGGAGCGCAGCCCTGATCTGAACATGCTCCGGCCCGGTCATTTCCACACTGATGTTGAGTTCCTCTTTTAAAACGCGATGAAGTTCCCGTGTGATGACCAAGAGGCTCACCTTTGGCGGAATCCCTGCACCCGATCGATTCACGATCCGCAATTCTGTGTTATAGACCTCGCGCAGAAGAAGCATTTTCAGGCCTTCGCGGAGACTTCGGACTTTTTGTATCTTGTCGCCTTCTCCCTCCGCCTCTTTCAAAATATTTTCCACCCTGGTATCAAGGGAGGCCACCCGGTCTAAAAAAATCCTGGATGTATGCGCCCGGTCCATCACCGCCAGCACATAGACCTTTTGATGTTTTTCATCCTCCCAGGCCTCCGCCACGGTAATATTTTCCAGGACTTTCCGGGTCGAAACCGCAGTCATTTGCTCTATGGTCACGGTTCTGCGTGTCCGGGTTTTCTGTCCGATGTCTTCTTGTAAATATTTTTCCCATTCCTGCGTCTTTTGACTGATTTCGACATGGAAGATCCTTGATATGGCCCCGTAGGCCATATCCTCCGCCGCCCGGCGTGTCCTTCCGACACCGACACCGCTTAGGAACTGCGCTTTCGGGTATTTTTGGCTCGTTCCCGCAATCCAGTCCGGCTTGCCCGCGGAAGCATTTCCAGGATGAAGCACGACGCACAGGAAGAACATGCACGCGAGTGTGCCATGAACGGTTTTCCGGCGATCCATTCTCAATTTAAAACCTTCAGGTTCCCCGCTTCTTTTCTTCGGCGGCGAGATTGTCGAAGGATTTTTCGGCGTTCTTCCGAACATAATCCCGAGCCTCCGAACTCAACTGCTTGATCTTTTCGAGACTGTTCTTGAAGTTCTCAAGGTCAAGCCTTGCAAGGGCATAAAGGGTTCCGTTGGAAGGATCGGTCCAGTGGTTGATAATGATGACCCCGGAAAGGGTGGCGGCGGAGAAGGTCTTGACAGCCTGTTCAACATGCTGCTCTCCACTGGTGGCATTATCACTGTTCACCACTGCGCCCCCTGTCGTCGAGGCCGCATAATCCTTCATCAGTGACGCAGTATAGTTTTCAAAGGTCTTGGTGATTTCCGCTCGGGCCCTGTTTTCAGCCGTGGTTCTGCCCAGGGCATTGTTCCTTACCCCGCTGATCGCACCGACACCATAAAAGACCTGTTTCCCGCCATCTTTAAAGGCGCCGCTTCCCTGAATCACCCAGAGCGGCTCGCCGGAAGGTCCTCCTTTTACCCCGGCGCAACCGGACAGCATGATGGCGATGCCCCCCAAAGTGACGATTTTATAAAATAGCTGTGTTGTTCTCATCGGTTTTACCCTCCTCTTCATTATGATTGTTTTTTCCTCTTTATCGAAGGACCGGTCCAAAGACGGTCTCTGAATAATGCTGTCCCTGCTCGTAAACCAGGCCAAACGTGATCATTATATTGTCCGTGTTGTCCGTCTCGTCCTCTCCTGCACCGCTCGACTGGTTCGCCGTAACCTGTTGGAGGACAGTGCCAATGCTGAACTTCCAGTTTGGGGCATTGCGGAAGGGACGGATGATAATGTCGGCGCCATAGCTTGGAATAACCTGACTTTCAATTTCGATGTCGGTGGATGTGCTGTCGGTTTCTATGGTCCCTGTTCCACCCAATAGAAAATTAACGGAGACAAAAGGGACAATCTGAATCCTGTTTGAAAGTGCGATTTGCCCAACAAGCCCGACCGGAATTTCATACGTCAGTAATAGCAAATCGAAATCGTCAGCGGTCATAGACATCATGTTCAGGTTGAGGCCGCTGAAAAAGGTGAGGCCATGGCCGATTTTAATGACCTCGCCAGCGGCATCTTTCTTTTCCCCTTCAAAGAGTTCAAAGAGCAAGTTACCTCCGTAAAAGAGCATGACGCCGTCTGTCGTACTCTCCTGGGTACCCTTCGTGCCGGTGAATGTGGGCGATTCCTGCTCCATCTCGAGTCCCAGGATACCCAAGCGAAGATTAAAGCCAGTCCTGTCACTCATCCCCCGAGTGAACTCTCCAAAAAGACCGGCACCGGTCATTTCAGAACTGCTGGTCCCTGAAGTCTCACTACTCAAATAGAGTGCTCGTATATTCAGTTCGGAAACGCCACTGTGGACATTCGGTGTTGAAAGGGGAGGAGGGGAGACATTATTGGTCTGCTGTCCCCATGCGTCATTGATCAGGTCTCCATAGAGGAATGCGAGAACCAGTCCCGTCAAAACGATGAAGCGATAAATCGGCATTGTGACCTCCTTATATAATATCGGTGGATTCAATATTGATGTTTGTTTTTCAATGGGTCCCTTTCCCTGAGCCCATCATGATTTTTTCTTGTTTTTGAGTGCATCTTCATATTGTCGGGCCAAACGCTCTGCAATCCTGTAAAGGGCCTTTCGTGAGGATTGCCCCACCGTTGTCTGATCAAACTGTTCGACCCCTTGCTCCCAGAGCATGAAGACGCCGGCTGTTGTTGTCGTTGTGCTTCCAACACCGCTGGCGACGCCGACGAGTTCGCCAGTGCTTGTATCGACCATCTTGACATCGAAGGCGATCCGGGTTGTGATATTGCGCTGTCCGGCAAACCCGAGGAAGACACCTGTCTTTCTGATTCCAAATTCCGTCACCTCGCCAAATACAACCGCTTCCGCCCCGACCAGACGGCCTGCCTGAGCGGCCGTTCCGGAGTCAACCGCCCCTGTTTGTCCCAGCCACTGTTCCTTGATGATATTATCGAGCGCCTCTTGATTCCGCTCAACGAGGCGAAACCGGCCGGTCTCGAACATGGCGGTGGTCAGCATCTTTGACAGTCCAAATCCAACACGCAGTTCTTTAAAAACAGGATCAGGGCTTCCGACCTCGTTTCGGAGACCAATCACAGCAATGACTTTTTTCGTGCCGGGAAACGATGGAAGATGAATGCCTGTGGCCGTTTCCCCTCGCTCCGCCTGCTTTGCAGGCAAGCCCGTCGCGGCACAGCCGGCAATGATGACGGCCAAAAGACTCAAGGCGATTCCATTTTTCATCTGCTCCCCTCCAAAGAATCCGGTACGGTCCTACCTTTTTGTTGCGCTGATCCTGACACTGTTCGCGTTTACCGTGGTGATATTCACCACAAAGTCCTTGAATGCATTGCTTGAGAGTTCCTCCGCCAAGGCCTGCGCGCTCCCCTGGAGGTCGATGTCGAGCCGGGCCACCTCTCTCTCAAAGGCGCGTTGGTGAATCCTTTTCACGCCCCGTACATGAGACTTGAGTATCTCTTTAAATTGCGTCAATTCCGTGTGGTTTAAGCCCGTGATAACAAGCCGGATCTGGGTGCTCCCGTCCACCTCGGCAGCATACCGTTCTAAGATCTGATCCGCCATTTTCCCGGCCATCTCTTGCGCTGCCTTTTCGATCGCCTTTGTCCCGGCCGTTTCCAGGTTGATATGGATTGCCGCGCCTCGTACGCTTGCAGAGGCGATGACGGCGCCCGTGTCGGTCCGCACCGCACGGGCGGAGAGATCGCTCTGGACTGATTTCATCGAGACCTTCCCCGAACCTTTAATCTCTGCGCCTTGGCTGGCCCTGGTTTTACCGATAATCACGACCTCGGCATCGAGCTTCCGACCGAGCCATCTGACCTGAGCAGGCGTCAGATCGGCCTTTTCATAGGATCGCCCCCGCTTCTCCAACTGCCTGATTGCTTGCGGTACCGCGCCCGGATCAACAAAGAAAAAACCTTTCTGCGATAAACTTTCAATCAAGGTATTTTCAGCCACCGAGAGGCCTTCTCCATTCGGATCGTGCCATGAGAGGTGGTAGCGATCCTGCCCCACATTCCATTCGGCGATCATGACCATGATTCGGGGCTGGTGTTTTCTCTCCATGAGAACACCGATCGCCGAGAGATCGTTCTTCAGATCGCCAAGCGTGACCTCGGCATTGACAAGGACCCGGAGGGTGGATCCCTCTATCGCTTCGGACATCAGCTGATAAGATCGGACGTAAGCGCGGGAACGGCTAAGGATCCGATCATTCACAAGCGGGGCGTTTTTTAGCAGGGCCCCCGATTCAACAGCGTCTTCGATTCCCTGCGCAATCGCCTTGCGAAGCGCATCCCCGACTGCATTCTTTCTGGCAAGATCCTCGTTTCCATCCCGAATACTTGCGAAGCCCTCCGCTGTAATTGATTTTACAGGCTTCGGTTGTTGGGTGAGGCGCGAGGCCTTTCCCGGGCTCCTGGAAGGGGCGCGCTCAATCAGGCGCCCAATGAGATCGGCGACTCCTGCCGGATGAACCCTCACGCCGCCGGTCGCAAGGAGTTCGCCCGTTTCAACATCAATGATCCTGGCCTGTAACTTAACGTGTTCTCCAATGAGGGTATAGCTCCCGGTCAGGATGCCGTCTGCGCCAACCAGTTTCCCGATACTTTTTGCGGCATCCTCGTGTACCAGACCCGACATCCCGAATTCGATTTCTTTGGTGGTCTTTTCAATGAACCGTCTTTCGACCACCCTCAGTTTCTTTTCCCGGATGAGATGGGCCAGCAGCTCCTCCGACGCATACCGTCCGAGACCGGTAATCTGTCCTGCCGGGTCGGGAAAGTCGAGGACCATCAGAACCGGTCTTTGTTCTTCTCCCAGCGTTTCCATCAGTTGATGCATCAGATCAAGAAGGCCTGTGTCAATATTGACGTCCTTCACCTCTGTGACCGCCGGAGGCGTCGATGCGCAGGAAAGGGAAAGGAGGGGCGTCACAAGGAGAACAACCAGAAACCACCTGGAAATGACCTGTATCTGATTCTTCATCAACTTTACCCACAAATAACTTACGGACCAGGCACGGATGTGAGGTTCACATCCGACGCCAGCACCCAGCCTGAATGAGCCATCAAGGAACTCGGAAGGTGAACGTCGATTGAATGCCTGTGGCCGGATCTCCAATGACGACCAATCCCGTGACGAGTGCGTTTTGGGGAGGAATCGGATTGGTCGCAAAGGTGGCGAAATTTTGCCCGGACGTCAGCGCCGTGCCAAGTGCATCAAAGATCGGTTGCAGGGCCGCCGCGTCGGTGGCCGCTGAGTAGACGCCGTTACCGGCGATTGCGAGATCTTTCAAAATCCTCACAGCCTCAGCATTGGCAGATGCATCAAGCTCTGAAGCAGGTCCGAGACCGACCGTGGAAGTGAGAATACGATCCCGAAAGACAGTCTGTTCATTAATGATCGGATTCGGCTGGATACAGGTGGTGGCATCCACGAGTTGATTGACCGTCGAATTAGGCAGTCCGTCAGACAACACCAACATTCCCAAGGCAAAATTACTCGGGGCTCTGAAAGTCAGGTCCTGGCAGGCCTCTACAATGGCCTCAAACAGCGGCGTTGAGGGACCATTTGATTTCAGTTGATTGGTAATAGCCGTTTTTGCGTTGCTTATATTGGATGTCGGGGTGCATGGCACATACGAATTCTCCGGGTTTACCGAAAAACTGTTGAAGTTATCATCAATATCACGAAGCAGAATGTCGTCTAATGCAAAAAACGTGTGGTTAGAAGCGGTGCCTCCAAAATCGAAAACACCAAAAAAGTTATCTTCTCCTCCGCGACCGGGGGCACAAACCGTATCAAGGAAGACACCGGCGGCAGCACCCCGCAAGTTACCTGGATCCGTGCCCCTCATACTTCCGCTATCATCTAAAACCACCGAAAGAGCCACCTTTTTATCTCCCCCGGCAGGCTGCGTGGAGGAAACATTCCCATTCAGCAAACAGTCGGTTTGTGAGGGAACGCCAGAGGGTTCAATCTTGGTAATGTCGCAATTGACCGTACCGGGCGCCAAAGCCCTGATTGTCACCCATGTTCCAGGCGCCGCAACAGATAGGGCTTTGAGCTTCTGCGCTTGACCTCCAGCGAGCAAGGGGTTCCCGTTTGCATCAGAGGCGAGAAAACCGACGGTAAATTTTCCATTCGTGGCAAAATCGGGATCGGTCGTAACGCCGGTGACCTTGACATTTGCCGTATTCTCCAAACCGCTGTTTCCACCGGCACTGCTTCCCCCTTCGTCGGAACTACTACAAGCGGCAGCGATTCCAAATACAAAGAGGAATAGTAATTTGAACATGCTTCGACGAATAGAAAACAATTGCGCTCGACTCGCAGCACGTTTAAGTTTTGTGACACCATTGCCCGCTAGATATTTACAATCTTTTTCGTTTTTACGGATTAGCCTGCACATTTCAAACTCCTTTCACATTTTAAACGGTTTAGGATTCTTAACCTTTCATTAATTCCCTCTGTATCGATAAGCCTGTGTCTGCGTACGCCACAATTTAACGAAAATCGATGATCAGCTCGCTCTTTTCGTCGCAACTGTGGCCGGTCAACTCCGAGGTGGAGTTGCTGCGAGGGTTGCTAGCGTCAATGGTAAGGGAATACTTCATGCTGTCAATGTGGTTGCAGACCGCTTCACCAAACACCGTATAGGAGTCAGAACTTCCTTTTGGAATGTTTGTCCCGGAAATGATGTCCAGGCTGCTGGATCGAATTCCGGGACTTTCACGTACCCACTCCCGCTGGATAGAGTAATTCAACAATCGCCCATCGCTTCTGTTAAAGGTTGCTTCGAAGGTGCCTGTGTAGTGCCCGGCGGCAAAAAAGGGTGGGTCCGTAAAATCCCAGGTGCCTGTCCAATTGTCTCCGGAAAAAGATCCGACCGCGTCTTCAAGGCTTATAAACCCATGGCCTCTGGCATCGTCAGAACTGCCAAAAAAGTTGATGCGGTGAAAAGTGCCGTTGACAATAATCTTAATATGAACTCCCGTATACGCCGGGAGACTCACTATCGTACATTGCGCCGGGTTCACACCGAACCGCGATGCTAATTCTGATATCTTTGATCTAAAGACTTCACGAAAGAGCCGCCGGCCTATTTTCGCGCCTTGTAGATCCACCGCGTATTCGGTTACATCGCTGACAATATCTCCGGAAACAACGGACTCCTCGATTGTGGCAGCGATCTCTGGTCTCAGGGCGATCCCGATCAGTGCCTGGGCACCCACATAGCCTCGATTTTTAGCCAACTCCATAAAGTGCTCGAAAGCAAACGAGTATAAAGCCATGCCGAAAAAGTGGTAGCGAGCACCTTTCTCGTCACCACCATCCCCGCGATAGTTTTCGATCATGTCTTGTACGGAGGGAGAATCTCTGTTGTCCCGTAGTGCATTGTGTGCGGTAACCAGGGATAGAAAAATATCGCCCTGATTTAGCTTCATTGCTTCTTGGAAGAGCTCGCCAAGTGAGATTGAATGGAAATCCAATTTGCCAGTCCGAGCCTCGTCAAACTGCTTCCGTATCCACAGTATTAACTCATTTTCGTGGCCACTACGAAGACCAACCTTCTCAAATGCTAAATAGTCAAGCAGCGTTGGGAGCCCAGGAATTTTATTGAGGTTAACCTCCGGTTCAAATTTTGAACACACAGTTCCAGTTACAAATTTATTGAAGGTGTCCTGGGGAAGGCGTGAATGTGCTTCCAGAACAGTTCCCACAGCAAAGACAGCAGCAATTCTTTGTGGGGCAACAACAAGGTTCCGAATCCACTGAAGTACAGAAAAGTGGGGTACTTTTACAGTCGCTATGCCCGCTGTCATATCGATTGCAAATTCGTCCAGCACTTGCCACTCGCCATTCTCACTGCGTAGAAGCGGTAGTGCCGTCTCAGGGTTTTTAATACCCAGAACCGAAAGAGGTATCGTCAACTCAACAGCTTCCGTAAACTGTTGCCCTGCGGGTTCTAATAGAAAGGCAGGGCCAGCAAATTCGGCAGAAGATAAACCAAAAAGAGGGCCATAGAGGGGGTGCATCAGAGCATCATCTAAGTGATTGAGTGCATGTGCAACGACTGCTAGATGCACTTCGGGCTCGTTCTCTGCAATTGTTCGAGGGGGAGAGCCATCCCATGCAAGGGTATCTCCTTGCACGGAGATCACCGTTTCACTACTGATGGCACCTGCAGGAATAGAGAGGAGGCTACCCCCAATGGTTTCATCGCTTATCGGCACGGTAATGCGGCCTCCCTCAGAGCTAATTGTCGCCGTGAATATTGTGCCGCTTCCAGCACTCGAGCCCTTGCTGCCGCCGTCACTCCCACCACAGCCGAACAGAGCGGCAGCCAATGAAAAAACAATCACCATCTGACTCATTGTACGTTTCATGATTTACCTCACTGATTGCAAGATATTGTGATCAACCTTATTTTTTATACCGCTTTCAGATAGCTTCCTAAAAGCTTATAAAAAATAATGGCCATCTTCACACACCAAAGCTTACAGATCCCTTACAGATTCGCTCTTTTTTTGATTTTTTTTAAGAAAATTTAAAAAAGTGGTTATGATTTGGATGCGAGGATTGAATACCGTATCATCCAGCGCCATATTGATCGATGAGGTTCCGGAGGGAGAGGACGTTGATTTGGTAGTTGAAAAAAGCATGAGAGAATTTTGGTTGAAATAAATGCCAACAATATTTAGGAGAGGGCCATATCGTTTTTTCTTTTATGCAGGTGATAAGGATGAACAACCGACGCATGTTCACGTTGAACGTGACGACAAGATTGCAAAGTTTTGGCTTGATCCGATTCGATTGCAAATGAGTAGAGGATTCAATAGAGCGGAGGCATGGAATGAATATTTCGGCTATTGAAATAGAAATCCCATATGCCGAGGATGTAAAAGTGGCAGATGATACCTTGAGTGTGGACTTGAGCGATGGAAGAACGATATCAGTCCCGATTGCATGGTATCCCAGGCTTTTGCATGCTGCTCCAAAAGAACGAATTAATTGGAGATTAATTGGCAAAGGGCATGGTATCCATTGGGAAGACATAGATGAAGATATTAGCATAGAAGGTTTATTAGCAGGTAAAGTATCAGGTGAAAGCCCGACCTCTTTTAAAAAGTGGCTTAAGAAAAGGGGGGGGGCGCCTAATCGCTTAGAACTGATTTGGAATAACCAATGGCAACCCATCGGCACGCATTCCCTGCAACTACCCTGGCCGAAGCATTAAGCTGAAGCTGCACCGGATCGTGCCGGTGAGCATTCTTATGTCATCAGGGATCGTCCCGAATTCTCCCAAGAGGGTTATAATTGCTCCCGGATCTCCTGGGTCTCCTGCGAAGGTTCAATCCACAAGATCGTTTTGAGCATGTGGCGGCAGTGGGCATAGGTGGCCAGGGCTTCCGCCCGGCGACCCTGTTTCTGGTAACAGATCATTAAATGCCGGTAAATCTCCTCGGCCACGCCATCAACCTCGATAGCCCGCAAATAACAATCGGCCGCCTGCTCCCATTCGCCTGCTGCTTCCCACATCTTCCCCAAAAGACCGATCTTGCGCAGGAAGCGGCTTCTTAAGCGTTCCCTGGAAGCCACTGCCCACTCGGCCTCGTCTGCCAGAAAGCTTCCTCTGTAGAGCCGCAGGATGCTTTCCGACAGGCATGAGATTTCTTCTTTTGCAGCATCCCCTTGCGCCAACAATGCACCGCATTGTCCAAGCAGCCGTTCAAGTGCCCAGGCATCAACCCAGCAATGCCGGATATCGAGCGTCAGCTTCCGGTCTTTCATTTGAATCGCTTGTTCCACCATCAGGAGGCGGCGGAGACGGTGAAGGGTGGTGTCGAAGGCCCGCTCCGACTGATCCGCCTCCGACTCCGGCCACAGAAGATCGGCCAGGTGATCCCGGCTGACTGAACGGCCCCCAAAGGCAATCAGCATCTTCAAGAGGGCGACCGGCTTGTGTTGTGTTTTCCCGCCAAGGCGATGCGGCTTTCCGTCCATCACGATGGAAAAACGCCCAAGGGTGAAAATCTTTATGGTCCAGGGCCAGTTTTTTATATTTAAGGGGAGTGTTTGCGGCAGGAGGGATCGCTTGCAAATCAGGGATTGCACGTAGGCCACTTCAATGCCGACTTCGAGTGCCTTGATACAGAGCCGTGTCATCATGGACGGCCGCCACCCTGCCATATTGACAACACTCTGTTTTTTTGCCAGTGCCAAGCCTCTTTTCAGGGATACGAGTGCCTGGTCTTCCTGATCCAGCTCAAGAGAAAAGTAAGCCTGAGTCAAATCAGCCAACATCAATAAAACATCACTTCTCATGGCAAGGGCAATCTCCCGGGCCCGGACAAGGAGTGGTACCGCTTTTTCCCCTTCTCCCGATTCGTGGCATATCTGTGCCAGCATGATGCTGACCAGTCCTTCCGGTACGGGTGTTCCGACCACTTCCTTATTTATTTGAAGGGCGATTTGGGCATGTTGTAAGGCGCGCTCCAGGTGATCGGAAAGCAAGTGATACCAACTGGAGAGATAGTGATAATGGCTGATATCGAGGTGCCGATTCCCATCCAGGACGGGTTTCATTTGATCGAGAAAACTTGCAGCCCCGGCCAGGTCACCCCGGGAGAGGGAAGCATAGACCGCCTGCGCCAGCAGCCACGAATCAAGCAGATGGATGCCACTTTCTTCACTTCCTGTTAAGCCCTCGGCAACGGTTTTCAGGCAGGTCTCGAATGCGGCGGTATGCCAATAATAAACCGCCTCCTGCATTTTCCATATTGCGAAGATCAGGGGAGGGAGTTCAACTGTTCTGGCGAGTTGCCTGACCTGATCGAGGATCAGGCCCGCTGCCTGAACATCCCCCACCCAGAACCGGTAGTGAGCAAGATATCCCCCGATTAAGATCCGTTGCGCAACATCAATGTCGGACCGCATGCATTGCAATACCCGATTGGCCCAGTACCGCATCTCCGGGTGGTCCGGTTGACGGAACATCAGGGCGGCGAACATCGCAAATGCCACACGCGCGCCGACATTGTCAGGAAGGTTTGCTGTCGATCCTTTCGGCAAGCTATCAAAGAGTGCGATCCATCGATCCAATGGTTTGAAATCGCCCCACTCGGTCAAAATCGCTTCCATTGCGCTGGATGCAGCCAGCAACATGCCGACTTGGTCCTCCGTTTTTTTGAAAGCCTGAAAAGACTGGGTAAAATGGGCATGGCTTTCAATCGGCTTAAAGGGAAGACGACAGGTTCCGGTCCAGAAAAGGAGCCAGGGCTCGGCCAGGCGCATCGCTTCGGGGAGTCGCTCCAGCCATTCTTTGAGGGTACGGAAGCGTCCTTGTTTCAATAAGGAAGGGGCTTCCTCACAGATCAATCGGGCCAGTTCCGGCCAGGATTGCGATTTTTGGTAGAGATCGACGGCCTCTTCAACCTGTCCTTTTTCAGCAAGGAGATCGGCGGCCTGACGATTGAGCTCTCTGCGTTGTTCCGGGCGGAAGGTTTCTTCCCCCCGCCAGAGAAGAAATTCACGGAAAAGGGGGTGATATTGGTACAACGCACTGCCCGGTAATTTTTTATCCGTGAAGACAAGTCTCCGGTTCATTGTTGCGAGAATCCGGCCTGCCTCGGGGAGACCGGTCAGCCGCCGTGCCGTCTCCAGGGTGATGTTCGGCAGGAAGGCTGTTTTCAGAAGAAAGGTCTGTGTCACCGGATCGAGTCGATCGAAGATTTCCCCGGCAAAATAGCTGAAAAATGTTTCCTGTGCCATCTCCTGCGGGGCGCGCTCGATATCATCCGATGCGTGTTCGACATGATCCGATGGATCATATTCCAGCATCAAAACCAGTGCGGCGGCCCAACCCTCTGAGGCCTTGTGCAGACGGCGAATCGCATCGGGACGGGATGCCCATCCCTCCCGTAGCCGGGCGATGCCGGTGGCTTCTTCGGCAGTCAGACGGAGCGCGTCCGATTTCAGGGTGCGCATGGCCCCG
This sequence comes from Nitrospirota bacterium, assembly GCA_029261195.1. Classification (GTDB taxonomy): domain Bacteria; phylum Nitrospirota; class Nitrospiria; order SBBL01; family JAADHI01; genus JAJDBU01. Next base: position 4,364 of record JAJDBU010000044.1, on the reverse strand, counting down.
TTCAGCCGAAGACGGAGCAAGGGCGGGGGCGGCTCGCTGCGGCTTAGAAAAATGGCATTTCCTCCGGGCGGAATCTGCTCAAGCCCGATCCGGATCAGTTCGTGAAATTGGGAAGCGACCGGTATTTCCTGATAGTTGTCGAAGACGAGGATAAAGGGGGGCGTTAAGCGCCTGAAGAGGTGCTGGAAATAGCGTCGTGCGAAAACCTGAAGGTTGTGCAGATGTTCCGGCGCCAAGCGGGGGAGGGGGCTGCGTTTGCGCGGCGTCGCTTTCTTTGCGGCCAGACTCAGATAATGGAAAAAGGTGGCGGCATCTTCGTCCCCCGGGTCCAACTGGTACCACAGGGAAGACACTTTTTTCGATGCAATATAACTGGCGGCCAGAGTGGTTTTTCCAGCGCCGGGCAGGCCCGAAACCCAGAGTACCGGCCGCTTGAGGGACTGGTTCAGTATTTTATACAGCCGGGTCCGCTTGAAGATGCCGGGAAGCACAGGTGGAGAGATTTTGACACTCTGAAGAGAGAGTCGATCCATGAATGGCCTCCCATTATTTTTGGATTGACTGCAAGAGCAATCATTGTGGTTTCAGTGAATATATTTCGGGAATAATGTCAAGGAGTAACTTGTATTTCAAGGATTTTAGGGGCCGCTTAAAATTATAAACGGCAAGAAGGCCATGAGCTGTTACTAGCTTGAAAAAACTACCGTCAATATATTGAGTTTAAAGATAATGACCCTGATAGTCTGAACTCTCTTTTTCCGGAACGGTCGGGGATTTGATCCTTCCGAACTTTTCTTCATATCGTCTGACATTGTCCTTTAGAGCCTCTAAAAGCCGCTTCGTGTGGGTTGGACTTGTCACAATTCGGGAACGGACCTTTGCTTTCGGCGCTTGTGGCTGGATGTAGACAAAGTCTAAGACAAACTCTGTTTCAGTATGTGTCAGGAGGGCAAGGTTGCTATAGATTCCCTGAGCAGTGTCGTCATCAATATCAATCTGGACCTGTACAGGCTGTGGCTGGTTTTGCATGCAATACCCCTCATTGTGTTATCTGAACGCTACAGGTTATTCGGCATTCAGATGTGATTAGGCTGAGCTTAAACGCGTTTTTTCCGAAAGTTCCTCTTCTTTAATCATTCCCTCCTGATCAATCATCTCCAGACGGTCTCCCAGTCGATTGAGACGTTTTGTCGTCTCTTCATATTTTCCGCGCGTATTGACAATATGTTTGCCGAGCACATCATACTCCTCACGAAAACGATTGAAATCACCGTTTAAGCCTTGTAGACGACTCAGAATTTCCTGGGCCGATTTTTCAATGCGAAGACCTTTAAATCCAAGTACGATGACCTGGAGGTAGGCATAAAATGAGTTAGGCGAAACAGGAATGACCCGTTTTGCGAGGGCCTGATTGCAAAGAGACTCTTCATCACCGAAGGAAACTTCCTTGATAATGGTTTCATAATAGACATTTTCAGCTGGAATATACATCAGGGCAAAATCGTAAGTCCCCTCATCTGGAACAATATATTTCGACGCGATTTGGTTGATGTGTTTTTTGACGTCTGAACGGAATTTTCGGCGATATTGTTTTTTTTTCTCAGGATCAGCGCTTTCGATATACCGTATGAAGTTCTCCAGAGGAAACTTGGAATCGACGGGAACCATGGCCGGCCCGAGATAGATCACCGCATCGACGACTTCATTACGTTTAAATCGGTGCTGAAGGGAAAAATGCTTGGCCGGCAGTACCTGGGAAAGCAGCTCAGCTAAGAACAGTTCCCCAAGGTTTCCACGTAGTTTCGGGGCACGGAGAATTTCCTGAAGACTGGCAATATCCTTTCCCACCGAGAAAACCTGCTCGGTGGCCTTGCTGAGCACCCCAAGATTTTCTTTCACTTCTCCGACAATACGGCTTGCATGATCAAGTCGGTTTCCGATCTGCCCGGTCGCAGCACTTAGCTGTTCATTGACCCCCTTGAGCTGATTGTTGACTTGAGCGCTCATTTGGCCGAGCTGTTCCTGCATTAAGAGAAGAGCGGCGTCTTGAGAGTTTTTATTTCGATTAGAAGGCTTCAGTAAAGAAATAAGTTGCAGAACAATTAAACAGCCCAAAAGAACGGAAATCACCAATTCCAATCTCGTCTCTCCATCCACCAAAGAAGAGGCTCTTCTAACGAAAAAATAAGGGGATGTCAAATGCTTGACTTGTGCCAAGATGGGCGATTGACGGACGAAAAAGAAAGATGCTATAACCAGCCTCCAATAAATCTGGCGGCGTAGCTCAGTTGGTAGAGCAGATGAATCATAATCATCGGGTCGGGGGTTCAAGTCCCTCCGCCGCTACGAAAAATAACACAGTAAAATCAATTAGTTACGCTTGGAATTAAACGCTTATACGGTATTCATTTAATTCTTGTGTAGACGTGGTGTAGACGCCAGGACGAAAAATTCCCCTTAAGATCTAACCAAAAAATCCTGTTGCAAGTTCTCCTACCTCTGTTTGACCTTCTAGGAGAAAGACGTTATCACGAACCAAAAAATGATCTTGTTTCGTTGGGAGATTGAGAGGTAGGGATTATGAAAAAGGTTGTTGTTCTTTTTTTCGTCTTTATTTCCTTGAGCGGATGCGTGTCGATGCTAACCGAACCGTCGCAGATGATGCCAAAGGAGGCTCAGAGGAGGTTCACATTTGATTACAGGGTGGATGGTGTCACCAAGAGCGAGCTATGGAGACGTGCAAGGGATTACTTCGCCGGTGCTTTTGGCGATAGTCGGTCAGTTTTCAGGGTGATGGACGAGAAGGACGGAACGCTTATAGGGAAGGGGACATCTTCATCTTGGCTATACACCATAGGATCGGTCTTCTTGCTTTGTGAATCCGCCTACAGCATACGTTTTGCGGCGAAAGATAATAAGGCTCGGCTACAAATGGAAATCATAGATGGTGCCCCACCTACGAGTAAATGCCAGGGCCTACCTTTGCCCACCATTGAGGGCTACGAACAAATGAAGCTGTCGTTCATGGGAGCAAGTAAAGATCTTAAAGAGGCCCTTGAAGGCAAGGGGGCTTCAAGCGATTTAAAGGACTTTTAGGTGTGAAATGGAGAGGCAGGCTGTTTAAATGGCTTTAGTCAACTGCGAAGAATGCGAGAAGGAAATTTCAAGCCGTGCGGCATCGTGTCCGCATTGTGGGTGTCCTATCACGGGAATTGCCCTGAACGATCAGGAAACGCCTGAATCTAAAGAAGGGTGCTTTCTGCAAACCCTCAATATCGGCTGCATGGTGTTTTCCGGTCTCGTCGTTTTTGCAATATTCGCTTATGTAGTTGGGTTGAGCTAAGGGGTAGGGGATGAAAAAAAATATTTCTATTCTTATTTTGTCGTTATTGTTGCTTGTTTTATCCCTTCCAAGTTCACACGCACAGAAAACAACGATACCGTCTGACCTGCGAAACGCTTTAAACAAAGCAGAGTTTCTTGCTTCAATCGCTCGACACTGCCATGTCGCTTTGGATTTTTACGGGGCGAAAGGAATCGAAATGGAGGACTGCACTTTGTTTAAAAAAAAAGGCCCCCTCGTTATTGATGAGTTCAAGAAAATGCTACTGAAATATCCCAACAATTATGCAATTGAAAAGGGCACCAAAAATCTAAATACAGTGCTTAAAACAGTGCAATATATTGAATTTTTAATGGACTGAGTAACTTGATCCTCCACCTAGGCTCCTTCTACTCCTCATCCCTGTACAAGCTCTTTCCGCCTCATTCTCAGGAAAAGTCATCTCGGTCACCGACGGCGACACAATCGAAATCATGCACGACGGAAAGCCAGTCAAAGTCCGCCTTGCTGGAATCGACGCACCGGAAAAGAAGCAAGCCTACGGAATGGCCGCAAAAGAGTCCACGGCTGGCTGGGTAGCGGGTGAGATTGTTACCGTGAGGGTAAAGGACATTGACCGATATGGTCGGACTGTTGGTGAAGTTATTCTATTAGACGGCAGAAGTCTCAATCGGGAGTTGATCAATGCTGGTCTTGCTTGGTGGTATCGAAAATACTCTGAAGATGAAACTCTAGGAGCCTTGGAACAAGTGGCACGTGAAAAACGGGTTGGGTTGTGGCAAGATAAGCTTCCAGTCCCGCCTTGGGATTTTCGGAGAAGGAAGTAGGCGCACAACGAACATTATTATAGGAGGAAATGGATGAAAAATATTATCCTGCTTCACTACTGTCCCGTTAAAGTTACATGAGCCGGCTCTAACATAATGTTTTTTAAAGAAAAATAAGCATTTTATGGGTGTTACCGACTTGAACTGTAAAATAAATCTCCGCATTATCCTCTATATTCCCATGGAGGATAAAT
>JAJDBU010000043.1 GCA_029261195.1 Nitrospirota bacterium | reverse complement strand
CTAATATGGCTATCGGCGGTATTACCCCGGTGATGAAGCTGGAGAATGCCAATAAAACACAAATTTCTACTCTAAACCCCTCTTAATTTCGGGGGGATTACCCTGTGCCCAATCCTTAAAATGAGCACATTGCTTTCGATAATAGCGTAGATCACTCGATAATTTCTAATTTGCTATTTCCGAAGACCGGCGAAGCGACCCTTCAAAACAAGGCAAGCTTCCAGATTTTTTAAAAGATCGGATTTGATTTGAACGATCATTTTGCGGGCCTCGGCTTTGTCCATTTTTTTTATATCAGTGTATGCACTGTTTTTATTGAACTCAAATCAAGGGTTCAGTTCCGATATCACAGGCCAGTTTCAGGAGATTTGATAATCGATTCAATCATTTTCATGTCGATATTTTTTGAAACAAAGCTCGCCCAATTTTCAATTTGCTCATCTTCGACTTGTTTGTACTGACGGATGGGAGCGCTGATTGGCGGAAGTGCGCTTCGTTTCCTTAAGTCGTTGATCAGTCGTCGCCGAAAGTTGTCATTTTCAAAGAAACCATGCAGGGAGGTCCCGAAAATCAGTCCATCCTTGCTGATGACACCATCCACATGTGCATCTGTTGCAGCCTGATTTGAAAAGAGCATTTTGTCGGCCTCGCCGCTGGGTCGTGTCAGACCGCAGTGGATTTTATAGCCTTCAATCCTCTCATTCTTTTGTGCAAAAAATGGAAGTGTGCCAAGGCTGAATAAAGTGCAGCGCTTTGTGATTTTTCCGGGGCGAAATTCTGTCACTACATCTAAAAGCCCAAGCCCTTCCATATCGCGTACGTCTGATTCAATGTGATCCGAGTCAATTAAGGCTTTACCCATCATTTGGTAACCTCCGCAGATCCCGATGACCGGGAGACCTTCTTTCGCCAAAGTTTTAATTCGTGTGGCCAGTCCGGAAGTATAAAGGTGGATCAAGTCTTTACCCGTATTTTTTGAACCGGGCAAAATGACCAGGGCGGGCCGCCCCAATTGCGAAGCGTTGCGGACAAAGCGTAGGCCGACATTCGGCTCCAGCAACAAAGGGTCGAAGTCAGTAAAGTTTGAAAGTGTGGGGTGATGCACAATCGCGATGTCGATCTCGGTTTCACCATTCGACCGGATGGGTGATTTCAGGGCGTCTTCTTCTGTTAGGTTGAGATCGGGATTAAAGGGAATGACACCAAGCGTTGGACGGCCGGTCTTGTTTTTTAAAAAGGAAATCGCCGGATCGAAGAGCCTTTGATCGCCCCGAAATTTATTAAAAATGAAACCTTTTACATGTGCGCGTTCGTCTTCCGGTAAAAGTGCTAAAGTCCCGACCAGAGATGCAAGGCTTCCGCCCCGGTCGATATCCGTGACCAACAGTACCGCTGCGCCGCATTGCTGTGCCACAGCCATGTTGACCAAATCAAATGCGCGCAGGTTCACTTCTGCCGGACTGCCCGCACCCTCAATGACAATAAGGTCGAAGTTTTTTTTCAGCGTTTCAAGGCTTTCACAGATGGCCTGCCACTTGATTTCCCGCAGCGGTTTATTTTGATGAAATTGCGCAAAGGCTGAAATATCAGCATAGGGTTTGCCCATTAAAATCAGTTGCGCCTCTTTTTCCGCCGTAGGTTTGAGCAGGACGGGATTCATTTCAACGGTGAGTTTCGCCCGAGCCGCCGTGGCCTGAAGCGCCGTCGAACGACCGACTTCACAACCCTCTGCCGTCACAAAAGAATTCAGAGCCATATTTTGCGCTTTGAAAGGGGCGACGCGCAGACCTTTATTGGCAAAAATACGGCAGAGGGCAGCCGTGATCACACTTTTGCCAACGTGTGATCCGGTGCCCTGAATCATGAGAAATTTTGGTTTTGTGGTTTTTGTCACCGACGGCCGGTTTTGTAATCGTAGCCCAGCTCAGGATTGAATTTTCCAAATAAGCCGGTGATTTTAATTTGTGATTTCATCAATAAGGCCCAAGGCCTGTTCTCTTCTCTCGTCATTCTCGTTCTTGTCGGGAATCCATCAACTCAATCAATGGAAGTCCTGAGCCAGGCAAATGCTCTTCACTTTCTGTGAGTAAGACCGGCTGACATCCTGAGTCGATCCATCCCGCATCAAGAGTTCGAGACGCCCTGAACCTAAGGATTTGATCTTTTGAATATCTTTCACTGCAACGATTGCAGAGCGATGGACCCGTAAAAATTTATCCGGATCCAGTTTTCCTTCGAGCGTCTGTAAGGTGTCATTGATAATATAGCTGCCCTTTTCTGTTTTCATGTAGCTGTAGCCTTCTTCAGAGAAGAATAGACAGATCTCATCCTCATTAATCAGATGCCACTTGACGCCTGATCGACTGACGAAGCGTCTCAGATAACTGACTTCATGATTATTACGGTGCTCCACTGGGTTTAAGATCGGCCCTAAATTCGTGATCATGTGATCCAGGGAACCCAGCTTTGTAATGGCCCTCTGCAAACGCTCCAGGCGAATCGGTTTTAACAGATAGTCGATTGCAAGTGTGTCAAAGGCTCTGAGGGCATATTGGTCATAGGCTGTCGTAAAGATCACGATCGGCATGTGGGAGAGTTGCTGCAAGACCTCAAAGCCGTTGATGCCTGGCATCTGGATATCCAGGAGAAGAAGACCGGGTTTGAATCGATCCACCAGTTCAAGCGCCTCAAATCCATTGGCAGCTTCCGCGATTACCTCCACCTGAGGGATGCTTTTGAGAAGATGATTGAGTCCAACCCGCGCAAGGGGTTCATCGTCTACAATGACGGTTCTGATGATTGAATTATTTCCCATTGGATGTCCCTCTATCAACGACAATTTCCACCACTGCACCCTCCTTCTTCAGCTGAAAGTTGAAATGAGCGCGACCCTCAAAGGCCAGTTCCAAGCGTCTCTTTACATTATCCAGACCCGATCCCGTTCCCGGAACACACTGTTTTTCCGGTGAAAAATCATCCTTTTTTCGGGTATCAGTCACGCGTATACGAAACTGTTCCTGTGTGCCTTCAATTCGGATTAAAATCTTCCCTCCGGAAAGAGAGGGGGAGATGGAATGCTTGACCGAATTTTCCACAACAGGCTGTACAATGAGTGGCGGAATGGAGACCTCCCGAGTCTCTTCATTACATTGGATCTCATAAGATAATCTCTCTCCCAAACGAACGGACTCTATCTTTAAATAATTACGGACCAACTGGATCTCGTCCCTAATGGCCCAGGAGGTCTGATGTGTTGCACCCAAGATATCGCGATACCAGTCTGATAAATCCTTGATCAAAATTTCCGCTTTTTCGGCATTGGTCACAACCAGCGCTGCCAGGCTGTTGAGCGTATTAAACAAAAAATGGGGATTGATTTGGGCTTGAAGCGCTTTTAACTCAGAGAGAAGCCTTAATCGTTCTTCCTGCATCAGTTTTGTTTTTTCTTCAGAGAGTCGAGTAAAAAGGCGATGATTGCGGCATAAGAGGAAATCCACATAGCCCAGAGCTGAAAGGATAAACAGGAAGAGCAGCACATCCCCGATCATGTCAAAGGAAAGAAAAACGAGGAAAAGTGAGTGCTCTGTATCAAATTGATGGAGATTGAGTAGGGGCAGAGAATAAGTAACGAGTTCCTCAATCACAGTGGCAGCCAGACTCAGCACAACAAACAATGAAAACCGCTTCCAGACAGACCATGTTCTGATTTGATCAAGCCAGAGGTAGAAGGGGATAAGTAGAGGGCAGAGTTTGAGAAGAAATTCTGAAATTTTAACAGGCAGTTCTAGATAGAACGATTGGAAAAACTCGGGGGGTTCCTCAACCAGGAGTTCAAACCAGGCGCTGAACGCCCCCAGTAAAATGGCCATAATAATGATTGAAATTATAAAACTTCGACGTGTCGGCCAGATACCCCAATAGACTTTTTCTTTGTTTGTACGATCCATTAAACGAACGCTCACTTCTCTTGTTGCCAGAAATTTTTTTATAACTATACAGTAACAGCATACAAATTTAATCGGCATTAAAAACAGATGATCGACAGTAAAAAAGGCTTGAATAGCACTTGCATCCTCTGACGGTCTATTTCAATGTCATACACCCGATCTTCGTGTCCGATTAAACACAGACCACTTACAATAGGATTTGAACAGAGCAACACTTTTTCAAAAAAGGAGAATTAAAATGGAAGCGACAGCAAATATATCTTTCATGATTGCATTTTCGGCAGGGTTTTTGTCCTTTATCTCGCCCTGTGTTTTACCCCTCGTCCCTTCTTATGTCTCCTACATTACGGGGCTTTCTCTGGATGATCTCAGTTCCTCGAAAGATATTAAACGAATGCACGAGATTGCCATAAAAAATTCCATTCTCTTCATTCTGGGCTTTTCAAGCATCTTCATGCTCTTAGGGGCTTCGACAACCTATATCGGCCAGTTCTTTCTCTCAAATCAGGAAACCATCCGGCAGATCGGCGGGGTGTTCATCATTTTTTTCGGACTCTATATCATGGGCCTATTTAAGTTTGCCATTTTGGCTCGCGATGCCCGCTTTCATTTTAAGAGCAGGCCGGCAGGTTATTTGGGATCCTATGTCATTGGTATCGCCTTCGGTGCAGGCTGGACACCCTGTGTGGGTCCGATTCTTGGGTCGATTCTGGTTTATGCCAGCACTTCGGGTTCTGTACTCACCGGGATTGAACTGCTGGGCGTTTATTCTCTTGGCCTGGGCCTTCCGCTCTTGCTATCCGCTGTCGGAATTCAGACCTTCCTGGTCTATTTTAAAAAGACAGCAAAATATATGAACTGGATTTCTCGCGCAAGTGGCGCCTTTCTTGTGCTCGTGGGTGTCTTGATTTTTACGAACTCCCTTACTTATTTGACCTCCTATTTTACTGAGATGGGCCTTGGCTGGGTGATTGGGCAGTAAGGGATAAAGCAAGTAGAAAAAAGGTAACAAAATGAATAAAACACAAGGAAAAACATATTGGTTTGATCTTCCCGTTTCAGATCTTGAGCGTGCAGAGCACTTTTATCGGACATTACTGGCTTGGAAATTTTTAAGGCTCTCTCTTCCGAACCTGCCCGACTATCGCATGATAGAGGTCGATGGTGAATTGATCGGGGGCTTGCGGAAAGTGGAACCGGGAATCCAACAAGGGGAGGCCCCGGTGCTTTACTTCTGTGTCGATCAACTGGAAGAAAAAACCCGGCAGGCCCAGGAACTAGGGGCAAGACTTTCAGGGCTTAGGGTTGATTTGGCTGCAAGTCGTGGCAGCTTTCAGGGGATCATTGATCTGGACGACAACATCATCGCCTTATGGGCATTTGAATAAATAAACAGGAGGGGGATCTTAAAATGGTGCATAGAAAAATAGATATCCGAATCAAGGGACTGAGTTTGCTGATGATGATACTGATCATTTATCTCACCTTAATGCGAATGGCTTTTGCAGGGGCTTTTCCCGGCGGCCCTGCGCTTTCAGAGAAGGGCCTGTTTGAGGCCGAACACTATCGGGGCAAGGTCGTTTATCTGGACTTTTGGGCCTCATGGTGTACGCCCTGTAAAGAGTCTTTTCCCTGGATGCAGCAACTGCATGAAAAATACGAGGCCCGGGGTTTGAAAGTCGTCACAATCAATCTGGATAAAACAAGAGGTTTGGCTGATAAATTTCTCCTCAAACATCCGGTCGATTTGACGGTTCGTTTCGACCCCTCCGGTGACCTTGCTGATAAATATCAACTGGCCGGTATGCCCATGTCCTATATCATCGATCGGAAAGGCATTATTCGTCACCGGCATATTGGTTATATTCCTGGCATGAAGCCACTTTACGAGAAACAAATTCTCGATTTATTGAAGAAATAGCTTTGTTAAAACAAGGGACAATAAAATGAATAATCGGATAAAACTTCACAAGATACGATTTTGTTTTCTTCTCAGCGCCTTAGCGCTTTTTAGCGGCTGTGCGGGCATGGGCGTCAAGCCCTGGGAGCACGATCTCCTGGCGCAAGAGGCCATGCAACTCGATCCAAAGCCGGTTCAATCCTCATATGACGATCACATTTATTTCAGTAAAGAAGCATCAAGTGGCGGACGTAGCTATGGAGGCGGCGGCTGTGGGTGCAATTAAAAAAAATAAACGATTGAAAACCCGACTCGCTGCGGCAACCCTTGGATTGTTGGGTGCCGCCTCGGCGGCCTCGGCGGGTGAATTTGAAGGCTGGGAGATTGACACCTCCATTCTCTACTATCAGGAATCCGACAAGCGGGTGACAGCCATTGAGCCCACTTTAAACCTAAGCAAAGAATTTTCCGGGAAACGCTTTGCCCATTTTAAACTGGTCATCGATTCCCTTACGGGTGCGACCCCGAACGGTGCGTCGCCTAGTAATGTCCCTCAGACCTTTACCCGACCTTCAGGCGATGGTGAATACACGATTGCAGCGGGGGAAATCCCTTTAGATGATACCTTTCTTGATACGCGTGTTGGCTTAAGTGGATCGTGGACACAGCCGCTTAACCGCTTAACCCTAGGGACAGTGGGACTCAACTTCTCCAAAGAATTTGATTTTTCATCGATTGGTCTCAACGCTTCGGTTTCCAGGGATTTAAATCAACGTAATACCACACTGACTTTTGGCGTAGCCGGAGAATTTGATACCAGTACGCCACTGGGGGGCATTCCTAGCCCCTTGTCTAAGATGCTCGGTCCAGGTCAAGCACCCAAGCGTCAAAATCAGGACGAAACAAAAACGGTAATTGATGCGATTTTCGGAGTCACTCAGGTCGTCAACCGAAAAACCTTGATGCAGCTCAACTACTCGCTTTCGCATTCCTCGGGATACCACAGCGATCCCTTCAAAATGCTCAGCCGGGTTGACGGAAGCACCGGGGCAACCATCGATTATGTCTTTGAAAACAGGCCGGAAAGTCGGACCAAACACAGCCTGTTCTGGCTGACCCGTTACCATCTTTCCCGTGATGTGCTGGGGGCATCCTATCGTTTTTTTACGGATGACTGGGGGATTCTCTCGCATACGGTGGATTTTACCTACCACTGGAAATTGAACGAACGACACTCCCTGGAGCCGCATGTGCGGTTTTATCAGCAGTCCGAAGCCGATTTTTACCGCGTGGGCCTGAGCAACAATGCACCTTTACCGAAGGAAGCCACTGCGGACTATCGCATGGCAGCCTTTACGGGGATTACGGTGGGTTTGAGCTATGGATGGGATTTCCGGGACGAGTCTTCCATTCTGCTGAGATTGGAGTATTACACACAGGATGGTGACAGCAATCACGACACCGCGATCGGCTTGCAAAAAAATCAGGATCTTTTTCCTGATTTACAGGCCACGATCCTGCAAATTCAATATTCATTTTGAAATAAAACACCTTGAAATAAAACAGGGGGTGAAACAGGACATGAAACTTATGCTCAAACACTATCCGGCTCCTGCATATCCATTGCACCCGACACAGATGTTCCAGGCAGAGAACCACTGGGTCGGACATTTTCAGGCCATGGCCTGTGACTGTGAAATCCTGATGGATACAGAAAACAGGATGACTGCAAAAAAAATGTTGAAGTTGGCTGCTGGCGAGGTATGGCGGATTGAACGTAAATTCAGCCGCTATCGTTTGGAAAACATCATTGATCGGATTAACCGGAGTCGGGGAAAGGCCGTTCAAGTCGATGAAGAGACTGCACAATTGCTTGATTTTGCAGAGCAGTGTTACGAAATCAGTGAAGGCTTATTCGATGTAACATCCGGAGTCCTCCGCCGTATCTGGAAATTTGACGGCAGTGACCGTATCCCCACACAAGAACAGCTTGAGGCCCTCCTCCCCTTAATTGGATGGCAAAAAATTTCCTGGAAGTCTCCCGAAATTCGTTTGCCTGAGGGAATGGAAATTGATCTGGGAGGAATCGGAAAGGAATATGCAGTGGATCGCATCGCGCTCCTGCTTCAAGAACGATACGGGATTGCAGCGCTTGTCAATCTGGGTGGCGATATCGCCGTGAGTGGAAAAAAGAGAGACCATTCACCTTGGAATATCGGAATAGAAAATACGGGCCAGGACAACACAAATACAAAAGTCATTCAGCTTCGACAGGGCGCTGTGGCGACCAGTGGAGACTCAAAACGGTTTTTATTGAAAAACGGCTTACGCTATAGCCATATCTTGAACCCCTGTACAGGTTGGCCTGCCCCAAATGCCCCCCATTCGGTCACAGTGGCGGCGTCAAGTTGTAGCGAAGCCGGATTACTTTCTACTCTGGCCATGTTACAGGGAGAAGAAGCGGAATTCTTTCTCGAGGAGGAGGAAGTTCGTTTCTGGTGCAAACGGGACGAAAATTTGAAAGAAAAGTAACATTCAATTAAGAGCATAACAACATCCTTGGAGGGAGTGAAATGAACAAGGGAGGAAGTGAAATGAACAAACTAAAAAGAAAACATATGGTAATCGGGATGATCAGCGGATTTGGATTGATTCTCTTTTTCGGCTTCCCGCTGACAGGTTTCGGGGAAATCGGAGATATTCTGCGCGGGGCGTCCTTGTTCGATAAGAACTGCGTCATCTGTCATGGCTCGACTGCCAAAGGAGATGGCCTACTGTCCCAAAGTCTTCCGGTGCAACCCGCTAATCTGACGGATTGCCGCCTCACTGCTGAAGATCCGGTTGAAGTCCTTGAAGGAATTATTCGAGAGGGCGGCACTTATAGCGGGCGGTCAAGCGTCATGCCTGCATGGGGAGATAAGCTAAGCAAACAGGAAATTTCCGATGTTGCCGGCTTTGTTAAAACTCTTTGCGAGGATCAGGAATGGCTCACTGGAGCTCTTAACTTCCCTCGCCCTTTGATCACAGGAAAGGCCTTTCCCGAACAAGAAATAATTGTCGGTGGGAAATTTGCCCAGGGGGATACAAATAAGTCTTCTCAAAGTCTTGATATTGAATACCGGATTGATGGATTAACCAATATTGAAGTGAGTACGAGTGCTGCCAGAGTTGATCCTCGAAATCAATCGGCAAATTCAGGTATTGGGGATAGCAGTATATCGGTTAGACGGGTTCTTGCTTTTAATTATGCTCAAAACTACCTTGTTGCCGCTGGATTAAAACTTCAATTTCCGACTGGAGATGAAGACAAGGGGCTTGGGTCTGGTGAGACGACTTGGCAACCCAGCCTTCGCGCGGGCTGGCAACGAGGCCACCTTGTGACCCAAGTGGATACCCGGGTCACGATTCCCTCTGAGACCTCTGATGAAAACGCAAAAGTACGCTATAACCTGGCACTGGGTTACCTGATAGAACCCGACCCTCGCCTTCAAGTCACTCCGATGATCGAAATAACAAATGAATCTCGCATCAATGGTCCGAATAGCGGAGACACCCTAAGTACCGTTGTGCCGCAAATACGGATTAAATGGCTGAAATGGAGTACGGGATTAGGGGTACAGATGCCGGTGACCCAAAGAAAAGATTTCGTTCTCAGAACCTTGTTTGATCTGACCTATGAATACCTTCTTTTCTGAGGACCTGAATTTTCTGAAAACAAAAGCGATACGGCGAGATCATCTGAGATGACCCGCAGAAAATGCGCCGCACTTAACACCCTTACAACTTATCCCTGCATAGAAGCCTGTCTGCTATGCAGGGATAAGTCTTTACAAGTTAAACAAAAGTTCACTCCCCGTCTGTCCATCAATTCTGATCATTATTTAATAATAAACACAAAAACTATCGTCACAGGAAAGAGATAGGCGACAGAAAACAAGGGTCGAATAGCACTGTCATCCTCTGACCGCCTATTTCGATATCATCCACCCGATCTTTATTGTCGATGAAAACAATACTGCTTACAGTGGAACTTGAACAGGGCAACTTGGGTTCAAAAATGGAAAGAAAACCAGGTATTAAACCAACTTTTAGAGGAGAAAATAATATGAATAATAAACGTTCAATACAATTTGGATCCACCTTGCTAATGGCTTTATTCCTGACTGCCTGCGGCAGTAGCGGAAGCAGCAGTCCAGGAAATGGTGATGCCATCAAATTGGGCGCGACCGCCCTGAAGACAAAAACGGTGGTTGCGGCAGCACCAAAAAGCAAACTTGACACAATGCTGGCCTTCTTTGGAGGAAAAGAGGCCGTTGCAGCTATTGCACCAGACGTTTGTGGTCCAGGAAATGATGGTAGAGGATTTGACCTTAAGGTAGTCAATCCCACGGATCCAGCAGCTTTTGTTTGCTTAACAGAAGCCCTACTCGTCTATGAAGAGGTCGAGCTGGAAAATGAAGGCGGTGCCGTCAAAGATGAGGTTGAAGCCGGTCCCTTTCTAATTGATCTGATTGGGAACCCCGATGATGGTATTGCAGGCACCTTCTCTCTGACTGTTCCCAATGGTCGGTTCAACAAGCTGGAGTTGGAAGTCGGTGATTTGGACGAAGACAAAAATGATAATGATGATAGCTTGGATGACAGTCCCGGCAGTAACGACGATTTCCCGACAAATGTCAGTTTGGATGCTGCCAATGCCGTAGCCATGGCAGGAAAGAGCCTGAAAATTACCGGGATTGCGGATGACGGCGCTGGCAACACACAAGCCTTTGTCTTCTTCAGTAATATCGAAGGAAAGCTGGAGATGCCGATTGACCTAGTTGAGGGAGAGCAGCTTGTCGTTGATGGCAGCACCCTGATCACCTTTATTGACCCTTCAATCGGTTTTTCAAAGCTGGCCTTTGCCGATTTCCCGACTGTGGGGGATATGAACGGATCCTTCACAGGTGACGCCGAAAGATGCGGGGCGACACCAACGAAATTCCAGCGATTGGCCTGCGATATCGTGCAAAACGTCGAGCTTTATCATGACGACGACAACGATAACAGCTTTGATGATAGCGAACGCCGGGGTGACAACCGCGGTGCGAACGGCTTTGATGACAACCCGGGCGCACGCGACTAGCGCCTTTAAGAAAGCCCGGAGGCCCACCCTTTTCAGGGTGGGCCTCTTACTCAAAGAAGGCCGGAAGGTCGAAGGTTGTTTACCGAGGTGTTGAAAAAACTGAGATCGATTAAAAATAATAACGATTTGAAAATAGTAGAGGTCAAGCCATGATAAAGACATCGGAGTGGATTAAAAATAATGGATCAAGTCACATTGAAAAAAAAAACGGCACAGAGCTTGAGAAGGTTCGCGCGATGAATTCACCGGAAACGATTAAAGCCTACCGGGTGTGGGATCTTACGGTTAGACTCTTTCATTGGATTAATGTGCTTTGCGTCATGTCCTTAATCGCCGTCGGAATTGTGATTCTAAATAGCAAAAGTCTCGGGCTCACAAACGACGGAAAGATCATCTTGAAAACCATCCATGTTTATGTCGGTTATGTCTTTGCCGTCAACCTGGGCTGGCGATTCATCTGGGGCTTTATCGGAAAAAAACACGCCCTTTGGAAGTCGATATTGCCCCTTGGAAAAAAATATCGCGCATCACTTGCTGCATATATAAAAGGTGAAAAAAATAATAACCCGCCTAATCATCTGGGACACAACCCCATCGCAAAATTAATGGTTACACTTCTCTTTTTATTGTTAGCCGTCCAGGCCATCACAGGGCTTGTGCTTGCTGGAACAGATCTTTATATGCCTCCCTTCGGTCATGAAATCGCAACATGGGTTGCTAATTCCGGAGAAGAGAGCAAGATCCTTGATATCAAACCTTACTCAAAGGTCAATGTCGATCCGGAAAGTTACAAAGAAATGAAGGCATTCAGAAAGCCTTTCATAAAGACTCATGTATTTGTATTTTATACACTTTTAGCTGCCATACTCTTCCACATTGCAGGTGTTATCTTCACGGAAGTGAAAGAAAAAAGCGGGCTGATCTCTGCGATGTTTACGGGAAATAAATTCTTTTCAAAGAAACCCGTTGACATGATTGACGATGAATAAGGATCAATAATGGAAACCTTGAGTTTTGCCAAAATAGATCTTCAGCAGGTAGAAAAAAACAATATAAACTCGGAAAGAGTAGGCTTTACTCATAGCGTTTCCATGCTCTTGTTTCGCTCTCTGAGTTTAAAAAATCTATACACAGGAAGTCACTCTGACCGAACTGCGCAAATGACGATGAATTTTGTTGCCCTTTACCAATATGGTTTTCAAGGGAATAGAATGGATCTCATTCGAATAGCCGCTCTAATCCATGATATAGGAAAAATCGGGATTAATAATAATATCCTGAACAAGCCCTCAAAATTATCGGAAGATGAATATAAGGTGATAAAAAATCACCCGCAATACGGCTACCGCTTGATTAAACCGCTGTTGTCCACCCCGATTATTAGAGATGTCATTTTATGCCATCACGAAAATTATGACGGAAGTGGTTACCCGATAGGTTTGCGCGGAACAGACATCCCTCTTGCTGCAAGACTCGTTAGGATTATAGATTACTATGATGCCTTAACAAGCGTCAGGCCCTATCGAGCCGCACTCAGTTCAGGAAAAGCCATAAAAATGATGGAGTCGAATAATCAATTGTTTGATCCGGATTTGTTCTCTTTTTTTGTAAACAACTTAGAGAGTGTCGTCACAAGAAAAAATAATGTATAGTCATATCAATCTGAATATTGTGCATGGGTACTCCGTGGCGTAGGGAAGGGCGCCTGTTATTCCGCCTCCAAAAAACCAAAAAATACAAATTGATCAGCTCCCCATTCTGCTACTGTAAATAGATTTACCCCTGCATCCTCTCCCGAAAATGAAAGAGACCCCTACCCGTAAAAACCAGTATCCCCTATCAATCAGACCCCTCCTATTCGGGCAAGGGGATCTCAATGCCTTCTTCGGCCTGGTTGTCGATAATATGACTCAACTGGTCATTATGGCAGCGATCCTGGTCAATGTTTTTAATTTTCCCAGGGAACTGGTTTATTTCAAGATGATCCCCGGCTCGGCCATCGGGGTTTTTGCCGGAGACTTGTGGTATACGATCATGGCCCTCAGGCTGGCAAAGAGAACCGGCAGACAGGATGTCACCGCCATGCCCTTGGGGATTGATACCCCGTCTCTTTTCGCATTTATCTTTGGTGTCATCGGGCCGGCCCATATTGCCACCGGCGACCCCGTTTTGGCCTGGAAAATCTCAATGGCTGTGGTGGTGATTGTCGGTTTGACCAAATCACTCGGCGCCTTTTTAGGCCCGGTGATTCAAGAGGCTGTTCCCCGCGCCGCCCTGCTCGGGCCGATTGCAGGTGTCGCCCTCCTTTTAATCTCCTTTTTACCCCTGATCAAAATCTTCCACGAGCCACTGACCGGCTTTATCGCCTTGATCGTCATTCTCACCTGCATCGTGGGAAAGATTTCATTTCCCTGCCGGATTCCGGCTGCACTCGGCGCACTGGGCCTCGGCCTTACGGTTTCTTACTTGAGCCGTTTTTTTGGATTGGGCGAGGCCTTGCCCGATTTAGGGCAAAGACTTCAGGAAATTGAATTCGCCTTTCCTTTACCGAGTTTTTCTTTTTTAGAAGGGCTTTCTTATGTTTCGAGCTATCTCCCTCTGGCCCTGCCTTTCGCCATCGTGGTGATCATCGGCGGTATTGATGTCACCGAAAGCGCAAAGGCGGCGGGAGACGAATACGACACCCGTTCCATCCTTTTGACCAGCGGGCTGTCAACACTCCTGGGCGGTCTGTGTGGCGGTGTCGTTCAAACAACGCCCTACATCGGCCACCCTGCCTACAAGGGCATGGGAGGACGCTGTGGTTATACCCTCTGGACAGCGCTCTTTATCGGACTGGGTGGCATCTTTGGTTTCTTGGGCTTAATGGCTGATCTGCTCCCGGAAGCGGCCCTGGCTCCAATCCTGATTTTTGTGGGCCTGGAAATCACGGCACAGACCTTTTCAGCCATCCCCTCAAAACATTATCAGGCCGTCGCTTTTTCCTTCTTGCCCGCAATTGCGGCCCTGGTGCTCATTGAACTGAATGGTGTTTTGGCAAACCTCGGAAAAACGGCCGCAGACCTTACAGGTGAAACAGCGACAAGCTTTCAAATGATCGTGCTGATTGCAAACGGTTTTATCATCTCTTCTCTGCTTTGGGGAGCGGCCTTGGTTTTAATTATCGACAGACGTCTTAAACGAGCGGCAGCCTTCTTAGGGCTGGCCGCCCTGCTTTCCCTATTCGGTGTCATCCATTCTCCTTTTCCGGACGGACAACTCTTTTTCCCCTGGCATGTGGAATCAACGATGCCCACACTCCTGGCCGGGGCTTACGGCATGATGGTCATCTTTCTTTTGTTTATGGCCGGGCAGAAGACAGCAGAGTATTAACGGAGGGCGGGCCCAAGTCTTACGATAGGCTTTTTTTGTTTTCTAACGATGATCCGTGAATCGTAAACGCACTTTTATTTCTCTTTATGGCGCTGCTTCATCGGTTCGAGCGTCTCAACATCGGGCTGCCGGGTCGTTGCTGTCCCTTCAGCCTCAATCTTTTCCATTGGAGTTGACGCACCACCTCCTCACCGACAATCCCGCTTTCGATCTCACTTTTCCCCATTTTCTGAATGGCCTTTTCAATGCTAAGAAGCAACCGCAAGGCGCTTGTCTTCTATTACCGGCTTTGTGGCCTGGTCCTGATAAAACTTTCCATTGGGATCGGACTGAACCCGTTTTCTGATTTTGTTCAATCTCAGGTGCAGTCCTAAGATTCCGATTGCAGAGGCCGTAAAGGTCATGAAGCGTTTAAGAATAAAGGTGAACACATTTTCAATCGGCAGGCCGGGTCTTCTTTCAAATCGATCCATTCTTCTGAAAATACCCGATTGAAGGGGGTGAATGGACTCGTAAAGAATGGAGCCGTAAAACCACATCACCTGCTCGGTGAGCCTTCGGGTGCTGTTCCCATCGGCCCGGCGGCGGCGCAAAAGCTGTTCGACATTTTTGTCAGAATAAAAGGAATCCCATGCGGCCTTGTATGTCCGGTGCCATTCCGTCTTGGACATCTTCGGATGTTGGGCGCAGGGGTGCTCCAGGTCGTAGTCATTCATATCCGGCTCCAACCAGACGCCCTGTTTGACCAGGGTTTGATGATCCTGAGAGCCGGGAAGCGGGGTTAGCATAAAAAATTCCAGCAGGTCAATCGGCAATTCTTTTTTGATGATTTCGATGTCAGACATGACGGATTCATAGGTATCATTCGGAAAACCGATGATGTAACCCGCAGTAATTAAAACACCCTGCCTGCGCCAATCCTGGAGCATCACGCGATACTGTTCCACATGGTTCTGCTTCTTTCCCGTGTTTTTCAGGGACTCCGGATTGATACTTTCCAGTCCGATAAAAACCTTGTGACAACCGGCTTTTCCGGCTTTTTCAATGAACCGGGGCAAACGATGACAGGCAGTATCCACCTGAAGGATCATGTTGATTTTGAGTCCCTCATTTTCACGAATCGCAATGAGTCGATCAAAAATCGACTCCCAGTTTCGATTTCGAGCAAAATCATCATCGGTCACAAAATAACGTCGGATCCCGTTTTTCCAGTTGATCCGGATAATGGCTTCGACATCGTCGGCCGTTCGGAAACGGGATTTCTGACCCTGAACATTGATGATAGTGCAAAAGCTACAGGTAAAGGGACAGCCGCGACCGGCATCAAAAGTCGCAAGGGCCCCGACGTATCGTGAGACTACAGCTTCAGGTAATATGGGCGAGGCCTGAGCTTGCAGACTCGGCAGTTCGTTTAAAAAATTATAAAGGGGTTTTAATTGATCCTGAAGCTCGTCTTTCAAGATATCGCCCCAGGTTTCTTCAACCTCGCCGGCCACCAAGGTGATCCCTTCCGACATGGCTGAACTGAGATCTTCCGGTACCTTTTCCAGCATCGAAAAACATCCGCTCACATGAAACCCCCCGATGAGAACCGTTATTTTTTGGGAAATGAATTGACGGGAAAGATCAACCGCCCGGGGGAACTGATTCGTCTGTACACCGACCATACAGACCAGGCCTAAGGCCTCGGGGGAAGAAAACTGCTTCAGGATTTTTTTGACCGGAATCTTCTGGTTTGTTTCATCGTAGACATCAATGATGATTTCGATGTCATCACCCAAAGCGCCCGAAGCGCAGACTCTTTTCGTAATCGCATAGAGGCAGGCCAGGCTGTTGCTCGGGATAGATGACAACTGCCAGCGGATCACATAACCATTGTCATCGTAGTGGGAGGGTTTAATCAGGACAATACGGAAGGGCTGTTTCAAGACTTACGATCTATACAAGAAGCAAAGCGTGTCATATTTTTTGCTCTTTAACCGTGAACCGCCATCCATGAACTCCGCGCTTATTTCTCTTTATGAAGTTCTTTCATCGGCTCTAGTTTTTCGACATCGGGCTGCCTTGTCGTTTCGATTCCTTCAGCCTCAATCTTTTCCATTAAGGGTTTGCTCCAAAGGACGATGGCAAGATGGTCGGAAGGGGTCGGATGGCGGAGGGAGACGGTATGATAGGTCAATTCGATGTGGGTTTGCACGTCTTCCCAGATGACTTTCGGGCCGGGTTTGCGTTCTGTCGGTTCTCCAAAGCGGGCAATCCAAAGCGGAAGCTGCTTTTCAACATAGCCGGGATCATTCGTATCTTTAAAACGCACATGGATAATCGCCAGTCCCCACTTTGGATGAATGCCGTAACTGACTGAACGCACCTCGATTTCTCCGAGGGCCTCGCCTGAAATGGTCAGTTCCCCCGGGGCAGGACCCACGATGGCCCAGATGCCACTCGCATCGCGGCTGGTCGGTGTCTTTAAACTGACTTGATGCGCCAAGAGGATTTCTTCCTGATTCATGCCCCAAGTCGATTGACCAAAGCCTGTAGCTGTGACAGGAGAAGATGCCCGGGCCACATGAAGCGGCACAAGGAAAAGGACAACACCCGAAAAGATCCAGCAAGTCCACAAAACTGTGTTTTTCAATATCTCAGCCTTCATTACCTCAGCCTTCATCTTTTTTTATTTTTTTCGATCCACTCTTTTTGTCACTTTGACTGGAGTCATTCAATAGGGAGGTCAGTTCAGACATAAACTGGTTGGCATCTTTAAATTCTCGATAGACTGAGGCAAAACGCACATAGGCAACTTGATCAAGCTCATGGAGCTGACGCATGACTTCTTCACCGACAATCCCGCTTTCGATCTCACTTTCTCCCATCTCCTGAATGGTCTTTTCAATCCGGACGACGACAGTTTCGAGCTGGTCGATGCTGACCGGGCGCTTTTCACAGGCTTTTCTCAGGCCGGAAAAAATCTTGCTCCGATCAAAGGACTCGCGACGACCGTCTTTTTTAACCAACATCGGGAGAGCATCTTCAATGCGTTCATAGGTTGTATAGCGTCGATGACACGAAAGACATTCCCTCCGCCTTCGGATGACCTCGCCTTCTTTGCTCAGGCGGGAATCGACAACCTTATCTTCTAAATTATGACAAAAGGGACAGAGCACTTCAGCCTCCTTAGCGTATTCCTTATTTTGAAAAAGGAAAATCTTTACAGAGTGCCGCTGCCTGTTCTGCGAGCTGCTTTAAAACAGTTTCGTCTTCCCGATTATTCAAAACCGAATCAATCAAGCTTGCAATCCGGTCCATCTCTTTTTCTTTCATGCCACGGGTGGTGACGATGGGCGTGCCAAGGCGGATGCCGCTTGCGTGTACGGGTGGCCGCTGATCAAAAGGCACGGCATTTTTGTTCACCGTAATGCCGGCGAGGTCAAGGGCGGCTTCCGCCTCTTTTCCGGTGACTCCCTTATTCGTGAGATCGACCAACATCAGGTGGGTATCGGTACCGCCCGAGACAATCTGATAACCTTTTGCAACGAGGGCTTCGGCAAGGGCAAGGGCGTTCGCGACGACTTGCCTCTGGTAAGCCACAAAGTCCTGCGAAAGGGCTTCTTTGAATGCCACGGCCTTTGCGGCGATAACGTGCATCAAGGGGCCGCCCTGAATGCCGGGAAAGACCGTTTTGTCCAGCTTTTTTGCAAATTCATCCTTGCAGATGACCATACCGCCCCTCGGTCCGCGCAAGGTTTTATGGGTTGTCGTGGTCACAAAATCGGCATAAGGGACGGGAGAAGGATGGACCTTTGCGGCAACGAGTCCTGCGATGTGTGCCATATCGACCATGAGATAAGCTCCGACGCTATCAGCAATCTCACGAAAGCGTTTAAAATCCAGCTCGCGGGAATAGGCCGATGCCCCGGCCACGAGCATACGAGGACGCTCTGCTTCGGCCTGTTCTGCGAGCGCATCGTAGTTGATTCGACCACTTTCCTTTTCGACGCCGTAGGACGTCGCCTCGTAGAGTTTGCCGGAAAAATTCACCTTGAAGCCGTGTGTCAGATGCCCGCCATGCGCCAGGCTCATGCCCATGAGCTTGTCTCCCGGCTGAAGCACCGAAAAATAGACGGCCATGTTGGCCTGAGATCCCGAATGCGGCTGCACATTGACATGGTCTCCGCCAAAAATTGCCTTGGCGCGTTCAATGGCGAGGGTTTCAATCACATCCACATATTCGCAGCCGCCGTAGTAGCGCTTTGCGACATAGCCTTCTGCATATTTATTGGTCAAAAGCGAGCCTTGCGCTTCCTGCACGGCCTGACTCACGACATTTTCAGAGGCAATCAAAACGACCTTAAGGTCTTCTCGCTCTGTTTCCTGAGCAATGGCCTGTTCCACTTCGGGGTCAAATGCTTGTAGTTTGCTTCTCTCGTTCATATCAATTTCCTTAAAATGGGGTTGTTATGCGGTTTCTTAATGCAGATTATAAAAGGGAAAGCCCGTTTACGGTCCCGTGAGATTTTTCAATCGCGTGAATCTTATCGACGCGATCCTGGTGCCGTCCGCCATCAAATGCGGTATTCAGCCAGGTTTCCACAATAGACAGGGCGACCGCTTCGGTGAGGACCCGACTTCCCAGAACAAGGATGTTGGCATCGTTATGTCGGCGACTGGCTTCCGCTGTTTCGAGGTTATGGCAAAGGGCTGCGCGAACCCCGGCAAACTTGTTGGCCACAATAGACATGCCGATCCCTGTACCGCAAATTAAGATCCCTCTATCGATTTCCCCTTTTGAAATCAGTTTGGCGACTTTGCTGGCATAGTCCGGGTAATCGACAGAGTCATTGGTTTCTGTCCCAAGATCAATGGTTTCGATCTTGTTTTCAGAGAGATAACGAAGAATACGGCTTTTGAATTCAAAACCGGCGTGGTCTGAAGCGACAATAATTTTCATCTAAATTCCTGAGCGGATGGTAGCGAATCGCCTCTGGGCTGTCAAGCGGGATTCCTCTTCCCTGTCTCAAGCCATAAACTTCGCGCCTAAATCCTGCAATCGGTGCGAGTACTGAGGAGGTCGAGCTAGCATTTTAATTGGAATCATTAGTCATAACATTTTGATATTACAGGAGGAAGTGCAGGTGAAAACAGATTGACATCTGTGACATAATTGGGTAAATATAAAAAGCATACATTGAAGAATAAGCGCTTCTGAAGGGATGAAATGCCCCCTTGTCTAAGGAGGAAGAATGGATCGCCCCTGGTATGATTCTTATGAACCAAAAGTACCGAAATCACTAAACTATCCCGATATTCCCCTGTTTCAATTTATCAAGGACTCGGCCCACCTCTACCCGGATAAAGCGGCTCTAAGCTTTTACAGCAAGGATATGAGCTATGCGGAATTGGAATACCAGTGCAAGAATTTTGCAGTTGCTCTGGCAGGTTTGGGGGTCAAAAAAGGGGATAGGGTTGCTGTCATGTTGCCCAATATGCCCCAATGCGTCATTGCCTATTACGGAGCCCTGAAACTCGGGGCAATTGTTGTGATGACCAATCCTCTTTACGTCGCACGAGAAATCCAGATTCAGATGGCGGACTCCGGAGCTGAAACGATTATCACGCTCGATTTTTTCTATCCGCGCATCGAAAAGATCTTAAAGGATACGCCACTTAAAAATGTGGTGCTGACATCAATACGAGATGCCCTGCCCTGGCTGCTTTCTTTGCTTTATCCCCTCAAAGCCAAGCGGCAGGGGCAGTGGATTAATGTCGAAAAAAAACCACCGATTTATGACATGAAAGATCTCATGCAAGAAAGCTCGTCAGATGACATCGGTACGACGGTTACGGGGGATGACCCTGCGCTGCTCCAATATACCGGTGGGACAACCGGGACCCCAAAAGGGGTGATGCTGAGCCACCGTAACCTGGTCGTCAACGCCCTTCAATGTCGAAACTGGATGCCTTCACTCAGGCAAGGAAAAGAGGTCTTTCTCGCCGTTATCCCTTTTTTCCATGTCTACGGCATGTCGACTTGTATGAATATGGCCCTTCACCTTGGTTCGACCCTTGCGCTCTTACCGCGTTTTGTCACGAAGGACGTTCTGAAAGTAATCGAATCGGAACGTCCGACGATCTTCATGGGTGTGCAGGCGATGTACCTTGCAATCAACGCTGTGCCGAACATTAAAGAGCGTGATCTCTCTTCCATCAATGTCTGCATTTCCGGAGCGGGTCCTCTACATGTCGAAGTACAGCGCGAATTTGAAGAATTGAGCGGTGGAAAATTGGTTGAAGGGTATGGCCTGTCTGAGGCCTCCCCGGTTACCCACGCCAATCCGATTGATGGAAAAAGAAAACGAGGGAGCATCGGCCTTCCCATCGCCGATACCGATGCGAAAATCGTCGACATCGAAACCGGAACGAAGACCCTGGGAGTAGGTGAAATCGGGGAGTTGGCCGTTAAGGGGCCTCAAGTCATGCAGGGTTATTGGCAGAATGAGAAAGAGACTGCTGCGGTGCTTCGAGATGGCTGGCTCTTTACAGGTGACATGGCTCATATGGATGATGAAGGGTATTTCTACATCGTCGACCGCAAAAAGGACATGATCAAAACCAAGGGAGAAAATGTTTACCCCCGCGAGGTTGAGGAAATCCTGTTCAAACATCCCAAAATTGAGGAAGCTGTAGTCGTCGGGCTTCCGGATAAATTTGCCGGTGAAATCATCAAGGCCTACGTGGTCTTGAAAACGGGGGAGTCGGCAAAAAAAGAAGAAATCCTCGAATTTTGTCGTCACGATCTGGCCGCCTTCAAGGTGCCTAAGCAGCTTGAATTTCGTCCTGACTTGCCTAAAACGATCATCGGAAAGGTATTGAGGCGAGTGCTGATCGAAGAAGAGATGAAAAAGAGAATCAAAAAGGAAAGCCCCTGATGAACAGAGAGATGACATGATGAAAGAAGTTGTTATTGTTGAAGGTCTGCGCACAGCCATCGGAAACCTGGGCGGTGCGATTAAAGAGATCAGGAATCAAACTTTGGGGGAGTTGGTTGTTCGAGAGGTGCTGAAACGGGCTGAAATTGACCCGGCAGAAGTTGAAGAGGTCATCTTCGGCTGTGTCGGTCAATACAGTGACGCGACGAATCTCTCGCGTGTCATCAGTCTGATGGCTGGCATACCGATCACAACCCCGGCCTACACCGTCGCCCGAAATTGTGCTTCCGGATTACAGTCCGTAGTCAATGCTTGCCAAAATATCATATGTAATGACGCCGACCTTCAGATTGCAGGGGGTGTTGAAAACATGAGCCTTGCCCCCTATGTGTCTCGTGACATGCGCTTCGGGCAACGGCTGAAACATTCTCAAATGATTGACTCAATCTGGGAAGGCCTCACCGACGGTTTTTGCGGTCAGGTCATGGGCTATACGGCAGAAAACCTCGCCGAGGAATTCCAGATTTCACGATCCGAGCAGGATAAGTATGCAGTCGAAAGCCATAAAAAGGCCTTCCGTGCCACACGCGAAGGAAAGTTCAGGGATGAAATTGTCCCAGTCAGCATTCCAAAAAGAGTCGCCGGAAAAGAGGTGACGGCTGAAACTTTTTCGCAGGACGAAGGACCGAACATCGCACTTAGCGAACAGATGCTTTCTCTCTATCCAACCATTTTCAAAGAGGAGGGCACGGTCACGCCGGGAAATGCCTGTCCGATCAGTGATGGCGCAGCGGCCCTGGTGATCATGTCGGCAGAACGTGCCTTAGCGCTTGGGAAAGAACCGCTGGGCTATGTTCGCTCTTATGCCTCTGTCGGTGTCGAGCCGCAACGCATGGGCATCGGCCCCGCGATTGCGATTCCCAAGGCCCTCAAAAAAGCTGGGCTTTCTCTTTCGGATATCCAACTCATCGAAGTCAACGAAGCTTTTGCTGTGCAATATCTCGCGGTCGAACGCACGCTCGGATTAAAACGAGATATCACGAACGTTAATGGCGGCGCCATTGCCTTAGGCCATCCCGTCGGGATGACTGGGACTCGCTTGATTATTACCTTGCTCAAAGAGATGAAACGACGGGATTTATCGCTGGGTGTCGCTTCCCTTTGCGTCGGAGGCGGTCTGGGTTCAGCAATGGTGCTTGAACGGAAGTGAAAAAGGAATCAATTGACGGGAAAGTACGACAAACTGATCCTACGAATATTACGTGGTAGTTCCGATGCAAACATTGCTTTTGATGACTTATGTGCATTGCTGAAGAAAATTGGATTTCAAGAAAGGACGAGGAGTAGTCACCACATATTCAGAAAAGCAGAGGTGCAGGAAAAAATCAATCTACAGCGCGAAGGGAGTAAAGCGAAACCCTATCAGGTTCGGCAAGTACGCACTGTCCTAGTCAAATATAAGTTAACCGGAGATGAGTAATGTACAAGTACGAAACAATTATCTATTGGAGTAATGAAGACCAATGTTATATCGCAGAGGTGCCAGAGTTATCTGGCTGTATGGCACATGGAAATTCATCTGAAACGGCACTATCCAATGTTCAGGAAGCAATGAAGTTATGGATAGATACAGCCAATGAATTTGGAGATCTCATTCCAGAACCAAAGGGTCAGCGCTTAATGTACGCATAACAGCATAGCAGGTAAAGAAAGGAGGCAGTGTGTACATCTATAAAGCAGCAGTAATCGGTGCGGGGACGATGGGGGCCGGGATTGCACAGGTCATTACCTATTCCGGACTCCCTGTCATTCTGCGTGATGTCAATCAGGAAGCGGTGGATCGCGGACTTGCGACCATACGGAAGATTTATCAAACCCGGGTCAACAAAGGCAAGATGACCGCTTCAGAGCTTGAACAGAAGATGGCTCTGGTTACGGGTGCGACGGATAATTCAGGTTTTTCGGATGTCGATATCGTTATTGAAGCCATCTATGAAGATGTGGTCGTGAAGCAAAAACTATTTCAAGAACTGGAAGCGGTCTGCCCTGAAACCACCATATTCGCCAGCAACACCTCTTCTCTGCCCATCTCTGCTATTGCCTCGGCCACAAAAAAACCGGAAAAAGTGATCGGAATGCATTTTTTTAATCCGGCCCCTGTGATGAAACTCGTCGAAGTGATTCCCGGCTTGGGGACCTCGGATGAAACCATTGATGATGTCGTGCTCTTTTCAGAAAGTCTTCGGAAGATTCCGATCCGTGTTCAGGAATGTGCGGGTTTTCTCGTCAACCGCCTCCTCATGCCCTACCTGAACGAGGCGGCCATTGCCCTGGAGGAAGGGGCGGCAACGGCCAAAGAAATCGATGCCGCCCTCGTTGCTTTCGGTATGCCCATGGGACCTCTGACCCTTTTTGATCTTGTCGGGATTGATGTCTCTGTCAAGGTCGCCGACATCCTTCATGATGCCTACGGCTCAAGAGCGACTGCGGCCAGCATCCTGGGTGAACTGGATCAGGCCGGTCGCTTCGGCACCAAGAGTGGCGCCGGTTTTTATGACTACAAAGACGGGGATCAAGCAGGACTTGAGGCCATCATCCAGAAAATGCAGACCAGTGGCGGATTACAGGAAACCAAGTTTTCAGCGAATCGAATTATCATGCCAATGATCAATGAAGCCGTCATCTCTCTGCAAGAAGGCGTCGCCTCTGCAGGGGATATTGATATTGCCATGATGGCTGGAACCGGGTTTCCACAGGATAAAGGTGGCCCTTTGCATTATGCCGATCAGATCGGAGTGGACGTCGTGCTCTCAGAACTCCAGTCCCTGGCTGGTCGACTCGGTGAGCGTTTCTGGCCCGCACCGATGCTCAAACGCATGGTTGCCGGTGGTTACCTTGGGGTGAAGTCGGGCTTAGGCTTTTTTCATTATTGATTGATCGATTTGTTTTTTAGGAGGTGTCCGTGTCAGAACAACTTGTCAATATCGTGCAGGATGGCGCAGTTGCAACGCTCACATTAAACAACCCGCCGAGAAACGTGCTTAACCTCGCGCTCATGGCTGAACTGGAACAGGCTGTGGACGCGCTTCAAAAGAATGATACCGTGAAAGCCGTCGTTTTAACCGGCTCCGGCCCGCTCTTTGTCGCCGGTGCCGATATTAAGGTCATCGCATCCATTACTTCGACCGAAGATGGCGAACAACTTGCCAGACGGGGACAGGCCCTGTTCAGTAAGATTGAGCAGATGCACAAGGTGGTGATCGCTGCCATCAACGGATTTTGTCTCGGTGGCGGTCTTGAACTGGCAATGGCCTGTCACATTCGTATTGTCGGCGACCGTGTGCGCATGGGACAACCGGAGATCAATCTTGGCATTATTCCCGGTTTTGGCGGCACACAACGTCTGCCGAGGTTGGTGGGTCAAGCCAAGGCCATCGAAATGATTTTAACTGGAGACATGATCAACGCCGAAGAGGCAAAGCGGATCGGTCTCGCCAATAAGGTGGTTCCCGAAGGAGAAGTCCTCAAGCAAGCCACCGGCATGGCCAAAAAGATTTCAGCCAAAGGAGGAAAGGCGATTGCTGCGGCCTTAATTGCGATTGAGGAAGGCATGCATGAACCCCTGTCTATCGGCCTCGGCCGTGAAGCGCAACTCTTCGGAGAAATTTGCCAAACAGAAGACATGAAAGAAGGGCTATCGGCATTTCTTGAAAAAAGACAGCCTAAGTTTCAGGATCGGTAAAGGGTCATGAGCAAGTTTACTTGGTAGATCAATTCATACAGTTTATTGAGGTTTTTGATTCCCTGGAAAAATACGAAGTTGAGTACATTCTCATCGGAGGCGTTGCCGTCGTGCTTCAGGGGATGGAGCGATTGACGCGGGATATCGATATCTTTGTTAAGATGGCTCCCGGAAATATTGACCTACTGAAAAAAGCCTTAAATGCGGTGTTGACGATCCTTCCATTGATGAGATCAATCCGGAGATGTTGCAGAATTACCCTGTGGTCAGGTATGGCGCACCTAATGGCCTATGTATTGATCTCATTGTTCAACTCGGAGAGGCAGTTGTATATCGTGAGTTAGAATATGAGATGACCGAATTTCGAGGGACAAAGATCAGACTTGCGACACCCGAAACTTTGTATCGTCTTAAAAAAGACACCGTTCGCGATAAAGATAGAATGGATGCTCTCTTTTTGAAAGAACTGATTAGAGCAAAAAATAAAAATCATCTGGAACGCTAGAGATGCCGATTTATAAATACAACAGTTTTGAAGAAGCCGAACGAGCCTTGTGGAATTTCCTTCCAAACGAGGCCTATTTCCATCGGGTTGCGGAATTATGGGAATTTGCAAACAAACTTGCACCGATGAGCTATCCAAAGGGCATTTTTAGGTACCGGAACATTGAGGAAGCCAATCGACAAAGCAATGAATGGGAACTTGCCCATGCAAAGAAGGTAAATACTCAGAGAAGAGGGGTGATTCTTTAAATGGATTTTAATTTTACTGAAGAACAGACAATGCTCCGGGACATGGTTCGGAAATTTGTGGATAAAGAAGTCAAACCGGTCGCCCAGCAGATCGACAAAGAACACAATGTTGATCTTATTAAGGGAATCTTAAAAAAAGGGGCGGAACTCGGCTTGTTGGGGATTCCCTTTCCAGAGGCCTATGGCGGCGCGAACATGGGTGAAACCGGCTACTGTGTTCTGCTGGAAGAGCTTTCGCGTGGCTGCGCTTCGACCAGTGTCACAGTTGGTGCCCACATTGGTCTGGCTGGAACCTCCATCCTGCTCGGCGGAAGTGAGGAGCAGAAAAAGAAATTCCTCACCCCCCTGGCGCAAGGGGAAAAACTGGGCGCCTACGCCTTAACAGAACCGGGTGCCGGCTCGGATGCGGCCAACATTCAGCTCTCCGCCGTAGAAGATGGCGATGATTATATTCTCAATGGCACAAAACTCTGGATCACCAACGGCGACATTGCCGATATCGTCGTGGTCTATGGGGTCACCAATCCCGAATTAAGGGCCAAAGGAGGCATCACCGCCTTCATCGTCGAAACCGATACCCCGGGTTTTTCAGCCAATCGAATAGAAGACAAGATGGGGCTTCGGGGTTCGGCCACGTCTGAACTGGTCTTCCAGGACATGCGTGTTCCCAAAGCCAATGTATTGGGGCAGGTCGGCATGGGTTTTGTGATTGCCATGCAGACACTCGATGAATCCCGTCTTTCCCTGGCTGCCGCGACCATCGGAGCCGCCAAAGAACTCATTGCCATGTCCGTGAGTTTTGCAACAAAACGCATTGCCTTCAACCGTCCCATCGCGCAATTCCAGGCGATTCAGTTTATGATCGCCGAAATGACGGCAGAGGTCTACCAGATGGAATCCATCGTCTACCGGACGGCCTGGATGTATGATCAGGGAACGAAGATTCCGAGGGAGGGCGCCATCTGCAAACTCTTCTGTTCCGAAGCCCTGGATCGCATCGTTGACAAGGCGGTTCAAATCCACGGCGGTAACGGTTTTATGGGAGAACACCCTGTCGAGCGCTTCTATCGCGATTCGAGGGTGAACCGGATTTTTGAAGGAACGAGCGAGGTGCAGAAGATGGTGATTGCAGAGGATGTCTTGAAAAAGGGGACCTATTAGAAATGAATATTGCGGTCTGTATCAAACAGGTGCCTGCAACGGAATCCAAAATCAAACCGGCAGAGGACGGCTTGGATATCGATCGGACCGGTCTCTCCTACGTGGTCAATCCCTACGATGAATTCGGCGTCGAAGAAGCGCTCAAAATCAAAGAACAAGTGGGTGAGGGAAAAGTCACTGTGATTTCAATCGGATCAGATAAGACCGTCGAGGCCTTGCGTACCTGTCTTGCCGTTGGAGCCGATGAGGCCATTCACATTAAAGACGATGCCTTAGCGAAGGGCGACACCTATATTACAGCTCTGGTTTTGTCGGTGGCGCTTAAAAAAGGAGACTACGACATCATTTTCTTCGGACGACAAGCCATTGATGATGACAGCGGCGCGGTCGGCATACAGGTTGCCGAGTTGATGGGGCTGCCTCATGTTGCGGGAATCAACAAATTTGACTTGAATGCCGAAGGGCGAACAGCCATCGCAAACAGGCAGATTGAGGGAGCGTCGGAGATTGTCGAAACAAGCTTGCCTGCGATCTTTACCTGTCAAAAAGAATTGAACGAACCTCGTTATGCCTCCCTTCCCGGCATTATGAAAGCCAGGCAAAAACCGATGACGGTTTGGAGCCTGTCCGATCTTGAGCTTACTGCCGAAGACTGCGGGGCGGAGGCGGCAAAGGTTGCTATCGAAAAGATTACTTCACCGCCGGTACGCGAAGCGGGTAAAAAGATTGAAGGGGATGTCCCGCAGGCTGTCGCCGAATTGGTTCGTCTACTTCGAGAAGAAGCTAAAGTTTTTTAAGAGAATTAAGGAGACAAGATGGCCGATATTCTGGTCTATGCAGAACAACTGAAGGGAAAAATCAAACATGTCGCACTCGAAGCCCTGGGTGCTGCAACACGGTTGGCAAAGGAGGGAGATCAAGTGGCCGCAGTCCTCATCGGAGACGGTCTTGCCTCACAAGTTGCAGCCCTCACCGCCGGTGGCGCGCAAAAGGTTTATCTTGCTGAAGATCCCGAGCTGAGGGCTTATTCATCCGAAGCCTACGCAAATATCGTTGTTGACGTTGCAAAGGGGATGAATGCCTCCGTCATTTTAATGGGCGCGACTGCGATGGGAAAAGATCTCGGTCCAAAGGTGGCAGCGAAGCTTGCGTCTGCCTTTGTCGGTGATTGCATCGGACTTGATTTCCAAGACAATGGCTGCCTCGTTGCCACACGACCGATGTATGCCGGAAAGATTATCTCCACGGTTGTCAGCCGTCATCCTGAGTTTCAGGTCGCCACGCTCAGACCGAATGTTTTTCAAGCCAGTCCGCCCGATGCCTCAGCGGAAGCCACGATAGAACACTGTTCTATCTCGACCGATTTTTCATCACTTAAGGCAAAGATCAAAGAGGTCGTTGCGACTGTGGCTTCAAAGGTGGAACTCACCGAGGCACAAATTATTGTCTCTGGAGGCCGGGGTTTAAAGGCCCCTGAAAACTTCAAGCTCATTGAAGAACTAGCCGAAGCGCTTGGGGCGGCAGTTGGGGCATCACGCGCCGCAGTCGATGCCGGATGGAAACCGCACAGCTACCAGGTCGGTCTCACAGGCAAAACGGTCTCTCCGCTGCTCTATATCGCCTGTGGCATCTCCGGTGCAATCCAACATCAGGCCGGGATGTCCTCCGCAAAATATATTGTCGCAATCAACAATGATCCCAATGCCCCGATCTTTAAAATCGCAAATTACGGCATCGTCGGCGATCTATTCCAGGTGCTACCGATATTGATCGAAGAGATCAAAAAGGTTCGTGTAGGATGATGTAGGGGCAGACCTATGTGTCTGCCCTATTTTACCCTTTACACGTTCCGGGGCAGACACATAGGTCTGCCCCTACAAAAGCAATCCTCCTGGAGAACCTATTTGTCTGATAAATTTGATGTCATCATCGTCGGAGCCGGTCCGGCCGGTTCGGCAGCCGCGCTGACCCTGGCCCGTGCAGGGTTGTCGGTTGTTGTCTTTGAACGGGGAGAATTCCCCGGCGCAAAGAATATGTTCGGCGGTGTCCTCTATACAACCATCCTCAATCGTCTTGTTCCCAATTTCTGGGAAGACGCGCCTTTGGAACGCCAAATCGTAAAACGCCGCTTTGGCCTGCTTTCCAAACAATCGGAAGCCGCCTTTGAATTTCGAAGCGAGGATTACAATACCAAACCGCCCTACAATCACAGCTTCTCTGCACTCCGAGCCCGCTTCGACCCCTGGTTGGCTAAAAAGGCGGAGGAGGCCGGGGCCTTCATCATTCCTGAAACCGTCGTTGATGACCTGCTCTGGCGAGACGGCAAGGTCGTTGGGGTCAAAGCACGGCGGGAAGGCGGAGAGATGGAAGCCGACGTCGTGATTGCTGCCGACGGGGTCAACTCTTTCCTGGCGAAAAAAGCAGGATTGAGAAAAGACTTCAAATGGAATGTCCTGGCCGTTGCCGCAAAAGAGGTGATTGGTCTGCCGCGTGAAGTCATCGAAGACCGTTTCGGCCTTGAAGGCGATGAAGGGGTGGCCATGGAATTCTTCGGGGATGCAGTCGCCGGTATGGTGGGCGGTGGGTTTATCTACACCAACAAAGACACGCTTTCGGTCGGCGTGGCTTGTTCCATCGATGCCTTCATCGGCAAAAAAATTGTGCCCAATGACCTGCTGGAGCGTTTCAAGTCTCATCCTTCCATTCGCCGCCTCATCCGAAAAGGCGAAACGCTTGAATATTCAGGCCACATGATTCCGGAGGGAGGGCATAAGCAGGTGCCGCAAGTTCTCACGGATGGCCTCCTGCTTGTCGGAGATGCTGCCCATCTGGTAAATGCTTCGCTGTATCACGAAGGAACAAATCTCGCGATGGCCTCCGGACTTTTTGCAGCCGAAGCCATTATTGAAGCGAAGAAGAGGGGAGATTTTTCAAAGGAGGGGCTTGGAAGTTACCACAAAAAGCTCACCGACAGTTTTGTTTTTAAAGATTTGAGTAAGTTTCGAGAAGTTGAGGCTTGGGCACATGCAAACCCGAAGTTTTTCACCGAATATCCTGATCTTTGTCTGGATCTTATTAAGGACTATTTTACGATTTCAGAGAAACCGAAAGCCCTGATTCAGGCAGAAGTCTACAAAAAATTCCGCAAAAAGCTCTCCCCGCTCCGTGCGCTCGTCGAACTCAACAAGGTTCGGAAAGCTCTTTTCTAGATTGATTTGTCCGCGAGCAAAGCGATGAAAATCAAATTCAAGCCTACTGAAGGACTTCACACAATAAACTGAAGTCCGACCAGAGATTTCCCCGACCACGAAGCTTCGACCCGGACCACCCGCGTCAGAGAAGGAAAAGAGATTGGTGGACCTGCCATCGGAATTTCTAATTCCAGCAAATCCCCTTTTTTTAGCACAGGTCCCTCTGCCTCCATACTCATCCCCCCACGACTGATATTGATCAGCTTGCCGCTTCGACTGCCATCCTCCGTCTCTTCGGAGCTGTCTCCCCGAACACGATAACTGACAGAGCATGAGTAACTAAAACGAGGATAGCGCCGCTTTTCCTGTTGATCGTTCCATTCCTTTTCACCGATGATGTCGGACGCCACAGATTCTGCAGAGGAGAGAATACTCCAGAGCGCATCAAAGCTCCTGAAGACAGACATCTCTCCATTTTCAGTGGTCTCGACTACGCCGTAAAGCCGGTCGGCTTGATCCTTTTGTTTCTCCCGTCGATAGACACGGACAATATAATGACACATTCAATACCCCTCCAAAATTGATCTCTCACTCACAATTTACCCATATGCTCAAGGCACCAGGTTCCGGAAATTTTTAAGTTTAAGAGATGATTCTGTTTAGCGCATCACCCATATGGGTGATAAAGTCATAAAAATTGACCTTTTTTGTGAAAAATATGGGCTTTTTCAAGAAAATAGAAAGAAAGGGGCTTGCGTGGAATACTTTAAGTGGGGTTTTCAAACGAGGGGAATCGGAAATGGAACAGCCCCTTAAGGCCGGCGAAGCGCATCCAGCATCCGCGGCCAGTGGGAGAAAAACATCAGATGTCCTTGACTGGCCTCAATAAATGTTTTTGCCCTCGGCAGACGTTTTGCCAGAGCCTTCCCCAGAATACAGGGAACATGATGGTCGCGTTCGCCATGCCAGAAATCAATGGGAGTCTTAATGGCTTCGATATGAAAATCCCAGGAATCGGCCATCCAGTTTTCGATTTCCTGACAGGGGATCAGAGCGCCTTGCCGCCAGCCTTCTGTCATATTACTGACTAACATTTCCCGAAAGCGTTCATCTTTGAAGACTGCGAGATCTCCGTCGTCCATTTTGGCACCGAACTGCTGGAAAAAGTTGTCCGGATTACTGAAGAAGCCCTTTCGCATAATGGATGAAAACAGGCGATAAACAGGGCGGACATGCAGCATCAATTTCAGGTTGAAACGGTAAAAAGTCTGCATTTCCTTAAAATCTTCCGCTGACTCCGGCCTCAGTCCGACACTGACCAGAGAAAGATGTTTGACCCGTTTCGGCATCGCAAAAGCCGCAGCCAGGGCATATTGCCCACCCATGGCATAACCCGCCATGCAGAAACGATCAATCTTGAGATAATCGGCCAAGGCCTTCAAGTCTTCTGTCCATTCCAGAAAACCGATATCCGGTCGAGGATCGGAGCAGCCGATTCCCGGCCGATCCGGAATAATCAGGCGTATTCTGCGTAGCTGTGCGGCAGGGCTACCCTCAAAGGCCAGTTCCAATCGGGAGCCCAAGAGGCTATGGCAGTAAAATAAGGGTTCTCCCAAAGGGTCTCCATATTCTCGGTAGGCCATGCGTCGGCCATCCGGCAAAAAGAGAAAGCGTGGAAGGTCCGGCAGGGGAAGGCCCTTGAAAATCAGTCTAGATCCATTTTGAGAGGCCTCCGACTTCTCTAGCCCTGTATCCTGAACTTGCGCCGGCATCATTGCCCCTGGCCCCGTGAGCATAAGGCGGACCAAGTCAGCCTGCCGTTGTGCGCTTGTTTTGTGCAAAATCGACTTCACCTGAGAACGCACGGTATGTTCCGAAACCGCTGAGTCTGAAGCAATTTTTTTGACGCTGTGTCCCTGCACCAAGGCAGTGGTGATCGCCATTTCCTTTACAGTGAGTCCGTAAAAATGAGCCGTCTGCTCCGGAACGATCACAGGCTGAAATTTTCGTGAGGAAACAAAGACCGCTACACGAGACCGTTCCGAGGGAATACTGTGGGCAATCGGAGTGACGAAGATCATCAGATCTTCTTGCAGGTCTTCCTGGAAATCTGCCTGAAGGGCCTGCTGGTCTGCTGTGGAGCCCTCTATTGTCATTGCAAGCCCCTGGTTCATCATCCGCCCCTTGCCCGATGCTCCTTTTCCAAGTACATCATGAATGGCCTGCTGAAGTTTTTGTGTGTTGTGCCTCAGGGGAGCAACTAATTTGCCCTTAATCGCCCGAAGGGTACTTTTATCGGTAAGTATCCGGCCGGCTTGATTATTTGCTTCCAAGATGGTGGCATCCTGGTCCACCACAAACAAGGCAATCGGGAGGTGGTCGAGCAAAGAAACAACCACTTCGTGTTGTTCTTCAAGCTCAACCAGTCGCTTGGCAATTTGAATGGCCCGTTTAAAATGCCCGAGCAAAATCCGATTGACTTCATTTCGTGAAGGTTCCGGGGCATCCAGCCTTTCACCCGCATCGTCTCCGGGTTGTGCAATATGTTCCAAGGCTCTGTGAAGCGAAATCCGCTGTGGCCCCTCGGGATCTTTCGATTTGTTATCGGCCAGAAGGGCCTCTTCCAATAAGGTGACTTCTCCTTGATCCTGCTCCAGTCGGTTCTCAGCAAATCCGGCTAAAGCGTAAAGCAGTTCCGGCCATTTCCCGGGTTCAATCGCTGTCTCATAAATCAGATCAATGGCCTGATGGATCGTATTGGAGCTTTGTTTGTTCACTTGGCGTAGTCCCTACCTTTATCCTGTAAGAATAACTTGGATCACGGAAGTCCACAAGAGATCTTGCCTGATTAGTAGAGGAAACCCGCCCGACAACACAATAAATGATCCTTGCCGCAAGCAGCGGGGATTACAAGCCAAAGTGATTTGAGTAGGATTTAAGACTTATGCAGGTCTTTATGAAAAAGTCTTAATTTTCATAGTGTTATGGTGTTGTTCGAAAAGCAAAAACTCAAGGGGCTAATGGGCCTAAGCAATCGAAAACATGGAGCGGGAGACGGGATTTGAACCCGCGACCAAGAGCTTGGGAAGCTCCTACGCTACCACTGCGCCACTCCCGCCATGCACTTAAGATATTTTCTTTTCAATATCAAGTGCTTACAGGGGTTTTATTTGCCACGGGCTATCGCAGCCCCCCGTAAAATGTGTTCTCTCCGTGTAAGTTAGCACGCCACATCCTCTATTGCAAACCTCAGTCTATTCCAATGGAGAAATGAGTCTGAACAGCGGGGTGAATGTCTTAAGCGGCCTCCTGTTCATCTATTTTTTTAAAGAGCAGATCTTTTGCTCGGGTTAAGCGCCTTGCAGCTTCATTATCACTTATTTCTAAAGCAAATTCATCCAGTTGTTTTAGAGTAAGCCCTTTTTTTAGATAGGTTTCTGCCTTTTTGAGTGATTTGAACTTTTCATAAGGCGTCATCATTTTTTCATAACGATAGCGCTTTTTCTCCTTTCCTTTTTTATCAAGGATTATTTCTGGAAAGAAACAGGGTCGGTGGAAATTGATATAGGGATTGAGATAATCCCGGTTGAATTGATTGATCAGTGCAGCATGTTTTTGAGGAATATGCGCATAACCGAACTGCTTCCGAACGATTGAAGCATTCTTGCTTTCGACTAGGGCATTGTCGTTCGTCTGCCTTGATCGGGATTTTGTAAACTTGATCAGGAGTTTGTTGAGCAACCGCGCCACGTTTTTATTCACAAACTCAGAACCGTTGTCGGAATGAAACCCACGAATGGAAAACGGAAAGGCTTCCAAAAGGGCTTTTATGACGGGCAGCAGATAGGCTTCGCTGATTCTTTCGACGGCAGAGATGACTTCAAATTGAGTGACCTCATCGACGGCGTTGATGTGATAAACCCCCTTTTTACCGTCTAAATCGCCCTGATGGACCGTATCTATGCGGATATATCCGGGTTTACCCTCTGGATCGGGCTTGCGTCTCTGACCGTATTTAACCTGGGCCGACTTGGTCTTTGTAAAAAACTGACGCCTTCGTTTGTAGCCCGCAGCTTTCCTGAGATTGTAAAGATGAGAGACAGAAATACTGGCCAGACGCTCATAGTTCTTGTTGCCGTAGAGCTTATATGCACGGGCAATGATCTTCTTTGTGGCAGGTCCGCTTAAGGTATTGTGGAGGGTGTCGACTTCGACGAGCAGTGCCATATCGGCATCGGTATAGCGCACTGGAAAGCAATGATGCGCACCCTGTCTTCGTCTCACTCGACCTGCTGTTCTGTACTGCCGAATCAAACGGGTCAGTTGCTGGCGGGAATAGTCCGTCACTTTCATCAGGTATTGTATAACCACCCCCTTGTCCCCTTTGTTCAAGCTCAGATATTTAAACCGAACCAGAGTCTTTTCGATCCAGGCATAGCGATCATCTCGACTCTGAAACGAAAACGTAATGGATCCTGTTCCTGCAAGAAAATTTTTGATTTCTTCAATGGTTTTTAATTGTGTGTCGTTCATAATGGTCTTCATCCCTCCATTATGAACAGGATCAGACTACTTCAGACTCATCTTGCGTTAGAAACAACTCCTCAGTTCAGACTCATCTTGTATTGGAAGAGGCTACCTCCTGAATCACCGAAACAACACCTTCGCCTAAAGAAGGATTATTTGCAATAATTATTGATTATCTATCTGCGTTCATAGTCCGACAAGTAATCGTCTGCTCACGATGATGAAAACAAAAACCCACAAAGAGGAGACAAAAATAGCTTGCATATCGCAACAAAAAAAGAAGGAATTAGCACCTAGCACCAGGGAAATCTTGAAAGAATTCAAAATGAAAGGGTACTATCGGTTCGGAATCATTCAACATTGGTTTTGACCTTAAGTGAAGGGCCTCTTCATTATTGCCAGCCAGCTTCCTATTGAGCATTGGCATAAAATGATCGGCGATCCGACGATGGCCGATGCGATTCTAGATCGGCTTGTTCATAATGCCTATAAAATAAATTTGAAGGGAGAATCGATGAGAAAAAAACAAGCGATATTGACTCAGGAAAACACTTTAGAGTAAGTTCCAAAAACCCAGCGTCGCTTCGCTCCGACCACCTGGTAATCTTGGCCGGAACAGCTGGTCACTTTGACCGAAATAGGCAGATGTTGCAAATCGACTAATAAAGCACTCTGAAAAGGATTTTTGGAATTCGGTTCTGGTCTTTGTTTCGAAAGATCAGAACCTCACAAAAGCGCATATACGATAATTGAAGGTAGGTTAATCTCAATCGCATCCAAAAATATCACCTATAGATTGATGAACTCGGCTAGTAGGGGTACTCGACTTCCGGGATCTGATGAGGCTGAGATGGACGTATTTCTTCAGAAAAGACTTCAGTTATTACCTGTGCTTGGAGTGACAGAGTTCAATAAACTCAGATCGAACAAGACAAAAAAAGAAGGTTTGCTCTTTTGTAAAATAAAGAGTCTTATCGCAACAGGAAAGCGAACGAATGGGGGGTTTACGGTTTATTCGGGTTCGCAAGCTGTCCGTGAACAGCTCATTGAAAAGGACATCCTGATTCCAGGGAAAGATTATTTATTGCTCTCAAAGGATGTTGAGTTTAGTAGTCCTAGTACAGCAGCATCAGTTGTTGTAAATGGTCGTGATAAAACCTACCAATTATGGTCGTTTGAAAACATACCACTTTAAGAAGAATTCACTTGAATTCATTCTTGCTTTGAAAGATTTAGAATCAATATTTTGTTCCTGTGTTTTTGATTTTAAAACTTAAAAGGAGAATGAGTGGTTTGAAAAAAAGGAGACCGTATTGGACATACTGGTATTACATCAGAGAGGCCTGTCACAGAGACGCATTGCGAGAAGACTTGGAATCAGCAGAGAAACGGTGAAGAAGTATATTGAGCATCCGGAGTTTTCAGAAAAGAAGGCTCTGCCTCGCAAGAAAAAGCTTGATCCCTTTGAGGATCAGATCT
This sequence comes from Nitrospirota bacterium, assembly GCA_029261195.1. GTDB lineage: Bacteria > Nitrospirota > Nitrospiria > SBBL01 > JAADHI01 > JAJDBU01. The sequence goes on along the minus strand of JAJDBU010000043.1, from coordinate 5,233 downwards.
CAAGTTGGTTAAAAGAAGATGCCTATTCGGCGACCTGGATTTATGACCGTCTGAGTAAAATAGGCTTTGAAGGAAGCTATGAAATCGTCAAGAGAAGAGTCAAAGCGCTGAAGGATGCGCGAAGACGGATAGCCTATATCCGCTTTGAGACAGAACCCGGCCGACAGGCCCAAGTTGATTTCGGCGAGTTTCAGGTAGCGCTTCCCGATGGCAGCATTCAGAAGACCTATCTCTTTTCGATGATCCTGGGATATTCCAGAAAGATCTTTGCTGTTTTTATCGAACGTTGTGATCTTCCGACCTTTCTGGATTGTCATATCGCAGCCTTTGATTATTTCGGCGGAGTACCGCAAGAAATCCTCTACGATCGCATGAAAAATGTTTACATCGGAAGGATCGCAGGCGAGGACAAATTCAATGACACATTAACGGCATTTGGCCTGCATTACGGATTCAAACCGGAAGTTGCCCCGGCCTATGCCCCCTGGGTCAAGGGGAAGGTTGAACGGCCCTTCTCGTTTATCCGAGAGGGTTTTTGGCGGGGCTATGGCTTTATCTCCCTTCAGTTGGCAAGTCGAGACCTTGCCGCATGGCTTAAGACGAAAGAGGAGAGGATCCACGGTACGACCCACGAAAAGATCTCCCTCCGTTTCAAGCGGGAGCAGCCGGATCTCAATCACCTGCCCGGAAATCAGTTCGATACCTCCTGGCGTGTCTACCGTAAGGTACAGAAAGACTGCACCATCAGTTTCGAGGGAAATCGCTATGTCCTTCCTCATCCACTGGTCGGGAAACAGGTCATTCTGCGCATCAAGGATGCGACCCTCCGGATCTTTGATGATAACAACCTGATTGTGACTTATGAGACACCAGAAGGGAAAGGGCATCTCATCGAGGACAAGCGCTTCTATGAGGCCTTAAGACGAGACAAGGAGATGAATCGCCGCAAGTACGGTGATGGCCGCCATCACAAAGGCCGGGCCTTAGGCACCATCAGTCCGGTCGCTCCCCGCTATGAGATGGACGTGGCCGTGCGTCCCATCCACGACTATGAGGATGCAGTAGAAGAGGTGGCATCATGAGCGAACAACTTCTGCTTGATCGTATCGAGAACAATCTCCTTCGCTTACGCCTGCCCCGGATCGGCGAGATCCTCTCAGAGATGCTGAAAACCTTTGAGAAGCAAAGCAGGAGTCACCTTTCATTTCTGGATGCCCTGCTTGAAGAAGAGGTCGCGACCAAGGAACAGAGCAGGGTTGAGAACGCCTTGAGGATTTCAGGACTTCCATTCATAAAAAGTTTGGATGAGTTTGACTTTGCTTTCCAGCCGGGGCTTGACCGGCAAAAAGTCAGCTCCCTTTTTGACCTGACCTTTGTCAGAGATAAAGGCAATGTCCTCTTTCTGGGACCACCCGGAGTGGGCAAGACCCATCTTGCCGTAGCACTCGCCGTCAAGGCCTGTCAGGCAGGCCTGAGCATCTATGCCACGACAATGGAGGCTCTCATCAAAAAGCTGAAAAAGGATGAGGAGTCAAACCGTTCAGTCAAAGGGAGAGCCTACTACAAGTCGGCTCTGGTTCTGATAGACGAGGTCGGGTATACGCCGATTACACGGGAGGAATGCCATCTCTTTTTCAAGTTTGTCGCATACCGATATGAAAAAGCGAGTACCATTATTACCTCGAACAAGGCATTTTCCGACTGGAGTGAGCTCTTTCACGATCCGATTATTGTGACGGCGATTCTCGACAGGCTGCTGCATCACAGCGTGATTATCAACATCAGGGGAAACAGTTACAGGCTTAAAGGAAAAATGGGAAAAGAGGGTTTCGAAACAAGGAAACCCGAGGGCTAAAGTGGCCTACTTTTCACGACCATTTTTGGTATGTTTTCAAACGACCATTGACAGTTGTCGAAGGTGGTTCTGAAAACGGTTTGAAAAGTTGGAAAAATGAGAGGGGAAATACCTTAAGAGAAATTGAAGGAAATGAAATATAACCCACCGCTCATCCGAACCCGCAAACCCTCGACCTTCGAGTGGGGCTCTCGTAGGTTAGTTTCAACATTATGGCCCTTCACTAGTCTAATGATTATTTTCAATACAAATTCAATCAACAAGCTTTAGAACTAACCAATGCAAAGGAGAAATTCGTGGCTAAAGGTAAGAATGCAAAAAAAACAGTTAAAAAAAAGGCCGGAAAAACATTAAAAGAAAAGCGCAATGAGAAAAAAGAGAAGAAATCTAATAAAAATTAGAATAACGGCGTCAGGCCTGTATAAAAGCATAAAGCTTTGCTTGGTTTTGTATTTTGTCGTGGGGCGGCGGACTAGCTTATCGGTTCTATCTCTAATATTGAGTGTCATGAAAATGGTCACGCATAAAGTAGACGCTCAACCCGACTCGGTATACTTTTCGGCCTTGGGGGCAAGTCATTGGCTCGCGGGTTAGCCTAACGTGTTGGGCTTCTTATCTGGTTAAAACTGAAACCCATCAATTTCAGCAGCTAACAAGGTATCTATGGCAATAAACAACGGGACTAGAATCGTTTTCTTGGGTGATTCCTTGGTAAATGGGGCGTGCGACAAGGCGATATTAGGATGGCCGGGCAGGCTTTGTGAAGAGGCAATGAGAAATGGAAGAATTATTACCTATTACAATCTTGGTATTCGTGGAGAAACGAGTAAGGAAATACTTCTTAGGTGGGAATTAGAAGTAAAAAGGAGGCTGCCGAAAAATGAAGATTGTCGATTAGTCCTTTCCCTTGGGATAAATGATGTTTTACTTGTTGATGGAAAGCAAAAACTATCTACCTCCGAATCCGTTGCAAATTCAGCATCAATATTGAAAGAAGCAGGAAAGTATTATGAGGTTATTATGGTCGGCCCTCCACCAGTACTGGAGGAATCGACATCTCTTCGAGTTAGTAATTTATCGATGAAACTGAGTGAAGCCTGCAGGAATATTGGAGTACGATATTTAGATATTTATACTCCTTTGGTGGAGAGGAACATCTACCTCAAAGATCTCGAAGAGGGCGATGGATATCATCCAAGTTCTAGTGGTTATTCCGAAATTTTCAAAGTAATCAATGCAACAGGTTTATGGTGGTATTAAGAATCATTATTTTCCTGTTTCAGGGTTTGTTCTGACGCACAAAAGAGCAACGTACACTGGAACCTTCTCGCAAACTCTCGGCCCTCGGGTGGGGGTTCTCGCGGGTTCGCTTCAGCGGTAGGTGAATTAAATTAATACAAAAGGGAGAAAATTTGAAGACAATGAATTGCAAGCAACTAGGCGGAGCGTGCGAGAAAAAGTTTCAGGCGAACTCTTTTGGCGAGATTGCAGAAATGAGCAAACAACACGGCATGGAAATGTTTCAAAAGAAAGATGTAGCACATCTTCAAGCGATTAATGAAATACAAGAACTTATGCAAAAGCCAGAAGCGATGAAAGAATGGTTTGAAAATAAGAAGATCGAATTTGAGGCATTACCTGAAGATTAGAAGAAGAAAAGGTTCTAGATTTATTTTTGTTCGCTTGGTTCTGCCGGGAGATTGAGGGGGGAGGGGAGTGGTCATATTGAATATGGCGGGTTCTGGTAAATATGCAGTTAGCGGCGTATCTCCGAGGGCGAAAAAAAAGACAACTAACTCAAGGAAATCGTATATTTAACTTATTAATAATATGAAATTAAAAGCGAGAAAAATGATAATGAAAGGTACACCTACCAACATTCAAGGCAATAAAGTATTAGTAGTAACATTAATATGCGTATTGTCCTTATCAAATGTTAATTATGCATACGCTTTTGATTGGAATCCTCTGAATTGGGGAGAGACGACCATTACAACAAAAAACAAATACAAGCTTGCATTTTTTAATCAAAATATCCCAGACAAAGAAATTATCTTGGTCAAGACGACAAATAATTATGAAATAGTTTATATGACTGATGAGGCGGGAGAAGAACAAATATTGGATTGTAATGAATTGAAAGAAATTACCGAAATTCAATCGATAAAAACTGGTGCTAGGGTTGGGCTGGCCTCGCTAGTAGCGGGTGCCGCAATTTCAGCGATGACTGGTGGAGCTACGCTACCAATAGTTTTGGTGGCATTTGCGGGAGGAGGGGCGTCATATATTACAAGAGGGTTACCTCCTTCCGAGTTCTGTCACACATAGGAGAATCAACACAATCATTGTTCGTTAAGAAATGTCTATCACTTGGTTTTTGGGTCGATTAAATTGATTAAAGAGACCATAGGATTATACGAAGAATATGAACTCGGTAATATAAGCGGAATGAATTTAATAAAAATAGCCCGAGCAAAACTCGAAACAGAAGCAGATAAATGTGCTGGGTATTGCCTTAATTGTCATGAAGAGCTTCATGATCGGGAGGGTTGGGTTCATGAAGACGGAAAAACAACTCCCAAGGAACATATAACTACCTGATTACCCATAAAGCTCAGCTATAGTTCTGAGTAAGGCGTATACTCAAAAGTAGAGTAAAGCGAAAGGGGGTAAGGTCATGAAGAATAAAGTCCAATTTCAGAAAGGTTATAGTCTGATCGACTTCATGAACGATTATGGAAGCGAGGAGCAATGTAGAAAAGCCCTGTTTAAGTGGAAATGGCCTCAAGGTTACATTTGCCCGGAATGCGGTGGTCAAAGCTACTGTACGCTAAAAACACGCCCCGTTTTTCAGTGCAACCAATGCCACCATCAACACTCCCTAACGAGTACGACCATTTTCGCTTCAACAAAACTGCCATTAACAACGTGGTTTCTTGCTATTCACCTATTAACACAGGCTAAAACGGGACTCTCAGGACTTGCCCTAGGCCGTCAGCTCGGCGTTTCTTACAACACCGCCTGGAGCATCAAACAGAAGGTGATGCAGGTGATGAAGGAGAGAGATGACAGCAAGCCTCTCTCCGGCGTTATTCAGCTTGACGATGTCTATTGGGGCGGTGAGTCTCGAGGCGGTAAACGAGGTCGAGGCTCCCCCAAAAAACATCCTTTGTTGCAGCAGTATCTCTTGACTCACAAGGCCATCCGATTGCGATGAACATGAACGTAGTCGATGGATTTCGCACCCGGGAAATCGCACGATGGGCAAAATGTCACCTCAGTCCTGATAGCCATGTAGTATCAGACGGATTGGCCTGTTTCTCAGCAGTCAAGCAGGCTCATTGTCAGCATACTGCAATCGTTACAGGAGGTGGTCCT
>JAJDBU010000042.1 GCA_029261195.1 Nitrospirota bacterium | reverse complement strand
TTAACCCGAATACACGACTCGCATGGCGGGAACTGTGACCTTCTACGAAACAAAACCTTCGAACTTTGGCATAGACATCCACGTGATACATCCTTCCCCTTCCATCAGTGTTGTTAATCCTGATGGAGAGTTTAGACGGTGGCTCTCTTTTACGATGCCTTTTTCACCGACCACGTGGACCATTATCCCAATGCCATTCTCAATCTGACTTTAGCTAAATCGTTTCTTCATCGTAAAATCTCCCCAAATAATGATAGAAAACTCTACTCCCAATCACTACTATTTTTCGGGACGTCGATTAAAGCACCCCGGCATATATTCCACAAACTGTGGAATATTGCTACGCAGATAACATGTTTTTTCATATAAGTGATTGAATATAATAACTAAAAATATAAAGAAGCACTGTGTGCTTGGGTATTTTCTTTGCAACGCTCAATAGACATCGGCTTGTCACCTAATCAAAGGAGGCTCGTTATGTTGGGAGTAAGCACAGTAGAAATACAAAAGTGGCTATTTTTGCTACTCATTGTCACGGTTTGGTGTGGCCCTGCTCTCGCTGCCGAGGTCCAACCGGAAGATGCAGCGCGTGGAGAGGTCATTGCCCTCTATAGCAACCTGGGTCAAAATATTGAGGAAGAAGCGAAACTCTACTCAAAATATAGTGACTATCGTGAGAATTTTCGTCTTGAATTTTTCTGGAAAGAACTGAAAGGGCTCAACCTCGCAAGGGATGAAATCATCATGACAATCCGACTTTTAGAGAGGAGTCTGGAGGGAAAAGTTTCTGAAAGTGTCTATGCAGGCACGGGCAGTCTGCCCATCGCTTCCGGCTCTGATTATCTATCGGGTTTTTTTTCCAACTGGAGGCCTTTTTACTTCTTGATTTCAGGTGGATTTTTCCTAATCATCTCCTCTCTCTTAGTGATGTCCATATGCATCACATGCCGGAGAAATGTCATTGCATTTCTGGTGGGCAGCTTTAAACAGCTGATTTCAGATGACATTAACGGCTTGACAAAAATGGCTTCTTACGATTGTTGCGATGCCGACATTTTACGCGATAAGGATTCAGGTTTGAGAAAGGCTGCGTAAGACTTGTTTGGAGTAGGCGGTTCAGACTCCGGACAATGAAATTTTAAAATACGGACAGCCGAGGATTGGTCGGTTATCAGTCCGGTTCCAATTCATAGCGGTAGGTCTCGATGACCGTGTTGGCCAATAGTTTTTCACACATTTCTTTTACGGATTGCGACGCCGTTTCCGCCTCCTGCGGTTTAAGTTCGACTTCGAGATATTTTCCGATGCGCACGCCTTCCACCCCGCTAAAACCGAGTGTGGCGAGGGCGCGCTCCACAGCCTTCCCTTGTGGGTCAAGTATGCCTTTTTTTAATGAGATGTATACTTTTGCTTTCATCACTTATTCCTTATCTATTCAAAAACCCGCTGATAACTCTCATCGACATGCTGTAAATACTGCCAGGGGTCGAAACAGGCCTCCAGTTCTTTTTCATCTAAATGCTTGCAAACGGTGGTATTGGAACTGATTTTCTCCTTGAAGGATCCTCCGTTTCTAAAGACTTCCATCGCAAGGGATTGAACAATTTTATAAGCTTCTTCCCGCTGCATCCCCTTTTGAATGAGACGGAGCAGCACCTTCTGCGAATATAAGGTGCCACCTGTTAGATCCAGGTTCTGTAACATCCGCTCAGGGTAAACCACGAGCCTGTGCATCACAGTTGCGAATCGATTCAGCATGTAGTCGAGCAGAATAGTGCTGTCCGGTAGAATCACGCGCTCAACCGAGGAATGGCTGATATCTCTTTCATGCCATAAGGGCACGTTTTCCAGGGCCGCGATGGAATGGGAACGAATAATACGGGCCAGACCGCAAAGGTTTTCGGAGGCCACCGGGTTGCGTTTGTGCGGCATGGAGGAGGAGCCTTTCTGACCCGGATCAAAGGGTTCTTCCGCTTCCCCCACCTCGGTGCGTTGCAGATGGCGAATTTCCGTCCCGAATTTATCTAGACTCGATGCAATCAAAGCCAGGGTCTGTATGAAGTGGGCATGACGGTCTCTCTGGACAATTTGGCTTGAGACGGGTTCGGGTTTCAGACCGAGACGCGCCAGTACATCTGCCTCGATATCCGGTGAAAGGTGGGCGTAGGTGCCCATCGCACCCGAGATTTTCCCGTAGGAGATATCGGCTCTCGCTAGTCGCAGACGCTCCAGGTTCCTCTTAGTCTCTTCATACCAAAGGGCCATCTTGAGCCCGAAGGTCACCGGCTCGCCATGAATGCCGTGAGAACGCCCGATCATTAGCGTTTTTTTATGCTTCATTGCTTGCAGTTTTAGTGCGTCGAGCAGATTGCAAAGGTCGGCTTCAAGCAGTTCAGCGGCCTGAGACATCATTAAAGCCAAAGCCGTGTCGAGCATGTCGGACGAGGTCATGCCCATGTGGAGAAAACGTCCCGCTTCTCCGACCTGTTCAGTGATCGATGTCAAAAAGGCGATGACATCATGTTTCACCTCTTTTTCGATTTCTTCAATGCGTTCCGGGCGAATTTGTGCCTTTGCCCGAATCCCGTCAAGGGCGGCTTGGGGTACTTCTCCGGCCTGCACTAATGTTTCTGTGACGGCGAGTTCGACTTTCAACCAGGTTTCGTAGCGGTTTTGATCTGTCCAGATGGCAGACATTTCAGGACGGGTATAACGTTCTATCATCTTTGTCTTATCCTTGAGCTGTATTGATTATAATGAACTCTTTTGATGCAAGTACTTTTGCATCAACTCCGCCTTTTCATTTTCTTTGACAATGAAGGTGACATCCAGCGGTTTTTTTTGCAATGAACGGCCTTCTCCTTTGCGAAATGCTTCGACAAGCGCCACAGCCCGAAATTTTTTCTTGTCCTTTTCAGGACCAAGGCTATCGATTTCTACTGCACATTCACCGATATCAATGGTCTTTAATGCAGAGAGTAGCTTCCTGGACGCTGTCGTAAATTTAGCATAGCCGTATCTGGACGTCACACCCAGACCGAGCAGTATCACTTTCGGAATATTGAGTTTGCCTTCCGTCGACAGAAGTAGCATCTTTCCCAAGTCTCCCGTAAAACGTTGTTCTATCAGCGCACGTGAAAGGATTCCGCCGTAATACCAGTCTACTTTACTCGCCAGTCCGCGCAAGGGCCGGACATCTCTAAAACAGGTCACAACCAGCAGGTCAGTCGTCAGCTTTGTCAGTTTATCGGAATAGACCTTAACCTGCATCGCTTGCGGGAGACTTCCTTTTATCTAGTGCTTGATCTTCGGCGAGTACATCCCGATGGATATGATCCAGGATACCATTCACAAAGGCGCTTGAGTCCTCGCCACCATATAATTTGGCGATTTCAATCGCTTCGTTAATAGAGACTTTGGATGGAATGTCCTTCAGGTAAAAAAGTTCGTAGATTGAAAACCGCAAGATATTGCGGTCGATAATGGCCATGCGCTCCTTCGACCAGTGCTTTGTATATTTTTGAATAATGTCATCGATTTCTTCCCGGTGTTGTAGAACACCCCCAACAAGGCATTCAGAAAATGTCTTCACTTCGGCAGCAATACTCCCGTCGACCAAGAGTGCATCTGAAATGTGTTCATTTGAACGCTTGCTATTGAAATCGTCCTGGAAGAGTCGCTGAAGGGCTAGCTCACGGGCTTTTCGTCTGAATCCCATTATTTAATATTCTCGTAGAGGTGAACCATCTCAATTGCGGTAAGTGCTGATTCTACACCCTTATTGTTATGTTCATTGGAGCGGGCAAGGGCCTGTTCAATGTTCAGGGTGGTAAGTACGCCAAAAATCACGGGGATATCCAAATCGAGGGCAAGCTGTGCGATGCCATGACTGACTCCGGTGCAGATATAATCAAAGTGAGGCGTTTCACCCTGCACAATGGCACCCAGGCAAATCAGGGCGTCAAAGTCACCCAGCAAGCCTAATTGTTTGGCTGCGCCCGGAATTTCAAAAGCCCCCGGAACCTCTGCAATCGTAATATCTTCTGTTTGGGTTCCACTCTGTTCCAAAGTCCGCACAGCCCCCTCCAAAAGGGCATCCGTAATGGTTTGATTAAAACGACTGACAATGATAGCGAACTTCAAATTTTGTCCATCGGCGCTACCTTTTAATTTTTTTTCGGAAGGCTTTATTTCCATATTTATACGCTGTCTAAGAGATGGCCGAGCTTCTTTTTCTTGGTACGAAGATAGCGGACATTCTTCTCATGGGGAACGGACTCAATCGCGATCCGCTCAACCACCTCTAAACCATAACCATCAATGCCGACAATCTTTCTGGGGTTGTTGGTCATCAGTTTGATTTTGTGAAGACCTAGATCAGCCAAAATTTGAGCGCCGATGCCGTAGTCTCTCAGGTCATCCTTAAAACCGAGTTCAATGTTGGCCTGTACGGTGTCTCGCCCTTCATCCTGAAGCTGATAGGCTTTCAATTTATTGATCAAACCGATTCCACGGCCTTCCTGATTGAGATAGAGCAGGACACCGCTTTTTTCCTCCTCTATTTTTTTCATGGCCGCATGAAGTTGTTCTCCGCAATCACAGCGCGTTGAACAAAAGATATCTCCGGTAACACAGCCCGAATGCACACGGACCAGGACCGCCTCGTCTTCCTTGATTTCACCTTTCACCAAGGCCACATGCGATTCATGATCCAGATCATTCTGATAGACGATGGCCTTGAAGTGGCCGTATTCGGTAGGCAAGTCTGCTTCTGCCGCACGATGAACTAAAGACTCCCGTTTTACCCGGTAGGCAATGAGGTCTTTGATCGTGACACGCTTGAGATTGTGTTTTTTTCCGAAGGCGATCAGCTCAGGCATACGCGCCATCGTGCCGTCTTCATTCATGATTTCACAAATCACGCCCGTTGCAGAAAGGCCGGCCAGCCGGGCTAAATCAACAGAACCTTCCGTCTGTCCTGCACGCTTGAGCACGCCACCCGGTTGTGCAGTGATGGGGAAAATATGGCCCGGCCTTGCCAGATCTTCCGGCACAGCATTCGGATCGACCGCCTTCAGGATCGTCTTCGCACGGTCCTTCGCCGAAATCCCGGTCGTAATGCCATCACGCGCATCAATGGAAATTGTAAATGCAGTACCGAAAGATGCTGTATTGTCCTGAGTCATCTGAGCCAGCCGGAGTCTTTCTGCGTGTTCCTGTGTGAGTGTCAGACAAATCAGTCCACGTGCATGGAGCGCCATGAAATTGATCATCTCGGGAGTCACTTTCTCCGCAGCAATGACGAGGTCTCCCTCATTTTCGCGATCTTCATCATCGCTCAGGATGATCATTTTTCCATTTTTAATGTCCTCGATTGCCTCTTCAACTCTTTGAATTCTCATTAATTTTACCCTAAATTTTGTTCAGGCCGTACTCAGTTCAAATTGAGGGCAACTCTATGAAAATTGCCGCTTCTTTGTCAATCAATACGATTGTCGCTTAAGGCCTTCGGCCCCACAAACCCTGAGGCCGGAAAATCATCATCACCACTAGGGCTGCGCCGAAGATCAACATCCGGTAATTCGCGAGACCTCGAAGCAACTCCGGAAGTAAAGTCAACAAAAAAGCACCCAGAATGGCGCCGGGAATGTTCCCCATACCACCCAACACGATCATTGATAAGATTCGGACCGATTCTAAGAAGGTAAAACTTTCGGGAGAAATAAAACTGTAACGGGCCGCAAAAAAGACCCCACCGATACCGGCAATTGCAGCGCCCAGGACAAAGGCAAAAATTTTCATGCGAGTGGTATCAATCCCCATCGCCTCCGCCGCCATTTCATCTTCTCTAATGGCGATCCAGGCCCGTCCGATTTGAGAATGTAGCAATCGATGCACGGCAATCACAGTCAAAATGAGAAAAAACAAAATGAGATAATAAAAATGGAAGGGAGTGCGCAGCGTGAGTCCCGCAATTTGAGGGCGGGCAATCTGCATGATGCCATTCGGTCCTTGAGTCAAAGAATCCCAGTTATTCAGAGTGAGATAGATAATCTGAACAAAACCAAGCGTAATGATGGCGAGGTAATCCCCTCTCAGTCTGAGCGTAATCAATCCGAGAATTAATCCGAAAAAGGCGGCCACAGCCCCACCCAAGGGCAGACCCAGCCAGAATGACAGCCCGATGCTTGTGGATAAAAGGGCATAGACATAGGCACCGATGCCATAAAAAGCGGCATAGCCGAGATCCAGCAGGCCTGTAAAACCGACCGTAATGTTGAGGCCAATCGCCAAAAGGGCATAGAGCAGGGCAAGGTTGATCGTATCCAGGTAGTAGTTATTTAAAAAAAAAGGCAAGGTCATCAGGAGGGTGAGGCCAACAATCACAGACATTTTTCTGAGAATCGGCTTTTCGAAGAGGCTGCGGCAAGGCAGGACAAGCGCCTTGAAAGCGATGCTTAGCCCCTGAAGTGGCAGGCCGGAAACCAGACGATAGATGACCAGTGCGACTACGGCGCTCACCATCAGGATTACGGCAAGCTGTCCCGCACCCAGCCAGCCCATCAGCGGCCACGCAAGCAGGCCAATCCAGAGCGGAAGCAGGACAAAACGGCTGAAACTTTCGGGGAGCTTTGTCTTTATCATTTTCCGGGTACCATTATCCGCGATCCCCGCTTTTTTCACCCAAAAGTCCCGTGGGTCGAAAGATCAAAACCAAAATAAGGATCACGAAGGCAAATCCATCCTTAAATTCGCTGGAGATATAGGCCGCGCCCAGGCTTTCAACCAGGCCCAGCAGGATGCCCCCAAGCATGGCACCGGGAATATTGCCTATGCCGCCCAGAACCGCTGCCGTGAAGGCCTTGATGCCAGCGACATAGCCGATATAAAAATTGACCACACCGTAGTACATCGCCACCATCATCCCTGCCGCAGCCGCGAGAGCAGATCCGATAATGAAGGTCACTGCAATGACGCGATCAATGGGAATACCGCACAGCTGTGCCATGATCTTGTCTTGAGAAGTCGCCCGCATGGCCTTTCCGAGCCGTGTTTTTCGGACAAAAAACTGGAGTGCTCCCATTAATAAAATCGATGCGCTCATAATCAAAACCTGAATGCCGCTGATCTGCACGCTTCCCTCAGTGAGAGACCCGCCAGGCAGGATGTGGGGAAAAACCTTGTCCGCCGAGCCTTGTGCCAGCATGGCGTAGTTTTGCAGAAAGATGGACATCCCGATGGCCGAAATGAGCGGAGAAAGACGATGGGCCGAGCGAAGCGGTCGATAGGCGATCCGCTCCAGAGTCATCCCATAAGCGGCGCAAGTGATCGCTGCGAGGATAAACACGCAAAAAAGCGAGAGAAAGAGGTGAGATTGTGTCAGGCCCGTCACGGTAAAGAGCCCTAAGTAGATGATGCTGAGATAGGCCCCGATCATGTAAATTTCGCCGTGGGCAAAATTGATTAGCCCGAGAATCCCGTAAACCATGGTGTAGCCAAGCGCCACCAGGGCATAGACACTGCCTAGGGTCAGACCATTGATCAACTGTTGCAGGAACATGCTCGGTCTATACTCAGGGGAGGGGATTTTGAGGGAGGTTGGTGCCGAAGGGGGGATTTGAACCCCCACGGGTTGCCCCACACGCCCCTCAAACGTGCGTGTCTACCAAGTTCCACCACTTCGGCAAATGTCGGGGCATTATATTTTCCAAGTCCTGCCGTGTCAAGGAAACATCCGAACTTCCAGCACAATGTTTGAGGATGGCCTTTGGCTTGTACCGTCTGAAAATTACGCCATGCTTTCCGCCACCTCTCCGGTGACCGGTTCGGAAAAAAAATAGCCTTGTCCGTACTCACAGTGTTGGTCCTTTAAATAAGAGAGCTGCTCAGCTGTTTCCACCCCTTCAGCAATGACAAGCAGTCCAAGGTTGTGCGCCATCATGGTAATCGTTTTGATGATTTCGGCCTGGTTTCCGGCCATGCCAAGCTGAGAGACAAAAGAACGGTCAATTTTTAAAACATTGAAGGGAAAGCGATGAAGATAACTGAGAGAGGAATATCCTGTTCCAAAATCATCCAGGCTCAAAAATATCCCTTTCGATTGAAGCGCCTTCAAAAGCAGTTGCTTTTGATCCGGGTTCTCCATGAGAACCGTCTCAGTAATTTCGAGTTGGATTTGATTTGGAGCGAGTCCGCTCTCCTTGATGATCTTGTCATATGAATCAATCAGATCTGTCTGTAAAAACTGCTTTCCTGAGAGATTCACGCTGATGCTCCAATGAGATTTTAAATTGGATTGCGAGTGCCATTTCGCCATTTGAGTACAGGCCGTTCGAAGTACCCAGCGGTCAATCGAAACAATGAGGTTGGTTTCTTCTGCAAGCGGGATAAAACGACTTGGCGGGAGGAGTCCCATTGTCGGGTGCTGCCAACGTACGAGGGCCTCGAAGCCGGCAATCCGACCGCTTGAAAGGGTGACGATCGCTTGATAAAAAACCTTAAACTCCTCACGTTTGACTGCATTTCTGAGGTCGTTTTCAAGCGCCATCCGGGTCATTGCATGATCGTGCATATTGACCTCAAAAATCTCCTGCCGACTGCCTCCAAGGGCTTTGGCGCGATACATTGCCGTATCTGCGTCTCGCAGCAAGGTCTCTGCTGCTTCATCTTCAGAAGACACAACAATCCCGATGCTCACCTCTGCATGGATTTCCTGCCCGTTCAGGTCAAATGGTGCAGATAGATCCTGGCGTATCCGATTGGCCATTTCAATGGCATCCTTGGACTGATGAATATCATCAAGCAGTACTGTAAATTCATCTCCGCCAAGGCGGGCGACCGTATCTTGTCCCCGGAGGGATTCCTTTAGACGGTGCGCAATCCCACCCAGGAGTTGATCTCCAACAGCATGTCCGAGACTGTCATTCACGATTTTGAAGCGATCCAGGTCTAAAAATAGCAGGGCAAAAAGATAGGACTTATTCCGTTTCCGGCGTTCAACAGAGCGCCCCAGCAGTTCCATAAAGAGGGTTCGGTTGGGCAGTCCCGTCAGTTGGTCGTGGGTTGCCTCATGCTGCAAGCGTGCTTCCGCCTTTTGAATCTCTTCCAGCATCTCATTAAAGCGCGTCGTCAAAAGGCCCAGCTCATCGTTACTCACTTTGGTGGCGCGTATGGCGTAATCCTTATTTTCAGAAACATGGCTTGCAATGTCTGAGAGGTGAAGGATCGGTTTCAGGATTAAATGTTTCAGCCTTGAGGAGAAGAGAAAGGCCGTCAAAACTGCTGCTAACATGACGGCCATAACAATGCTGATATAGCGATTGAGACGCACATCGAGATGTTTCATATCTGACTGGAGGTAGAGTGTTCCAATCTGTTGTTGCTCAAAGACAATTTCTTTTAATGAAATGAAGTGTTCCTCTTCAAAATGGAGGGCTTCTCCCCTAGGGTCAATGGGGCAATCAGCTTTTTCGGCGTTCCGTAGATATTTGGCAAACACCTGTCGCTTGTGTGTGTAGAGGCAAGCCGCAACAAAATGGGGTTCGGAACGAAGGGTCTTGAGGGTTTCTTCTGCCGACGCTGGATCGTTAAAGAGCAGGGCTGCAATACTGTTCGAAGAGATGATCTCGGTAATGGAGTCCATGTCCCGCATCAGCTCCCGCTTGGATTGTTCCTGTTCGTAAAAAATAAAGGTTGTGCTAACCAGAAGCAGGGAGGCGATACTGGTTGCCATCATAATCAGCATCAACTTGCCACGCACCGATAGATTGAGGAAGGTGTGCTTCATCCTAATACCCTGGCTCCATTGTCATGACAATATCCTTACTTGCGCTAATCAGGGCAAGGATATTTTTGATGAAAAAGTGTCGTTTTATTGCCGGTTTGAAGCCTGAAGGCTCACTACCTTGGCGAGTCTTAAGAACTTGGAACTGATTTTAAGGCCGGCTTTTTGCGCAAGGTCCAAATTGATTTCGAAGCGAACTTTTTCTTGATCATGCGCCAAATAAACCATTCCGCCAGACTGAATAAATTCTGTTTGATCACTAAGGGTTAACACGCTGGAACCATTTAATTCCTTCAGAATCTTGCCGAAAAATTTTCTTTCGGAAGCACCGATAAAAAGGAGATGGCAATCATTTTTGTTTTCAATTTTTACCAATCGTCGAATAATGAGCTTTTTATGAAGATGAGAGGCCTTCTCTATAAAATTTTCACGCTTGGTTCTCGACTGGATCATTAAGTCAAGTTCTTTGCCAAAGGGATCTTCTTCAAAAATACACAGGTTGATGGACAGATTTCTTTCAGAAAACCGATCTTCAGGCCAGACAACAAACTTTGAATGATGGTAGAAAAAGCTGGCCTTTGTCCGAATTGTAGACTTTTCTTCAGCAAAAAGTTTGTCGGGACTGAACCCTATGAACCCCATAAAAATCACAGCTATGAGGAAGCACAGAGGGAGAAAGCGACTGGATCGTTTTATGGAGGTCTTCATCTTCTAAAACCCGAATGCCCACTGCGCCCAGTACGAGCGGCTTGTATGCATAGCTTTATCTGAAAACCTGTCCCGGGGGATTCGATGACAAGCTCAAAAAATGTATTAAAGCGTCCTGTATCTCCCAGGTTCGTTTTGGCCCATAAATCAAGCTGACCCAGCGTGAAACCGGGAGACTCCCCTTTTTCTGAACTTTCTCCGAAGCGGATATCGCCAAAAGCAATGAGATTAAATGCGTAAAGGGGGCGCAGCAGGGAAAGGTAAATCACGATGCAAATGACAAAAAGGAAGGGTTTTTTCATAAATTGCGACCGTGATGCACCGATTTCACCCAAATGGAGTGAGGGGATTTACTTGTTGTATTTATTGCGCAAATTGAGTTTCATGACCCGAACTTTTGGGCAGTTGAAAACAATTTTGCTTTGATTTTGATACCCCCTGACTTGTTTGGGGAGGGGCAACCCATGTTTGATCAGGAATGATATTAAGTCTTAAGGAACCTGGAATTAAGTGATTTATTAATTTTTCATGAAAAGATTGCATCTATCCGGCTGTAAATTTCATCGAATCGGTGCGGCGTTTTGTTGGCAGTATTTGTATCTTTCTTGGGGGCATGTAGATGTTTTTTGATTCCGCTAGGCCTAAGGTATATGATCCCCCGATTTTAAAAAATGTTGGAGGTGTGTCGGTGTACCTTTTTATTTTATTTAATACCCTTCTGGTGATGTATGGCTGTTACCTGACCTGGATCGAACCGAAAATATTCAATGTTGCAATGCGCGGTCTTCAAATGATGGACGGCAAGGTGGTTTTCGGCCTTGCAGTGACTGGATGCATTGTCGTGATCTATGAACTGATTCGAAAAAAAAGAAGCCTTTCCTGGCTTTACGGCTTACTTGGCTTGGCAATTGTCATTATCACTGGCGTCGTTTTTTTTAACTATTACAGAAATGCCTATAATAGCGGCGCCGGCATCTACTTGGCCGCCCTTGGCGGGCTTCAGCTTGTGGGCTCCTACGTCGTTCTGCTGTTCGGGCAGGACTCAAACTCTAGTGCTCGCTAGCGGGGCAGTCGCTCAGATCTTTCGGCTCAGCACCCGTGCCAGCGCCGGTAACAACAGAATCGCGCCCAGCATATTGACCAGGAAGATGAAGGTCAGCAGAATCCCCATATCGGCCTGGAACTTGAGCGGTGAAAACATCCAGGTCGCCACGCCAATCGCCAATGTGATGCCGGTAAAAACCACGCCGTTTCCGGTAATGGACAGGGTCTTGTGGTAGGCCTCGGTTAATCCGTGGCCTTTTTTCAGCTCTTCCCGGAAATGGCTGTAGATATAGATCCCGTAGTCCACGCCAATGCCGACACCCAGCGCCACCACCGGTAGGGTATTGACCTTGAGACCGATTTCCAGGGCGCTCATCAGTGCGTAGGCCAGAAGGGAAACCAGCGCAAGGGGGAGGGTGATGCAAAGCGTAGCGACGAGGGAGCGGAAAGTCAGCAGGCATAACAGAATGATGGCGGAAAACACATAGAACAGCATCGGAAACTGCGCCGCCTCCACCGCCTCGTTGGTCGCCGCCATGACGCCCACATTGCCCGTCGCCAAGCGAAATTTCAGCTTGTCTCCGAGTGTATTATCATTGTTTTGCCGGAAGGCTTTCACAGCCGCAACAACCCCCTCAATGGTCTTCGCCTTGTGGTCGCTTGTAAAAATCATGACCGGCATGACGCTACAGTCATCGTTCAGCAAACCGGTGCTGGTGGGGGTATAGGCAACGGCTTCTGCCAGGCTGTTCGCATTGCGCGGCAGCACCCGCCACTTGGGAGATCCTTCGTTCCACCCGGCGTACACCCGCTTGGCCACCCCGGAGAGACCGATCACGGACTGAACACCGGGCGTGTTGCGTAGTGTCCATTCAAAACGGTCCAGGCGCGTCATCACCTCGTAATCAATGCAGCCCTCCTTCGGGGCCTCGATCACAGTGGAAAGCATGTCCACCCCGACGGAGAAGCGCTCTGTGATCAGCTGGCTGTCCCGGTTGTAGCGCGAGTCCGGCCACAGTTCCGGAACACCGGCGTGCAGGTCTCCGATCTTCGCGTCCGAGCCTTTCCAGATGCCGATGCCCGTCAGACAGAGTGCCAGCAAAAGCACTATGATCGCCCCGCCGGGAGTTGACAAGGCGGACAAGCCCTCCCAGATCCGGGACATGCGGATTTTGCGTCGCTTTAATTTTTCCCGGTAGGCCTCATCTAAATGCAGATAGGAAAGCATCACCGGCAACAGAATCAGGTTGGTGAGTATAATCACGGCCACCCCGAGGCTGGCCGTGATGGCCATCTCCTGGATAATACGGATTTGGATCAGCAGGAGGGTGATAAAACCGATGGCATCGCTTGCCAGGGCAATGCCTCCCGGAATGAGCAAACGACGAAAACTGCTTCGGCAGGCCTCCGCACAATCACAGCCATCGGAAATTTCGGCGCTCACGGAAGTGATCATCTGCACGCCGTGGCTGACACCGATGGCAAAGACCAGGAAGGGCACCAGAATCGACATGGGGTCGATCCCGTAACCCAGCAGGGGCAGAAGCCCCAGTTGCCAAATCACCGCAATGAGGGAACAGGCCAGCGGAATGAGGGTGATCCGCAAGGACTGGGCGTAGAGATAGACCAGAAGTGCAGTAATCAAAAAAGCAATCAGAAAAAACATCACGACCTTGCCCGCCCCCTTGGTAATCTCTCCAATGACCTTGGCAAATCCGATCATATTGACGCGGATATTGCCGCCGTCATACTGATTCCGGATCTTTTCCAGGACGGTGTTCACTGCCGAATAATCCAGTTTCTCACCGGTTTGCGGGTCTCGTTCCAACAACTGGGCACTGATGATGGCGCCGCTGAAGTCATTGGCCACCAGACGCCCCATGTAGCGGGATTTGAGGATGTTCCGGCGAACAGTCGCCAGGTTTTCCGGGGTGTTACGGAAGTCGGCGGGCACCACGTTTCCACCGGCGATGCCATCTTCCACGACTTCGGTAAAGCGCACGTTGGGCGTAAACAGAGAACTGACACGCGAGCGGTCAACGCCGGGAACGAAAAAGACTTCGTCAGTGACGGCCTTTAAGGTGTCGAAAAATTCCGGCGTAAAGATATCGCCCTCTTTGACCGTCAGGGCAATCAGTATCCGATTGGCGCCGCCGTACTCTCTGTAAAAAACGAAGGTCTGCATGTACTCGTGTTCGAGGGGCAGCAGCTTCAGGAATCCGGCATCAATCCGCAAACGAGAGGTGGAGAAGGCCATAAACAGAGTGATCACTGTGAACAAAGCCATGACCCAGGCACGCTTTCCGAAAATGACCTGCTCCAAGGTACTGGTGAAACTACCGGGTGTCGGAGTGGGGACTTTTTTTTCGCCGGATTCATTCACTTGCCGGACTCCAAGTCTGTCAGAGAAAGCGAGCGTAGGCCTTCTTCACCGATCAGCAGCAGTTGTCTGTCCCCAAGATCAAGAAGCCCGGTGATGCCCTTGCGATCGGGTTGCGGGTATAAGCGAAAATGTTGTGAATTGTCATGACTGATCAGGATGACGCCGTCCATACCGACAATGATCACGGTCCCATCCTCCAGAACCGTTCCTCCCAGCAGCAGGGCTTGGCTATCCGTTTTCAGCGCCTGCCAGGTATCGCCACCGTCACGGCTCTGAAACAAATGGCCGCGCAGCCCGAACAGCAAGAGAAGGTCTCCGTCCAGCGGCAAGACCCCGAAAAAAGAACCCTCATATGGGGAAGGAACGCGTTCCCAGGTCTTTGCCTCATCCAGAGACCGGTAGATGTTTCCCGCCTCCGCAGACAAAAAATAGTGCCCCGCTGATGTGACAGCGAAATGATTGAGGTGGGAGTCGTCTAGGGGGTGAACTTTTTTCCGTTCCCAGCTCTCTCCCGCGTCCCGGGTATGCAGGAACAGCCCGTAGGCGCCCAGCGCATAGCCTTCACGGTCGTCACGGAACCAGACATCCAGCAGGGGAAGCTCGTCTTTCGGGACATTGCGCAGCAAGGTCCAGCTTCGTCCTCCGTCCTCGGTGCGCAGAACCACGCCGTCGTGGCCGACGACCCATCCCAGTTTTTGATCATGCAGATAGACGGCAGTGAGGGTGGTCTGTGTGGGAACCCGGGCCTGAGTCCAGCTTTGTCCCCGATCTTCCGACCGGAGGATATGACCGCGTTCTCCCACGGCTAAGATCAAGCCTTTGCGCCGGGCTGCATCCAGCAGCAGCGATTTTTCCGCCAATGGTGCGATGACTGAATAGTGTGACGGACTGGTCTGATTGGTCTGCTCAGACCGATCCGTCTGAGCCAGGAGTGTTGCGCTCCCTGCGGAGAAGATCCAGCAGAAGAGTAAGAACACCAAACGGATGGTTATTTTATGCGGATTTTTCTTCGTTTGAGTCCTGTTCGGTATGAAATCAGCGTCGACCCTCGCGCCTCAAGGCCGCCGTGCTGAAATCCTGCACCGATAATGTAGCATTGAAATCGTACATCAGCTCTTCGTTGTTCAAGCCCAGCGCAAGATAACGACCGGACTGCAAATCATAGTGAGCTTCCACGGTATACCAGAAGGTCGGTACCTCATAATAATTGATCGCGTGGCCTTCCGAGACCCGCCAGATCTGATCCCGGTTGTCATACTGATCCACCAGCAGGACCTGCCAGGAATCTTCGTCGATGTAAAAGGTACGGCGTTTATAGATATGACGCGTCCCTTCCTTTACCGTCGCATCGACCACCCAGACGCGGTGCAGTTCGTAACGCAGATAGGCCGGGTTCAGGTGCTTGGGAATCAGGATGTCTTGGTACTTTAACTGGTCGCTGTGTAACTTGTAGGCGTTGTAGGGGACGAAGATTTCTTTTTTACCGAGCAGCTTCCAGTCGTAACGCTCCGGGCTGCCGTTAAACATGTCGAGTTGATCGCTCGTGCGCAGGCCATCAGCGCCTGTCCCCGGGTTATCGAATGCCACATTGGGGGCGCGTCGTACCCGACGTTGCCCGGGATTGTAGATCCAGGCCTTTCGGTGATCCTTCACTTGATCCAATGTTTCATGGACCAGCAGAATACGCCCGGCCAAACGCGCCGGAGACATCACTCTTTGCTTAAAGCGCAGGATAACATTGTCCAGCTCGGCTTCAGTCGCACCGGGAAGTGCATAGTCGAACAAGACTTTTTCATTGATCTTGACCATCGTATAACCGCCGCCCCGGGTCACCGGAGCCTGACCGAAATTTCGCTCAAGTCGGGTCGCCCGAAAGCGTAGAACATGATTCCAGATAGCTTCAAGGCCGTTTTCCGGAATGGGGAAGGGAATGCCGCCAATCGCCCCATTCACGCCATTCCCACCCCTGGCTAGCTTTGCGCTGCTAGCATTTTTTAAGGTGGCGTCGTAAATACGCTGAGGCGCTGAGGCGCTACGATGGGTGGGATAGACATTCATCCGGAAACTGTCATAGGTCTTCAAGAGGGCCTGCTGACCCGGTGTGAGATGATTTGCGTGTTGAGCCATGTTTTTGGCGTTGATGGTGAAGAGAAGTTTGTCTTCGGCATAGGGATCAGGGTGGTGATCACCGGGTTTGTAGGCTGCCGGTGGAGTGGTGATCCCGCCTTCCCATGCCGGGATGGTGCCGTCGGTATTACCTGCGGTTTCCGCCCCGACGGGGCTGAGGTCTTTTCCTAATTTCGCGATCTCTTTCGCAGAGGGTGCAGCAAAGGCGGTCGTCCATGCGACAGTCAACAGAAGGAAGATTGATGCCGCCAAGGTGTTCTTCCGTTTGTTTCGTAGATTAGTTCGGAGAATATTTTTGAGAATATCCATAGCCTATCCCCTTTTATCAGAATGCGTACTTGACGTTGAAGGCCACAAAATCGCGGTCGCTGATCAGATTGTAACGGCCGGCCCCAGAGTATTGCGTGTAATTGAGATCCAGGGACCAGGTGCTTTGGTAATTAGCGGCCAGCCCCAGGGTCAGCGCGCGGCGCCCCTCCAAAAAATTGCCGCCGGGTCCGGGTGAATTGCCTTCGACATCCTGCGCAAAAGCGATGCGCGGCAGCAGGTTCCAGGCCCCGATGGCGTTGTTGTATTCTAATCTTCCGACCAGTCGGTAGCCCCAGGAGGTGGCATCGGCAAAATGGCTGTCGTCCTCAAACTGACCGGCCGCCGGTCCGTGCAATGCCGCCAGGGTCTCATTGCCGCTGATATAGGTTCCCGGCGCTTCCAGGCGTAGATCGTCCTTGTCGGGCATGTCATGAACCCGCGTCAAACCCACTTCACCCAGCAGCAGCAACTGGGATGCACCCAGTATCTGCGGGAGCAGGCGGGTGATGGTGGCCTGCACTTGGGTGACGTCGCGGGGAACGAAGCCGTGAATCACCTCTTCAAGGCCGTAAGCCGCGCCGCCATTGAGAGATTGGGACAACTGGTTGCGTAGGAAGTTGGGGTTCAGGGGCGAGAGGGCGGCAAACAGCAATTCGACATCATCCACCTGAAGAGGGACATCAACCCGATGGGACACCTCTCCCTGAATTGCCCATTCGCCGATCGTACTGTTCAAGCTGATGCCATAGAGTTGAATGTCTTCCGGGTATTCAATCAGATAGCGGGCGGTCGGGGCGTAGGCGATGGTGGCAAGACCATCAACCACCGCATTGGTGCCTGGCACTACACCGGCATCGTCATAGACCTTCTTGCCTGCTGCCGAGCCTGTACGGGCACTGATTACAGGTAGTCGGCTGTGGTAGTTAATGAAATAGAGACCGAATTCCGTGTCATTCAATGCAGGGACGAAGGCCCGCCAGGCCAGACCGAACTGGCCGCTGTCTCCGGGCTTGTTGTCTTTGGCCCGGGAAATCCCCAGGAAGGGTCCCTCCGGAATACCGCCGAAGCCCAATTGCACCCGTTCTCCTCCGGGTCCGGCAAAATCATTCGTGCTGAAGTAGGTGCCCGTGGGGTCGATTTCGGTCTCCTCCCACTTCAGCTGGAAGAAGGCTTCGACACTGCTGTTCCCGGTGGTACCGACGGAAGCAGACAGGATGGGCACGGGGATCAAGGCCTCGCGCAGTTCTGCGCCGGGAACACGGAACTTGGAGACATCGATAGGATTGATGGTGTTGATACCGTTTTGGATGAAGGTGCTCTCACCCCAGCTTAAGACCTGATTCCCGACACGGATTTCCGCCGGTCTCTGCCTCAGATTGAAATTTCCCCAGACATAGGCATCCAACACCTCGATGTCGTTGCCGACAATGTCTTTTGCTGCCTTGGACAGCGGGGCTCTTTCCCTGGAGCCGTTTCTGTTTTCAAAGTCAATGAAGCCGGTCACCCGGACAAACCCGCCGAAGCGGTCTTTTTCCAGCAGGAGTTCATTCGTAAACTTGAGGGCATTGCTGACGATGCCGGTATCGTAGTTGAGATTACCGTCATCCCCGTTGACAGAAAAGGCCTTGCCGCCGTTGGGGATGCCGATCAAGTCCGGATCGGGGTCGTCCAAGCGGGATCGAATCCCCCAGGAAAGCGTCGTATCCAGGCTGCCTCGCCATGTTTCACCACCAAGATTAATCGCCAAAGCAGCAGGTGGTGTGAGGAGGCTTGCCGCCAGGATCGCGGTCAGCAGAAAGTGAAAAATGAGGCCTTTCGTCGTCCATATCACAATCGGTCGGATTTTCATTTTTTCCCCTCTGCCCTTTACTCAAGCACTGTGCCAACATTTGCAATGGCGCTGATGTCAAAACCCAATCCGCCGCCGGCCAGGAAACCAACCGCTGCTGTCTGCATCGTTTGTGTCACTAACAGGCTTGCTGTCGGATTGAGGATTGATCCATGGTCACCGCCGGTGAAGCGTAACCAGGGTGTTCCGCCGCCGACAGCTCCGGCAGATGCACTCGCCCCGCTGACACGGGTCAAGACCATCTGGGAAGACAGAGGGTCCGTTCCCGAAAGAGGGGCGGGCGCTGTTCCCACGGGTGCGTCCTTGAATACCTTTGCAAGCGTGCCCACATGGTTCGGGACGACCTGGTCGGGCAGATTGAGGGCACCGTCACCGATGACTTCAAACATCATCAGCCCTCGCCCACTTGCCGTGGCGGCGGCATAATTGATGGGGTCTGCGGCATCCAGAACGGTCTGCGCGGCTCCGAAAAAGGCCTCATATTCAGATGTCCCCTTTGTAAGACCGGCCGCTGCCGCCAGGCCCGCTGTGATCTCAGGGCCGATGCTGACCGAACCATCCAGCAGTTTGGCAATGCCTCCACCGGGGGAAGCCAGGACCGATTGTTGTACATTGGCTTCGTTCGCCAGAAAAACCGAGCCGACGATGCCTCCCAATGAATGGCCGATGAAGAAAATCCCGTTACTGTTAAAATCTGCACCTCCTCCATCATAGTCCATGGTGGGAATCTCGGCCGTCAAACCCATGAGGTCGGCGACCGCCTGTCGGATATTGTCGCGTGAGGTCAAAAGACTGCTGAGGTTGACGAAATGACGTCCAGAGGAATCGCTTGTGCCGTCCGGTACCGGACTTGTAATGCTGCCGGTGGTGGGATCCTGGGTGACGTAGTCAACATCAAAAGTCCGCTCGCCACTGATATTTGTGGGATTGCCTAGGTTCGGTTGTACGTACAAGCCGACGCTGGCGCTGCCCAAGCCATGCAATGGAAGATCAATGGCCACGGTGGCGATATTGCCATCGGCAAGGGCATCGGCAAGGGCCAGCATATCCGAGCGATTACGCGTAATGCCATGCTGAAAGATAGCGGTTTGCCATCCAGCCCCCGGTTTCGCCCCGCCCGGAAGACTCGTAGCGTTGGGAATGGCGACCAGCACAGGAATGGTAACATCTGTGGTCTTGGCCGGGAGGGGATTCAGGCCGGTCAGGTGGGTTTCTCCTGCTACTGTCGTTGCCGCTTCCCAATGCCTTGTGAGCGGCGTTGTGTCGGTTGCAGTGCCAGGAGCGCCGAGATAATAGGGCAGCGTGATGCTTCCCAGGTAAATATCGGCCTTCCCGGAGAGCGAGGGGTTGAGCGTTTTGGTCGTGCCGATCGATGTCGGATTGATTGCAGAGGAAACGCCTACGGCCGCCAGTCCGCGGACGGATTGCAATACGGGACCCACAGACTGGGTACTGAAGGCCCAGGCCAGCACGACTTTGTCCGGCAAGTCGGCTTCGACCGCCTTCATGACGGCATCTTGTGCATTCGTCAACTTCCGCAAGGGCTCCAGGGCTTGGGCTTGTTCATTGGTAAAAGAGGGGAATCTGCTGTTGCCATTCGCATCAACCACCGGCTCGGCGATTCGGGCGGAGAGATAGGTCTGGCTGGAATGGGCAGTCTGGCCGTCGTTGGATTTAAGTCCCTTTGTGAGAATGACCAGATAGGTGCTTGCCGGTTTCAGGGGTTTCAGCGGCAGGATTGCCAGCGTCCGGTCCGTGGTATCCGTCGAGGAAGGGGTGGCAAAATAATCGACACCAAAGGTCAATGCGGCGACAAATCCGATCACTGCCTTGGTGGCCGGGTCGGAGTTGACTTCCCAGAGGCGGACCGTGGTTCCGTTGATTGAGGCAGGGTCGATTGCCTTGGCAAAGGAGCTGGTGATGGGCGCCACGGTCGAAAAGCCGTCAAGGGCATTCATCGCGATACGCGGACCGTCGCTGCTGCCGCCCGATAGGGGGATGTTGAGCGTTCCGTCTTTAGTGCCGCTGAAAAGTAGATTGGAGGGGAAGGGAATCACCTGCTTGCCGGGATCGAACTCGGCTTCGAACTGACCTGTCGGAGAACCCTGAAGATCCTCATTCACAGAGTCGGAGCAGGCTGTCTGCAACAGCGTCAGGGAAAGTGCTAACAACGTCAAAATGATTCGCATTGTCAATCCTCCTAGCCGTACCGATATGTCGGGGAGTGATCCCTCTTCTATATATCTGTATCCTATATATTCAAGGGAAATATGTCAATTGTCGTACAGGGACAGTGTCGGGATCATCTCTGACTTATACGCTATCCAAGCGCTTCTTCGATCGCTTTTAAGCCCTCAAGCATCTCCACCTCTGAAAGGTTCAGAGGTGGCATCACTCGAATCACACAATCGGTGTGAAGTGTCCAGCCGAGAATCAGTCCTTTTTCAAAAGTGCGCTTGACCAGTCGCGCTGCCGCTTCCGAATTTGAAAGGACGAGTCCGATCATCATGCCCTTGCCCCGAACTTCGCAGACTTCTGTTTTTTCTCCGATAAAAGACTTCAATCTCTCCCGGATGAGTGTGCCTGTTGTTTCTGCCTGTTGACTCAGGTTTTCATTGACGATTACATTCAGACTGGCAAGTCCCGCCGCACAGGAAACAGGATGTCCTCCGAAGGTTGTGACATGAGAAAGAGGTGGGTCTACTGAAAATGTTGACATGAGGGTGCGGTTGCCGACAAAGGCACCCAGCGGCATACCTCCTCCCATGCCCTTGGCCAAAGTCACAATATCCGGAACAATGTCCCAATGTTCCATTGCAAAGAGACGCCCGGTTCGTCCAAAACCCGTCTGGGCCTCATCAAAAATAAGCAGTGTACCGACGGCAGTACAACGCGCTCTCAGTGCAGAGAGAAAATCTTGATTCGGAACCAGAATCCCCCCTTCGCCCTGTATGGGTTCGACGATCACCGCTGCGACTTGCTCGTCTATCTCATTTAGGCGCTCAACTTGGTTAAAAGGGAGGAAGGTGACGCCCGGCAACAGGGGTTCAAAAGGTTTACGGTAAATCTCCCGCCCTGTCACAGAGCAGGAACCGTGGGTGTCGCCGTGAAAACTGCCTTCAAAAGCAATCAAACGTTTTCGTCCGGTGAACTTTTTCGCCAGTTTCAAGGCCCCTTCATTGGCCTCGGTCCCGCTGTTGGTAAAATAAACCTGATCCAAAGCATCCGGTAAAAGAGAGGTGAGCTTGACTGCAAGATCGACCTGAGCCTCTTGAATGTACTCTCCATAGACCATGACATGCAGGTGTTTGTCCACCTGTGCCTTAATCGCCGCAATGACATCCGGATGCCGGTGTCCGATATTGGCCACGCCGATGCCGGAGATAAAGTCGAGATAGCGTAAGCCATCTTTGGTGTAAAGATAGGAACCTTTTGCGTGGGCAATCTCAAGTCCCATCGGGTATGGAGAGGTTTGACAAACTGCGCGGAGAAAGTCCTGCTGTCGTGACTTTTCAGTAGGCGTCACGAAGTCTCCCAATCGACAAATCGCAGGAGAGGGAGCAGTGGGGATTGGCCGTCGTGATGCCAGGTGAGGGGCGGTTTTTGCATCTGTCCGATTTCACAAATTCGGCATCCACCCAATTCGGCGATCTGCGGGATAACGTCGTCTTGCCTTGTTTCCGTCAGTGCAAGACCAATGGCCTGTAGATGATCTCGATAGGGCTTAAGAAGTGAGGGGACGTGAGAAATATCTCCCACCGGTTTAATCCAGAGGGTTCGGGAAAGTGGTGAGATTGAAAAACTTGAATCGGGGTCATAAAGCACTGTCCAGTTGAGGTCTTTCGGGCTTGAGAAAACCGTCCCCCCTTTTAGGGGAAGGGTTGCGCGGAGCTGCTGGATTTGCGCGGCTTCGTTTGGTGAAAGTGTGGTCTTCGGGAGTTCTTCTGAAATGGCCTCCAGTGCATCCGCCATCCATTCTGCAAAGATAAGTGGTGTTATCGGCCCTCCCGCTTCGACATAGATTAGATGAGGAGAAAGACAACCTCTTTGATCATAAAGGGCGACATCCAGAGCCGCTTTTTTTGCAATGTCTCGGGTGATTGATTCACGACCGATGAGGCTCAAACTCAGTTTGTGTCCATGAAAAACAGTTCTGCAAGTCGTGGGAATCAATTTCCGAAGCTTTGTGATTGTTGTATTGCTTCCATAAACAATCGCGGCATCGGCTTTTTGAAAGGCCGCTTCGGTCATGGCCGTATCCGAGCGATCCCAATGTAAAATGGCGATATTGTCCGCCAGGTCGGGCCGGACTTCTTTTAAGCTTCGAGCAAAGAGGGAGGGAAGTAAGGATTCTTCCCGACTCATTCGGACCAGGTTGGCCGACTTCGTCAAGAGGCCCATGACGAGGCCGGTAATTGAAAGGCCGGGGATGTTTGAGGGAAAAATTTGTGTGATCAGACGAGGACCAAAGGTGCGGGAAAATCCAATGCCGCTTGGCAAGGGACAAAATTGATCCAGGCATCTGGGATCGCCCAAGGCATCGCAAAGGAGTTTCATTAGCATGGGACGGCGAAGCTGTAGAAACAAGTCATCCAGAGCGATCTGGAGCATCTCCCGTGAAATCCCGGAGATGAGGGGGACAATCAAAGTCGCCTCTTCCCGAATCAAGTCATTGGGATCGCACCAGCGTGCAGCCGTTTGATCAATCCACTCAACAATGGCGTCGATGGGTTCGGCAGATAATTTTTCCTGTGATGCGATTAATTGTTCCGAAATCGTAAGGACTTGAGCCGGGCCAATATCAGGAAAGCCCAGGCGGAGCTTTCCGACCTGGGTTTCCTTCTCCTTGCCGGTGTAATCGCTTAAAAAATATCCCTTCATTTATTGCCTGCTTCCTTCTCAAGAAATCGCGGGGATAGTACGAAACAGCCTGTGCAAAGTCAAGAAATCAGTCCGACGATTTCTTGACAAGTCGGGTGAAAAGTTCCTAGGATTGAGTCCTTCAGAACTAATTGATGTACAAGAGGTTTATATGAAGATCGCCGTTATTGGAGGGGGAAGCTGGGGCACAGCGCTGGCGCAACTGCTTGCAAAAAATGGACATCAGATTTCCCTCTGGGTCTACGAAAAAGACCTTGCTGTCGCCATCAATGAACAACATGAAAACACGCAATATCTCCCCGGAGTGAGCCTTCCGGAATCGCTTCAGGCCAGCTCAGATATGAAGGCGGTACTTGCAGGGGCGAAGTGGGTGCTTTTTGTCGTACCCTCCCATGTCGCACGGACGGTGCTAAGCAGTATGCGTCCGTTTCTTGAGGACACGATGCCGATCATCAGTGCAACAAAGGGCATTGAAACAGGGACATTAATGCTAATGTCTGAGGTGATTCGTGAAGCGCTTGGACGGAAAACGACAGAGCGCATTGCCGTTTTGTCCGGGCCGAGTTTCGCAAAAGAACTTGTTTTGGAACATCCCACTGCCGTTTCTCTTGCTGCCGAAGATTACCGGTTCGCAGCCCGGATACAGAAGCTCTTTGCGAACGATTATTTTAAACTTTTACTCAGCTCCGACTTAGTGGGCGTGCAGTTGGGCGGTGCGCTGAAAAACGTCGTCGCCCTTGCCGCCGGAGGTTCGGACGGACTGGGTTTCGGCTTTAATACGAAAGCCATTTTAATTGCGCGAGGGCTTTCAGAAATAGTCCGTTTGGGTCTTGCGATGCGTGCCGACATCAATACATTTTATGGACAATCGGGCATGGGTGATTTGTTCCTGACATGCAGCGGGGCCTATTCCCGCAATCGCCGTGTTGGAGAAGAAATCGGCAAGGGCAAAACGCTCAAAGAAATCCAGGAAGGCATGCAAATGGTGGCCGAAGGGATCTACACCACTCAATCCGCCTACGCCCTCGCCAAAAAATATAAAGTGAATATGCCAATTGTGACAGAAATCTACCGCACTCTCTTTGAGGGAAAGTCACCCAGACAGGCAGTACTCGACTTGATGAACTTGGTTCGCGGAGATGAAACGCCTTTAGAGGTCAAACAGGTTATGGGCGAAAAGAAGGCCCAGAACTAGAAATAAACGACAGTAAGGTCCATTTCCCCTCTTGTTTCCTTGCTTTTCTCTTCCCTCAAAGCGTAGTATCCCCCACGCATGTCCATAGAATTCAAATCACTCGATATTCCAGAAGTCGTCCTGAAGGGGATAGACAAACTCGGTTTCACTGCCTGCACACCCATTCAGGAAAAGACGCTTCCGATCACCCTGTCTGGCGCCGATGTTGCCGGTCAGGCCCAGACGGGCACTGGAAAAACCGCCGCTTTTCTCATTTCCACCTTTTCCCGGCTGATCAAAAAACCAGTTCCCCGTGAAAAACGCTCATCACCCCGTGCGATTGTGATTGCGCCCACAAGAGAACTGGTCGTACAAATTCAGGAAGAGGCTAAGGAAATCGGCACTGCCTGTGATTTTAATATTCAGGCGGTTTATGGCGGGATCGACTATGAAAAACAGCGCACAGAACTGGGTGAAGGCGTTGACCTCCTGATTGGCACCCCCGGTCGTCTCATCGATTATTTCAAGCAAAAAGTCTATGACCTGAAGCGCACGGAAATCCTCGTGATTGATGAAGCCGACCGTATGTTCGACATGGGTTTCATCGCGGATCTCCGCTACCTCATGAGACGTTTACCCCCTTTTGAAAAAAGGCAGTCCATGCTTTTTTCGGCGACCCTCTCTTTCCGGGTGATGGAACTGGCTTACGAACACATGAATAACCCGGTGAAGATTGCCGTCACCCCGGAAAAGGTCACAGCAGACAAGGTCGAACAGACCCTCTTTCATGTTGAGCGTTCAAGAAAATTTTCCATGTTGCTGGGACTGCTTAAAAGAGAAAGCTGGGATCGGGCCTTAATCTTCGTGAATACCAAGTATCAGGGAGAAACCCTGGCGAGGCGTCTCACCGAGCAGGGCATCCCCGCCACGGCGATTACCGGAGATGTGCCGCAGAAAAAGCGGATGCGCTTTTTGGAGCATTTTAAAGGAGACCAGGTTTCAATCCTGGTCGCGACCGATGTAGCTTCGAGAGGTTTGCATATTGACGGGGTCGATATCGTCTTCAACTACGACTTTCCTCAGGATCGAGAGGCCTATGTGCATCGCATCGGACGAACGGCCCGGGCGGGCGCAATGGGCAAAGCCTTCAGCCTGGCAGATGAGGAATATGTTTTAACGCTTGAAGAGGTCGAGACTTATATCGGCCAGAAAATTCCGGTCGAATGGGCGGAGGATGATCTTTATATCAAACCGAAGTATGTGCCACGCAAACCGGAAACACAAAAAAAGCATAACCACCCGCGCTCGCGCAATGCAGCGCAGAATAAACCGCCACGCGGTCCCCGCATGAAAACCGGGAAGCCCCGAAACCCCTAAAACAAAAAAATTACGGTGTTCTAAGAAACTGCTTACCTGTGATTCAGGTTTCCCCGATCAGGACTGTCCCATGTGGCAAACCGGGTCTTTTTTTTGAATAGGGCCTTGGGGATGCCGATAATAGAGGTAAGGAGAATAATCACCCAGTAAACAAAGGGGTACCAGATCGCCCAGAAGTAATATTTTCGGGCGCCTTTTTCATAACGGTTATCCATCAAAAGTCCCAGAATAAATTGAAGCATGCAGACGCTTCCAATGATCACCGTATGCCAACTTCCCAGCAAGCCCATGGACAACGTACTTGTTTCCGGGTTTAAAACGAAGCCAAGCGCCCAGCTTAAGGCGGAGTAGGCGACGTAATAAATCCATACCACGCTAAAAAGATAATCGACATACAGAAAGTAAAGGCGGCGCTGCTTCCACTTGGTCAAGATCCATAGATTCTTGACCATCACTTCCATGCCTCCCTGAGCCCATCTCAAGCGCTGCTTAAACAGCCCCTTCAGGGTACTCGGCATGAGAATACGGCAGAGGGCTCTGGGTTCAAAACGGATGTCCCAAAAATGCGTCTGCAACTTCCAACTGATATCAATATCTTCGGTGATCGTGTCTGTATCCCACAATCCCACTTCGATCAGAGCGCTCTTTCTAAATGCTCCGATGACCCCTGAAATGGTAAAGAGTTTTCCAAGAATACGCTGGCAGCGTTTGATCATGCCAACAATGGCGGAAAACTCGCCGACCTGTATCTTGCAGAGGAGGCTGCTACAATTTCGTATCCTTGGATTGCCCGTCACCGCCCCGACATTCGGCCAGTGGACAAAATGGTTCATCATCCAGTTGAGTGCATAAGTATCAAGCATCGCATCGGCATCGACACAAACCAGGAAGTCACTTTCACTGGATAAGACCCCTAGATTCAATGCCATGGCCTTCCCGCGATTTTCACGAAGATGGATGACCCGGAGCCACTTATATTTTTTCGCCAGCTCAGCCAGCAAGTTTTCCGTCTGATCCGTACTCCCGTCATTAATTGTGATGACTTCATATTCTGGATAGTGCAAGTCATCCAGGCCTTCGATGGTTTCCCGAATGGTTTCTTCTTCATTGTGACAGGGAATCAAGATGGAAACCTTGGGATAGGTCTGAAGCTCAGGGGGTTCATTCACACCCGGTTTCCGCCATTCCCTCCGTAGAAAAAAGAGGATCGCACCGGTGATCCAGAGAAAAGTCATAAAAATGGGGTAGCCGTAAAGAAAAGCATCAATGTGAGTCATCATACCTCAACGAGATAACATAGAGTCCGTAAAAGGACTGGTACTTAAGGACATGACTTTTCGGATCTCTTTGGTGTTCGGCTTGTTTTTGTAGACATCATCGGGATAATATCCGATATGCCTAGCGCCTTTGCTTAGCATGTGGTTTATTTGACCTCGAATCTCTTGTTCCGTTTTCCAGGCCTCGGTATCCCAATCATAGCTTTGAAGTTTAAAAACGGTTTTTTCGAGCCCTTCGGTATGAGAAGCGGCAATATCAACCAAGTCTGCAAGCCAGGGCAGTGCTTTCTTTTCTTTTTCCATTTCTGGATAGGCCATGACGACAACGTAATCATAGGCATCAAGAAATTGTTTATAGTCTTGGGCAAACCATGTTTTTGATTCCGGATGCGTCAAGAGTCGTGCATAGATATTCCTGGCCACCTTCACATTGGGGCGAAATTGCTTGACCGCCTTTGTGATTTTTTGAGTGAAGTCAATGAGCGTTTCGGTTTTAAAGTCGGCCCATGCCTTCATTTTATTAGCATCTGACCCGACCGCCTCTTGTGAAAGAGGATGGCCGAATCGTTGTTCATAGGCCCGCAGTGCATCAGGATGAAAATCTTCAAAATCGTTGAGCAAGGCATCGTCTTGAAAAAGGATGCCTTCAATATCCGAATACCGAGCC
This sequence comes from Nitrospirota bacterium, assembly GCA_029261195.1. Taxonomy (GTDB): domain Bacteria; phylum Nitrospirota; class Nitrospiria; order SBBL01; family JAADHI01; genus JAJDBU01. The sequence continues at coordinate 37,487 of JAJDBU010000042.1, read as the reverse complement.
AGGTCTTCATAGAGCAGTGTCACCTTTTCAAGTGTTTTTGTGCTGAAAGGAGAAAGACGACGATAATTCCCTTCGACAGGGATGGGCTTTCCCTTATGGGTTTTTCTGACCAGTAACTCAGCGGTTTCCTTTGGATCTTGTAATTCAAAAGCCAAGAGCGGCATCCATCCATAGACCATCTCTACCGGTGTCCGCGTTTTGATCTGATGGGAGGCCCGGTTAAAAAGATCGGCCCGCATCGGCAGAAGACGGTTGGGGAAATAAACCTCTGAGACATTGCCGTCTCCATCCGGGTCTGCAAAGGCCTGGAGATAAACGACATTTGCATCAATGGCAATCAATCGATCCAGCAAGCGCCCCAGATTAAGTTCCTGTTGCACAGGGTCTGCATCGTAGATGAGGTCGAGATCAATCTGAACGACGCGTTCCGGGTCCTGAGGGATAAAACCTTTTTGAAGTCCAGTCACAAATGCGGAGAGATCCATTTCGCCCATCACGATGCCGCGATAAATAATCTGAAGCGCCTCCGTGTCAGAGAACCCGTCTTCTGCGGAAAAGTTGATGTGCATGCCGAGACGCTTGGCCTCTTCCATCCCGATGGCATTGAATTCCCCGAAAGGCCAGACCATTACACGAGGGGATTGACCCAGATGCTTTTTCATGAGACGGACCGATTGACCCAGATCTGCTCTGATGCGTTTTCTGAAGGCTTCGCGGCTTTCGTACTGACCCGTTTCAGGACGGTAGATAAAGGCGCTGCCGGCAGGGAATTCGTTGTTGTAGGGATTGTAAACTTCACCCTTGTGGAGGTCGTAGGAGTGGGATGCAATTTCGATCAGCCCTGAATCGGCCACTTCTTTGATCTGCTTCCAGGTCATTGGAGTAATGTTTTCATATTTTCTTCCCCCTCTTTGTGTCGGCTTAAATCCATGTTCGACCCATGAACCCACAATGGAAAGCACGGCAGGGTAGTTATAGAGCTTTAATATCGGGAAGATGTTTTCATAGAAGGACTGCCTGCCATCGTCAATGGTTATTAATACCGGATTTTTAGGGAGTGGGCTGCCTCCCTCCTTCGCTGCAATCAATGCATCAATCGTAACCGGGTGGTAATCATGCGCCCGAAAATATTCCAATTGCTGAATAAAATCTTCCGTTGTGACTGCGAAGAGATCCCCCTTTCGATCAGCAAGTACATCGTGATAGACAAAGCTTAAAAAGGCTTCGGCATGGGCCTGAATTTGGGTGGTCATCAGAAAAATCAAACAAAAGAACAGGCTGCTGATTCTGTGACGGCATTTTATCGGATAGCGCTTCATAATGGTTTCCCCATACAAGAATATTTAAAAATGATGCCTAAAAATGATGAATGACGCGGATGTTGAAGGCCGGCGAATATTCGGCTTTTCCGTCAAAGATTTGTCTGTTGTAGACAATATGGTAGGCAAGACTTTCTCCGACAGAAAAGTCCCATTCATGGGAATATTTCAACTGTCCGCTTAAGGCAGTGGAAAAACCGGTTTGGTTATAGCCCCCGACTGTCCCCGATAAAGCCTGCCTGAATCCTTTGCCGGGCCGTGCGTCTTTGCGTCGCCATTGATGAATCGTTGTGATTGCATAGGCTAAATCATTGCGAGGATTAAAATAGGGGCGATCCGAGAGTGAATTTCGGGAACTTGAAACATTGATCTCTAAGAAGTGGGTATAAGCGGCTCCAGGGGTCAATTTATATCGGGACCGAAGGCTGTATCGATCTCTGCGATTTCCGTCGGATAAGCGAATTTGGCTCACCCCGTAATGAAGCTCTCTTCGTTCATCTTGACGATAGAGTAGACCGATATCCAGAGATTTTGCTGTGATGCCGATAACGCTGGCCCGAAGCGGCACATCCAGACTAAAACTCTTGTATCCCGTATCGAATCGCCAATAATCATTGATTTGATAAGCGATGCGGGTGATTGATCCTGCCTTACCACTTGATTCAAGATCAAGACTGATTTTTTGTCTTAAGCTCAGGCCCTGCTCCCCCTCATAGGATAAACCGGCAATGAATCTGGAGTAGCTGAATTGATTCGTATCTGCATTGCTTTCCTGCCGAACGAAATCCGCAGTCATTCGGTAAGCTGAAAAAAAAGGGCGACTGTTCAGGCTGAGTTCTGCATACCAGGCCCGGCTTCCTCTTTCTTCCCGCTTGTAATCACTGTAAACCCAGAGTTCATTTTGATTGTGGACCTGCCATTCCTTTTGAAGCTGCTTGACATGAGGGTCAAAAGAGGCCTGTTTTACCAGTTTTTCGACTTCTAGCTGTGCCCGTTTATATTGATTCACTTGCATGAGTGTCGTCGCATAGCCCACTCGAACGCCGACATAACGAGGATCATGATGGAGAATTTGTTCGAATTCCCTGAGCGCTTTGCGTGGCCATCCCTTCCAAAGCATGATATGGGCCAGACCGGAGCGCAGAGAACCGTTCATCGGGGCCTGATCAAGCAATGTCCTGAACCGTCTTTCGGCATCGGCCAATTGATCCCGATAGGCGCTCATCCAGATTGCTGCGCTTTCAAGCTCAACCTTTCTCCAGTTGGGTTCTAGAACGCCCTGCTTTTTCACCGTGGGCGAGGACTCTTCCGCCCGCAATTCACGGAGAATGTCTTCTGCTTCTTCAAAATGATTCAGGCGTAATGCGCTATGGAAGAGGTTTAAGCGGGTTTTAAAATCATGTGGACGCTTCTTTAATATTTTTCGGTAGAGGGAGATGGTCTCTTCCGGGCGATTAAGAGAGAGGTAGGCCTCTGCCGCCGCTATTTCAAGGGGGACCGTAAGCGGCAAGCCTTCCCCTTTGAGTTGCTCGTAGTTTGCAATGCCTTTTGTGATCGCAAAGCGCCCAAACAAGGCGATTGCTTGATCACTCCTTGCTCTGATATTTTCGGGATCTTTTTTAAGGGCCTCGGACAATATTTCCAGGGCCAGATCGACCTCTTTTAAGCGTTCTTGTTGCGTTAAAATGTCGATATGTTTTCCCCATCTCAAGGCCTCGGCCGCCCGGTTTAACCTTAAATGTGTTTCCAAGGCAGGATCGGCAGGATGCGTTTGCTTCAACAGCGTTTCCAAGGCAATCTGATGAGCGCCCAGGCTGGAGAGCATTTTTATTTTTAAACGCCATGCTTGGGCATGGGCGGGATTCTTTTTAAGAATGGCCTCATATTCATGAAGGGCCTTGAGGTATCGCTTTTGCCCTGAGTAGAGATAGGCTTTGGCAAAAAGAGGTTTTAAGTCCGTCTGATTTGAGGCAATGAGCTGCTCTAATACCTCTAGGGTCCTTTCTCCCTGCCCAGCATCGGCCAAGGCATAAGCCAGTCCGAGCTTCGATTCCCGATTTTCTGGACTTTTCAACAAAGAGGCTTCATAGCTCAGTATCGCCCGGTCAAACTTTTTTAAATTCCGATAACACTTGGCAGAGGCGTTTAAGGCATCAAAAGAGGGCTCCTTTAGGTGATGTACATAGATTTCAGTCACCTCGGCACATTGTTCAGCCCAACTCAAAACCAGTAAATAATCAGACAAGAGATTTTGGTTGTCCGGTTTTTCGGAAAGAAGTTTTTTGAACAATGAAATAGATTGTTTTGATTTCCCTTCTCGCGCCCATTCCACCGCCTTTTTGTGATCTGCACTGACGAAATCAGTTTGTGCAAAGAGTGAAAGGGGTGCGAAAAAGAAGAACGCAACACTAAGAGCAGATATAAACTGTTTGATCATCTTTAAGCTCTTTAAGAAGGGTGAGGGGGAGAGTCGAGGTGATTCCTGTTGTCCGAAACTTGACTTTAACGCAATCTAATTTTCTCATCTCTCCAATTTGTTCTGGTGTGAGCTTAAAAAATTTCACCAATTCGCTCACCTCATCAAGCCTTGTTTTCGTCGGTTTTATCCTGTCTTTAGTCCTGCTGTGGTTGTAACGAAAAAGACGAAAAAAACTCCAGGCAATGGTCATTGCAGAAATAAGGGCCAATCCCTGTCCATAGAATGAAATGGAGTTTTTAAAGGACGACATGTCACCCAAGTCAAAAATCATTTGCTGGCCTGTTATAAAAATCAAGCCGAGTGAAAATAACCAGATGATTGCGGTCAGGCTTGTTTCACTTTTGTGACGGATAAGCGCTGTTGTATTACTGTGACATACCTTTTTAAATAAGTTTCCACTCAAGAGATGATGTGTCATCGATTGACCTCCTCGTTCCCACCCACGAAGAAAACTTCAGTCCATCTCCTTATTTCCTGGATGGACTCTTTTGGACTTTTTTTGTCCATGTTTTGACCATAAGGTAGAAGGGCTCAGGAAGCATAGCGGATAGGGACAAGTGGTATTAAAAGAAAGTTTGAAAGGGGCGTGATGCTGTTCAAGCCCTGCTTTGTGTCGATGCTTGTTTCTATTGTGGTAATAGAGCTAACTGAGTTTTTTTATATAAGCGACCAAAAAATAATGGTTTTTATCTGATCACTGCAGGCGGAGGGTTTCAAGATCTGTCGCAATACTTGGGAAATAAAGAGGATGGAAGTCTCTTTTTGGGGATCTCTAAAACCAGAACAACAGGCTTATCGAAGCATGTGGAGTCGTTGTCGGGTCTGTTTCGCCCGGAAGGAGGTTTTTCTTGCGGCGGCCATCGCCAGACGAAGATTATTTTCCTCACTGAAGGTGAGGGCCTTTTTTGCCATATTGAGCGTGCCCTTAATTGAGGCGCTCAGCTTTTTCTTTTTTTTCTTCAGAGATGCCGATTGACTGGCTTCGATTGCCTCTAAAAGCGCTTCACTCCGTTCGATCACCTTAGTGCCGTATTCGACGATTTCCCCGAGATGTCCTTCTGCGCCATGAACTACCATGTCTTGCGCACTTTTATAGATCTGATTGGCGAGGTGACGAATGGGCCTGAGTGAATCTTCAGATGACTGAGATAAGGCAGGAAAAGAAAGGAGGAAAAGAAAGGAAAAAACGGAAACAATCGCTAAGCGTCTTCGGCTTTGCATGGACCCCTCGGAAAATTTTGAAGCTAACATGGTCTTGATTACAAGATCAATAAAATTGAGCAGCCCAAGTGGACACAGCGAAACAGATTAAACAGAAGTTGTCTCAATGAACACCCCATAAGTAAGAGTGCAGGAAATGTCCTAAAACGATTGCCCTGCATTAAGATAATAATGAACCTTCTCTTCGTCTTTTATCGGGGAGTCGATGGGGATGGCGAGGTCGACGCGGATGATGGAGGGGAAAACCCCGAAGAGGTCGACAAAAAATCGAATGCCTGTGCCGACATCTGATCGGAAGCGATTTAACTTAAAGACATTGTGTGAGCCTGAAACCATACCCGTACTGGTGAACAAAGCGCCCTGCCAGGTATGAGTGTGGGCGAGGCCCAAGAGATTGATGTCGCTTTCATAGATGAGCGGAAAACGGTATTCAAACGAAAAGAGCGACATATTCTCTCCCTCAAATGTCAGCGGCGTATAGCCTCGTAAAGTGTCGGTTCCGCCTAAAGCAAAGCGCCTGTTTTCAAAAAGTTTTCCCAGCGATTGTCCAATCAAAATGCGTGTTCCGATTTCGTGATAGTTCGTAAAACTGAGGGTTCGCCGAAAGTCGATTGTCATCGTCAATGAATTATCGAATACGCTGTCGGTAAATTGTTGGCTGTAGTCCAGGCCGACATCAAATGCGGGAAAGGTAGTGGTGAGCCGCTTTGCAAACTCCGTTAAAAGGGGAAGGTCTGGAAAGATAAAGTGATAGCCCAGGGAGACAAGACCCGCTTCCTCCTTGAAGCGGTTTGATAGAGAGGGTTCGCGTGTTTCAAAGGTAAGCGCTGTTGTAAAACTGTGGTTTTTTTTGATGGTCCGCGTGTAGGCGATGTGTGAAATCTCTCCGGCTGTTGTTTGTGAATAGAGGAGTTTGACCCAGTTATTTGTGTCGTAGAGGAATTGAAAAAGCAGGCTGCTCCGTAAACTCAGGTCATCTGTCTGGAAGTCATAGCTGGCTTGAAACTCATCGACTAAAACCTTCCATTTGTGCGGCAGGGTATTGTTTTTTCGGTTGGGATCGTTTGACATCAGGTCCGGATCGAGCGTGACGGACTGGATTCCCTCAGTGGTTTCAAGTACGACCGTATGCTCATGAGAGCGACCGTCCCAGACAATGGGGATAAGCGTGCCATTTTTTTCTTGCGCAACGATTTGAAGCGGATCGTTGCCCTTTCCTTGTTTATTGATGTGGATGGATGTCTGGTAACGACCCTCTATTTTTACTTCGTCAATTTGTTTGATCGAAAAATCGATTTCGCTACGTGTTCCGAGCCATTGATCGATCAGTGAATTGATCTCTCGTCCTCCACCGGAATTGGAAAGTTCGGAAAGCATTTGTCTGAAGAGGAGCGTGTTCCCGTCTTTTTGATCTCGATAGCGCCTGACAATCTGCTCAAAGGCGGTCTTCCCCATCAATATTTCCAATTTATAAAAGATGTTCGGCGCTTCAGAAGAGGGATGGTTGTAAAAGCGGATGTCTTCACTGACAAGGGGGGGGATGTTTTCATAAAAGTAGACCTGTCGTAGTGGCAGATCTTTTGAATAGAGTACTTGATCAATCAAGGGAATAAATCCGAGCGGTTTAAGCCAATTCGCGAGAGAAAACGTTTTTCCGTGTCGCTCCTGAATAAAATGCTCGGCATCCCGGGCTGCCAGGGCTTCGAGTACCCAAGAGGCCTCCTTAGGGCGTTTTTGTCGCCAGAGGAGCTGATAGAGTCCTCGTGCGAGACTTGCTTCGTGATAGCGTTTTAATGTCGGGAAGACCTTGAAAAAGCGGTTGCTCAAATAAAGCATGTTCGTCCCGATTGCGGTGAGATTCTGATGCAGGTAGGCCTCGGTGAGTGTGATGTTTGTCGGTGGCAGGGGCCCTGATTGTTTTAAAAAGTGAAGGGCAGCGGCTTCAATTACCTCTATGATGCGCCGGGTATAAGCCCGGTCTTTTGGCAGGCTGTAGGTGTTGAGCGTGATTTCGCCTATGCGTTGCTTTGACTTAGCGAAGTGCTTTCCGATTGAGAGGGAAAAAAAAGGCAGCTTGTCTCCTTCCATGAGCAATTTCTGTTCTGTTGCTTGTCCGTCAATTAAGACCTGCGGCGATGATCCAAGGGCTTGCTGTGTTTCGTCGAGGGAGAGGTGGACACGAAAGCGGCTCGGCTGAGGGGCTGAGTTGAAATCCCAGCGTCCTTCCGAAAAGTGAGAGAGGTAGGGATGCCATCCACCCTGTAGGGTGACCAAGTCTTTATAGTAGCCGAAGACGCCCCGTTTTTCAGGGATGTTTGTCTCAAAGTGGACAAAAAAACGATAGGTCCCACCGGCAGGAATCGCTGAAGGCAGGACAACGACGAACAATGTTTTTCCCCTCAGAGGGTCCGGAAAAAAGGGAAGGGCTTTGCCGTCCTTATCTTCGATCCTTCGGATGATCAGGCCGCCTGAATTGAAAGCGACAGGGTAGACTCGCCGGTTAAAGTCGAGATCGCGATGTGGGTAAGGGCTCAGGTAGAGGTTGGGGTAGAGGGCGATATAGAGTGCTGAAAGTGGATTTGCCCCCTTGTTCGTAAAGATAATTTCTTCGGAACCCGTAATCTGCTGTGTCTCCGACTCATAGCGCACATCAATGTTGTACGCTGTCATTTCCGAAAAAGCGGTAGAAATGGAACAGGGAGAAAAAGGGATAAGTAGAAGGATGAAAAGGAAATATCTCATTATCCGTATTATATCAAACTGTAATTGGAACAGGACTGCGCTACTGCCTGGAGAGACCTTTTTTATCCTTAGCAGTGGTGATAGCATGAAAAAGACAGGGCTTTTTCATGCGCGGTTTATGGGTGACCGGATTATCTTGTCGCCGACTTCCAGCGGTTCACGGTCGGGAGGCTTTCACCTTACTAAGTTGCTTGTCGCCTTAACGCACCAAATGCTCTGCGATTTGCACAGCGTTCAGGGCTGCCCCTTTTCTCAGGTTGTCACCGACGACCCAGAGATGCAGACCATTTTCAGCACTGTGGTCTTTGCGGATACGGCCGACGTAGACATTGTCCTGGCCGACGGTGTCAAGCGGTGTTGGATAGACCTTTCGAGAGGCATCGTCAAAGACGGTGACGCCAGGCGCCCCGGAAAGCAGTCCGCGAACGTCATTCGGGGAAAGGTTTTTTTCGGTTTCAATGGTCACGGCTTCACCGTGTGATCGAAAAACAGGGACACGCACCGTTGTTGCACTGACTCTTAAATCCGGCTCAGCTAAGATCTTCCTGGTCTCTTCAATAATCTTTAGCTCTTCTTCCGTATCGCCCGTCTCCGGATCGCAATCCCAATTGATAATGCAATTAAAGGCAATCTGTCGATCGTAGACCTTTGATTTGACTTCTTGAAAGGACAGGATGGCCCTGGTCTGATCCATCAATTCCTCAATCGCCTCTTTTCCCGTCCCGGACACCGATTGAAAGGTGGTGAGCATCACACGTCGGAGTATGGCGGCGTCATGAATTGGTTTGAGGGCGACAACGAGCTGTGCCGTCGAACAGTTGGGGTTCGCAATAATACCGCTGTGTGTTGAGATGAGATGTCCGTTGACCTCCGGTACGACCAGAGGCACTTCAGGCACCATGCGAAAAGCGCTGGAATTATCGATGATGGCACAACCGGCCTTCAGAGCTTTGGGCGTATAGACTCTCGCCAAATCGCTGCTTGTTGCCCCGAGAATGATATCAATACCGGAAAAATCCGCCGTCTCAAGGTTTTTAATCTCCACCTCTTCTCCGGCAAAACTGAGTGACTTGCCGACGGAGCGTTCCGAGGCGAAGGGATGAAGTGCCTCAATCGGGAATTTCCTCTCTTCGAGGATGTCGATCATTTCCTGACCGACAACCCCTGTCGCACCTGCAACGGCAACATGATATTTTTCTTTACGCTTCAACATGAATTTATCCCGTTTCGCTATGCCAGCTGCTCAATCACTCGGCGACCCATTTCTTCTGTCCCGATCTGCTTGCTGCCTGCTTCTGCGATATCGGGTGTGCGGTATCCAGCTTCCAATACCTTGAAGACCGCTGCTTCAATAGCAGCAGCTTCCGTCTCAAGTGCAAAAGAATACTTCAGCATCATTGCTGCCGAAAGGATGCTTGCAAGAGGATTGGCTTTGTCCTGCCCGGCGATATCGGGTGCGCTACCGTGAATCGGTTCGTACATGCCTTTTAAACAGTCGGGGCGACCTGCAATGCACTCTTTGCCAATACTTGCAGAGGGCAGCATGCCGATGGACCCGGTCAGCATCGCGGCGGCATCCGATAGTATATCTCCGAACATATTGGTTGTCACAATCACATCAAACTGCTTCGGGTTCCGGATGAGCTGCATGGCGCAGTTATCGACATACATGTGGGACAGTGCGACATCGGGATAGTCTTTGTGGACTTTTGTTACGACCTTACGCCATAACTCGGTTGCCTCCAGCACATTGGCTTTGTCAATCGACATCAACTTTTTGCTCCGTTTCCGCGCAACTTCAAAACCGATCCGGGCGATGCGTTCAATCTCTGCCGTGGTGTAAACCAGGGTATTGATGCCGCGTTCTCCGCCTTCAAAGGTCTCAACACCACGGGGTTGCCCGAAGTAGATGCCGCCGGTCAATTCCCGGACAACCATCAAGTCGATGCCTTCGATCACTTCCCGTTTGAGGGTTGAAGCGTCGGCTAACATGGGATAAAGGATTGCGGGACGCAGATTGGCAAAAAGTCCGAGTTTTTCACGAAGACCCAAAAGCGCCCGTTCCGGACGAATGGCATAATCCAGGCCTTCCCATTTCGGGCCTCCGACGGCTCCAAGCAAGACCGCATCGGCCGCCATTGCAGAACGGAGTGTTTCATCGGGAAGAGGGTGGCCTGTTTCATCAATTGCAGCGCCTCCGACGATGTGGGTCTCGAATTCAAAAGCGTGTTCATATTTTTTTCCGATTATTTCCAGTACAGCAACTGCCTGAGGTGTAATTTCTTTGCCGATCCCGTCTCCAGGCAATACAGCAATTTTCATTTTTTTTGTCATTTTATTGTCCTATTTTTCTATCGTTCAACAGACTTCGTAATATGTTGCCTGGTATTCAAATCAGGCCAATCTTCTTTTCTCCACCTTCTTTTCTTAAAGCGGCCGCGTGTAATTTATTCAAAGCGTTCAAGTAGGCATGGACGGAGGCGACGATGATATCGGTGTCGGCGCCGTGCCCGATGACCCGTATGTCTTCCCCGTTCGGCATCGGCCCTTCCAATGTCACCCGGACTTCACCCATTGCGTCGGTACCACCCGTGATCCCCTTGACGACATAGTCCTTGAGACGGCTTAAGGTTTCCGTCATCAATTTAATGGTTTTGTAGGCGGCATCGACAACGCCGTCGCCGTGACCGATTTTTTTTACGGCAAGACCGCCAATCTCAAGTTCTACGGCAGCTGTTGGTTTGTGTCCGCTGCCGCTTTCGGTGTGGATGGAAACCAGTTTGTAGTGTTCGAGCGGGCGCGACATTTCTTCTGAAATCAGCGCCTCCAGATCTTCGTCGAAGATTTCTCTTTTATGTTCAGCCATCTTTTTCAGGCGCTCGAAGGCCTTGTTCAGATCTTCATCATTCGGTCGATAGCCCAGGGCCTCCAGGCGGCTTTTGAAGGCATGTCGGCCGGAATGTTTTCCGAGCACGATGCTGGTTTTGCCCGCGCCGACGGATTCGGGTCGCATGATTTCATAGGTCTGCTTCTCTTTCAACAAGCCGTCCTGATGAATGCCTGATTCGTGAGCGAATGCGTTTTGGCCGACAATGGCCTTGTTCGGTTGAACCTGCATCCCCGTAATATTACTGACCAGGCGACTCGCCTTTGTGATCTCTTCCGACACAATCGCCGTATCGGCATTAAAAAAACTTTTGCGTGTGCGCAAGGCCATCACCACTTCTTCAAGCGCTGCGTTGCCTGCGCGCTCTCCAATACCGTTGATTGTACACTCGACCTGTCCGGCCCCGGCAGAGATCGCACTCAGAGAATTCGCAACGGCAAGGCCCAGATCATTGTGACAATGGACGGAAATCACGGCCTGATCGATATTTGAAACTTGCTTTCTAATCGTCTGAATCAAAAGGCCGAATTCCTGCGGTGTCGTATATCCGACCGTATCGGGGATGTTGACCGTCCTCGCCCCGGCAGCGATCACTGCTTCCAAAACCTCGCAGAGGTAGTTTTCTTCTGATCGGGTCGCATCCATCGGAGAAAACTCTACATCCTCAACATAGGCTTTTGCCTTTTCAACCATCTCAACTGCCCGCTTCAGGGCTTCGTCCCGCGTTAAACGGAATTGATGTTTCAGATGAATATCCGAGGTGGAGATGAAGGTATGAATGCGAATATTTTGTCCACCCTTCAGAGCAGCCCAGGCGCTATCGATGTCACCGGGTAAGGCTCGTGCGAGGCTGCAAATCGTCGGCCCCTCGACTTCTTGGGCGATGGTTTGAATCGCTTCAAAGTCGCCGGAGGAGCTAAAGGCAAAACCGGCTTCGATAATATCCACATTCATGGTAGCCAGTTGCTTTGCGATGGAGAGCTTTTCAGCAATATTCATTGTTGCACCCGGTGATTGCTCACCGTCACGAAGGGTTGTGTCAAAAACCTTGACTTGTCTCGACATGGGTTCTACTTTCTGAAAACCAAAAGGGGGTGAAAAAGAGCGTTTAGTGTTTGAGGATGATCTCTTTGTCCTCAATGTCATCCGTCATTTCATCATCATCCGGATAAATGGCGTCCTTTTCAGATTGCGTTTGCGCTCTTCTGTAGAGAGCGACAAGCGGTTTTTCCAGGATGCCGGATAGGATGTAGAGGGCGTAAAGCACAAAACCCATCACATACGGCTTGGTAAGGAGGACGAGAAAGACTAGGAGCACACCGACCAGGACACCAAAGGGTTTTCTGTCCCGTAAGTTCAGGCCCTTGAAACTCCTGTAACGGAAATGGCTCACCATGAGGAAGGCCAGTAAGTAGGAGAGGGGCAGGACGATGTAAGGTCGGACGGTTTCTCCGAAAGAAATCACATTTGCGTCAAAAATCACCATTGCTGCGACCAGACCGGCGGCAGCGGGTGTTGGCAATCCGATAAAGTCTTTGCTTTCAGGTCCGGAGACTTGAACATTGAATCGTGCCAGTCGAAGAGCGGCGCAGACCACATATAAAAAGAGGGCGGCCCATCCAAAACGACCGTAGTCCCGTAGCGCCCAGGAATAGGCCAGCAAACCCGGCGCGACACCGAAGGAGATGAGGTCGGACAGCGAATCATATTCAACACCAAAAGCGCTTGTTGTGTTGGTTAAGCGAGCAAGTTTTCCATCGAGCAGGTCAAAGACCATGCCAACCAAAATAGCAGCAGCGGCCACAAGGTGATTGCCGTCGAGGATGGAAATAATCGCAAAAACGCCGCAGAAGAGATTGCCGCTGGTGAAAAGGTTCGGAATAAGATAGATCCCTTTTTTACTCAGGGCTCTTATTTTCTGTTTTTTTTGTTCTTTCATTTTAAAAGGCCTAAGACGGTTTCTCCTCCGACCACCTTGTCGCCCACCTTAATATTGATCTCGGTTTCCGTCGGAAGAAAGAGATCGACACGCGAGCCGAAGCGAATTAGGCCGAAGCGTTCTCCTCGATCAAGGCGGTCCCCTTTTTTCGACCAGCAGACAATTCGCCTTGCGATGAGACCTGCGATTTGAATGCAGACCAGGGTTTTACCGCTGCTCGTCTCAATAATGAGGGCATTCTGTTCGTTTTCCAGGGAGGCTTTCGGGACGCCCGCATTGAGAAATTTTCCGTGGTTATAGGCAATATCGACGATTTTACCAGCGCTTGGAACCCGATTCACATGCACATTAAACACATCCAGAAAAATACTGATCTTGATGGCCGGTTTATTAAGAAAGCGGTTTTCTTCTACCCGGGAAACATCCACCACCTTCCCGTCTGCAGGGGAGACAAGCTGTCCTTCTTCTTGAGGGACTTTCCGTTTCGGATCCCTGAAAAACCAGAGGCAAAAGAATGTCAGCAGGGCCGGAAAAATCGCGCTGCCCTGTCCCCATATGCCATAACAGAGCCCTGTGATTGCTACTCCGATTGCGATGAAGGGGTAACCTTCTTTTGCAATGGGCACCTGGTCCTCGACTGCCATTTAGATTAACTCTCTACTTTAAAAAAAGAGGACGAAAGTGGTCACGCTCTCTTGGAAGTTATTGGGATTTTAGCATATTGACGACAAAAAACACAGACGAGCAAGGTAGAGCCTTGCGGAGATCAGTTTTTCTTTCGATCCACTAGAAGGCCTTTTTTGAGCCAAGGCATCATTGATCTCAGACGCTCCCCGACTTCCTCAATCGGATGGGCTTCACCTTTTTTCGCCAAGGCGTTAAAGACGGGCCGTTTTGCCTTGTTTTCCAGGATCCAGTCTCGTGCAAAACGACCGGTCTGAATCTCATCCAGTATTTTTTTCATCTCTTTTTTTGTCTCGTCGGTCACAATACGAGGTCCACGCGTGAGATCACCGTAGCGGGCGGTGTTTGAAATGGAGTAGCGCATGTTCGAAATGCCGCCTTCGTAGATGAGATCTACAATCAGCTTGACCTCATGCAGGCATTCAAAATAGGCCATTTCCTGGGAATAACCCGCCTCGGTCAAGGTCTCGAAACCTGCCGTGATCAAGGCAGTCAAGCCACCGCAAAGTACGGCCTGCTCACCAAAAAGATCGGTCTCGGTCTCTTCCCGAAAATTGGTTTCAAGCACACCGGCACGGGTTCCACCGATGCCTTTGGCGTAAGAAAGGGCAAGGGCCTTTGTATTATTCGAGGGATCTTGATGAATCGCAATCAAAGACGGAACGCCACTGCCTTTGAGATACTCTGAGCGGACCAAATGCCCTGGGCCTTTGGGTGCGACCATGAAGACATTGACACCCTTCGGAGGGATGACCAGGTCGAAATGGATATTGAAACCGTGGGCAAAAGCGATGGAATCACCCTCCTGAAGGTTCGGTCCGATTTCGCTGTCGTAGAGATCGGCAGCCACTTCATCGGGGGTCAGGATCATGATGACATCGGACTGCTTGACCGCATCGGCCACCGGCATTACCTTCAGGCCTGCCGCCACTGCTTTATTCCAGGACCCTCCCTCACGTAAGCCGACGACGACATTAGCGCCGCTCTCTTGAAGATTTAAGGCATGAGCATGCCCCTGGCTGCCAAAACCGATAATGGCCACTTTTTTCCCCGCGATCAATGCGGAATCTACATCTGAATCATAATAGATTTTCATCGTTCTCCTTTTTTTAGTTTCCTTATACGAACTTAAATAGTCTATTGACTCATCGTTTTCATTTTGAAACGGTGCGCCATTCAATCGAGTCGCGCAGCGACACAGTCTTAGACGTGACGCGAGGGAGGGCAATCCTCCCTGTCCGGATAATATTTTTTATTCCCAGTGGAAGAAGCATGTTGATGATTGCCTCAACCTTGTTGACATCTCCTGTGATCTCTATCGTATAAGAGCTCGGCGAGGAGTCGATCACCTTGGCACGAAAAATATCGGCGATACGCAAGGCCTCCGCCCTATCTTCCGGACGGGTATTGACCTGAATCAATGCCGTCTCACGCTCAACATATTCTTCTTCGGTCAGATCGACCACCTTGATCACATCAATCAACTTGTTCAACTGTTTCGTGATCTGTTCAATGATCTGCGCGTCTCCCGTCGTCACAATGGTCATGACGGAAACCAGCGGGTCCAGTGTCGGGCCGACCGAAAGGCTTTCAATGTTAAAACCTCTTCCTGAAAAGAGACCGGAAATTCGTGAAAGCACACCAAATTTATTTTCTACAAGAACCGATATAATACGCTGCATCTCATTTTTGTCCGTCATTTTATTAAGGATGTTTTTTACAGGGATGTCGGAACAATGCCTTGGGAAGCCATAACCTCGTCATTTTCCTTTTCGGTTTTTTCTCTTTTAGCCTTTTTTGCCTGAGCAATATTCTCAGGATCTTCAAAGACCATTTCATGGATGGCTGCACCCGCCGGAACCATCGGGTAGCAGTTCTCTTCTTCATCCACCTGGATGTCGATTAAGACCGGTCCTTTGATTCGGAGCGCTTCCATAAGAACGGGTTCCACTTCTGAGACCTCTTTTGCACGCAGACCCACAACACCGAAGGCCTCGGCCAACTTCACAAAATCGGGTGTTTCGCTCGCGCCAATGTGACTTGAAGAGTAACGTCCACCAAAAAAGAGCTGCTGCCACTGACGTACCATACCGAGGTACTTGTTGTTGATCACGATGATTTTGACCGGCAAGTCATAATGAACGGCGGTTGCAAGTTCCTGAATATTCATCACGATACCACCGTCACCGGCGATGCAGACCACAAGCTGGTCCGGACAGGCTTTCTGCGCTCCGATGGCCGCTGGAAGGCCGAAGCCCATCGTGCCCAGTCCCCCCGATGTAAGGAGGCGTCTCGGCTCATCAAATTTGTAATGCTGTGCCGTCCACATTTGATGTTGACCGACATCAGTTGCAACAATCGCTTCCCCTTTAGTCAACTGGTACAGCATGTCAATCACATATTGGGGCTTGATAATTTTGGGGCCTTGCTCGTAAGTCAGAGGATGTTCCGCTCGCCAGTCCTCGATTTGTTCAAGCCAGGCCTGGCACTTCCCGTCCCCGCCGTTTTCTGAGGCTTTAAACAAGCGAATAAAGTCATTCAGGACGAGTTTCGCATCGCCGACAATAGGAATGTCAGCCTTGATGACTTTATGGATCGAGGTCGGATCAATGTCAATCTGGATGATCTTCGCGGAGGGGGCAAAGTCTTTAGCGCGTCCGGTCACACGGTCATCAAAGCGGGAACCCACTGCTAAAATAAGATCCGAATGATGAATCGCCATATTCGCCCAGTAAGTGCCGTGCATACCAAGCATCCCCAGTGAAAGCGCATGGGTTCCCGGAAAACCGCCCAGACCCATAAGGGTGTTGGTCACAGGGATGTTGGTGGCTTCGGCGAACTCAAGGAGTTCCCCTGAGGCATCTGAAGAAATAATGCCGCCACCGGCATAGATCACAGGTCGGCTTGCCTTGGCAATTTCCTGTATCGCTTGTTTCATCTGCCATTTATTCCCCTTTCGAGTTGGAGAATAACTGCGGATGTAAACGGATTCAGGATATTTAAATTCTGTTTTGGCGGAAACAACGTCTTTAGGTAAATCGATCAATACCGGACCTGGACGACCGGAACTTGCGATGTAAAAGGCCTCTTTCAATGCCTGAGCCAGATCATTGACATCTTTAACGAGAATATTGTACTTAGTGCAGGGGCGGGTAATCCCGACCATGTCGGCTTCCTGAAAGGCATCATTCCCGATGGCATGGGTATTCACCTGACCCGTCAGAATCACTATCGGCGTTGAATCCATCGCCGCATCCGCAATGGCGGTAACGGTGTTAGTGGCGCCCGGACCGGAGGTGACCAAAACGACGCCCACCTGACCCGTGGCACGCGCAAAACCTTCTGCCATGTGAGTTCCACCCTGTTCGTGGCGGCAGAGAATGACCTCGATTTCATTCTCATCGTACAAGACATCGAAGACGCTCAGATTGACCCCGCCCGGATAAGCAAAGAGGGTCTTGACTCCCTCTTTTTTCAGGCATTTTACAAGTATTTCAGAACCCGTATACTTCATTGTTTCCTCTGTTCAAATGATATCCATATTCAAAGCCGAAATTGTTTCAATTTTTAGCATAGCTTTTTATATGGAGTCAATGCGAACAAACCGTCCCTAGCATGTCCTAATTAAAAGGCACGAACAAAGGAAAGGCTAATGAGTTGTCCACTCAATTCAAAGTTGCCATTGATACCATTTGCGTTGTTCGTGACCTGCCTGTCCTCCTTTTTTGAATAGAGATAGGCGAGTGATACTCTCGTACGCACATTGGGTCGATAAGTGATTCCGGTCGAGTAGACCAAGGCATCGGAATCAGGAATCTCGAAGTTCAAAGTTTGCTTGGGAACGGGGGTTTCATCAATTGCGAAGCCGAGCATCCAGGACAGAGCGTTGCTATGCCGGTAAGTGAAGCCAAAACGATAGGTGTCAGCGTCCTGCCAGTTTTTTGGAGTCGGAGCATCAAAGACTGCTCCCAGAACCAGACTGTTAAGAGGACGACCGTATTCAAAATCAAGCGTCTTATATCGGTGCCAATATGTTCTTTCAAAAACAAGTTCCAACACCGTTTTTTTATGCCTCAATGCGCTTGCCACTTGAAGTGAGGCAGGCAGAACAACATCAACCGTACCTGGACCGTCGTAGCTTTCTCCACCCGGGCCTGATGCCGAAATTTTTGCGTTTCCCTCCAACTCCGCTGTGACTTGAGAACGATAGGTCACTGCCATCACAATTTTTTTTACCGGTTTTGCGGTAATCGCCAAATAATAACCATACGAAAAGTCGTCTCCCTTGAGGTCTCTTGTAAAATTTCTTGACCCAGGACCGAGCGCGGACAGTGTTGCCGAGCCATTCCCTTTTACGATGCCTTCAGAGTGGATAACTCGTAGACCTCCTCCGACCGAAAGTCTTTCACTCACCAGATATCCGATCGATCCGTCCAACTCGATTGTCTTGAGTGTGAATTCTTGAAAAAAGGCTCTTTGTGGCAAGGGATCCCAGCGCTTGGAAAGACCAAAGGGGTAAACCAGGGACAAACCAACTCGAGCATTACCCATTTTTGGAGAAATATAGTGCAGGTTGGGCAGGTAGGCTGTTTCGCTCTTTGACTCGGCATTTGCAGGGTTCCCCTTTACGGTTCCCCTGAAGCGAATACCCGGAAGCACTATAACGCTCAAATTTCCTTCAACCGCAGCTTCGCCTGCTTCCCAAACCATGTTGGCCGGATTATTATAGCCGGCAGAAGGTCCATGTGCATTCGCAACAGTCGCGCCGGATAGCGCAACGGCATCAAGGGACTGTTCTGGAATCCTGTAACCGGCAGCAAAGGCCGCACCCCCACTCAAAAGACCGAACAGAAGACTGATATAGCATCTCTTCAACAGCTTCGCAACGATATCTTTAGAGACCTTTCCCAGCTAAGGCCTCCTCAATATTTGTTTTCCGTCATTTCGAAGCACTGCCCGTTTTTTGGGGACGCGCTCTATATCTACCACCTCACCTGGCATCGCCCCCTTCCTTACAATTTCCCTGAGTTTTTTGACTTCGTATGATGTGAGATGACGATAACTCCCGAGGGGGAGATCCCCGATCTTCAAAAAAGCGTAGGCCACCCGTTTGAGTTTGATCACCGGATGGCCGACCCTCAACATCATCATGCGAATTTCCCGCTTTTTGCCTTCATGAAGGATGAGCTCAATCCATTCTTTTGAATCGGTATGTCGGAGAGAGCGTATCTTGCACGGGGCGGTTTTTCCGGTCGGAAGAGGAATCCCGCCACGAGCAACCCTCTTGAGATCTTTTTCTTTGAAACGCCCCTTAACCTTTGTCCAATAGGTTTTTTCGACCCCGTTTTTCGGATGCATCAGGCCATTAGCCAGGTCGCCGTCATTACTGAGCAGCAGCAGGCCCTCCGTCTCAAAATCGAGACGTCCCACCGGAGAAACCCGTTCCCTGACCTCGGAGACCAAGTCCATCACCGTCGGTCGTCCTTCGGGATCACTGCGGGAAGTAATATAGCCTTTTGGCTTATTTAATAGTAGATAAACCTTGCGTTCAACTGAAGGGATTCGTTTGCCATCGACCTTGATATGGTCTTTCGACGAATCGGCCTTTGTCCCCGGCTCTGTCACAATTGTGCCGTTCACCTGAACATGACCCTCTGCAATCAAGGTCTCGGCATGACGACGGGACGCGATGCCCGCAGCCGCCAGAATTTTTTGCAAACGATCTTCCATTAGGAACGTACCGTCAAGACCGGGCAGGCCGCTGTTCTGACCACCCGTTCTGCCACACTGCCAAGGAGCAGATGTTCCATGCCGCTTCGACCATGTGTTCCCAGCACAATCAGATCAACACCGTCTTCCTCTGCCTTTTTAATGATTTCGTGATAGGGTGAGCCATGCGTCAAGTGGCTTCTTATCTTAATGGATTGATCTTTGAACCCTTTCATCTGATTTTCCAGGAGAGCGGCCGCAGTGACCGACAAGGCCTGTTCGTGACCGACAACCGTCATGCTGTCAGTCACGCTGTAGTTAAAGGACTCAATCACATGGATCAATAGGATCTTTGCAGCGAATTTCTCCGCAAAATTAAGGGCATAGTCAAGTGCCCGCTCGGAATAGGAAGAAAAATCGGTTCCAACGAGAATCGTCTTGATTGAAATTTCCTTGTGAGTTTTGCTCATTGTCTGACACCTCCAGAAGGATTTTTAAGGACACTTTACTGCACTCCCCACTGGTTTATCAATGGTTTAGGATCACACCTTGATGAGAACAGCTTGTTTGGCCTGTTCTGTTACTGCACTCTGGCTCCATGCACGGATCTTTCGACCCGAGCTTCAGATTCCCTTTGACTATCACATTGTCTTTTTAGCCGCCCTCTTTTCGATCGGTTTTCTCGTTGCCCTCCTCGTGCGCCGCCTGGAACGTCTCAAAGGATATTGTCGGAGTGTCGTGGTTTCCGGCGCGAAATAAACATCGCCAAGACTTGCCTTTCAGCTGTCCCTTTCAATCGAAAAACGGTTGCTTTCATCACAAGTGCGCTGATAGAATCGCCTCCGATTATCCGAACTGATTCAATAATTCACTAGACTATAGGGGGGAAATACCGAATGCCTGAGATTCAGAGACAATATGTCAATTATCTGTTTTTTAAACTTGATCCACTTTGGAGACGGCTTCCGAAAGAGGAACGGGAAGCAGGAAAACAGGAGTTCATGAACGCAGTTGAAGCCTTCAGAAAAAAATCGTTAACAGTTGTTTATTCAACGGTCGGCATCCGCCCGGAAGTTGATTTGATGCTCTGGCGAATCAGCCCCGACCTGGAAACGTTACAGGAAATGATGGCAAAAATGCAGTCCAGCGGCCTTGGAAAATATCTCAACACTCCCTACTCCTACCTGGCAATGACCAAGCGTTCGATGTATGTCGATAAACATGCCCATGAGGGTTCGGAATCCTCCCGTTTGAAGGTGGTTCCAGGCGAGGCGAAGTACCTCTTCATCTATCCCTTCGTTAAAACCCGCGACTGGTATCTGCTGACCAAGTCGGCCCGTCAGGGTATGATGAATGAGCACATCGAAATCGGTCATAAATACCCTACAGTCAAGATCAATACCTCGTATTCCTTTGGACTTGATGATGCCGAATTCGTGGTTGCCTTTGAAAGTGATTACCCGACAGACTTTCTTGATTTGGTGATGGAACTGCGCTCGGCAGAGGCAAGCCGTTATACCCTGCTCGACACGCCCATCTTTACCTGTGTTCGCAAAAACCTGAAAGACGCTTTGGACGATCTGGGAGACTGATATGTCTGAGGGACTTTCTAATGGAATGCGCGACGTTGTCATCATCGGGTCCGGGCCTGCCGGATTAACCGCAGCAGTCTACACCGCTCGGGCAAACCTTCGGCCCCTACTCATTGAGGGGGCTCAGGCCGGTGGACAACTGATGATTACGACCGATGTCGAAAACTTCCCCGGTTTTCCAGACGGTGTTCAAGGTCCTGAATTGATCTTGAACATGAAACAGCAGGCCGAACGCTTTGCGACGGATTTCCTTCAAGGCGATGTCACGAGTGTCAATTTATCGGAGCGTCCCTTTCAGATCGTCATCGACGATGAAGAAACCATCGAAGCAAAAGCGATCATTATCTGCTCCGGCGCCCGGGCCAAGTTGATCGGTCTGCCGTCTGAAAGTAAGCTGATGGGCAACGGGGTTTCGGCCTGTGCAACCTGTGACGGTTTTTTCTTTCGAGGCAAAGAGGTCTTTGTCGTGGGCGGAGGAGACACGGCTGCGGAAGAAGCGATTTTTCTCACCCGCTTTGCAAGCAAGGTCACACTCATCCATCGTAGAAATCAGCTCCGCGCATCAAAAATATTGCAGGACAAAGTTCTGGAACACGACAAAATCGACGTCATTTGGGATACAGTGGTGACGGATATCCTGGCCGATGAATCGGGGCGTGTCGGCTCAATTATCTTAAAGAATGTGCTGACGCATGAGGCGTCCACACGAAAAGCGGATGGCCTTTTCGTCGCCATCGGCCACTCACCCAACACAGCGCTCTTTGCAGACCAGCTTGACCTTGATGCACAGGGTTATATTGTGACGCAGTCCGATTCAACAAAGACCAGCATTCCGGGCGTCTTTGCAGCGGGAGATGTGCAAGACCCCTCCTATAGGCAGGCCATCACAGCGGCCGGAACCGGTTGCATGGCGGCCATTGATGCAGAACGGTTTTTGGAAGAAGAAGGACAGAATTAAAGATGTCTTTGCGTGCCGCTGGATCAAGCGATAGCCCAGCGCTCACCAGCCCCTCAAACCGCTTAATCATCGCAGACAGTGAAACCAATGCCAACCTCTATTTTGCCACAGGTTTCCTTGCCCCCGATCCCTTTATCTATCTTCAATCAAACAATCAGTCCCATCTTTTGATGAGCGATCTCGAACTGGATCGTGCCCGTAGCCAATCGAAGGTTGATCAGGTTCATTCTTATTCAGACTATCAGGAAAAAGCTAAATCGGCAGGTATTCCGCGACCAGGCGTTGCCGACGTTGTCCATCGCTTCATCTTAGAACAGGGTTTTGAGCTGGATGCATCTGCTGAATGGCTCGTTCCTAACGATTTCCCCCTGGAATACGGTGATCAGCTTCGAGAATGCGGACACACTTTAAAGACTAAAGCCCCTCCTTTTTTTGAAAACCGCTCACTGAAAACGGAGGAAGAGGTCGATGCCATCCGTCTGGCGCAGCAAGGAGTCGAGGCCACTCTGGATGAAGTGCTCGACGATCTTCGCCAGGCTGATATTAAAGACGGATTTCTCTATCTGGATGGAAAGCTTCTGAGCTCCGAATCAATCCGCCGCTCGCTTCACATCGGTATGATGGAAAAAGGGCTTCTGGCCCAGCACACCATTGTCGCCTGTGGGCGGGATGCTTGTGATCCGCACAATGAAGGCTCGGGTCCCCTCCGTGCGAATGAGGCCATTATTTTTGATATTTTCCCTCGCTCAATTGAAAGCCGCTATCACTCCGACATGACGCGAACCGTAGTCAAAGGACGTGCAACAGATGTCTTGAAACGGCTCTATGACACCGTTCTTGAGGGCCAAATGATGGGTATCGCCCAAGTCAAACACGGCGCTGATGGGCAGGAAATTCATAAAACAATTACAGAGCATTTTGAAAAACAGGGTTATGAAACTGGATTGCGAGACGGGAGGATGCAGGGTTTTTTTCACGGAACCGGTCACGGTATTGGTCTCGACATCCACGAACCCCCTCGGATTGGAAAGATTGAGCAATACCTGCAAGCCGGTGAAGTCGTGACGGTCGAGCCCGGACTTTATTATCCTGAAATTGGTGCAGTCCGTATTGAAGACATGGTGCTTGTGACAGAGGACGGGTGTAGAAACCTCACGAGCTATCCAAAAGAATTGGAGCTTTAATCATATGAAAGAACTCATCGAAAAGCTATTGATCCAAATGGGAGAAGACCCTACGCGGGAGGGACTCAAAGGAACACCTGAGCGTGTCGAAAAATCGCTCCGGTTTTTAACAAAAGGCTATGATGACAATATCGAAACGGTTTTAAATGATGCTTTTTTTTCAAGTACTTATGATGAAATGGTCATTGTCAGAGACATTAATTTCTTTTCCCTGTGTGAACACCACATGCTACCTTTCTTCGGACAATGCCACATCGCCTACATTCCCAATAAAAAAGTCGTCGGTTTAAGCAAGTTACCCCGTCTTGTCGAAGTGTTCAGCCGACGTTTACAGCTTCAGGAACGACTCACTGGCCAGATCGCCGAAGCGATTTCAGAGAACATCGGCCCCTTCGGCGTCGGGGTCGTGATTGAGGCCCAGCATCTCTGCATGATGATGCGAGGCGTTGAAAAGCAAAACTCCAGAACCGTCACCAGCGCCATGCTGGGTGCCTTCAAAACCGACCCGAAATCACGATCAGAATTTTTGGGTTTACTCCGAAAAGGTCAGAATCTGTAGGGAGAACCCTACTCCCCAAGCGAAATCACATAGACTTTTTTAGCAGCAGGAAGGTCGAATTCAATCGCGGTGTGATCACGCCCTCCAAGTCCCCAGTAGCCGTCACGACCACGCTGAACGGTATCGGAATATTCGAACTCAATGCGGATGCGTCCGGAGCCCGGCGCCCAACCCTTGTAGCAGGACCGCCGTTCCAGATCTTTCATGGTGGCTTCAACTTTTTGATAAAGCAGACCTTTCCAGACAAATTCTTTTACAGCTTCAGCGCTTCCGGCCGGACCAAGCCGAATGACATAGGGCTCGGATTTTTCGCAAGGAGCCGGTAGGGTATTCAGGTTTCGACAGGAAGGGTGATTGCAGGGGAGCGATTCAAAAAAGGGTTTCCAACCGCGACTGTTTTCTCGATGATAAAAAAAGAAGTGAACCGTCTTCGATTTTCCCCTCCTGAAGCCCTGAAGATAAACGGGATGTCTCCCGCGATTGATCATCCGAATGGAAATCGGGTTAGAGGTCTTAGCGAAGACTTCAGGGGTCGCATGTTTTGGAACAATCGTTCCGACGGGAATGACCTTGAAATGCTTAGCGAAGCGCTCGGCGAGGTTCTCAGACGCCCCCGCCGTCTGAGCTAGGCCAGGGAGCACTAACAGAAAAAGTACAAAGAAGACACCTTGACGCATGATCCCTCCATCATGTCGTAAATTTCAAAAAAGCGAGATAAGCCTTAATTTAAGAGTAACTGCTGAGGGATTATCGGTCAATGATGAAAGTTTTTAATGGGCAACCCCTAGTGTCAAGTCAAGTGTGAAGAGGCGGTTTCAGGAAGGTGAGAAGTGGTGAGCTGAAAGGCGCGTGAGCGCGGACTAGCCATAGCTAATCCAAGCGAATGCAACGTGGCAGATGGCCGCTTATCGCCTTTATGTAAGCGACACTTCATGCTTGACTTGACACTAGAGCCCTCCGTATCAATGTATTCAACGCCGGAAAGAAACAGGTTGCTGTGATCCCCGAAAAGCACTTCGCCGGATTCAGCAGTGAACAACGATCTTTCCGAAGCTTACTTCGTTTCTGATACATAAAAGACTTCTCAGAATCTCACCGCAAAATATCGTTCTTGCCCCTCGTTATTAGTAATCGGCCTCATTTCAGTAATAAATTAGTTGTTTTAATGGTGAAAATAGCTAATCCCTGATTATAAGTTCCATTAAAAAATGGGGACCACAGGTTTCTCACAGGGATTAAGGAATGGCACATGATTTGAAACTGTGCAATCAGCGTAACTCAAAGTAGCTTTTTCAGAAAGAGGCTGATTCAGCCGAAAATTACATTTTTAAACAAGGAGGGAAAGAAATGCACGATATTGATAACACACAGAATGAATTTGAATGGGAGACCGAAGCCTTTGGCTCCGAGGAGCCAGAGTTTTCGGGTGAATTTGAGAGCGAAATGGAAGGTCCTTTTAGTGAAGATGAAGAGATGGAGTTGGCTGCTGAGTTACTCGAAGTGACCAGCGACCAAGAACTCGAACAGTTCTTAGGTAAGCTATTCAAAAGGGTAAAAAGAGGTGTACGGAGATTCGCAAGGTCGAAGGTCGGTCGGTTTGTCGGGCGAGGGCTAAGAAATATCGCCAAACGGGCGCTTCCGATTGCCGGCAGTGCTGTCGGAGGATTCTTTGGTGGACCGGCAGGCGCTGCCATTGGTGGTCGGCTGGCTTCCGGTGCAGGGAGGATCTTCGGTCTGGAACTAGAGGGTTTAAGCCCTGAAGATCAGGAATTTGAAGTTGCGCGTCGCTTTGTTCGTCTTGCCGGTGAGGCTGTAAAAAATGCGGCAGACTTGGATGATCCAAGCGCGGATCCGGCTCGCGTGGCAAAGGAAGCACTGTCGGGAGCCGTACGAAAACATGCGCCGGGCTTGGTTAGTGGGTCGGCTTCTTCAGTCTCTTCAGGGGGGAGTTCGGGACGCACAGGCCGTTGGATTCGTCGTGGACGTAAGATCATTCTAATGGGTGCCTAAGTCTGATGACGAGCGGGAAATTTGCAATATGGATGCTGGAGAGGGAGGCAAGGGCTTTGCTGTCTAGACTTGAGCGGCTGAAGCCGACATCGCTGACCATGCCGATGGTGACTGCGGCGTCTGTCTCTCCGGCAGCCCAAAAAGCAATTGATTTTCTTCTGGCTGAGGGACGCAATGATTTGAAAGGCTACGTACGTCGATATGTGAAGTGGCTGCGCAAACCAGAAGGGCAGCGTGCCACTCCATCCGAAGCACAGAGGAAGTTTACGATCATAAGAATGAGGTTTAACAGCATTCTTTCTCAATTGGATCTTTTTGCTGATGTCCTTACTCAGAGAAGTGAGCACGAGAACGGTGTCTGGATAGCGGGTCTTGATGCTATCGCGGCGGATGCGCTTGCCCTGCCCGACCGATACTACCAGGTGCCACCCCTTGTATGCTATCTCGATAGAGGATTCGGCGCTGCGATTAGGCGTGTCAGGACTCGGCTACCCGGGGGCAAAAAGAATCCCGTGGCAATTATACGGATTCCACGTGAGCGCATGATCGGGAGCGGAGTTGCCTCTTCCCTTGTGCATGAAGTCGGGCACCAGGGTTCGGTTTTGCTGGGCTTGATCAATTCATTAAGGCCAGTGCTTCAAGATCAACAGCATCTCGGAGGCGAAGAGCAGGCCGCCTGGGCATTTTGGGAGCGCTGGATCTCGGAAATTCTGGCTGATTTCTGGTCAGTTGCCAGGGTAGGCGTTGCATCCACTTTAGGCTTGATCGGCGTACTTAGTCTGCCTCGTCCGTTTGTATTTCACCTGAGTCCGGGGGACCCGCACCCTGTCCCCTGGATACGGGTGAAACTCAGTTGTGCGATTGGGAACGCCCTTTATCCCCATCCGCAGTGGAAGCGGTTGGCCGGTCTGTGGGAGGCATATTATCCCACAGCGGGTCTGGACACACATAAGAAGGCTCTCATTACCTTGTTGGAGGGGACAATACCTCAGTTTGTTGCCCTTTTAGTCCACCACCGCCCGAAGACACTGGGTGGGAACACTTTGAGAGAGGCGATATCGGCAACAGATCGGCAACCGGGTCGGCTGGCGGCCGACTATCAGGCCTGGCGTACTGTACCAGCAAAAATGCGTACTGCACGGCCGTGCCGTGTTATTGCTGCGATTGGTCAGGCCAGGGCGGATGGGAAAATGAGCCCGGAAGAAGAAGGTCAAATATTAGCGAGCCTGCTTCCACAGTGGGCACTGCATCGTCCTGAGAGGCTTATGGCATTTAATGCGCCACGGCGTAGGCGGCTTGCAAGGGAAGCAGCTATTTAATGCGCTCTGCCGAGCTTTAATTTAAGTAAAAACGAAAATACAATGCTACGTAAGGAGGATAAAATGAAAGAAAAACAAAAATGCAAACCGTCAGTCACGCTAGTAGCACAACCCCCTCAAATAGCGGAGGGAGGAGTCGTTAGCCTGAAGGCCGAGGTTTCTGACCCCGATTTTCCTTCCGACCGAATTAAATGGGAGGTTGAAGACGATCAAGGCAGGTTAACTCCGGATTCCCATGACAAAACAAATGCCCACTGGGATACAACCGGTTTGAGGAACCGCGTCTATTCGATTAAGGTCAGTCTCCTTGACGAAGATAGAAATATAATCGCAAGTGCTGAAAATGAGACGCCTGTGCATGTTACGCCGCGGCCTGTCTCAAGAGAGGACATCTTGCCCGTATCCCTTCGGAGAAACGCAAGCCCGTTTACGTCCGACCTAGCACTTTGGGTCGTGATCAAGAAAGGGACAGAGGCGCTTTCGTTTAAGAACTATAAGGCATACATGGACCTTGTATTGTGTGGAACCCCCTTACCAGATGATGTGAGTGGGTATGAACGCAAAAAGATCGAAAAAAAGGAAGTGTTCATGAAGGAGCTGGAAGGAAGAAGACACCTTCCTTACACTGACGCCGAAGCCTATCGTCTTCTTAAAGTGGCGACCGAGGCATTTGTGGTTGTGAACTGCGGGATTATGCTTCGAACGTTTCCCTTTGAACCATCTGATCTCAAAGAACTTCAAAACCGGGTTGAATTGTCAGGCATAGTGCCCGCCCTGGCAGATAAGTGGGAGAAGGAGTACCTCAAGGAGGTCAACGGCATGACGAATAAAACGCTTCCTTATTTAGCGATTATCCGAAAAAAAATGCCTGATGTGGAGATCAAGGATTCCTTCTGTGAGACCGACTTTCCTCAGGAGTGTTTTGGCATATTGAGGGAAAAGTTGATACAACCATGCTTTCTGGAGCTGATTTGGTCCTACTGGCATGAGGAGGGGATGCTGGTGCAGACCTTGAATGCGCTTTCACGTCGATTTCAAAATAAACGGGGACGTGCAAACAAGGACCCGTTGGCACATGTTGAGATTGGTCCCTTACGACCGCTGAACAATATTCTATGGGGTTATATTCAGGACGAACCGCATCGGTTGAGTGTCGTAAGACGGACCTATGAATATAACCACCACTATGGCCTAAGACTCGATGGAAAGGCTATCAAGGATCTGCGCCCGGCTGATAGTCGTTCTAAGTTTCTGGAATCGTTCCACAACCTCCTGCACCTCTGCACAAGTTTTTTTCAGCAAGATGACGATACAACTGTCGTTGCAGATGGATTCCCTATTTTGAACGGTTTGAAAGAAGTCCATCTTGTGCTTTCAGAGGGGATGCATAATCAGTTTGGAGACCTTCCTTCGACGGCGCGCATTGAGATGCTGATGCAGCAGTGGCTCTTGGCCAGGCCGGAGTTTCGTGAGTTCCTGCCAACACGGGTGATGGTTGCATACCCGGAACCATGGATGGACCGTGTTGATGCCATGAAAAAACTGCAAGGATGGACCGATAGCTCTGTGATGAGTTTTCACGGTCTTGCTGTCTTTGGAGAGCAAATCCTTCTTTCAATCCGTTTTGGTGCTTGGAGTACCGTAACAGACCCTGCCCAGGCCGCTAACTGGGCAAAATACTGGCGTGCAGAAATCCAAGGCTATATGCATGCCTACCGTGTGGTAACAGGGCAAGATCTGACATCGGATTCGGTCGATTTTACGCTTCCATCGGTTCATCTAAAAAAGCGGTTAGCGTTGCAGTTGCAGGGACAGAGGGGGTAAGACGACTCGCCTGTGCTCAACTTTACCTCGGGGCTCTATCTTGGTTTGAGACATGCCAGCCGGTCCCTACGTCCTTGGCCTCAGCTAACAAGCGGTGCACCTGCGGTCCTTGTTTCCCCGTCAGGGGCAGACAGGGCAGCCTACCGCTTGGCTGCCTTGCAGGGCTGTGAGGGGGCCATACTCGCCCCCTCTACGCTGCATCTTTTTTGGGATCTGTTTGGGATTCTGGCTAGAGGCAGTGTCTCCATTTTTATGAGTCGCTGTACCTATCCGATTGCAAGATGGGGAGTTGAGCGGGCGTTGTCGCAAGGTGTGCGGGTTCGAAGCTTTCATCACTATGACCCTGATATTTTGCGAAGGGCCTTAAAACGGAATCTACGATGTGGTTTTCGACCTGTGGTGGTGAGTGACGGTTATTGTCCTGGTTGTGGCAAACCGGCTCCGATTGCTGAATATCTGGACTCCATCCGCCCCTTTGGTGGACTTCTTGTTCTTGATGACACACAGGCTTTGGGCATACTGGGGCTTGATTCCAAGCCAGATGTACCCTATGGGAAAGGGGGAGGCGGCATATTACGCTGGAGCAATCTCTCCGGGCCAGATGTCCTTATCGTGACTTCCTTAGCCAAAGGTTTTGGTGTTCCAGTGGCGGCGTTGTCTGGCAGCAGGGGTATGATTCGGATGTTTAAGGGGGAAAGTGAAACGCGTGTACACTGCAGTCCCCCGTCTGTTTCGGTCATTCGGGCAGCTCAGCACGCCTTGGAGAGGAATGAGAAGGACGGCGATGAGCGGAGATTCTACCTTTCCCGACTTGTTCATCGATTTCGACATCGCTTGAAAGAAATAGGTCTTTTTTCAACAGGGGGGTTGTTTCCGGTCCAAACGCTTCATCCCATTCCGGGAGTCGATGCACGGGTACTGCATCAGCGTCTGAGCAGGCTTGGGGTTCGGGCAGTTCCGCATCATGGCAGGGCCGGACGTGACGCTCGGGTTGGCTTCCTAATAACGACACGACATTCTGAGCACGAAATTGATCAAACGGTGGACCTGCTCAACGATGCCGCAAATAGAACAATATGAGTCAAGAGGAGGGAGAAAAATAATGAAGAGCGTTTTTGATCTTGAAGCGGAACTGCATGATGAAGAGACGGAACTTGATAGAGGTTTTGATGTTTCTGAAGGGGAAGAGGCTTTTGCCCGTCTCGGGTCTGATAACGAGGGTGAAGGTCTTTTTGAATCACCCGTAATCAAGGACTCACTCCTTGGATTCGGTCGTCCCCTGCCACGGGATGGGGAGATGTATGGTCCGTCCGAAGAGGAATTCGAAATTATAGGTGCCGATGATCGGATTCTAGTTCGAAATACTCTCCGTGTTCCCTTTCGCTGGATCTGTAGTCTGGACCTCTACTTTCCGGATCCAGATGATCCATCTCGGGAAAGACACTATCGGGGGAGCGGTACTTTAATCAGCCCACGTCATGCCCTGACGGCCGGTCACAACATATACGACAGAATCAAAGGGAGCAAGGGGACGTTTGCTGTCAGTCATGTGGGCAGGGCCGTGGTTACACCGGCCCGTAATGGTGCAGCCAGAACTGCCAGTGCCAAGTCTCCGTTGGGAACCACACATGCTTCAGCATTTCATATCAGCAGACACTGGAGGATAACACGAAATAAAGAATTTGATTTTGGGCTCATTACCTTGGCGGACGCCGTTGGTTCGAAACGGTACCCAATGCTTGGAAATCAACCGCTTGGTTATTGGGGAAGCAGAAGGTGGGGCACGGGTACACGCATCAGACCACGGAGGCCGGAAGTACTGCAAGGGAAATCAGTTAATATTTCTGGATACCCGGCTGATAAATGCGGCATCAGACCACCTGGAGGAAGTACATCAAGATCGTGTCCTGATTCGTGGGCTACCGCCCAATGGCGTGCCTTCTCTCGGGTGACGAACGCCAAACCTCCAAGTGTTCCCCGTCTACTCTTCCACAGTCTTGATACTTTCGCCGGACACAGCGGGAGTCCCGTGTGGCTCCGGTGGAGACAATTTCGAAATCTGATTGCCATCCATACCTCAGCCCCGCGAACCGGCTCAAATAATGAAGCGGTCCGTATCACGCGCCAAGTCATAAGGGAAGTCCAATCGTGGATGTAGTCTCTATTCCTATCTTCTTTATGACAAAATACCCGAAGGGGAGGGACAACGATAGATGATCACTGATTGTTATTGTCACGCAGGAAAGAGAGGTGGACTGGACTGGTCCGTGTGCTCGACTTGCCTAAACGAGAGGAGCAGTACATCCTGGGGGAAAATCTACTTCAGCTGATAGCACGGGTGCAGAGGAGGCCGTCAGGAAATTGTGCGGTGACACGTCGTACGGTAAGCTCAAACCAGGAATTATACGACCCTTGGGAAAGTCAGAAATTTTCTTTGTTATGACTTGTCTCCGGCTGGCGCCGCGTCGCCTGGCGCATCTGCAAAGCGCGGTCGGTAATACGCAACTTGTGCGCAGCCCGCTGTAAATTGCCACCTTCGTCGGTAACGGCTATCTGAACGGCAGTATTTTCAGCCGTGCGACCGATATCTTTGAGTCCAACACCTTGATCAAGCGCTGTGCGGATAGCACGCCGAAAAGATTCATTGTGCCAATCTGCTGTCTCATAACAATCCGAAGGGCGCTCTTCCTCGGGGAATTCACCCACAGTAACAGGTCCTGATCCTACATGACGATACATTATACGGGAAACCATCTGCTTCAGATCACGCACATTCCCTGGATACTTACGTTTAAGCAGATATTTCCATACGGCTTCGTCCAAGTCCGGAACCTCTTCATCAGGTTGGAGTTTCTTCATAAAGTAACGTGCGAGTAGAAGAATATCTTCGGTCCGTTTTGCCAGGGTTGGCAAATGACAGGTACAGATTGCTATTCGGTAGTAAAGATCATAGCGGAATCTGCCTTCTTTAACTTCTTGAAGCAAGTTCTTGTTTGTTGCACAGACCAGACGAAAGCTCGTTTTTTGCCAAGTATTGCTACCAACGCGCTTGTACATTCCCTCTTGTACAACACGCAACAACTGAGCCTGGAGTGAGAGAGGAAGTTCGCCTACCTCGTCCAGAAACAGCGTTCCACCATCTGCTAATGCAAAAGCACCATTCCGCTGAGTAATCGCACCGGTAAAAGCACCCCTTTCATGTCCGAAAAACTCACTGCCGGATAGCTCTGGTACGATGGTTGTGCAATCAAGTGTAACAATGTCTTTTTTTTTCGGTCGTTGGTCCTGTTCGTGAACCAATTGCGCGACCAATTCCTTGCCCGTACCACTTTCACCGGTAATCAATATGGATGCATCCGTAAAGTGCGAAAATTCTACGACCTGCCGGAGCAGTGTTATCCAAGCAAAACTATTGCCAACCAAGCGATTCTTAACACAAGGCGAGTTTAGCAATTGGTCAACCGTAGACCAGCGTGTAAGTCGTGCCGCTATGTTCCTAGCAGAGTCAATGGAGCTATCCCAACAAATTACATCGGAGGCGCCAGCCTGGAGTAAACGCCAGACGTTTACTGAGGCAATCACGTTGCGAGAGGATGCTATAGCCAAAATTCGTTCATGACCCTCACGGCTTGCTTCTTTTAAAAAATTGCAGAGCTTAGAAGTCATTTCATCGAAAACCAGTATGCCGGGGCCTGACGGACGTGTATAGTTGCGTATATAGATCCCTTCATCGGATATGGCCGTGGTAATCGAATCCCTTTGGAGGGTATTATTCCCTGTGAAGAATAGAAGCCAAGCCTTCATCTGTCGCCTGGAGTTATCTAGAAAGGAAAAACTTGTTAGAAATTCGGAATGAGGGACTCAAAGGAAGGACAGGGTGACTTGTTCAACCAATGGATATACCATCTCATAAAACAATTATTGAATACTAACGACCTGGTATATGACTGTCAATAATAAAAAAGTAAGAAGTCTTCCTGAAAGCACAAGGGAACAGGCTCTTTAAAATGGACTTCGAACACCAACTTAAAACCCTCATTTTTTTCCATCTTGAGGAACACACATCAGCAAGTCATCTCCTTCAGGTTCTAAAAGAAGATGACTTTGCTTCTAAGTGTATTGCCCCTCCTGATGGCATCGAAAAAAGCAGTTTTTCCGAAGCGAATAATACGCGGGGCCTCGAACAGTTTCTTCAAGTCTTCCGGGAACTCTACGCGCAAGCCCATAAGACCTTGCCAAAAGAATATGCTGAGCTTGGAGAGCTTGGAGCGATTGATGGTTCT
The DNA here is from genome assembly GCA_029261195.1 of Nitrospirota bacterium. GTDB lineage: Bacteria > Nitrospirota > Nitrospiria > SBBL01 > JAADHI01 > JAJDBU01. Next base: position 4,778 of record JAJDBU010000042.1, on the reverse strand, counting down.
CTGATTGACGCTGTTTTATCCATGCGTTGGGCCGATTACAGGGAAGGCGTAAAGAAGTCAAAAGCTCATATTGGATTCGATGTCAATCACTCCATTCCAAAAAAAATCTTCCTCACAGATGGGAAAGGAGCGGAGCGGCCCTTCGTAGATCAGATACTTGAATCGGGCCAGACAGGGATCATGGATCGGGGCTATCAATGCCATAAGACTTTTGATCTGCTACAGAGCGAAAAGAAGCATAAGGTTTGTCGAATCAGGAGTAACACGAAGAAAAGCGAAATCAAGCTGAATGAAATCACATCAAAATGATTGTTTTTTACGATGCCGTCGTCTTGCTTGACACAGCTGGTGTGAATCAAACAGAAAAGGAAGTACGGCTTATCGGCTATCGAACTGGGGGTAAGACCTATTGGGTCGCCACAGACCGACATGATTTTACAGCAGAACAAATTGCCTTGGTCTATAAGCTCCGTTGGGATATTGAAAATTTTTTTGCCTGGTGGAAGAGACACCCTCGAGTCTACCACTTGATTGCCCGGAGTGAACATGGATTGATGGCCCAGATACTTTCCTCGCTCATCACCTACCTGCTTCTTGCGATATATTGTCACGAGGCACACAGTGAAAAAGTAAATATTAAGCGAGTGAGGGCACTGAGAAACATGATCCAAAACGATTCCCGGCAACTTGAACCTGATGATTTAAAAAACTTTGAAGATCAGGGGGCTTCTCCCCTCCCGGCAGGTCTTTAACCGGAAGTTACTGACTTGAAACACAAAAATCCACATCATCTCTTGATGCACCCTGCAAATTTCTTAACTTGTCCAGCACCAAAGAGGTCTCAGTAGACAACAGCCGAGAAGAAGCAGGAAGAGATGTTGTCGATTACATTGAAATGTTCTATAACAGCTAGATCAGACTGACACTTCAACCCTGTCATTTAAAAGAAGGAAGGCCATGAACAGATCACCCCTTGACCAGGCCGAGCGTGAGCGCGCTATCACCACCTTTCACCGGAATATCATTGTCACTGCGGGAGCCGGAACCGGGAAGACAAGCTTGCTCATCAATCGTCTGATTCACTTGATAATGCGGAAGCCGGACCCGGTCAGGATCACCGAGATTGTCGCCCTGACCTTTACCAACAAGGCGGCTAATGAAATGAAGAGTCGACTGAGGGAAACCTTGGAAAGCCTTTGCCAAGTTGAAGATGACACGGAAAGCATGGTCGATCTAGTTGACCGTTACGGTCTTTCAAGAGGGGAGATTGTCCGTCTGGCTGAAGTGGCGATCCGGCATTTAGAACGCAGTGAGATCGGAACCATCCATCATTTCGCAACGACCCTTTTACGTCTTTATCCCCTCGAAGCGGGTATTGATCCGCAATTTCGTGTCGATGAAGGGGGGCGGGTTTCGGAGCGTCTTTTTGAGGAGACCTGGGTGGCCTGGCTTAAAGAAGAATTGGCAGTGGATGCACCCCGGAAAACGGCGTGGCAGGCCGTCCTGGCGCGGGTTTCGCTGGCGGAGATGCGGGAAACCGTGCTGGCCCTGAGTTCAGAGACGGTTGAGCTGAAGGCTCTGCTTGCTCAGCTAGGTCGAGAGGGTTTAGCCGATCCAATTCGCTCCTGGCTTCAATCGCTTCAAGGTTCTGCTGAAATACTGTTGAATGAACACCCCCAATCCCGGAATGTCGAAAAGATGGTCTCGGCAGCCTTTACGATTTTTCAGAAGCTGCTTGAGAACGGCCCGACCCGACTTGAGGATCTGCTGGCTACGCTGAGTGAAGCGGATCAAGCGCTGATGCTTTCGGATAAAAAGGCGGCCAAGGTGAAGGGCTGGGAGGAGGATGAAATGAAAGAGGCGACAGGCCTGATTAAAATGGCTCGTCAGATCCTGCAAGTCGATCAGCCTGCGATACTTAATCTGCTAGATCTGTTACGCCCCTTTGTCAGATGCCTGAAAACGGAAATGCATCGTCTGGGACTGATTTCATTTGATGGCCTACTCATTCGGGCGCGTAAGCTACTGCGAGATCATCCGATCATTCGTGAGGAATTAAAAGGGCGATACCGGGCGATCCTGATTGATGAGTTTCAGGATACCGATCCGGTTCAATACGAAATTTTGCTCTTTCTCTCCGAGACGGACGGAGAGTCGGCGGCAGACTGGCGTGATGTGAATCTTTCACCGGGAAAGCTCTTTGTTGTCGGTGATCCAAAGCAGTCGATTTATGGTTTCAGGCGAGCGGATATCGCGGCCTGCCAAACGGTTCGAGACCTGATTCTAGATCAGAACGGTATTGAATGCTTGCTGACGACCAACTTCCGAAGCCATGCGCGTCTCCTCAATCCGCTCAATGGTCTTTTTGAAAAACTGATTCAGGCGGAAGCGGGGCGCCAGCCGAAATACATTGCGATCCGTCCGGCAGACCAGGATATGGGAGAAGACGAGGGTACATTTCGCCAGCTTGTTTTGAGGAGGGTTAAAAATGCACATGAAGATGAAAAAGACGAGGCCGACCTTGCGCGACGCTTAGAAGGAGAGTCCATCGCGAAGTGGCTCTCTGAAACGGTGATCGGCTTAGCCATGATCAAGGACAGGGAGGGGAATAAAAGGGCGGTTAAAAAGGCCGATGTGGCGATCTTGATGCGCTCATTGACGAGTGTGCATTTCTATCTGGAGGCACTGAGGCGTTGGGGAATCGCCTATGCTGTCGAAGGGGAAAAGCGTTTCTATCAGACACAGGAGGTGATTGATGCGATCAACCTGCTTCGCGTTGTCGCGGACCCGAATGACCGACTGGCTCTCGTGGGTCTGCTGCGTTCTCCTTTGGGCGCTTTGAACGACGCAGAAATCTACGAGCTTGATCGAAAAAAACAACTTTCTTATGCCTCGTATGCAGGGATGGCTTCGTCGCTGGATCCGCACGTCCTTTCACTTTATTCCTTACTCGAAAGGCTGCACCGAGAGGTGCTTCATCTGCCCGTCGTGGAGGCGGTGAATCGTGTTTTTGAAGAAACGCCAATGACGCTGCTGCTTGCCGGGTCGATTCATGGGGAGCAGGCGCTTGCCAATCTGGAAAAACTCCGACAGATGGCAGAGCGTTTGGGCATTGAGGGTCCGGCGACCTTTAAGGCCGTTGTTGAAATCCTGACCTCTTCGGTTGTGGAGGAGAGGGAAGAGGCAGAATCGTCCTTGGCCGAAGAGGGCATGGATACCGTCAAGGTCTTTAGCGTTCATAAAGCGAAGGGCCTTGAATTTCCGGTCGTGGTCTTGGCCGGATGTCATGCCGGGACAGGAGGACAGGGTCGCAAGCGCATTGGTGTTCGGCAGGATTGGTCTTCCGCTTTGTCGGGAATTTTTGTCGGGGATCTCTGTGATCTAAACAGCATCTATCTGGGCGAAAAAGAAAGGCTGCGTGAAATCGCAGAGGAAAAACGGGTGCTCTATGTGGCCATGACCCGGGCGCGTGAACACCTGATGTTGACGGCCGCTGCGACCAGGAAGTGGGCCAAAGGCAGTTTTTTATCTTTTCTTGAAGCGGGTCTTGAAACGAGTCTTGAGGAAGGGCTTGAAGAAGGGCTTGAAGAAGGGCTTGAAGGAATAATTGACGAAATCTCAGACGGCCTTCCCGTCAGAATTGGGGGGATAGACATGCAATGTGTCACGGTCGATCTTGATCTAGTCCATCGCTCTTCGCTTGAAAAAAAAACAGCGCCTCAGGTCGATTGGCAAGGCTGTGCCGATTTATGGCAGGAGAGGAGGGGACGATATGAAGCAGTGCTTAAGCGGCCTGCCTTTATTACCCCGACTTTCCTGAAGCGGATTACTGAAGAGTCGGGGGATCGCGCTCAGTTTTTGGGTGGGGGCAGGCTTGAGCGCGACGCAGCAAAAAGCATGTTAATCGGCCGATTGGCCCATCAGTTTCTGGAAATCCGGGATTTTTCAAATCCGATTGCAAACTATAATGCTGAGCTGTCGATTTTTATTTCGGATCATGAAGGACTGCTCCTTGGTTTTTCAAAAGCAGAGATTTTTGAAGAACTGAAGACAATCTTTGATGTTTTTTTTCAGTCCTCTGCCTATGAGGAAATTTGTCAGTCTAAAATTATCGGGCGGGAAATTCCCTTTTTACTTCCTTGGGAAGGCCAGGTGATGGAAGGGGTGATTGACCTGGTTTATGAAAAATCAGGCACGCTATATATTGGTGAATACAAGACGGATCGCGTTCAAAAGGGGGATATTCCCTTCGCAGCAGCGCGTTACCGTCATCAGACGCTTGTTTATCCGGAGGCGGTGAGACGGGCGCTTCAAAGGGATGTAGCGGGGGTTCGTTTGATTTTTTTGAGGGTAGGGGAAGCGGTAACGGTGGTTTAAAACTGTAAAAAATCATCAAGATTAATTTTCAATTGTTCCACATCTAGCGAAGCAGATAATGTGTATACCCTCACGCAGGCCATTAATGCCGAGTTTGCCAAACTCAGCGGCACCCGCCGCGACTCATCCATTGATGAAATCTAGATAGGGCTTGCTGAAAAAGTCAGCCCGCTTACCCCTCAGAAGGAGCACAGCGATTTCGTGAGAAAAATTTCTCACGTTTTTCTGATCTGATCCTTCACTCATATCACTCGCAAGCTCATAAGCGGCATCTTTTGTCCTATAAGCTGAGAAACCGTCTTCATGAGCAGGTTCAACAGCCTAAAATGAATATGAAGACAAAAATAAAGCGCTCTTGTCAGCCTCTTCTCAAGGTTCATCACCATGAATGTGAGCATGAT
>JAJDBU010000041.1 GCA_029261195.1 Nitrospirota bacterium | reverse complement strand
TTATCACTCCGAAGTTTCCCCCCGAAGGGCAGATGAAAATTCTCAAAGGACAGCTGATTCGGGTTACTTTTTCGATACATGGACGCTCCTGGTGCACGCTTTTTAGGGGCTAAAGGTCTTTTTCCTTGCACTTGGAGCAGGATACTACATATTAAAACCTTTTAAAATCAAAAACTTATCGTTTTTTCAGCAAGCCCTAATTAGAAAATTAATAATTAAACTATTCAAGTCCTGTAAAGCGCATTAATTTTTACATAATCCAGACTTAAATCAGTTGTCCAAATTAAGGCTTTGCCTAAACCGGATTGAAGAGAAAGCCTTAAAAGAAGTTCTTTATTTTTCAAATAAGCTGTAACCTCTTTTTCAACAGCTTTTCCTAGATAAACGCCCTTACTAACCAGTTGGATTGGTCCAAAATAAAGGTCTATTTCACTGGGAGAAACCTTTATCCCTGAATTCCCGATGGCGGCAACAATGCGTCCCCAATTCGCATCCTCTCCAAAAAAAGCCGTTTTAACCAGAAGTGATTTCGCGATAGAAAAGCCAATTGCATCCGCGGATTTATCATTTTTTGCACCTGAAATACTGATTTCCACCATTTTTGTTGCCCCTTCACCATCTTTGACTAACATCTTTGCAAGTGAAAGGCAGGTTATTTTAAGAAGTGCAACAAAACGACGATAGAGAAGGCCCTTTGTTTTTATTGTGTATTTTTTTTCTCCATTAGCAAAAAGAAGCACCATGTCATTCGTGCTTGTATCTCCATCTATCGTGATGCGATGAAAAGAAGCATCTACTGCTTCAGACAGTGCTTCTTGAAGGAGTCCTTTATCCATAGCGACATTACTGGTCAGAAAAGCAAGCATTGTTGCCATATTGGGGTGAATCATGCCAGAGCCTTTGGCGATACCACCAATACGGACAGTTCGTTGACCAATCTTTCCTTCAAAGGCTGTTTCTTTTAGAAATGTATCCGTTGTTATGATGGCTTCAGCGGCTCTTTTCCCTCCTTCTTTTGAGAGTGAAGAGGAGAGAGATGGAAGGGCGGTAAGTATTTTTTTTATTGGCAGGGCTTCACTGATGACACCAGTGGAAGCGACATAAACGGATTCAGTTGGAATATTGAGTATAAGAGCTGTTTCGACGGCCATTGCCTTTGCATCTGCCATCCCTTGTTTTCCCGTATAGGCATTTGCATTTCCGCTATTTACGATAATTGCTCTTCCATTACCTTTTTTAAGATGTTTTTTGTTTAGAAGAAGCGGTGCGGCACAAAAGCTGTTTTTTGTGAAGAGACCTGCAACTGTACAAGGTTTATCAGCATAAATAATGGCGAGATCAAGCTGTGCCTTTTTTTTGATACCAGAGGCCACTCCAGAGGCTAAAAATCCGTCTACGGCTGTAATTCCTCCGTCTATTTGATTAAATTTAAGATCTCGCTGCATAACAAAAGTCCTTTTTATAAATAATTTAAGGGAAGAGTCCTGGATTTGAAAGTCCGAGTGTTTCCTCCCAGCGCATCATGATATTCATATTTTGGATGGCCTGGCCTGCGGCGCCTTTCACAAGATTGTCGATTGCTGATATGAGTATGGCTGTTCGACCTGAAGGGGCCAGAAACAAGCCGATATCACAATAATTCGTTCCCTTGATTTGCGAAAGATTTGGAGCATCCGCAATAATCCTGATGAAAGGCTCGTCCTTGTAGACTCCAAAGATAGACTGTAGTTGTTTTATTGATTGCTTTTTGTTTAAAGGGAGATAAATTGTTGTCAATATACCGCGGTTAATCGGCAAGAGGTAAGGCGTAAAAATTGTCTTTATTTTGATCTTTCCTGTTTTTATTATTTCCTGATTAATCTCTGGGAGATGTCGATGGGTGCCGATATTATAAGCCATCATACCTTCGTTGGCTTCAGGAAAGTGTGTTCTGATACCGGGTGTGCGTCCAGCACCCGATGCCCCGGATTTTGCGTCAATAATCATTTCACGTGTCTCATCCACAAGACCCTTTTGTAGGAAAGGGATCATTGGAAGTAGTGCACCGGTTGGAAAACAGCCGGGATTTGCAATCAAGTGAGCTGTTGAAATTTTTTTTCTGTATAGTTCAGGAAGTCCATAAACACTTTTTCGTAAAAGAGTAGGATAGAGATGTTTTATTCCATACCAACGTTGATAAATTGTTTTAGACTTCAATCGGTAATCAGCTGAAAGATCAACAACTTTTATCTTATTTTTTAAAAATTGATAAACGGGTTTCATCGCTGTGGTATGGGATAGAGCGACAAAAACAAAATCTACCTTTTTTTTAATTTTTTCCGGGTCGAGCGTTTCTAATACGAGGTCATAATGTTTATTTAAAAAGGGTTGACGCGTAATAAGAGATTCTCCAGCCGATTGTTCCGAGGTGACACAAGTCACTTCGACTTTAGGATGTTGGACTAAGAGTCGGAGTAACTCACCTCCCGTATATCCGGTTGCTCCGATAATGCCGACTTTCACGGTTATGCTTCTCCTTAAATGAAAATAGTGATTGAGTTGTTAGACAAAAAAAAAGGAAGGTCTTGCGACCTTCCTTTAAGATTACAGAATAATTGAATATATTCTCTATCTTTTTGAAAATTGGAACTTCGCTCTGGCCCCTTTTTGTCCGTATTTCCGCCGTTCTTTTTTTCTGGCATCCCGAGTCAAAAATCCCTCTTTTTTCAACTTATCTCTCAAGTGTGGTGCAACCTGCAAAAGGGCCTTGGAAATACCGTTCCTTAAAGCACCTGCCTGTCCAGTCAGTCCCCCACCTCGAATATTTGCAACTACGTTATATTTTCCCATGGTTTCAGTTACCACAAATGGCTGCCGAACGATGTATTTCCAGGCCTCACGAGGAAAGTATTCCTCTGACAAACGACCATTAATAATTACACTTCCCTCGCCCTGTTCTAACCAGATTCGCGCAATTGCATTCTTTCGTTTACCTGTTGCCTGATAGCGTGTTGCAGACATAACTAACCCTTCTTTCTTAGTTGAAATACTTCTGGCATTTGTGCGCGGTGTGGATGATTTCCCCCGGCATAAACTCTTAGTTTTTTTGCCATTGCGCTTCCCAGGATTGTTTTTGGCAACATCCCCGTAATGGCTTTAGTGACCATTCGCTCCGGTTTTTCTTCACGTAGTTTTTTAGCTGTCGTTGACTTAATCCCTCCGACATAACCGGTATGTCGATAATAGGTCTTTTGTGTTTCTTTCTTCCCGGTTAAGACCACTTTTTCTGCATTAATGACAACAACATGGTCTCCGAGATCCTGGTTTGGTGTGAATATGGGTTTATGTTTCCCCCTTAGAATCGTGGCGACCTGAGTAGCCATTCTCCCTAGCACGATTCCTTCTGCATCAACAACAAACCATTTTTCCTCTATATCGGCTTTCTTAAAGGCGGTGGTTTTCATTTATATCCTTTTGTGATTATAAGTAAAAGAGCAATTCTATACAAATTTTCTGTGATGTCAATATTAAAGTGCAGATAGACTTCAGAAATCAAGCGTCATAGGGACCAAAATCTTTTGGTTTTAGTTTTTCCAACCAGTGATCCAGGTTTTCGGAACCTTTTTTCTGAAGAACGACATCGGTTGCATAAATAGGGATGCCCATTCTCAAGGCTATGGCAATTGCATCGCTGGGGCGGGCGTCTACGGTTTGCTCTTCTGAAACGTCTAACACCTTATCGGATACTTCATCCGGGTTTTTGGGACGATTTTGAATCAAATGAAGCGAAGCATAGTAGGTATTTTCACTAATATCATAGATGACCACTTTTTCCAGTTGGACATTGAGTTGCTCCAACAAATCTTGGAGTAGATCATGAGAAAGAGGCCGTGGCGCAGAAATACCCTCCAAGGCAAAGCGAATGGTATTACCCTCAGCCATGCCGACCCAGATCGGAAGAATATCCAGATTGAGTTTATCTTTTAGAATGACAATCTGTGTGTCTGTATTAGGATCAGATATAACGGCATCAACGTTTAAGGGAATATTCATCATGTCTTTCTAGGTATCATATTTTCCAAAATCTTCCGGTTTTAAGTTTTCAAGCCATCGATCAAGTTCTTCAGAACTTTGCTTTTGAATGACATGCTCTGCAACAAAAATAGGGGCATCCGCTCTTAAAGCCAAAGCAATAGCGTCGCTTGGCCTTGAGTCAATTGTCAGCTCTGAATCATGATAGGATAGGTGAGTCTTTGAAAAATAAGTATTTTCTCTGAGGTCGGTAATGACAATGCTAATGATCTTTGCGTCAAGGGCATCCAGTACATTCTTAATGAGGTCGTGGGTCATGGGTCGAGGAGTAAATATACCCTCAAGGGCGAGGCTAATTGAGTTGGCCTCCGTTTTACCTACCCATATAGGCAAGACTTCGTTCCCCTCCTCTCCCCTGAGAATAATAATGTAGGCATTATTATAGGGATCAAACATGAGCCCCTTAACTTTCATTTGAATAATCATTACACCAAATAAGTCTTTAAAAACACTGATTTAAATCAAACCTATCACTTTACTTAATTCTTTGTCAAAGTGACTCTTGAACGATAAAATATACCGAAATAATATACCAGAAGACTCTTTACATAATCGTTTTTTTAAAGCTTTTACCTCGGACCTTCAAGGAATACGGCGGTGCCGACTGCGGATAAAAGAATGGCCTCTGAATCAATCCTATGGGTATTGAGGGTGGTGGCCACAACCGCATTCGCTCCGATATCAGTGGCTTCTTTTTTGAGTGCATTCAGGGCATTCGTTGTCCCGTTTTTAAAGTGGACTGGGTAAGCCCCTTGATCGGATGCAGCCCATTTATGGGATAACTTCACAATGACGGTGGCATGAATCAGTCCAAAGTAGCGCCGTATTCTCTTCCCTTCAACCCTTTGAGTTGTGGCGATGAGAACAGTACTTTCCTTTTTTGCTGTAATAAGAGGATCAACAGCAGGCTTCGGAATTAAGAGCTCTTCTGCAGGAAGGCTGTCTGGATAGGATGAGTGAGATGGTGGGGCGGGCTTCTGAGAAAGGCCTGAAACAGCTTCTTTGAGCCTTTCATTTGGAGCAGGGGGCATAGGACTCAAGGATTCGTCAAGGGAAAGCTCTATGCCTAGTGGGTCATTTTCTTCTTCGGCTGTTTTTTTTGTGCCGGAAATAGGGGTATGACATTGCACACATTGAGCTGAAGTCCGCTGTTGAGTGCCGCAAATAGGACAGATCATCTGTTTATCTCTAAAGGGAATCTTGTTTTCTCAAGGTGAAGGACTCGCCTGCCATCAATCCTTAATTTTCCTTCGGCGATTCTTTGAATGACAGAGGGTAGAAGGCGATGTTCCTCCACAAGTATGCGCCCGGCAAGGTCTTCTTCGGTATCTCCGTCTAAAACAGGGACAGTCGTCTGAGCGATAATTGGACCGTTATCCATTTTTTCATCGACAAAATGCACTGTGCAGCCACTTAACTTTACCCCGTAAGCGATGGCTTGCCGCTGAGCATGTAAACCGGGAAATGCGGGGAGCAGGCTTGGATGAATATTAATCATGCGATTATGAAAGGGCTTCACTAGGTGCTCGGTCAGGAGGCGCATGTAACCGGCCAGAACAACCACTTGAACCTGATGGGCCTGAAGTGTCTTTAGCAGGGCGTCGTCATAGTCCTCCCGCCGCTCATATTGTTTCGGGTCAACAAATACTGTTGAAATGTAGTGGTTTTTTGCTCGTACAAGGGCAAAAGCGTCGGCTTTATTGCTCAAGACCAAGGCAATTTTCGCTTCAAGGCGTCCTTCCTCTATGGCATCAATGATGGCCTGTAGGTTGCTTCCGCGCCCGGAAGCAAGTACGCCGAGTATAAGCGGTGATGAAGTTTGCTCCTGCTCAAACATAATGTACCTCTCGCCGACCCTCAACAATCTCACCGATGACATAGGCCTTCTGCCGGATCCGTTTTAATATGGCAGTGACCCGCTCAAGGTGGCGCGGGGAAATCACAAGAATCATACCGATTCCCATATTAAAGGTGGCATACATCTCTTCAGGGTCAATTTTTCCTAGTTTTTCGATAATTGAAAAGATGGGCGGATGCGGCCATCTTGCCCTTTCGAGTTCGGCAGCGCAGCCCTCGGGCAAAATCCTTGGCAGGTTTTCTGTAATTCCACCTCCTGTAATATGGGCAGCTCCCTTGATTTTGACTTCTTTCAATATTTTCAGGATTGCCTTGCTATAGATACGGGTTGGTGTCAGCAGGGTTTCGCCAAGGGGTAAGTCAAGGCCGGGCAGTCGGGTATCAATCGGCAGGGCTTCCTGTTCGAAAAGGATTTTCCTAACGAGGGAAAAGGCGTTGCTGTGGAGGCCGGAAGCGGCCAGTCCGATGAGAACATCTTTTGGTTTGATTGCTTTTCCATCAATGATCTTTCTTTTCTCGACGACTCCGACGGCAAATCCGGCGAGATCATATTCACCCTCAGAATAAAAAGAAGGCATTTCCGCTGTTTCTCCGCCGATCAAGGCGCAACCGGCCTGGCGACATCCCGTCGCAATGCCCTCAATTACTGCGAGCGCTCTTTCCGGGTCTAGTTTTCCAGTGGCAAAATAATCCAGAAAAAAGAGCGGCTCTGCCCCGGAAACGACGATATCATTAACACACATGGCAACCAGGTCAATGCCAATCGTCTTATGTTGGCCGGTGAGTTGGGCAATCTTCAGTTTTGTACCGACACCATCAGCACCGGAGACCAAAACCGGTTGTTTGTATTTATTGGCCCGAAGCGCGAAGAGACCGGAAAATCCGCCAATACCACCGAGCACCTCCGGGCGAAAGGTGGATCGGACGATGGGTTTGATACCATTAACCAGGCGATTTCCCGCTGCGACATCGACACCCGCTGCTTTGTAAGCTGTTTGAGACATAGCGGAAATATTACTCTATTAAGTTAAAAAAGATCAATCTAAAGCGACCATAAAGCCGTATAAGAAGTGATGGGCTTAATTACCGGCAACCATCATCTTGGCGATTTTCAGGGTAGGGGCCGAGATTGCCTTGGTCGTGTCGATGTCGTTTCCGACTATCTCAATCTGATTGAAGATGTCCTTTAGATTGCCTGCAATCGTCAGTTCTTCTACCGGATAGGCCAGCTCACCCTGTTCGATCCAGATACCGCTTGCCCCTCGGGAATAATCTCCTGTAATCATGTTGATCCCGAAACCGATCAATTCCGTCACATAAAGCCCGGAGGGCACGGAGCGAATAATCTCTTCAGGAGAGGCATTGCCGGGGAGCATTTGAAAGTTTGAAGGAGCGACCGAGGGCGGGCCGCCTGTACCGCGGACCGCATTTCCAGTCGAGGGGAGGCCGAGTTTTTTCCCGGAGTAGGTATCAAGCAGGTAGCTCTTTAAGATACCCTTTTCGACAATTGTTTTTTTACAAGAGGGCAATCCTTCCCCGTCGAAAGGTCTGGAACCTAAGCCCAGAGGGAGGGTCGGGTCGTCGTAGATCGTTAAATCGCTCGTTGCGATCTTTTCGCCCAATTGGTTCAGCAAAAAAGAGGCGCCCTTGTAAAGGGCATAACCCGAGATAGCCGATGCGAGATGTCCCAGTAAGGAGACGGCGATCTCGGATTCAAAGACGACAGGCACTTTAGCGGTCGAAACCTTTCTGGCTCCAATCCTCCGGAGTGTTCGCCTCGCCGCAGTGCGTCCGACAGACTCAGGCGATTCCAATTGACTTAATTTTCTTTTGGCGCTGTACCAGTAGTCCCGCTGCATTTTCCCGTCCAGTTTGGCGATCGAGGCGACCGAGAGAGAAGCGCTTGAACCCTTAAAGAATCCCTCAAAACCATTGCTGGTCACATACAGTTTCTCGCTGTAGGCATTACTAAAGTCGGCGCCGTCTGAATTACTGAGACGCTTATCTTCCGCCAGGGCGGCCTGTTCCGCCCGTCTTGCGAACGAGATTTTTTCTTCGATCGATAGCTTGTCGATCTCCGTATCAACGGTATCCAGTTCCGGAAAACGAGTTGTGTAGGCCTCTGGAGATGGCAGTCCGCAAAAGAAGTCTTCTTCTGCAATCATCGCCAGTTCGCAAGTGTCGATTAAAAGCTGATTAAGCGAGGATTCAGAGAGATCGGAGGTTGAAGTGATTGCAGAACGCTTTCCAAAAAAAAGACGAAGTCCAAGACGCTTTCCACTCGCATTACTGACTTTTTCAACTGTATTGAGGCGAACCTGTGCCGAAAAGGATTCTCCCTCTCCGACAAGAATGTCACCTCCGCTTGCTCCCTTTTCCATCGCCTTTTTTAAGAGGGCCTTTGCCTGAGATACCTGAAACTGCATATTTGTCCTTCTCTAATTTACTGTGCCGTACCGCCGACCGTCATTTCCGAGATCTTGGTCGTCGGAAGACCGACGCCGACCGGAACGGACTGCCCGTCTTTTCCGCAGGTGCCGACACCGGCATCCAGGGCCAGATCATTGCCGACCATCGTCACCTTTTTCAAAACGTCGGGGCCGTTTCCAATCAGGGTCGCCCCTTTGACTGGTTTTCCGATTTTTCCGTTTTCAACAATGTAGGCCTCACTGGCTGAAAAAACGAACTTGCCCGAGGTAATATCAACCTGTCCTCCCCCGAAGGAGACGGCATACAGTCCGTGTTTCATCGACCGGATGATTTCTTCCGGGTCGGATTCCCCCGCCAGCATAAAGGTATTGGTCATTCGAGGCATCGGGTTGTGTGCGTAACTTTCCCTGCGACCGTTCCCTGTCAGGGACATCTTCATTAAGGTGGCGTTTAATCGATCCTGTAGATAATTTTTTAGTATCCCTTTTTCGATCAGGACGGTTCGGCTTGTCGCTGTGCCTTCGTCGTCGCAATTGATCGATCCTCGCCGATGGGGGATCGTCCCGTCGTCAATGATCGTGCAGAGATCAGAGGCGACCCGTTGTCCAAGTCGATCTGAGAAGGCAGAACTCTTTTTTCGGTTGAAATCAGCCTCAAGCCCATGACCGATTGCTTCGTGTAGCAGGATGCCGGGCCAGCCGGGACCGAGTACGACTTCCATTGTGCCAGCCGGGGCATCAATCGCAGAGAGGTTCAGGATGGCCTGTCGTGCTGCCTCTCGTGTGTAATATTCAAAGCGTTTTTCTCCCTTCCTTCCCTTGACATCGGAAGGCTCAAAAAAGAAATCAAAGGCGCTTCGCCCGCCTCCACCGAAAGAACCGACTTGGCGGTTAGTGCCCTCTTCCGCGATACATGTCACATTAAGGCGCATCAAAGGCAGGATGTCACCGACGACATTTCCAAGAGAAGTGGCAATCAGTATGACCTTGTATGAGCTGTTAAAAGAGGCCATCACCTTCTTAATGCGGGGATCGTAGGCGCGTGCCAGGCGGTCGATCTGTTGAAGGAGGTCCACCTTTTCTCCGGCGGGAACGTCAATGGGGGATTTTTTGAGGGCATAAAGGTCGTGCTTGGGCGCACTCACCGAATGAATGGGAACAGGTACGGCACCCTGCCCTGCTTCCGCGATATAACGGGCGGTCTTTGCTGCGGAGAGAAGCTGTGAGACGGTGATTTCGTCGGAATAGGCGTACCCCGTTTTTTCTTCCGCGATTGCTCGAACGCCGACCCCTTGAGCAATGTCCTTGGAAACCTTTTTGACGATGCCCTCTTCCAGGCTGAAAGATTCGCCCACCTGATATTCAAAATAGAGATCGGCATAATCAATCTGTCGCCCAAGAACTCGTCCGAGGGTGGAGTCAAGCGAGGCGCTTGACAGGCCATACTTTTCGAGAAAAAACTGATTGGCTTCCCTAGGGTCAGTCGTCATTCAGCCTCCCTTTTCGATGTTTTTTGCCTCAGTGATTTTTGTTGAAGTCTCAATAGTCGCGCTTCCTTTCTTTGAATCGCTGCTTCAAAATCCCGTTTTTCCTGATCACTTGTTAAAAGAAGACGAGGCACAGGAAGCGGCTTGCCTTGTTTGTCCACGGCAACATAACACAGGGTTGCGGTACTGGTCTGCCGCCGCTTTCCTGAAAGCGGGTTTTCTGAATACACTTGAACACCCACCTCCATAGAACTGGAACCCACATGCTTGAGTTTTCCCTGTAAAATCACGAGGGAGCCCAGCGGGATCGGGGCAAGAAAGTCGAGTCCATCCATAGATGCGGTCACAATCGCCTGACGGCAATGGCGGTTGGCGACCACTGCGCCGGCAAGGTCAATCCAGTGCATGAGGGTACCGCCCAAGAGATTTCCAAGCAGGTTGGTATCGTTTGGCAAAACAAGCTGGACCATTTCCGACTCAGAATCGGAGACGGTTTTTTCATGAGAAGGCCTTTTCATCTAGAATATCCCTTAGATCTTTTCGGAAGTCTTGATCTCAATCCAGATCTGGTTCGTGACGGTTAAGCCGGTCCAGGTCTCCCCCTCCAGAGATTTATCTTTTCCAGTTGGTTTTTCTTTATTGGTGTAGGTTAGCCGTAAGGCGTAGCGTCCCGCTTTAAAGGGCGTAGAAAAGATTTCTCGCAGCTTAGGCAGGAGGTGGTCAATCTCGTCATTGACTTCCATTCGAATGAAATCCGTATCCTTCAAAGGCTCAAAAGGGAGGGTCTTTGTCCGGATCGTACCAAAACCCTCATGAAAGAGATCCCATTGAAGATCTCCGGAGGGATGAAAACGCTTATTGACGATGAGGGGCACAGTGGTAAAGTTCGAGATCGTAAATTTAATGGTGATCGGCTCACCCAGGTCATATTTAGCTTTGTTGGCTTTGATCCAGACGATCAAGTTGCCGTCGTGGCCATATTGGTCGCTTCGCGCCTCTTCCACTTGTACAGGGTAGAGTAAACAGGTGGTCATAAGCACTGCAAAACGCACTATTCGCATCATTGGTTTTCCCTCCACTTGCGGTTTTTATCCTCTCGAACACCTGACCGATAATCGTTTCGTTCTATGCGATAAAGCCTAAGCGGAATTACTTTATTTCTTTGGGTTCGTTCCATACCTTGTACGAGTCTACCGCTCTCTCCAGGTTTTTTCAATCTTTCCCAAGCGTTCCTAAAGCACTTGAATCTCATCGGCTTGTGTTCCCCGTTGCATACGGCGGGGGCCATTTATTTTATGGCAAGGGTTGTGATTGGATGACAGCGGATGCATCGCATGTTGCTTCGGTCTTAGCATTAAAATACTTTTTCAAGTCGAAAACGGGGCCCTTTGTAATCCCCTTTTTCCACCCATTCCACAAACATGGATTTAGGGCGTACAAAAAGGCGGTAGTCACCGTAGAGCGCACGGTAGACGACATGTTTTTCTTCGGTCTCAGAGTGAATGGCAACACCCACGACCTCGTAATCCTGTCCCTTATAATGCCGGTAAATGCCCGGGCAGATCGGCTCTTCTTTCAGATGCATCATTTCTCCTTTGACTTTATACCCGCTCCAATATGCTCACCGTAATATAGGTGCCGGTTCCGGCATGGCTGTGGATGAGTCCTCGCTTAGCATCCGGGATTTGCAAACGCTTGTTTCCAAGATGTTTATTAATGCGTCCCTGAAGCTGCCAAAAGGCGAACACAGCCTGCATCAATCCGGTCGCGCCGACCGGATGCCCGCAAGCCAGCAGTCCGCCGCTTGGATTGACGGCGATTTCTCCCTGCCTGGGCAAGCCCATATCCAAGCCATAGTCGATGCCGCTTAGAAAAGGCGCACCCGATTCCACAAATTTCCCTCCTTCACCATAGCGACACAAACCCAAATCTTCATAGGTCTGGATTTCGGATGAGGTATAGGCGTCGTGTAGTTCAATAAAATCAAGATCGGTTTTCGGGTTTGTAATGCCAGCCATTTCATAGGCGAGCTTGGCCGCCATCCGCCCTCCCCTAAATGAATGAATGCCGGGATAGCGCAGGTCTGCATAATCCTCTTTTTTTTCATGCGGCAGTAGCAGGACTTCCCCGTGGGGGCGGTCGGCCATGCGCATCGCGTCAGTCCCTGCGCCAACACCGCTCACTTTAACCGGGCGATCACAGAGGGCTGCGGCCTTCTCTTCCGAGGCCAGAATGGCAACAGCCGCCCCGTCAGACATGGTGCAGATATCGAGCATGGTTAGTGGTGTCGATACCATTTGGGACGCACGGACTTCGGCGATGCTCAATTTACCCGGACGCTGCGCATAGGGGTTGTAGCGCGCATTACCATGATTTTTCACAGAAACCATCGCCATCTGTTCCGGAGTCGTCCCGAATTCATACATGTGGCGTTGTACCATCATGGCGTAGTAGCCGGTGTAAAAGCCGCCAACCGGATAGTCAAAGTTCGTATCGGAGGCCAGAGCGATAAACTCGTTGCCCTTCCAGGTATTTACATGTGACATGGTTTCAAAACCGAAAGCGAGGCAGACATCCATGCGGCCGGAGGCAATGGATTCCCAGGCGCTTTGAAAACAAAGCCCGCCGGTCGCTCCGCCTCCTTCGACTCTTCGGGAAGGTTTCGGGCAGAGGCCGAGATAATCCTGCACCATGATCGCGGCCATCAACTGTCGGGTGAAGTGGTCGGAAAAATAGGACCCGACACTTCCGTCGATCATTGTCATGTCGAGTTTTGGCAGATCTTCCAGGGCTGCGTCGAAGGCCGCTTTGACCATGAAGCGAAAATCCATTTCTGGATTGGCTTTTTTAAACTTTGTAATCCCACCACTGATCATGTAAACAGGACGCATGGCAAGCTCCTTTTTGTTTAATTCACCAAAAGTTTCACAAAAGATACAATCTCATCCATCGAAGTGCCCGGCGAAAAAATCTCCCTTACCCCGATTTTTTTCAGGGCTTCGATGTCCTGCTCGGGCACGATACCGCCGCCAAAAACAGCAATGTCCTCTGCTCCCTCTTTTTTTAAGTCCTGCATGATTGCTTTAAAGAGAGTCATGTGTGCTGCTGAGTGGATTGAAATGCCGATGCCAGCGACATCTTCCTGGATGGCGGCGCTGACGATTTCGGCAGCGCTGTTGTGGAGTCCGAGATAAATCACCTCAAATCCGGCATCTCGGAGAGACCTGGCGACGATCTTGATGCCGCGATCATGCCCGTCCAAACCGATCTTGGCGAGGAGGAGTCGGCGACGAAGACCGGTCAGTGACTCTGGAGTCGTCTGATGAAGCGATTTATCCATTGTCCCGAACCTCCTCCAGCAAAAACTGCCCATTCTTTTTTTTGAGCCTTCCCATACGAATCTTCGGATCATGCTGAAAAATCAGCAGCCAGTGCTCCTCGGCGGCCTGCTCCAAAATAATCCGTTTGGTCTCCATACTTGTGAGTGGAAAAAGATCATAGGCCATGACATAGGGAAGCGGAATGTGGCTGACGGTCGGAATGAGATCTCCCAGAAAAATAGCCTTTTGGCCCTCTGACTCGATAAAAACGGCCTGATGGTGTGCTGTGTGACCGGGCGTATGAATGACGGAGATGCCTTTGAGGATCTCGGAGTCGCCTTCCAGCAAATCCAGTCGCCCTAAATTCGGCAGGACTTCATAATTTTCAAGCAGGTAACTTCCACGTGTTCGTTCGTTCGGATGACTTGCGTCCTCCCACTCCCCCTTCTGGATGAAATAGGTGGACTTTGGAAAGGTCGCCTCAATTTTGCCCTTTGCGTTCCGACGCGTATTGCCACCGGCGTGATCGAAATGGAAATGCGTATTGATCACTAAGCCGATATCGGCGGGAGAAAGGCCGCAGCTTGCGAGTGATTGTTCTATCGTCGGGCATCGTTCTACCCCGTATATTTCATTAAACCTGGCATCACCCTTGTTGCCGATACCGGTGTCAACCAGGATGTGTTTGCCGTGGGCTTTGATCAGAAGCACGCCGAGCTCAAGTCTTATTCGGTTTCGATCATCTGCGGGGTGGTGTTTTTCCCAAAGGGTTTTGGGGACGACGCCGAACATCGCACCGCCATCAAGTTTAAGTTGACCATCAGTGAGCGGAAAGATCTCGAAACGACCGAGCTTCATGCTCTGATTATATGCCTTTGCAATATAGCCCACAAGGTTAGCAGCCTCTCCCATGTCGTCGATATTGAAAGTGTCGGGTCTATGCTGCATACTGCGGGGATAAATCTTCCTTTACGCATGAACAGGAGCCTAAAGTAGTGAAATATATGAGAGCGATCTTATTAGCAATCCTCATGACCCACGGGCCCGCATTATTTTATGCGTCCGCTGCCACGGTCACCATTGGAGCAAAGGAATGGTTTCAGCCCACTGCTTTTGGTGGTTTGAGCTGGAATGCCATAGCGACCTCCCTGGACAATTCACCCACTGCCCCCGAAGGACAATTGACCGGGTTTATTCGCGGGCTCGATATGACCGGTGCAATTTGGGCTTCCCAAGAGGATCTTTTTCATCTAATCAATCATTTTGCGACGACGCCTTTAACGGCTATTTCAGACTTTAAAAACCAAGGCGATTCAACCTGGATGCCCTCCCATGCGGGAGGCACTCCTTCTACGGTGTTCTCTGGCTTCCTTCCTACAGATGTTGACGATTCACGTCTTACCGTCAGCGGTTGGGTGCGCACAAGTAATCCTGGATTCTCATCCTATGCTTATTCTCCCCAGGTGACGAATGATGATGGCGATGCCGACACAGCGAGCACTTGGTCCTTTGTGACCAAAGGTACAACCTTCGCGGGTCGCGGGGCTTGGATCTACAGGTCCGTAGCCGTAGTGCCTATACCCGGCTCCTTTATGTTGATGGGCTCAGGTCTCCTTGGGCTCTTTATATTACGCAAAAAATTTTCGAGGAAAGTAGAGTCTGCACAAGATTAAGGACTAAAACGCCGCACTTCCATTTTAAGTCCGCTTTAAGCCCGCCAAAAAATTCACAAAAATTCATTCTTGTTTTAAAAGATTTAGGATCAACATTCTGCTTCTGTGTTTTTGATACTAAAATTTAGAATGAGAATGAGTGGTTTGCAAAAGACCTTCACAAGACGTATCGTGAGGCGTGGCAATGTTCTACCCTTTAAAAACCAGGGAATGCTTCTATGCTTCGTGAAGGACTTTTGACAAAAGACGACCTCTTTTATTTCAGGGAGGGGACACATGCAAGACTCTATGAAAAGATGGGTGCCCACTGCGTCGTTTCAGACGGACGTCAGGGCACTTATTTCAGTGTCTGGGCACCGAATGCCAAGTCCGTTTCGGTGATTGGTGATTTTAATGACTGGACAAAGGACCAACACCCCCTTTACCCAAGAGAAGATGGCTCAGGGGTCTGGGAAGGGTTCTGCCCAGATGTAGGCAATGGGGCGCTTTACAAATATCATATTGTCTCTCGCTTCGATGAGTACAGCGCCAGTAAAGGGGATCCCTTCGCTTTTAAGTGGGAGTCGGCCCCTGAAACCGCCTCGATTGTCACCGATCTGAGTTATACCTGGAATGATCAAAACTGGATGGCTGAACGTCATAAGCACAATGCGCTTGATGCCCCGATGTCAGTCTACGAGTTACATATCGGCTCCTGGCAACGCATCCCTGAAGAGGACAACCGCAAGCTTTCCTACCTGGAGCTTGCAGACCGCCTCATCCCCTATCTTCAGGAGATGGCCTTCACCCATGTTGAGCTGATGCCGGTGATGGAACACCCTTTCTACGGCTCCTGGGGCTATCAGGTGACGGGCTACTTTGCTCCGAGCAGCCGCTATGGAACCCCACAGGACTTCATGTGCCTGATCGACAAGCTACACCAGAACGGCATCGGGGTTATCCTGGATTGGGTGCCCTCTCACTTCCCGTCTGATGAGCACGGCCTAGCCTATTTCGATGGCACCCACCTCTATGAACACGCGGACCCAATGCAGAGGGTCCATGCCGATTGGGGCAGTTACCTCTTTAATTACGGTCGGCACGAGGTTGTTTCTTTCCTGATCAGCAATGCCCTTTTCTGGCTGGATAAGTATCATGTTGATGGTCTTCGCATTGATGCCGTGGCCTCGATGCTCTACCTCGACTATTCCCGGAAGGAAGGGGAGTGGGTGCCGAATCGGCATGGCGGTCGGGAAGACCTGGAGGCCATCGCCTTTCTGAAACAACTCAACAGCGCCGTCTATGAAGCCTTTCCCGACGTGCAGACGATTGCGGAGGAATCGACCTCCTGGCCGATGGTTTCCCGTCCAACCTATTTAGGGGGCCTGGGTTTCGGGATGAAGTGGAATATGGGCTGGATGCACGACACCCTGTCTTATTTGACTAAAGACCCTGTGTTTAGACAACATCACCATGATCAGCTTACCTTCAGCATCTGTTACGCCTTTTCCGAGAATTTCCAGCTCCCCTTGTCGCACGACGAAGTGGTACATGGAAAAGGCTCGCTCATCAATAAAATGCCGGGGAATGAGGCACAGCGCTTTGCCAACCTCAAACTCCTCTTCGGATATTTTTATGGACATCCGGGTAAGAAACTCCTCTTTATGGGAGGGGAGTTCGGCCAGAAACGCGAGTGGGACCATGATCGAAGCCTTGATTGGCACCTGTTAGACCAGCCGACTCACGACGGACTTCGACTTTGGGTCGGCGACCTCAACCGCTTTTATCGTTCGGAAGAGGCGCTTTACAAAGGCGACTTTGATGCGCAAGGGTTTGAATGGATCGATTGCCACGACCATCAGCAGTCTGTTCTGTCCTTCTTAAGAAGATCAGAGCACTCCGACACGACGCTTATTTTTCTCTTTAACTTTACTCCCGTCACCCGCCTTGACTACCGGATCGGACTGCCCTCGGGGGGGTATTGGCAGGAGGTCCTCAATAGCGATGCCCTGCAATACGGAGGGGAGGGCAAAGGGAATTTTGGAGGACTGAATGCCGAACTGATTCCCTGTCATAACAGGCCGTATTCGCTTTCCCTGACCTTGCCATCTTTGTCGACCCTTGTTTTTAAAAAGGTTCAATCATCTTGACGAAGGTTGTGATCATCGGTGCCGGTATGGGAGGCATCTCTTTGATCGAAATCCTTCACAACGATCCCCTGGTTCAGGTCATCGGGGTGGCTGACATTGATCGCGATGCCCCCGGTATCCGGCTTGCGAAAAAACTTCGTATTCCAGTCGCGCAGGATTTCAAGCGCTTGCTTCGATCAAAAGAGGTGGACCTTGTGATTGATGTCACCGGAAACCCCTCGGTCGAAGCCCTGCTCCACAGCGCATTACCCCCGGGCATGGCAATCATTGGCGGACCTTCGGCCAAATTCATGTGGCAACTGATAGAAGAACGGGTACAGAGCAAAGAAAAAATCGAGCAGCATCTACTGGAATATCAGTCGCTTTACCGCTTGTATGTGAAGGAGGTTGAGTTGACGATTGCGGAAGAGCGGACCCGAATTGCCTGTGATATCCACGACGGCCTCATCCAGACCCTGGTTGGACTGAACTACCATATTGACTACTGCACCGATCAAATTGAAAAAAAAACAGAGAACGCCCTAACCGCAATCAAAGACGTGAAACGCTTGCTGAAAGACGGCATCGCCGAGGCACGGGAGGTTGTCTTCAATCTGCGCCCTATCCACCTCGACCAAAGCGGACTCTGCGAAGCCTTGTCTAACTATGTAAAAAGCTATGAAAAACAGTATCAGATTAAGACCGTCTTACGAACATCGGGTAACGAGGATAAGCTGCCTTCGGAGGCAAAGATCTTTGTCTTTCGTATTATTCAGGAGGCCCTGGCCAATGTTCAAAAACATGCAGAGGCCTCGCAGATAAAAGTGGATGTCAACATTGAAAAGCTGTCCTTATCTGCCTCAATCGTCGACAATGGCATTGGTTTTAACAAAAGGGAAGTGGCCGACCAACCGGAGAAACAAAGCTCCTTCGGTCTCAATACCATTTCGGAGCGGGCGCGCCTTTTAGACGGAAAGGCGACGATATCAAGTCACTTGGGGAGAGGTACACAGGTCTCCATTCGCATTCCACTCCCGGGTCAGATTCCACGTTCTTAAACAGAGTGGCGCATGAAAAAAGTCAAGGTTTTGATTGCAGATGATCATCGCGTTGTACGGGAAGGACTCGCAGCCATTCTCAAGACAAAAGCGGACATCCACCTGGTTGGTGAGGCAAGGAATGGACTGGAAGCCGTTTCAATGGCAAAGTCCCTCTCGCCCGATGTGATTCTGATGGATCAATCTATGCCGGTGATGACCGGCATAGAGGCAACAGCAGCAATCAAGGCGGCCTTGCCGAAGATCAGCATCGTCGCCCTCACCATGCACGATGACGACGAAACTATCTTTGAACTCGTCCGGGCCGGCGTCAACGGTTACCTTCTAAAAGATTCTGATTCCTCGGAAATCATCAAAGCCATCCGTGCCATCAACAAAGGCGAATCCATCATCCATCCCCACATCGCCAAAAAAATTCTAGGGGAACTGACTCGCACGCCTCCACCGAAAAAAAAGAAATCAGGACTCAATCACTATCATTTGAGTGTCCGGGAACTGGATGTCTTGCAGCGACTCGCAAGCGGGAAAACAAATAAGGAGATTGCAAATGACTTGGACCTGAGTGAAAAAACGATCAAAAACCATCTCCGCGCTATCTTTGCGAAAATGGAAGTCGATGACCGAACAAAAGCAGCAATCAAGGGGATTAAGGACGGGGTCATCAATCTTGACGATCAGAGCTTGAGCGATTAAGCAAAATGCTCTGGATCTAGAGTGCGCCCATTTTGACGGCTTGAATCACGATTTCTTTCGCAATGAGGTGTCCGTTTTCATTTTCATAGCTCATGATAATCGTATCATCCCTCTGAATCATCTTCAGCAGTTCAGTGCTGGCGGAAAAACGAATCGGTTTTCTCGTTTCCGCATCAATTAAAGTGAAGGTCCCCATCTCCGGATCGACCTTCATCACAAGGCCTAAGTGTTTGCCCGAGGGCAGACTGGAGCAAGCCAAGGTCGATGAAACCTTAGCTGCAATCCCGATAAAAATGACCGCCAAAACAACCGCTAAGTAAAGTTTTATTTTTCTCTCCATCTCTTTATCCTCCCACTTTCAAGCCTGTTACAGGATTATCGTAAGCCTTTTTTTAGCCTAGAGTCAATGCAATCTAGACTGGCTGCATCTGACGAATTTTCACAGCATTTAAGCAGGAGAGTGAAGCTCAATTACCACTGTTTTTACAATTGAGGCAAGGGCAAATACTCCTGATGTAATCAAAGGGATAAATCCCTGTATCGTGACCATCGCTCCAATGGATCGAAACGGCATAACGACCAACAGCCTTGATTTGTGTCGGGGCAATATCTGCCGGAATCTTATCGGGTGAAATGAGTTTTTTACCACTCCATTCATCGACACAAGAGGCGCATTGGCATCCTTCCCGAAGATAGGCGTGAGGATAGAGTCCCTCGTGACCGTCACTCCAACGAATACGAATGCCATTTTCTCCTACATTTTCGATCTCAATCGGAACAGAATCCAAGTTTTCCATTTTTATTCTTTTGTTCTGGGACATTGGTTGCAGTACCTCCGTGAATTTGATGAAAACTCTCTTCTCCTAAAATAACGACGAGCTTGGAATCGGGTAGCTTACACGCGCGTGCAAACAAAGCAAGGTTCACCAATCCACCTCCACGGTCATCAAATAATTGATCCTCAATCTTTTTGTCCTTCATTTAACATCTTCAGTTTCAATAGTTATTTATAGCCGTGTCCACTCAATCACCGATTCAGGATCGAACAAAACAACGCGGAGTCGATCAGCTATAACCTGAATCACCATATAATCAAACCGAGGATTATATACCACATACTCTCCTTCTTCATAGTCGGCAACTCCGACGGAAAGGAAATAATCTCCTGGATTGATCTTGATTTTCTGGCTAAACGTTACAAAGATCACTCCCCCTTTTTCAAAACGCCCAATCGCTACATCCTGGTAAAGAGTGTTTGTACCACATAAAATTGTTCCTTTAGGATCGTTGATTGAGTATGCAGTGATAGGCCCAGGCATACTCTCAGGGTGAATAACAGTCCAGAAAACCCCCAGGAAGGATCCGATTAGTGTGCTTGTATATCTCGGCTGATCATGCTGAGAATCATGTAGCCGTTTTGATAAACGCTGAGGAGAAAACTTAAAAACTTTTTGGCGAGCTGCATGCTTACTCCGGGTGCTCTGTCATTTGGGGTTTACAAGCTAATCGGGATAGAAGTGATTGGGAGATTAATGGTGCCCTTCCTATGGGAGAATAGGAAAATAAATATTCAAACCGAAGTCTACCTTTCTAAAATCGGCGAGTCAGGAAATTTTAAAAGAGATCGGGAGTTATTTCGTCGGCTTTCAACTTGTTCCTGATCTCTTTTTTGAACCATATTATCCTTCTCTGACCGTAACTACTCACCCCTTCGATCAGAAATAAAGCAAAAAAGTTCTTGACAGGTTTTTCGATGAAAGAATCTGTTGTTTTTACCTCAGAGTAAAATCCATCGCCGAAAGCCCCGAAGAAAGACCTGCAGGGGCTTTAATGAC